>CACYZN010000016.1 GCA_902778925.1 uncultured Bacteroidota bacterium
GATGGTCTCATCATAGACAAACGTATCCACAGGCTCAGGCTCCTTCCCTTCAAACCATCCAAAATGACGGCTTGCTCCCCATAGGGCTGCAATCAGCACTAAACCTCCGATTACAATAATGATAATGGTTTTCTTTTTCATAATCTGTATTATTTCGTGGGCCCGGTTTTTGCTTCAGATAAACATATAATAACTATCACAAAGGCAACAATGATAAAGACTAAGACCCATTTGATATTTTTCTTTGATGGGGCATCACCATCAAACATTGTATGATAGAGTGAATAAATCAACACTGCTGCTATTGCCAAGCAAAATAGTACCCAAATCATATTTGTCTTATTTTATTGTTCCCAGTACGAATTATCATAAAAACCTTTGAAGCTCCCATTTGAAAAATAAGCATCCTTTAGAATAAAACCAAGATACCAATCATATGGGAGACGACAAGTTGATTTCAGAACCACCTCTCTACTTGAATATGGAGGAATATCTACCTGAACTTTAATTGTAGAAGAAGTTTCCGCATATCGGTTCATGGGGTCTTGCCCTGGCATTTTGAACCCGACTTCAAAAGTCAGTTGTTTTATAGTATATGACGTATCATTTCTAACTATCATAGTAGTAGTAGGATTTCTATCCTTGTCGTAAGTTGTTCTGATTGACTTCTTGCTGATTTTCTGAGCGTAAGATGTCGCGACGATTGCAACAAATAGTGATAATATTATTACCTTTTTCATTTTTTGACCCTAATACGTGTCGGACACAACCTTTAAAACATATTTATAAAATTCGTGTATTACTCAAAAACGGGATTATCTGCATATGAAATGTATTCACCAAAAAAATCATGCAATACCTTAGTGGGGAAAGTATTCATCACATTATAGACAGCATTTTTATAGAAGGAATGATATGCATCTGTGGGGGCATCATATATCGCCATGCTAACATAGGTGGCTAAATCGGCATATGATAATAGGTCATGATAAAAGAGACGACCGAATCTGTTAATATGGTCATCGCAAATATGAAGAAAAGCATCTTGCAGACACTCATAGGTAACTTCCATGTTCATCGCAACAATTTTGTTCACAATAGATTGTAAGTCATTTGCAAATGTTTTATATTCTTGCCAGCACTCTTCTCCCACAATTGCATCTGAAACCGTTAGTCCTATACGTGCAGCATTTGTTTTCGTTAAAAAATCCGGATGTCTTAATCCAGCAGTATTGACAAATTCTGCTCCATTCATTGTCTTTGATGGGAGAACAAATGAATAAGTGAAATTCTCTGCTGGTATGAAAAAACTAAATGCCTTCATTGTTGTACTATTATTATGTCTGTCTATTCTATTTGATGTTTTTTTTATTTCTCATTAAGTAGTAGTTTTTTGATGTCGTCAAGCAACCCCTTGTACATATCCCGCTCCTTTTCCAATAGGGCATTGGCGAATTTGAAACCCTCAATCTCTTTTTCTTGTTGCAGTATCTTTTCGTCTTGTTGATACATTTTGGCTAACAGCATTCGTTCCTCCATTGTCTTTACTTCTTTCAATCTGGTATAGAGATGCCATATCTTTTTTATGCCTGTAACCACAGGCATTGATTTCAATGGAAACTCGCAATATACCTGATAGGCGTTAGAAGAGAGTCGAAGGTTAAGATTAAACCAGTTGTTTATCCAGACAACATTCAACAAAAAATCATCATCTATGCGGTTATTACGAACCTCCCCATCTCTACTGATAAACTCAATATCAAACCTATCATACTCATTCCTTATTTTCTCAACCCAGTGATGTATAATTATACATTGGGCAGCACTATTCAAGATGCTGGATTTTGCAGAATCGAGTATCTGGTTATCCTCAAGGATGGCAATATAGGTTGTACCCCTGTAATACTTAGCAGGCCCTTGTGGTTGCGGACCGCAGTATTTGTGCTTCATGTCGGAAATACATTCGTTTGCTATTTCTATTATATTCATTGTGCTTTTCTTATTCCGACCCTCCAACGGAACGTTAACTTATAACAATAAGAAAAGGCATGAGGTTATGTACTCATGTCCGTTTGCATTTAGGTATCGCCAAACACCTTTGAAGGAACGGGATTATGGGAACAATTCTCACGCCTGACGTTATGCTACAGAAAAATAGCATACACAACCAAGCGAAAGCATAGATGCTCCGTCCTCCTTCTTAAATTTGGCGAATTCAAATGCAAGGACAATATAGCAATGCTTTTCTTGCTTACAGCTTTCGCTCTCGAAAGCAAGTGCAAAGATACGAAGAATTATCGAACTGACAAAAATTATTTTTTGCCATGTCTGGGAATTGGTGTATTTTTGCAGTCGGAAAATGTGATTATTATGACAGATTTGGAAAAGGGAGGGGTGGAGTACTGTTTTGCGGATCCGGAGAAGATTGCCCTCAAGACTGAGGCCATCAGGCAATGTGAGGCGTTCAACGCCATCGACGGACGCGACTACGAGGCGCAGTACCGCCATCTGCAGCAGATGCTCGGCGGCGTGGGGCAACGGGTATGGATTGCCAAAACCTTCAACTGCGACCGTGGAAAAAACATATTTATCGGCGACGACTTCACGGGCAACCATAACCTCACCATCCTCGACATCGGTGAGGTGCACATAGGCAACCACGTGATGATTGGTCCCCACACGTTAATCACCACCGTCGGTCACCCGCTCGAATGGCAGCGGCGCCGCGAGAGTGTGGGCACGGTGAGCCCCGTGGTCATCGAGGACGATGTGTGGATTGGCGGCAATGTCACCGTTCTGCCCGGTGTCACCATCGGCCGCGGCGCCGTGGTCGCCGCCGGTGCTGTCGTCGCCGAGGACGTGCCTCCTTGCACGGTGGTGGGTGGCGTGCCGGCAAAAGTAATCAAGAAAATCCCTTCGGAATGAAGAAATACATTTACATTGCGCTGGGGCTTCTAGCTGTGGGATTGGGGGCGCTGGGTGTGGTGGTGCCGGGATTGCCGACGACGCCTTTCATCTTGCTGGCATCATGGTTGTTTGTTCGCTCGTCGCCACGGCTGCAGCAGTGGCTGCTGGCCTCGTGGCTGGGGAAATATATCCGGGGCTATCAGCGACGCGGAGGCATGACGGCCACGCAGAAGGCCGGCGCCGTGGGCGTGATGACGGTCATGGTGCTGCTCTCCACCTTCGTGTTCATCCCTGCGGGTTCGGTGGCCCGCATCATAGTGCCTGTGGCCGGCGCCGTGGGCGCGCTTACAGTCGTCTTCCTTGTCCCCAACGCCAAGAACGACGAACCTTAATCTCGCCAGAGGTTGCGGTGGGGTTCCCCTCCCCTTCCGGTCCGGTCGTTCTTATGTATTTCTTATGTATTTCTTATGTTGTATTTATGTTTAAAACATAAGAAATACATAAGAAATACATAAGAAGTACATAAGAAATACCGGAGGGGAACAGGAGGGGAAGGCTTGGGGAACTGATTTTCAGGGGTAAAGAGAGAGAGTGGATTTGAGGGGAGGAGGTGAAATGGTGAGGGGGCGGTGGTTTGGGGTACTTTTTTTTCGGCGGTTGGATAAAAAAGCGTATCTTTGCACGCTCGATTTGAGGACATAAAAAACTTGTAATGCAATGATTTTGATAGACGACAACACTCCTGCCTTGATTGCGGCAGCGGCAGCGCAGACGCCCGACACCATGGCGGCGAAGGACGAATTCGGCCAGATGGTGCATGCTAGCGACAGCATCTCATCGGCCCTGAAGGACAGCCTGAAGAACATGGACCTTACGGACCTGAAGGCTGTGGTTACAGGCGAGAACACGTTTGTGAAGGACAGCCTGCACCAGCTCACGGAGCTCACAGTGGCATTCCTGCCCAAGCTGATTGTGGCCATACTGATACTGTGGCTTGGCATAAAGCTGGCCAAGATGCTGAAGAAACTGATAGTGAAGGCCCTGGACAAGCGCGGTGCCGAGCCGTCGCTCAAGAGCTTCCTCGGTTCGCTGGTCGACGTGCTGCTCAAGGCGATGATCATCATCATGGCTATGGACGTCATCGGCATCAAAGCCACGTCGTTCATAGCGCTGCTGGGTGCCATGGGTCTGGCCATCGGCATGGCCTTGCAGGGCACGCTGCAGAACTTTGCCGGGGGCGTCATCATACTGCTCATGAAGCCCTTCAAGGTGGACGACTACATAGAGTGCGGCCAGTATAAAGGCTACATCAAGGAGATACGCATCTTCCACACCATCATGCGCCCCTTCAACGGCCGCACGATCATCATACCCAACAGCGAGCTGGCGACGAAGAGCCTCATCAACCACACCAAAGAGCCGCAGATAAGGCTCGACGTGGTGGCCTCGGTGGCTTACGGCACCGACCTGCACAAGGCCAAGGAGGTGCTGTGGGAAGTGGTGAAGGCCGAGCCGATGGTGAAGTGGGACTTCAAGGAGCCGGTCATAGCCGTCAGCGAACTGGGCAGCAGCTCGGTCGACATATCGGTCTGGGTGTGGGTCACGGTGGAGGACTACTGGGAGGTGTGGAAGCACATCCGCGAGGACATATACATCGCCTTCAACAATGCCGGCGTCGAGATACCGTTCCCGCAGGTCACCGTGCATCAGGGCAAGGCTGGCGAGCCGTTCCACATGGAGCCCCGCGAGGCTGCCGTGCGCCCCGCCGAGGTGGCCGACGAACATATCGGCACCGGAGCCTGATGGGAGGTGAAAGGTGAAAGGTGAGAGGTGATATAATACAAATAATGCTTAAAATGAGGACAACGAAGTACATACTGGTGGCGGTGATGGTTTTCGCCTTCCACCTATCCCCCTTCACCACAAAAGCGCAAGCCCTGCCGCTGAGCGCCACGGCCACGGCCAGCGTGCTCACCTGCGGTCCCGGCAACGACTTCTACACCACCTTCGGCCACTCGGCCATACGCATCACCGATACCGCCATGGGGCTCGACATGGTCTACAACTACGGCACCTTCAACTTCGGCACGCCGCACTTCTACTGGAAGTTCATGCGCGGGCAGCTCGACTACATGCTCGGGCGCACCACGTTCGACCGCTTCATGGCCGAGTACGCCTACGAGCAACGCGCCGTGTGGGAGCAGCCGCTCAACTTCACGTCCCAGGAGGTCAACAACCTCTATGTGGCCCTTGAGTGGAACTACCAGCCCGAGAACCGCTACTACCGCTACGACTTCTTCCGCGACAACTGCGCCACCCGCGTGCGCGACATGGTGGAGTCCGCCAACGGCAAGCGGGAGATAGAATACGGCGACTGGGAAGACCACAGCTACCGCCACTGGCTGCACCAGGCCACCGGTGGGGGCTGCCTCGAATGGTGGACCCTCGGCGTCGACCTGCTGCTGGGCCTGTCGGCCGACCACGTCTGCGACAAGTCGGAGTCGATGTTCTACCCCATGGCCATGGAGGGGCTATTTGACAATGCCACACGCGGCGGCGACCCGCTCGTCTCGCCCACCCGCGAGCTGCTGCAGGACACCCGCACGCCGTTGCGACGCAGCTTCCCGCCGATGGTAGTCTTCGCGCTGTTCTTCATGGCAGTGGCGCTGCTCACGTGGCGACGCCTGTGGCCGCGGTGGGCCGATCGCGTGCTGTTCGTCCTGGCCGGAGTGGTGGGTCTGTTCCTGCTGTTCATGTGGTTTGGCACCGACCACTACTGCACCGCCTGGAACCTAAACATACTGTGGGCCTCGCCCCTGCTGATACTTATAGCCATCCGCCTCGAGCGCAGTCCGCGCTGGGCCCTGTGGCTGCAGACAGCCTGCTTCCTGGTGGCTGCCGTATGGGTAGTATGGTGTGGGCTGAGCCTCGCCCTGCTTCCTTTAATTCTTACACTAGCCCTCCGGATCTACCTCACCTTGCGACAGGCGTCGCGGGGGAGCAGGTAGTCGCGCCAGCCCGAGCCGGTCTCGTGGCTGAACGAGCCGCAGCCGTCGGCCTTGGCCTGCTGACGGTTGGCATAGCGGCGTTGCATCTGGGCCACGCTGCGATACTGGTAGTGGTCGACGGGTATCTGTTCCCTGGCCACCGAGCCCCAGGGATGGGGGTAGCGCCAACGGTCGAGCCACACCAGCAGCGGCGAGTGGCGCATGAAGCGGCGCTCGGCGCGCATGTGGGGCAAGGCATAGTGCAACCGTTCGCGGTCAGTGGCAAAGTCGCCGCTGAGGAGGCCTTCGTCGAGGTCCTCGTGGGTTACTACATAGTCGGTGCTCTGCTTCTTGACAGTGCTGCGGTACCAAGGCACGCGGGCCAGGAAGGCGCGCACGTCGCCGGGGAAGAACTCGTCGGCATCGAGGCGCACGCACCACCAGTCGCCGCAACGCATCTCGTGGCGGAAGGCGCGGAAAGCGCGTGCACGGAGGCCTATGTGGAAGGGGCCCTCGTAGCGCAGGAAGGGTACGACACGGGGGTCGTTGGCGGCCAGGCGCTGCACGAGCTCCCAGGTGCCGTCGGTGCTGCCGTTGTCGATCACGATCACCTTGTCGCTCCAGCGCAGCGCGTCGGGGAGCGAGAGGGCCAGCACATCGGCCTCGTCCTTGACCACCAGCAGACTGTAGACCTTCATATCCTGTCTCGTTTTTGGGTCAGCTTCTGCCAGTAGTAGCGCAGTGGGTTGGTGTACTTGAGCTGCTTCCAGGGGCGCGACGAGTGGGGCTGGTGCAGCACCTGGGTGTCGAGCAGCAGGCGGTTGCGGAAGCCGAGGGTGATGGAGCGGTGCGAGATGGCCACGTCGTACCACTGCTTGGTGGGGTCGAGCTGGTCGAAGCTGTAGGCCCGCAGCAGGGCGTTGGTGAGGAGCGTGCAGCAGAAGCTGAGGCGCTTGGTGGTGTCGACTGCTGTGCCACGGAGGCGGCGGGCGTAGAGGTAGGGAAAGTTGACGTTGCCGTCGGTATCGACGGTGACAGCGGCCACCATGCCCACGCCGTCCGCTGCGGCTGCCTGCAGGCGGGCCAGGGTGTCGGGGCGCACGGTCACGTCGCTCTCGACGATGACCAGATGGGCTCCGGCCTCGAGGGCGCGGCGTTGTGCATCCTGCAGGGTGAGGCGGTAGTTGGGCGAGGGGTGGTCGGTGCGGTCGGCCCAGTTGACGAGGCGGAAGCCCAAGCGCCGGGCCATCTCGGTCAGCTCGGCGGTGGTCTCGGCGGTGCTGAAGTCGTTGTACACCGTCAGGTCCACCCCGCCGGCCTGCATCAGGGCGGCTATGGCCTGGCGTGCGGTGTGCATCGAGTCCTTCACTGGCATTATGACGTGGAGCATCTTTCTTGTTGCTTTATATAATAGTTACTATAGATATTATAGTGACTATAGTTCCTATATGTACTATGGTTCCTATATTTGCAATAACTGCGATAGTCCCTTTTTATTGTGCGTGGACGAGCTGGAAGAAGGCCACGGCGGCGGCAGCAGCCACGTTGAGCGAGTCGACGCCGCGCTGCATGGGTATGCGTGCCACGTAGTCGGCGCGGCGCAACACGGTGTCGCTCAAGCCGTCGCCCTCGGTGCCGAGTACTATGGCCAGGCGTTGCGGCTGGCGCAGGGCGGGGTCGTCGATGGGCAGCGAGCGGTCGGTGAGTGCCAATGCCACTGTGCTGAAGCCGGCGTCGGCCAGCTGACCGTAGCTGTCGAGGTAGGTCCACGGCAGCTGGAAGACGGTGCCCATGCTGACGCGGCAGGCGCGGCGGTTCAGGGGGTCGCAGCAGGTGCGGGTGAGGAGCACCGCGTCGATGCCCAAGGCAGCGGCAGCGCGGAAGATGGCGCCCGTGTTCTCGGAGTTGACCACCCCGTCGAGCACGGCCACCCTGCTGGGTGAAGAGTGAGAGGTGAAAAGCGAGAGCAAATCCTGGACCGACGGTAGCTGCGGGCGCTGCATGGCACAGAGGACGCCGCGCGAGAGGGCGTAGCCGGTAAGTTGCTCGAGCACAGGGCGCTCGGCCGTATACACAGGCACTTCGAGCCCGAACTCGTCGCACAGCTGCTGCACCTGCGAGTGCAAGAACTTGGTCTCGCAAAGCAGCGACACCGGCCTGACGCCGGCGGCCAGGGCGATGCGTATCACCTTCAGGCTCTCGCAGATGAAGAGTCCGCGGTCGGCATGCAGGCGGTTGCGCAGCTGTGCCTCGGTGAGGCGTGCATAGGGCTCGAGGGCCTCGCACTGCAGCGTATCAATATAGACGACATTCATGGCTGCAAAGATACAAACAAAGCGTCGATACCAAAATTGCATCGTGCACGACCCTTCGCCGATACCCCACCGTACCATGTCCGACCGTGGTCGGTGTTGGTACGGTGTTGGTGCGGACTTGGTTCGGACTTGGTAAGGTCTAGATGCTGACCTACAGGCAGTTAGATCACTTCAGAGTACCTAAAGCACATTGACACAGAGCGTTATATGTCTTTTATGGATGTTTGGGGCTACAATAGGCCGGGCGAAAAAAATTGAAAAAAGGTGCGAAAAAATTTGCCAGAATGAAAAAAGGTTGTATATTTGCATCGTGAACGACATAAATAATTAACCAATAAAAAACAGACCTTATGGACTTTACAACGACATTGCAAGTATCGCAGGCCATCGTAAGCGAGCTTTCGGGCAGCTCTTACGTGCACAAAATGCAGGGTCTGCTGTTCAAATCGCAAGGCTTCGAGAAGCTTGGCCTGAAGTATCTCGACCACTACGACGAGGAGATGGGATGGGTGGAGAAGTACGCCAACCGCATGATGGACCTGGGCTGCGTGCCGCAAATCAACCTGCACCAGGACGGCAAGCTGATCGAGGACCCCAAGGCCTACATCGAGGCCGACCTCAAGCTGCAGCGCGAGGGTGTCGAGAAGCTCTACCAGATGCTGCCTGCCCTGGCCGCCGACCCCACCACCTACGACATCACCAAGGCCTATCTGGCCGACGAGGAGGAGGACCAGTACTGGAGCGAGGAGCAGCTCGACCTAATCGAGAAAATCGGCATGCAGAACTGGCTTGTGAAACAGATGTAACAATCAATCATTTAAAAGGAAAAGGGGTTATGGGGAATGTGCTCGCTCGTCGTTAAAGACAAATGCTTATCAAACAGGCACCGATGTCTTTAACAAAACTCCCCTAATCCCTTTGTTTATAATCCAAAAAACCAAACACTATGGCAACAATCTATGATTACAAGGCCGTTGCAAGCAATGGCAAAGAGGTAGACTTCAAACAGTTCGAGGGCAAAGTGATGCTCATCATCAACACCGCCAGCAAGTGCGGCTTCACCCCGCAGTTCGACGGGCTGGAGAAGCTGAACGAGAAATACCGCGACCGCGGCCTGGTCTGCATCGGCTTCCCCTGCAACCAGTTTGCCGAGCAAGACCCCGGCGCCGACAGCGAGATCGAGGGCTTCTGCCGCATGAACTACGGCGTGACGTTCCAGATAATGAAGAAGTGCGACGTAAACGGTCCCGACGAGCACCCGGTGTTCACCTTCCTCAAGGCGCAGGCCCCCACCGAGGAGTACAAAGGCCTGAAGGCCAAAGCCACCCACGCCATGCTGAAGACGCTGAGCAAGTCGGCCAAGAAAGACAGCGACGTGCTGTGGAACTTCACCAAGTTCCTCGTGGCCAAGGACGGCACCACGGTGAAGCGCTTCGCCCCCACCACCGAGCCGACCGACATCGAGAAGTGTATCGAGGAGATGCTCTAACGCCACACCATGTACGACCAACTGAAGCTTGACAACCAGCTTTGCTTCCGGCTCTACACAGCCTCGCGGCTTGTGACGCAGGCCTACCGCCCGCTGCTCGAGCCGCTTGGCTTGACCTATCCGCAGTATCTGGTGCTGATGGTCTTGTGGGAGCAGGACAACCGGTTGGTGGGCGACCTCTGCCGCCGCCTGATGCTCGACACCAACACCCTCACACCCCTGCTGCAACGCATGGAGAAGGAGGGCCTGGTGGTGCGCACACGCGGCATCGCCGACGGACGCCAGACGCTGGTATCGCTCACCAAGAAAGGCATACACCTTGAAGAACAGGCCAAGGAGATACCGACCTGCATGGTACAATGCTGGAAAGGCGAACCCATCGGGGCCGAAGAGTTAGTCTCGCTGGTGGGCACGCTCGACCGTATGATAGACAGTTTGAAGAAATGAACGACTTAGCGAAGTATATGAGCGACAACCTGCGGTCGCTCCTGGCCACTGCCTACCGCAGTGTGCTCTCGAACCCTCGCGAGGCACGTTTCGCCCTGCAGATGCAGCTGGCCCTGGCGCGTGGCGAGAAGCGGCGCAAGGCCATCAAGGCCAAAGAAGGCCTCGACGTGCCGCCCTTCCTCATCTGCAGCATCGCCACTACCTGCAACCTGCAGTGCAAAGGCTGCTACGCCCGCAACAACGGCATAGCCGCCGACACGCCGACCAAGGACACCCTCGGTCCCGACCAGTGGCACGCCATCTTCACCGAGGCTGCGCAGATGGGTTTCAACGTGGCGCTGCTCGCCGGCGGCGAGCCCCTCACACGGCGCGACCTGCTGGAAGGCATAGCCAAGGTCAAGGACATGCTCTTCCCGGTGTTCACCAACGGCACCTTGATAGGGCCGCAGTATATCGAATTCTTCAAGCACCACCTCAACGTGGTGCCGGTGATAAGCATAGAAGGCGACGCCATGGCCACCAACGCCCGTCGCGGCAAGGGGGTGCACGAGCGCGCCCTGCTCTCGATACAGATGCTCAGGCAGGCCGGACTTTTCTTCGGCGTGAGCATCACCGTGACGACCGAGAACAAGCAGACTGTGACCTCGGCCGAGTATCTGGACCAGCTGCACGACCTGGGCTGCAAGATAGTGTTCTATGTCGAGTATGTGCCAGTGGAGGCAGGCACCGAGCACCTGGCCTTCGGCGACGCCGACGTGCAGTGGATGGAGGCCACCGTCGAGGAACGCCGCCATCAGTACCGCGACATGATATTTGTCTCCTTCCCCGGCGACGAGAAGCTGCTCGACGGCTGCATGGCTGCAGGTCGCGGCTTCTTCCACATCGGTCCCGACGGAGCTGCCGAGCCCTGCCCCTTCTCGCCCCACAGCGACACCAACGCCGCTCGCGATGGCCTGCGGGCCGCCCTGAGGTCGCCGCTCTTCAGCCGGCTGCGCGACGCCAGCGCCCTCAGCTGGGAGCACACAGGCGGCTGCACCCTATACGAACACCGCGACGAGGTGGAGGGGATTGTTAGTGGGAGTAAAAAGTAGTGAAAGGGAGTGAAAAGTAGAGAAAGAACATGATAGGTGAATTCATAGCGCTCGGAGTGGCAGTGTCGTGGACGGCCACGGCACTGTTTGCCGAGGTGGCATCGAAACGCATGGGGTCGTTGCCACTCAACACCATACGCATGACCATGTCGCTGGCGCTGCTCGTGCTCACACTGTGGCTCACCATGGGGCGCCCCTACCCTCTCTATGCCGACGGCCAGACATGGCTGTGGCTGCTGCTGAGCGGCGTAGTGGGCTACGTGATAGGCGACTACTGCCTCATGCAGGGCTACATATACATAGGCTCGCGCTTCGGACAGCTGTTCATGACCCTGTCGGCGCCGACGGCGGCGGTGGTGGGACGCCTGATGCTGGGCGAAAGCATGCGGCCGCTGGCCATCGTAGGCATGGTGGTCACACTGGGCGGCATAGCCATGTCGATACTGTCGAAGAAAGACGACCAGGTGGGCTTCAGCCTGCCGCGCAAAGGCATCTTCTTTGCTGCCATGGCCGGCATCTGCCAGGGCATGGGACTGGTGCTCAGCAAGGTGGGTTTGCAGCACTACGACGCGGCCATCGCCGCGGCAGGCGCCGACACAGCCATGGCCGTCGATGGAGCGCCGGTGGGGCTGCCACTGTACCTGAGCGTGCCGTTTGCCGCCACCATGATCAGGGCCACCATCGGACTGTGCGGCTTCTTCCTGCTGCTTAGGGTATTCGACCGCGACTGGAAGGGCAAGCTGTCGCACGCCGTGCACGACCGCAAAGCCATGTGGTGCCTGGTAGGCGCCACGGTGTTCGGTCCCTTTGTGGGAGTGAGCGCATCGCTGCTGGCCACCCAATACACGTCGACAGGCATAGCACAGACACTGTTCGCGCTGACGCCGGTACTGATTATCGCTCCCGCGGCATGGCTCTTCAAGCAAAAGGTCACCGCGAGAGAGGTAATCGGCGCAGTGGTGAGCGTGATAGGCGCCGCACTATTCTTTATCTAGTTTCTCGTCAAGGCTTTGGATAGTGGATTTTGAGGCATTTGAAACAAATGTCACAAAATCCACAATCCATTGTTGTATATTCAAAAAAAAGCGTATCTTTGCATTTTAATTTCGGATATTATAATAATATGGGAAAGATATACAATTTGTTCAAAGAGAGCCTGGTGGCTGTTACCGACTACTATATGCTGCTGGTGGAGGAGACAAAGAGCGAGCGATTGGTGGGCAGCACCAACGAGTGGGTGCTCGACAACTACTACATGATCAGCGAGCAGGAAAAGGTGATGAAGGTGGAGCTTAAGAGTGTGGAAAAAGGCGAATGGAGAGTTGAGAAGAGCCGCATACAAGTGCTGTGGAACCTGCTGGAAAGCTACCTGCGCCGCTGCCACTTCCAGGTTGACAAGGCACTGCTGTTTCGCTACCTGACCCAGGTGCAGCAACGACAGAAAGACTACCTTTCCTACCCCGAAGTCACAGCCCTGCTACCATTGGCCAAAGCCGTGCTTATAAGCGAGCTGGCTGCGCTATGCCGTCGGCTCGACGAACAGAAAGCCTACCTGTTCCAGCCAACAGACAAGAGCCAGGCCGACATGGAGTACCTGAACAAGGCCGCCATGGACAACCTGTTGATGATGAACATCTTCAATTCGCTCAAGAAGCTCACCAAACTTCCCATGGCCGAACTGCTCGACGCCGTAAGCTTCTCGGAACGCATGCTTAAAGGCGAGAAAGCCGACATGTACGACCAAATGCAGGACAAGACGAAAGAGGACTACCGTGGCAAGGTGGTGCGCCTCTGCCGTAAGCAGAAAGCAAAGGAGTACGACTTTGTGAAGAAGTTGGTAGCCACTGCCGACGAACGCGGAGAGCATGTGGGTTGGCAGCTCTTCCCTCCCAAGCGCTGGAATGCACGCGCCCACTTGTATATCACCATAGTGGTACTGGCATCACTGACGCTGGCCTTCGGCTTCGCAGCATGTGGCACTTGGAACACGGGGCTCTCGTGGATTACCGCCGTTCTCACCGTCATTATGTGCGTTCCAATGAGCCAGGTGGTCATCGACCTCTTCAACTGGCTGCTGGGCAAACTGCATCATCCCACGGGCACCTTCAAACTGAAGTTCAAAGACGGCCTTATTCCCGACGAATACACTACCATGGTGATTATGCCCACCATACTGAAAAACAAAGCCAAAGTCGAGGAATTGCTGGGTGTGCTGGAAGTCTACTACTTGAGCAACCTAAACCGCGGAAGCGGCCACAACTTCAGCGCGGCACATGGCCAGAACCTCTACTACACGCTGGTGGGCGACGCCGCTGCCTACAAAGAAGAGGATGCCCCATGGGACGACGAGGTGGTCGAGGCAGGCCTTGCCAAGGTGAAAGAACTCAACGAGAAGTACGGTGCACCGATATTCAACTTTGTATACCGCCGCCGCGCCTGGAGCGACGGCGAGCGCACTTGGCTCGGCCACGAGCGCAAACGTGGTGCCATACTCCACTTCAACGACCTCATTCTCGGACAAACCAGCGAGGCTGACAAGCAGAAGCGCTTCCGCTGCGAGACAATTAGTCAGCACGACTACTCCATCAAGTTCATCATCACCCTCGACACCGATACCGAGTTGGTACTCTACTCGGCCCAGAAACTAATAGGCGCCATGGCGCACCCACTGAACCAAGCTGTGCTGTCGCCCGACGGCCGTCGGGTAGACCGTGGCTATGGCATCATGCAGCCCCGCGTAAACGTCGACGTCGAAGTGACCAACAAGAGCCGCTATGCCCAGCTTATGGCTGGCCTAGGCGGCTTGGATGTCTACACCACCGCAAGCTTCGAACTATACCAAGACATCTTCAACGAAGGTTCCTTCTGCGGCAAAGGCATCTACGACCTTCGTGTGTTCCAGCAGGTGCTCAAAGGTACATTCCCCGAGAACCTCATCCTCAGCCACGACCTGCTTGAAGGCTGTCACATACGCTGCGGCCTCATCAACGATGTGGAGGTGTTCGACGACAACCCCAGCAACTACATCGACGACGCCAAGCGCCACCACCGCTGGACACGCGGCGACTGGCAGATTATTTCCTGGCTTGGCCGTCGAGTGCGCAACGAACGCGGCGAGCGCGTCAAGAACCAGGTGAACACTATAGGGCGCTGGAAGATATTCGACAATCTGCGCCGCTCGATGCTGAGTCTGGCACTGATGGTGGTTCTGATGATAGGATTTAGCGGTCTTGTCAACATACACCCGGTCTGGTTCCTGGTAGCGGCATTAGTGGCGGTGGCCTCACCCATAGTGTTCTTCATCATAGGACAAATCACCACCCTGCCACGTATCGGCAAGCGCTACAAATACTACATGACCCTTATGCGCGGTTTCCGCGTCATCTTCTACCGCTCGCTGGTGCAGTTCGCCCTGCTTCCCAAAGAGGCTTGGATGTACACCGACGCAGCTATACGAGCCTGCTACCGCATGTGGTTCTCTCACCGCGACCTGCTGGCATGGATTACCAGCGACGAGGCCGCCAAGAGCACCAAAGGCACCCTCGGCGACTACCTGGGCAAGTTCTGGTTCAACTACGTGGCATCGGCAGTGCTTGTCGCGCTGTTCGCCATCGGCTTTGGCAACTGGGTCGACCTGGCCGCATTGCTCTTCTGCGTAGTGGTGTGGTGTGCCGCACCATTCATAATGTATCGGCTCGGCAAAAAATTCCCACAGGACAAGAAAAGCCTCAACGAGAAAGAGACCGAGGAAGTGCGCCAGCTGGCCAAGGATACATGGCATTTCTTCGACAGCCTCATCACCGAGGAAAACAACTGGCTCGTCCCCGACAACTATCAAGTGGGACGCGAACCGCTGACCGACTACAAGACCTCGCCTACCAATATCGGATACTCGCTGACTGCCGTCATAAGCGCCGCCGAGTTGGGCTTTATTACCCACAAAGAAGCCATCCAACGGCTTGAGCATATCATCGACACCGTCATGCAGCTCGAGAAATGGAACGGACATCTCTTCAACTGGTACTCTGTAAGCACCCTCAAGGCTCTGCCCAACTTCTTTATCTCCACCTGCGACTCGGGCAACTTCGTAGCTTGTCTCTATGCCGTCAAAGGTTTCTTATGCGCCGACGAAGACGACGCCTTGCTGGCCAAAGTGAGCCACCTCATAGACCAGACCGACTTCACCAAGCTTTACAACCCCGAACTAGATGTATTCAGTATCGGATATGACTCGGGCAACTACACCCTCCTACCCTACCACTACAACAACTTCGCCTCCGAAGCTCGTCTCACATCATTCCTCACCATTGCCCAGGGTGACGCCCCCTACAAGCACTGGTTCTGTCTGGATAAGACTCTGGTGCAATACAAGGGCTACAAAGGTGTGGCCTCATGGTATGGTACATTGTTCGAATACTTCATGCCACTCATCTTCCTGCCCACATACAAGCATACGCTGATGGACGAGACCTACAGTTTTGCCATCCGTGCGCAAAAGGCATTCATAAAAGAGAAGAGCTTGCCTTGGGGTATCTCGGAGACTGCATACAACGAGCTCGACGATGCGCAAAACTACAAATACCACGCATTCGGAGTGCCGTACCTGAAGTTCCAGAACACAACACCAGACCGCATTGTCATATCACCCTATAGTTCATTGATGACCATTGGCATTGATGACCGAGCCGTATACGAAAACATGCAACGGTTTAAAGCCATAGGCATGTACGACGAGTACGGTTTCTTTGAGAGTTATGATGAAGAAGACCATGTGCCAGTTCGCGCACACTATGCCCACCACCAGGGAATGATATTGGCCTCACTAACCAACTATCTGGCTGGTCACTGTCTGCAACACTATTTCATGCAAGACCCTGCAATGCGCAGCATGGAGACCCTGCTTAAAGAGAAGGCCCAGGTGAAACCATATATCGACCTGAAGGTTACGCAATACAAACGTTATCAATACAGCAAGGTGCAGACGGAGAGCGACGCACGCGACTTTGACACCATTGCCAATGTGCCTGAGATTGGCGTGGTGAGCAACGGACAATACACCGTACTGATGAACGACCGCGGCAGTGGCTTCTCGCGCTACAAAAACATCATGCTGAACCGATACCGCAAGATCTCGTCCGACCACTACGGAACATTTCTCTACATTCGCAACATTAAGCGCGACTGCATTTGGTCGAACACCTATGCACCACTCGACACAATGCCCGAGAGCTACCATGTGAGTTTTGCCAGTGACAAACTGAGTTACCTGCGTGTAGACAATGGTATTGAAACCAAGACCGAGATTACGGTGCTGAAAGACCGTAGCGCCGAACTACGCCGTATCACCTTTACCAACAACAGCAACGAAGACATAGACCTTGAGATTACAACCTATGGCGAGGTGTTGCTTACAACAGCTGCCGAGGACGAGAACCACAGAGTCTTCGCAGGCATGAAAGTCGATTCAGAATACGACAGCAAACACGAAGCCTTGCTCTTCACACGTCCGGGCAGCAATGGAGACCGCTACTATCTGCTACACAAACTATGGGTAGAGAATACCGACGAAACTGAACAGGATAACAACGAACTTGTCGAGTACGAGACATCGCGACTGAAGTTCCTGGGACGCGGCAACAGTTTGCGCCACGCCGACATCATAGAAAGTCGCCGCACTCTCACCGGTACCGTGGGCACCACTCTCGACCCCATCATGAGCATGCGTAGACGCCTGCACATATCACGGGGCAAGAAACTCGAGGCCTACATATTGGTAGGATATGCAAAAGCTCGCGAACAACTACTGCAACTTACCGAGCAGTACCAGAACCCTGTCGACGTAGAGCATGCCTTCAAGACCGCCTCGGTATTCAACAACATGCGCACCAGTCTATCGCTGCTCAAAGGTAGCCAGATGCGCCTATACAGCAACATATCCAAGTACATAGCACAGACTGCCACCATCGACAATGGCAGAAACGAGATATTGGCCCGCAACACCCTTTCCCAGAGTGGGCTCTGGCGTTTTGGCATAAGTGGCGACTTGGCCATACTGCTGATGGAAATCAACAGCATGGATCGTTCTGGAAATGCCAAAGAAATGCTGCGTGCCTTTGAGTACTACAAGGTACATGGCCTGCAACTTGACCTTGTCTTTATCAACGACGCCCCTGCCAACGAACGCGAAGGGTTAACCCACTTCATCAAAGGGATGGCCAACACAGAACACCTCTGGGCAGAGCATAGTCCCAACGGCAAGGTGTACGTGATAGACGGTGGCGACCTGAGCGAAGCCGAGCGCACACTGCTACACACGGTGGCCCGACTCACCTTCAACAGCGATAGCCGTATTGAAAGCCAACTGGCACAATGGGAAGCCGCCAACCAGCACTACCAAGACAAGATAGAGTACCCCGTCTTGAAGCCCAAACGCGACTTCCGCGTATGGAGCAATCTTGAGTTCTACAACCAGTATGGCGGCTTCGACCACGACGGACGCGATTACGTGGTCACCAACACCAACACCCCCATGCCGTGGATCAATGTGATTGCCAACGAGCAGCACTTCGGCTTCATTGTGAGTTCGACAATGGCAGGATTCACATTCGCCCACAATGCGCAACAATTCAAGCTCACTGGCTGGAGCAACGATATTGTGCGCGACAACGCCAGCGAGATGCTACTCATCAACAAGCACCAATTCATGCCAGCCACAGCACGCCACAGCCAAGGTTGGTCTGCTTTCGACGCCGAATACGACGACCTTGAAGTGAAAGTACGTGTATTCGTAGCCATGGACAAACCAGAGAAGTACTACCAGATAAAAATAGCCAATAAGCTTGCTGCACCACAGGACGTCCAGCTCGACATGGTCTACAAACTCGTCCTCGGCATGTGCGAAGAAACCTCAGCACGCTATCTGTACTCGGAGTGGGACGAGGCCTCCAACAGTTTGTTGGTGAGGAATGTCTATCACCCCATCTACCACGACCAGACCCTATGCCTTACCGCCACCATACCGCTCACAGATGTATCCATCGTCTACCCCAACCGCAAACGTCTCGGACTCACGCTGAACATCCCGGCCAACAGCGAGAAAGAACTGGCCTATGTGATTAAAGTGTGCAACCAGTCCGACATGCCTGGCAAGACCGAGAGCCTTACAATCCCTGCCATCAACGCCGAGTTCGACAAGGTGGTGGCCTACTGGGACGACAAGCTATCGCACATACAGGTAGATACTCCCGACCGCTCGCTGAACCACATGCTGAACCGCTGGTATCTATACCAAGTGTATGCCTCACGACTCTTTGCCCGCGCCGGTTTCTATCAGGTGGGCGGCGCCACAGGCTTCCGCGACCAACTGCAGGATGTGATGAGCTTGCTCTACAGCAACCCCGAATACACCCGCCGACAGATATTGGACCACGCTGCGCACCAGTTTGCCGAAGGCGATGTGCTGCACTGGTGGCACGAGAGCATGCACCTCGGTGCCCGCACCACGTTCAGCGACGACTACCTATGGCTCGTCTTCGTTACCTATCAGTATGTCAACGTGACCGGCGACACCACCATCCTCACCGAACAGGTGCCTTTCTGCAACGCCGACCAGCTTGCCTCCGGCGAGGCTGAACGCGGCGTAACCTACAATACCAACACCTCGAACACCGCCCCCCTCTACGAACACCTCAAGCGGTCTGTCAACCGCTCTATGTCGCGCATAGGCACCCACGGCCTGCCTCTTATGGGCTGCGGCGACTGGAACGATGGCATGTCGACCGTGGGCGTCGGCGGCAAAGGCGAGAGCGTATGGGTGGCATTCTTCCTCGCCGACCTGCTGCCCAAGATGGAAACCCTGACTCAGATGACGCCCAACGCAGACCTCTCCTATTGCGAAGAGCTATCATCGTTCCGCACCCGACTGGTCGACGCCATACAACGGTCGGCCTGGGACGGCGCCTGGTTCCTGCGTGCCTATTTCGACAACGGCACCGCCATGGGCAGCCGCAACAACATAGAATGTCAGATAGACCTCATCTCGCAGGCCTGGAGTATATTGACCGATGTAGCCACCCCGGAACAGAAGCTGTCGGTGATGCGGGAGACCGACAACCGTCTGGTCAACCGCGAGCACGAAATCATACAACTGCTCACCCCTGCCTTCCACAACTCCAGCCCCTCGCCGGGCTACATCATGAACTACCCGATAGGGGTGCGCGAAAACGGTGGCCAGTACACCCACGGCGCCATGTGGTACATCATGGCCAAACTGAAAGAGAGTACGGTCGACACAAAACTCGCCGACGAAGCCTATTACCTCTACTCCATCATCAACCCCATACACCGAACCCACTCGCTGGCCGATGTGTTGAAGTACAAGGTGGAGCCCTACTGCATGGCTGCCGACATCTACAGCAATCCGCAGCACCCCGGGCGCGGCGGATGGACCTGGTACACCGGCTCGGCCTCCTGGGCCTACAAGACCGGCATAGAGAACATACTCGGCCTGCAGAAGCATGGCGACACCCTTGTGGTCGACCCGCGCGTGCCTACCGACTGGTCCGAGTTCACCATCCGCTACCGCTACGGCAGCACCATGTACATCATACACTGCGAGCGCAAACCCAGCAGTGCCACCATCAACCAGCTGCAACTGGTCGACGACGGCCACGAGCACCAGATAACCGTTACGATATAAGAATGGCCTACAAACTGTCCACCGAGGAGATGCACCGGCTCTCGGTCGCCGAATTCAGGGCAAGCAACAAGCTACCCCTCACCGTTGTGCTCGACAATGTGCGGTCGCAAAACAACATCGGTTCGGTATTCCGCACCGCCGACGCCTTCCGCGTGGAGCACATAGCCTTGTGCGGCATCAGCCCTGAGAGTGCCGTGGGCCTAATCGTCAACGGCTACGCGAAGGACGTGTTGAAGAAGTTGCCGATGGAGTTTGCCGTGGAGGCGCAGAAGCTGCTGTCGATCAGTCTGGAGGGTAGTGTAGGATGAGATGTTACACATATGATAGGTGAAATAACATGATGAATTCTAAATGGACAATGTTGTTCTCTGCGGTGTTGTTGCTGGCTGCGTGTCGAAGCAATGATGGTGATTGTCAGTATCAGAACTACCGTTTCAAAGACAGCACGTTGGAAAAGCAGGTGGCCGAGGTCGTCGAAGCAATGGATGTGCCAGACAGTGTGCTGTTGGCAATAGAGGATCATTTTGTGGACGGATGGGATACTTTTTATTCTCTGCCTGTTATTGGTACCTATCATCCGGAATACCACTATGAGGTTGACAACCGCACCTATGCGGAAAGAACGGTTGGGGTGGTGGAGATTGCGGGCCACAGGTGCATGATAATCGACTCGGGATTCATAGATTCCGATTATTTAGAAAAAACAGCGGGCAGAACAGCTATTGAGATAAGAGCCAGCCTCCCTGACAACGACGAGAGCATCCATGAAGAGGAAGTGCACTATCTCTTTTTGGATTCGCTGGGGCATGTGGCGAAGGACAGCGCGGCAATCAATAGCAATTCGGCAATGTTTTTTGATGTCTGCTATAGAGTTGTCGAGAACGATCCGGAGTTTCCCGGTGGGCAGGACTCGCTACGGGCTTTTATGGAACGCAACCTGCGCAATCCACGACAGGTGGAGGGGAAGGTGTATGTGCGGTTTATTGTGGAGCGTAACGGGCGGATGAAGAACCTCGAAGTGATTCATGGCATAGACGAAGAGACCGACGAGGAGGTATTGAGAGTGATGCGATTGATGCCACGCTGGATACCTGGACGCCAGCGCGACAAACTTGCCCGTGTGTGGGTATATTATCCAGTCAAGATCAGCCCTACAGAACAATGACACACAAGCTGACAACCGAGGAGATGCACCGCCTGACGGTGGAGGAGTTCCGCGAGAGCGAGAAACTGCCGCTGACGGTGGTGCTCGACAATGTGCGGTCGCTGAATAATATCGGGTCGGTGTTCCGCACGAGCGACGCTTTCCGTGTGGAGCACATAGCCCTGTGCGGCATCACGGCTACGCCGCCGCACCGCGAGATACACAAGACGGCCCTCGGCGCCGAGGAGAGCGTGGCGTGGAGCTACCACGAGGACACCGCCGAGTGCGTGCGTGCTCTCAAGGAGCAGGGCTACAAGGTGTATGCCGTGGAGATAGCGCACGACAGTGTTAAATTAGGAATGAGTAATGAGGAATTAGGAATTGAGGGACAACCTGTCGCTATTGTATTTGGTAATGAGTTGGAAGGTGTGCGAGAGGATGTGATGGAGCTCTGCGACGGCTTTCTCGAGATACCACAGACGGGCACTAAGCACTCGCTCAACGTCAGCTGCGCTGCCGCCATCGTCATCTGGGAGATGTTTAAGCAGCTAAGAGTTAATAGTTAAGAATTAAGAGTTATGACCAAAGAAGAACGTATGGAGAAAGCCCGCGCACTCCACAAGCAGGGCTGCAACTGCTGCCAGTCGGTGGTGATGGCCTATGCCGACCGGTTGCCTATCGAAGCCAAAGACGCCATGAATGTGGCCGCTCCCTTCGGTCGCGGCCTCGCCGGCACCCGCGAGGTGTGCGGCTGCGTCAGCGGCATGGCTATGGTCTGTGGCCTCACCGGCCACAACACCGACGTGCGCCCGCTGATAGAGAAGTTCCGCGCCGAAGAGGGCGACATAGTCTGCGGACGCCTGCTGGCACAGGGCAAGAAGCCCTGCGGCGAGATGGTGGCCGACGCCGCCGGCCTGCTGGCCGAAATTGTATGAAGAACCATTGCCTTAACTACCTAACTACTGTCTACTTAACTACCGATTAGTATGCCCAAACGCAAGATAATCAACGACCCAGTATATGACGGGTTCTTGAGTGTCGACGACCCTGTGATACTGCAGGTCATCGAGCACCCCTACTTCCAGCGCCAGCGCCGCATCAAGCAGCTGGGCTTGACCTACCTGGTGTACCCCGGCGCCATGCACACTCGCTTCAGCCACATGCTCGGCGCACTGAATCTGATGAAAAGGGCGCTCGATGTACTGAAGCTGAAGGGTGTGGAGATAACCGACGACGAGTGTCGTGGGGCCAAGCTGGCTATCCTGCTGCACGACATCGGCCACGGCCCCTTCTCGCACACATCCGAGCGGGTGCTGGTCGACGTGCCGCACGAGGAGATTACGCTACTGATGATGAAGCGTATCAATGAAGAAATGAATGGTGCGCTTGACACAGCCATTGCCATCTTCTCCAACACCTACCACAAGCATTTCCTCCACCAGCTGGTCTCCAGCCAGCTCGACATGGACCGCCTCGACTACCTGGGGCGCGACTCGTTCTTCACTGGCGTCAGCGAGGGTATCGTGGGCACCGACCGCATCATCAGCATGCTTAATGTGCACGACGACGAGCTGGTGGTTGACGAGAAGGGCATCTATAGCGTGGAGAAGTTCATCATCAGCCGCCGCCTGATGTACTGGCAGGTGTATATGCACAAGACCGTCATCGCCGCCGACCAGTTGTTGCTCGGCATCCTGCGGCGGGCCCGCGACCTTGATGTTTCACCTTTCACCTTTCACCTCTCACCTTTTGACCTCGACCGCTTTGCCGAGGTGGACGACGACGACGTGATGGTGGCCGTGAAGCACTGGCAGCACTCGGACGACGAGATTCTGAGCACCCTCTGTCGCAATCTGGTCAACCGTCGTCTGCCGGCCATCCGGTTCAGCAACGAGCCATTCGAAGGTGTCGAATGCGACTACTTCCACGGTACCGGCGAACTGCACAACCGCTCCTACGACTTCAACGACCAAGAGATTAAGGTCCTCTATAAAGACGGCCGCTGCCTGCCTATCAGCGAGGCCAGCGACCAGCTCGACCGCCATTTCCTGGAGAAGCAAGTAACCAAATATTATCATTATTTTCCGAAAGAACAATGACCCCCGTAAGGGGTGGCGAACACCTTAAAATAAAAAATATGAAAGTGAGCAAAGTACACTTTATAGCTATAGGCGGCAGCGCCATGCATAATCTGGCCATCGCGCTGTGCCAGAAAGGGATTACCGTCACGGGAAGTGACGACGAGATATTCGACCCGGCGAAGAGTCGGCTGGAGAAGTACGGCCTGCTGCCGGAGTCGTTCGGCTGGCATCCGGAGAGGATTACCAAAGATCTGGACGCTGTGGTGCTGGGTATGCATGCTAGGATAGACAATCCAGAGCTATTAAGGGCGCAGGAGTTGGGGCTGAAGATATATAGCTATCCAGAATATCTCTACGAGCAGAGCAAGGACAAGCTGCGCATCGTGGTGGGCGGTTCGCATGGCAAGACGACGACGACGGCGATGATACTGCACGTGCTGGCGCATTGCGGCATCGAGGCCGACTATATGGTGGGCGCGCAGCTCAAGGGCTTCGAGGTGATGGTGCGCTTGAGTCACACCGCCAAGGTGATGGTCATCGAAGGCGACGAATACCTGACCTCGCCCATCGACCGCCGCCCCAAGTTCCACCTCTACAAGCCCAACGTGGCCATCATCACCGGCATCGAGTGGGACCACATCAATGTCTTCCCGACGTTCGACATCTACCGCGAGCAGTTCAGCAAGTTCATAGACCTCATCGAGCCTTTTCCGCACGGGGCCGGTCTGTCGGACTCCACAGGAGTCCTCATATATTGCGACGAGGACAAGGAGGTGCACCGCGTGGCGGTGGAGAACCAGCGCACAGATATACAGAAGCTGCCGTATGTCTGCCCCGAGCATAGGGTGGTGGGCGGTGTGACCGAGCTCGGTCACACCAAGCTGCGCATCTTCGGTCACCACAACCTGCTCAACCTCACCGCTGCACGGCTGGCTTGCCGCCAGGTGGGTGTGACGGACGAGCAGTTCGACGAGGCCATCAGCACCTTCGAGGGGGCCTCGAAGCGCCTGGAGCTGGTTAAGAAGAACGACAGCTGCGCGGTGTATAAGGACTTCGCCCATGCGCCGTCGAAGTTGCGCGCCACCATCCACGCCATGCGTGAGCAGTACCCCGACCGCCGGCTGGTGGCCTGCATGGAGCTGCACACCTTCAGCTCGCTGACGCAGGAGTTCCTGCAGCAGTACGCCCACTCGATGGACGAGGCCGACGTGCGCTATGTCTATTTCAGCCAGCACGCCCTGCAGCTCAAGAAGCTGCCGCCCCTCAACCCCGAGGAGGTAAAGAAAGCATTTGGAGGCAATGTGGAGGTCTTCACCGACAGCACCGCGATGGTGACCAAGGTGAAGGCGATGGAATGGAAGAACGCCAACCTGCTGATGATGAGTAGCGGCAACTTCGACGGCATCGACTTCGCACAGCTGGCCGACGAGATAATATAAAACATGAATCCCCACGAATTATTCATAAATTAATTAATGGTTAATTGATGGTAATTCGTGTAAAAACACAAATGACATGGCACAATTTGAAATAGGCGACAAAGTGAAGTTCCTCAACTCCGTGGGAGGGGGAATCGTAAAGAAGATACAGGGCGGACAGGTGTTTGTCGAGGACGAGAGCGGCTTCGACATGCCGTTTGCGCCCAATGAGCTGATACGTATGGCCGACCAAGGCAAGGTGGGGCAGGTGTTCAATGATGAGACCATCGGCCAGAGCGCCGAGCAGAAGGCCAAGCAGGAGCACCGCGAGCCCACGCAGCTAGAGCTGATAGAGGAGAACCGCCGTCTCCGCAGCCAGAACGCCAACCTGCAGGACCAGATAAAGCAGCTCAAGAGTCAGATATTGAGTCTGCAGAGGACCATTGCCCGCATATCGTAGCAAGGATGACACGGACGGGAGACATAGCCATGCAGGGATGCGGGAGGGGCATCGGGGCCGGTAAATGTGCCGCGCATATATGCGGGGTCATGAAACGGCCCGGTAAATGCGCCCCGCATCTATGCGAGGTCGATTTTCAGTCGAGCAATGCTCTCCGCATCTATGCGGGGTCGATTTTCAGCCGTGTAATGCTCACCGCATATATGCGCGGTCGATTTTCAGCCCGGAAGTGCGCCCCGCATCGATGCGCGGTGAAATTGCATGAATGAAACATTGAATTGTACAACGACAACAAACAGATACAGACTATGAAGAAGACATTTAAAACAATTATGGCACTGATTATGGCTGCAGTGCTGGCAATGGCTTTCCAATGCGGGAAGGATGAAGACCTCAACTTCAACTACAATGCCCGACATTCCGAGTGCTTACAGCACACCGACAACGGCACCAAAGGCTTCTATAACCCCGACTCGGCGAGTGTGGTCTACGATGCAACCAACCAGCGGCTGCATGTTACACACCACAACTTGATGGTCAACTGCGGCACCGCCGGGATGGACGGCGGCATCACCGTCAGTGCCCTCCGCAACGGGCAGACCATCGAAATCTATGAATACGAGAATGAGGGAAATCCACAAGCCGACTGCATGTGCGACGTGGACAACGAGTTTGACCTCTACAGCATCGAGCATGGAACCTACACGCTCGTCTTCCACGGTTGCTACCCCAATCCGCAGTCATTCACATTCACGTTCTGAAGCTGTAAGTCTATGAGCAGACAGATACATATAGGAAGCCTGACGTTGGGCGGGGGAGCGCCCGTCCGCGTGCAGAGCATGACGAATACCGACACGATGGACACCAAGGCCACCGTGGAGCAGGCGCTGAGGATGGTGGAGGCCGGTTGCGAACTGGTGCGCATCACGGCGCCCGACGTGAAGGCCGCCGAGAACCTCGGCCGCATCAAGGAGGAGCTGCTGCGCCGCGGCTGCGAGGTGCCGCTGGTGGCCGACATACACTTCAACCCCAAGGCCGCCGAGGTGGCCGCCACGCTGGTGGAGAAGGTGCGAGTCAACCCCGGCAACTACACCGACCGCAATACAGGAAAGTGGAGAGTGGAGAGTGGAGAGTGGAGAGCGGAAGACGAGAAAGCATATCAGGAGGAAATAGAACGGATAGGGGAACGGATGTCCTCGCTCATCGACATCTGCAAGCGGCACCACACCGCCATGCGCATCGGCACCAACCACGGCTCGCTGTCGGAGCGCATCATGAGTCGCTACGGCAACACGCCCGAGGGCATGGCGCAGAGCGCGCTGGAGTTCGCGCAGGTGTGCGAGGCGCAGGACTACCACGACCTCGTCTTCTCCATGAAAGCCAGCAACGTCAAGGTCATGGTGGACAGCACACGCCTCTTCGTGCAGAAGATGCACGCCCTCGGCATGGACTACCCCATCCACCTCGGCGTCACCGAGGCGGGCGACGGCATGCAGGGCCGCCTCAAGAGTGCTGCCGGCATCGGCGCACTGCTGCTCGACGGCATCGGCGACACGGTGCGCGTCAGCCTCACCGAAGACCCCGAGGCCGAGATGCCAATCGCCTACGACATCCTGCAGGCCGTCGGCGCCCGCATCACACAGCCCGAATACATCGCCTGCCCCTCCTGCGGTCGCACGCAGTACGACATACAGCGCGCCCTGAAGGAGATAAAGGAGAAGACCCGCCATCTGGTGGGCGTGAAGATAGGCGTGATGGGCTGCATCGTCAACGGCCCCGGCGAGATGGCCGACGCCGACTACGGCTACGTGGGCTCCGGCCACGGAAAGATCACCCTCTACAAAGGCAAAGAAATCGTCAAGCGCGACATCGACCAGAGAGATGCCGTCGACGAATTAGTCAAATTCATAGAAAACGACCGTAAACAATGAAGTGGAGTTTCATATTGTTCCTGCCGGCGCTGGTGTCCGTGTGTTGGGCCGTTGCCACGATGGCCTTCAAGCGGCATCACCATGCTTATCGTCCTGTTCCGTGGCCGCGCCGGCTCGCTGTTCATCTACGACTTCGTCTTCGAGGTCTTGGCGGTATACTGTATGCCAATGTACTATCTGGGCATCTGCTCCCTTACCGAAGCCCGCGGCGCCACGCTGAGGCAACGGCAGGTCTTTTGGCCGCCGTTCATATTCGTCATCGGACTCACCATCGGCGCCTACTGGCTCGGTCCACGCCGCTACGAAGAGATGTGCCACGCAATAGTAAACAACACAGATGGCTGGATTGCAGGCGATGCCGCTTGGAACTTCCTCTACTTCTGGGACCACATACTCTTCCCCATATATACCCTGCTGCTGATTGCAGTATTGGCAGTACGCAGTCACCGCAAGGTAATCCTATACCAGCGCCGTTTCAACAGCTATTATGCTGAAGACATGAACGTGCCCTTCATCAACAGTCGCACCCTGACGGTCTTCACATGGCTCTTCATCCCGCTGGGAATAATCATTGTCTGCCTGATAGACTTCCGCCCCCATATGGTCAAATACTGGCTAATCTTTTGTGCGGTACTGCTAAGCGTACTGCAGTTCCTTATGGGTCGCTTCGTCTATCGCCTCGACTACGACGCCCGCTATCTGGCAGAACATATACGTACCAAAAACCAAGACAAATGACACCAATAGCATTAATATACCTCCTCCTTGGCCTTGTAACCCTTTTCTGGCCCGTCACCACGATGCTCTTCAAGCGCCGTGTGCTCGACGCCCAGTGGCTAATCATGGCAGCCCTGATTTCCATGTCGCTGTCCCTCATCGTCTACAGCACTTTCTTCAACAGCTTCCTTAAAGGCGAGTACCTGCTCGTCATAATCTTCATGCTGCTATCCATGCACACCCCACCGCTCATACAGGCCGCTGTTACCAGCATGACCGACACCGGCGAGAATCGATCTCCGCTGACCAGACTCCATGTGCTGGTTATACCTGTGGTAGTGGTGGTATTCATGATGGCCGCGTCGGTCATTATCGGCGGTGCCGACATGTATCGTCTATGGATTGCACGCGGCAGCGAAGGTATCGCCCATCTCTTCTACGAAGGCAGCTGGCGTTACAATCTCATAGTGGCAGTGCACTACTACTTATACTGGTTTCTAATCGTCGCCGAGACCACCTTCGTCGGCATCTACAGCATCATCCGTATCAACCGCTTCAGCCGTCTGTTCGACGAATACTATACTGTCAACCGCTTAAACCGGGCCGACTTGATGAACACCTACCTCTTTGTGGCACTCAACTGCTTCTTTGTCGTATTTAGCTTTGTGATGTATCCTTTCAACACACCACGACCGGTAGTCGGTGTTGCCATCGCCGCCATACTACAGGCCGCAGTCATGTTCTTCATCGGCTTTTATGCCTTCCGCACACCTGTCGGTGTCGAGAACATAAACAAGACTCTGCGCCGCCGTCCCACCCTAGGCCGTAACGACGCCACGGCCGTAGCCAAAAGCGTATCCAACTACGTAGAAACCCAGCGCCACTTCCGCAACCCGGACCTCTCGGTATTCATCCTCGCCGAGAAGCTACATGTGTCGGAAGACGAAGTCGTCGATGCCGTCCACCAGCTTCATGGCGGCTCTTTCAGCGACTATATCGACACTGTCCGCATCGAATTCGCCACCAACGAGATGCTCGCCGCCACCGACTTCAACCCCGACGACCCAGAACATGTCGCCCGCATGGCTCACCACTGCGGATTCCTCACTGCCGATGCCTTCACTCGCACTTTCCACCGTGTGACGCAAACCAGCCTCGAGTACTGGTACGAAAGTCGTAACTAATCTATAGGCATATTGCTCGCCACAATACTGCGCGGGTCGATACCGTCGACCTCGATGTGGCATTGCGCCAGCCGCTGACGCCGGCCGACCCTGACAGGCTGCCTGTGCCATTGGCCATCGGCGCAGTAGTAGACATCGAAGCTCTTGGCCGGCGACAGATAGAAGACATCTGCCTCGGTAGCGGTGGTCAGCGTGCTGTCCAGACGGGCCATTGCAACCAGTATGTCGGCCCCTTTGGGACTGCACTGGGCATGCAGGTAGTACACCGGTGCATCGGGAGCCAACTGGCTGCGCTCTACAAGCGTGTTGGTGTCGTCGGTGGTGCTAACCACACGTCCCGCACGCAGATTGATGTAATGCTCTATGTCGTGGGTCTGATAGCTGCAGAGGAATGCCATGCCCGGTGTGTTGTGCAGCTCGCCGGTGTATACTATTGCGTTGTGGGGCAGACGGTCGAAACAGCCCTCCTGCGCCATGCGGTCTATAATCTCCATACGCTGGCCGCTCTTGTGCCATTCGCGAGCTATGTGCTCGTTGGCATAGCCAGTGATGACGGCCGCCATCAGGAACAGTATAGCCCACACCCCCCGGACGACGATACCATTGCCGAACACCTTGAACGATGCCACTATGACCAACGCGATAGCCAGCATGACGAAAAGGTAGGAGTAGAAGGTAGTTACATATCCCGGGAGACATGAGCTCAGCTCGCCGTTGTATTTGGTCGCGACAGCCACCAGCAGATGGGCCGCAAAGGCTCCCACCACCGATACCACCAAGCCCACGGTGACCTGCCACCACGACAACTTGGCAAACCACCGGCGGCCTGTTATCCACCAAAGCAGTGCTGTCTGCAGCAGGGCGGTAATCCACACAAGCGCCGACGCATGGGTGAACACCCGCATCAGTCCGTTGCTGTGGCCGCCCTCGAGCAGGGAATTGGCAGCTATAAGCTCCTTGTTGCCGAAGTAGTTCTGCGTAGGCAAGGCTCCACGGGTGCACCTGAGCACGATATTGACAAAGCCCTTGAAGCTGAACTTCTGCGGGTCGAACGAACTGCCGTCGTAGAACACCAGGTCGGGCGTCGACGCCAGCAGGTACTGCCTGTAGCCGAAATAGCATCCCACATAAAGCACCGCCATGCCGGCCAACGGCAACACATCGCGCCACAGGGTCTTGTCGCCCAAGCGGAAGCGGTGATGCGCCATGATGGCAATGGCGAACATGAAAGCGTATATGAGGTAGGTCTCGTAGAACAGGAAGCACACCAGCATGACGATAGCCGACAGCCACACACGCCAGTAGCCGCCGCGCTCGGTATAGCGCAGGTACAGCAACAGACCGGCCATGAAGAGTATGGTGCTGAAGGCAAAGTAGAAGGGATAGGCGATGGTGGGCATGTGCATGTTGGGAGTGACCGAGAGACCCCACACCAGCAGCAACAGAACCAAAGCCCCCAGGCCGCGCGAGCGCAGCATGCGCGCCACCGTGTAGGCAAACATGCCATAGCAGGCCATCAGCGTGATATACTGCACCGCCTTTGTCCACACAAAGCTGTCGAACAGGTAGGGCACATAGTAGAACACCTTGGTGACGAGAAAGTAGAAGCGGCCGGCACCATGGGCGTATATCTGCGCGTCGGTCATCCAGTTGCTGAACGGCGTCCTCGCGGTGAGGAAGTACTGGAAGTCGTCGTCGGTGGTGACGCCTATGCCAAAGAACATGCGCAGGCTGAGCAGCACGGTGGCCACATAGGCCGCCACTACCACCAGGTTCTCTTTCTGTCGGGCGTTCAGCATCGGTCGTTATCGTCTTTGAGTATGTAGATGGGGCGACCCTTCACCTCGTCGAATATAAGGCCTATATAGTAGCCAATCAGCCCCATCACCAGCAGCAATATGCAGGCGAAGGCGCTCAGGAAGATAATGAGGGTGGTGTAGCCGCCGACAGGCCGCTGCACTATCCACATCACAATCGAGTACACTATCAGCGCCACGCTGAGCAGACCGAAAGCCAGCCCCCCGTACAGTCCCATCCGCAGCGGTGCCTTCGAGAACGAGGCTATGGCACCCAGCGAAAGCCGCACGAGCCGGTGCAACGAGTACTTGCTCTGTCCGGCAGCCCGCTCGGGGGCGTCGAAGGCGAGACTGCGGCGCTCGAAGCCCACCGTCTGTATGAATCCCCGCAGGAAGCGCGTCCGCTCGCGGTATTGGGTGCGCAATACCTGCGCCACCCGGACCGACACAAGGAAGAAGTCGCTGGCGTTGGGCTCGAGCGAACAATCGGCCATACGGTTTATAATACGGTAGAAAGCCTTCGAGGTGAGGCGGCGCAGCCAGCCCCCGTCGGCACGCTCGCGGCGCACCATGGTAACCACGTCGGCCCCTTCGCCATAGGCGCGCAGCATGTCGGGCAAGAGCGCCGGCGGATGCTGCAGGTCGGCGTCCATGCACACCACCGCGTCGCCTGTGGCGTGGTCTATGCCGGCCAGCATGGCTGCCTCGTGGCCGAAGTTGCGCGAAAAATGGAGCGTCCGCACCCTGCTGTCGGCGGCGGCCAGCCGTTCCATGATGGCGGCACTGCCGTCGCTGCTGCCGTCGTCGACCATGAGCAGCTCCACATCGCAGTCCAAGCCGGCTGCCACACGGGTCACCTCGCCATAGAACTGCTCCAGGACCTGCTCCTCGTTGTAGACCGAAACCACCAATGTGCACTTCATACCTCTATAGCCTTTATTTGTCAAATCTCTAATAGCCATACTTAGCACCCCACCGCTGACGCAGCAGGTTGCGTGTGTCGTTCTCGCGGGGCGTGTTGCCGGGCTCGTAGAAGCGGGTTCCCTCCAGCCCCTGCGGCAGGTACTCCTGCTCGGCAAAGTTGCCCTCGAAGTCGTGGGCATACTTGTAGCCGTCGTGGTAGCCAAGCTCCTTCATCAGCTTGGTGGGGGCGTTGCGGATGTGCAGCGGCACCGGCAGGTCGCCCGTGCGGCGTATCATGCTTGTGGCGTTCTCCAGCGCCATATACGTGGCATTGCTCTTCACCGAGCAGGCCAGGTAGCAGGCACACTGCGACAGGTTGATGCGGCACTCGGGGTAGCCTATCTTGCTCACCGCGTCGAAGGTGGCGTTGGCCAGCAGCAGCGCGTTGGGGTTGGCGTTGCCTATGTCCTCGCTGGCGAAGATAAGCATGCGACGGGCTATGAAGAGGGGGTCTTCCCCACCCTCTATCATGCGCGCCAGCCAGTACACAGCCCCGTTGGGGTCGCTGCCCCGCATGCTCTTGATGAAGGCCGAGATGACGTCGTAGTGCATCTCGCCACCCTTGTCGTAGTAGGCCAGGTTCTGCTGCACCACCGAGGTGGCAGTCTTGTTGTCGATGACTATCGGGGTGTTGTCATTCCGGTTGCTCCTATTCACCACCAGTTCTATGGCATTGAGCAGCTTGCGGGCATCGCCGCCGCTTATGCGCATCAGGGCCTCGTCCTCTTTCACCTCGACGGCAACGCCCTGCGAAGCGTAGTGCTTCACGGCCGACGCTATCAGCTGCCGCATGTCGCCCTCGCCAAACTCCTTGAGCACAAAGACCTGACACCGGCTCAGCAGTGCCGAGATAACCTCGAACGAGGGGTTCTCGGTAGTGGCGCCTATCAGGGTGATGGTGCCACGCTCGACCGCACCCAGCAGCGAGTCCTGCTGCGCCTTGTTGAAACGGTGTATCTCGTCTATGAACAGTATCGCACCGTCCTCCTCCTGCGCCTTGTTTATCACCTCGCGCACCTCCTTCACACCGCTGCTTATGGCGCTCAGCGTGTGGAAGGGGCGGTGCAGCGTGTTGCTGATAATCATAGCCAGCGTCGTCTTGCCTATACCCGGCGGGCCCCAGAATATCATGCTCGGTATCTGTCCGCCCTCTATCAATGTGCGAAGAACAGCACCCTGCCCAACAAGGTGCTGTTGTCCGATATACTCGTCCAAGCTCTGCGGCCTCAGTATCTCCGCCAACGGGGTCATACAATCAGCATCGCGTCGCCATAGGTCGAAAAGCGGTATTTCTCCTTGATGGCGGTCTGGTAAGCCTTCATCATCAGCTCGGGACCCGCAAAGGCGCTCGCCATTATGAACTGCGTGCTCATCGAGTGGTGCAGGTTGGTAACCATCATGTCGGCAATGGTGAAATCATACGGCGGGAAGATGAACTTGTTGGTCCACCCGTCGTAGGGGAATATCTTGCCCGGTATGGTCACTGCGCTCTCCAGCGCCCGCATCGTCGTAGTACCCACGGCACACACATGGTGGCCAGCCGCCTTGGTGGCCTCGATTGTACGGCACACCTCCTCGCTCAGGTGCATCTCCTCGGCATCGGCGCGGTGCTTCGACAGGTCCTCGACCTCGATCGACTTGAACTCGCCCATGCCGCAGTGCACTGTCACCTCGTTCCACTTCACGCCCTTGATCTCGAGGCGCTTCAGCAGCTCGCGGCTGAAATGCAGACCTGCCGTCGGCGCTGCCACCGAGCCCTCTACCTTGGCGTAGATGGTCTGGTAGTCCTCGGCGTCCTTCTTCTCTATGTCGCGCAGGCGGCGCAGCTCGTCGGGCAGCGGCGTGCGGCCCATACCCTTCACTATCTTGATGAACTCCTCGTGCGTACCGTCGAACAAAAACCTAATCGTGCGTCCGCGGCTCGTCGTGTTGTCCACCACCTCGGCCACCAGCGCATCGTTGGTGCCGAAATACAGTTTGTTGCCAATCCTTATCTTGCGTGCAGGATCCACTATCACATCCCACAGCCGCATCTCTTCGTTCAACTCGCGCAGCAGCAGCACCTCGATCCTCGCACCAGTCTTCTCCTTCTCGCCCTCCAGCAGCGCCGGAAACACTCGCGTATTGTTAGCCACCACCACATCGCCCTCGTCCACATACTCTATGAAATCCTTGAACACACGATGTTCCAGCTCACCGCTGTCGCGGTGCACCACCATCATGCGCGCATCGTCGCGGTTTCGCGTCGGCTTCTCCGCTATCAACTCCTTGGGCAGATTAAATCTGAACTGTGATAATTTCATCTCTCTCTGGCTTTTTTAAAACAATGTTATAACGTAAATAATCTCAATTATTGTACACCCAACCAAAAATAAATAAAAAAAACTCCCCGCTCTCCACTCTCCACTCCCCACTCTCCACTCTCCACTCTCCGCTCTCCGCTCTCCACTCCCCGCTCCCCACTCCCCACTCTCCACTCCCCACTCTCCACTCTCCACTCCCCACTCTCCGCTCTCCACTCCCCACTCTCCGCTCTCCACTCTCCGCTCTCCACTCCCAACTCTCCACTCCCCACTCTCCTCTCCCCTTCCCCTCCGGTAGTTCTTATGTATTTCTTATGTACTTCTTATGTATTTCTTATGTTTTAAACATAAATACAACATAAGAAATACATAAGAACGATATAAGAACGACCGGACCGGAACACTACCGGAGCACCATTGGAACCACTCGGACAATAAACCGATGCCTGTGGCGTTATTGACATATCATGAACGGAAAACTGATACTCTTCCCAGTGCCTATCGGGGCCGACGACATGGCGGTATCGCTGCCGCAGCACAACCTCGCGCTGCTGGCCTCGTGCCGCACCTTCATCGTCGAGGAACTGCGCTCGGCGCGCCGCTTCCTCAAGAAGGCAGGCTACCCCTACCCTATCGACGACACACAGTTTTTTGAACTCAACGAACACACCTCGCCCGAGGAGATAGGTCACTACCTCGACGCCATCGGGCAGGGCGGGAACATCGGCCTGCTCTCCGAGGCCGGACTGCCCTGTGTGGCCGACCCGGGGGCTATGATAACCCGCGTGGCGCAGCGACGCGGCATCGAGGTGGTGCCGCTCGTGGGGCCTTCGTCGCTCATGCTGGCGCTGATGGCCTCGGGCTTCAACGGCCAGTCGTTCGCCTTCAACGGCTATCTGCCTGTAGACAAGTCGAAGCGCGCCGCCGCCATCCGTCACCTCGAAGAGCGGCTCCACCGCGAGCACCAGACGCAGATTTTCATCGAGGCCCCCTACCGCAACAACCAGATGCTCGAAGCCTTGAGCACTGTCCTACAGCCGCAGACCATGATCTGTGTAGCCTGCGACCTCACCATGCCGACGCAGCAGATACGCTCCCTCTTCGCCGCCAAATGGCAGAAAGAGCGCGAGAAATGGAACCTCCACAAGCGCAACACCGTGTTCCTGATAGGGGAATGAGCATCAGGCTGGCGGCACCCTAAGCCGGGCCGCTCGGCCATTCTCGCCCTGAGCCCGCACCCGACCATGGTGGCGCAGCGGAGATATCTGGAAATCAATAGCCTTTGTTATTCACCCTTGGCTGCCGGCAAGCGGAGCAGCTCGACCGCGTCGACACGGCAGTCGGTGTCGCGGTAACGGTCGGGCTGGATGAAGTGGCCGGTATGGAAGTGGCTGTAGACGTTGTCGCCAATGACGCTGCGAGGGTCTACCGTGAGGGTGTAGTCGTAGGTGAAGCGCTTGCCGTAGCGCGTGAGGGTGGCCTGGACGCGGTAGGTGACCGTCAGCGTGTCGGCCGTCTTGTTTGTGAAGGAAAGCCACTCCTGCTGATAGCGGGGAGCATCCTCTACGGGGTTGACTACGGCAAGACGCTCGACGCTGAGGGTGTCGTTGTCGACGCAGGAGACCCGACGCACGACGTCGCCGCCCCACGAGACACCCTGCCCCCTGACCGCAGCGAAAGCGACCACAAAGGCCATGATGGCAAACAGTTTTTTCATAATTATTTGGTGGTAGGTTATATCATCTTCAGGAAGCCCACCAGGCAAGCAGCTGGCTTTCTCAGATCATCTTGAGAAAGCCGACTTCCTTCTCAGTCAGTTCGCGCCAGCGGCCGCAGGGGAGTCTTTCTTGGTGAGGCCGGCGAAGGCAAGTACACAAAAATCAATGGGACGACTCACCGTAATGAGAAATTTACAGGTAAATTGTACTGCACGTTAACGGCTTTTCCTCTGCTTTTTCCTGGGATCCACCTGGGCATGGACTTCACTACACGCACAGCTTCTTCATCGCAACCTCCACCAATGCCGCGAATCACCCTCACATTGGCAAGCGAGCCGTCAGCCATGACAACAAACGTCAAAAACACCCTTCCTGATATCTTGTTTTCGCGTGCTGACTGCGGATATCTAATATTTTGGGCCAAAAACTCATACATAGCCTCTATTCCCCCCGGAAACATCGGGTCTATCTCCACCACCTGATATACTTCTTCTATTTCTACCGATGGCGACTTCTTCATTTCTGCGCTGCTGCCATACACATCGAACACATAGTCGCCGATGGTGTACTTACGGCTACAGTCATACTTGCCATCCTCGGATTTTACAACACTCACATTATGCATGGTACCATTGCACCGGGCCCGATAGTCATACCTGACAAGATGCGGAGTGTGCCCATTGCAATCACCATAGCCATCGAATGCAGAATAAACCATGCGCCCTTTCTCGTATGTAAACTGTGCAACATAGATATTAACGGCATCTTCCACAATGAACGGCGAGGGCCAGTCCGCCACGTTGAGTTCCGTGCCGTTATACAAAACCCGCTGGATGAAGAATGTGTCCTTTTGTGAGTTGACCGGGATGCCCAATTGGGCGTTCGCATTCACGGCACAAACGACCATGGCGATGAATAACTTTGTCCTGTTCATATTTATGGTGTTGCTTCGTATTGTCATTTTCATTGCGCTTGTGAGCAAAGTAGGCTTTTTGTACGATAATCGTTCGCGTGTAGTCATATCGTTATCTGTTCTCCGAGGAAATGTGGGTCATGCATAAAGAGCAAGTCGAAGACCATCTTGGTGCGTGCCAGCCATTCGCGTACTGCCAGCCTCAGTTTGGTGACACGGATGTCGATGTCGTCGGCATTGTAGGCCACAGCGTCGACACCAATACGGTTGGCGATGTAGAGTGCACGTTTGTTGTGCCACTGCTGCGATATGACGGTGAGGCTGTCCTGTCCGAAGACCCGCTTGGCGCGCACCATGGAGTCATACGTGCGGAAGCCTGCGAAGTCAAGCACAATGCAGCTGTCGGGGATGCCAGCCTCAACCAGCGCC
>CACYZN010000017.1 GCA_902778925.1 uncultured Bacteroidota bacterium
GCGGTGTCCCACTGGTTTTGGGGCACGGTGATGGGGCCGTGGCGCATCTGCACGACGGTGTAGTTGGGCCACTGGTCCCAGCTGACGGTGAGGCAGCCGCCGGCCGAGATGGAGGCCTGCACGTTGCCCAGGGCGACACACATGTCGGGCGGCGGCACCGTGGTGTCCATCTCCACTATGGGGTAGACGAGTAGATGCCGGTCATTAATGGCTGGAGTCCATGCGTACATGGTATCGATAACTTCACCATCAATATTGTAGACCCAATCTACAAGATAGTAATTGACAGGTTGTGATTCGCACCAGATATAACCCCAATCTATGCCTATGCCTTTGCAATCAAAAGAGGATGAATTCCAATGGTAGTTTGTGAATAGATAAGTGGTTTGATAATCCTGGTTACTAAATGTAATTGCATTGTATCTGCTATAGCAGGTTCCGCCGACGTAGAACGAGTCGTACACCGTGATGGCGCTGTCGAAGTAGTACTCATATATCGGCAGTACGGTATCGTTTGGCATGTGCTTGCAACAGGAATCATAGTATACATAGTTCAGCCCATTTGCAGTAATGTGCACATAGCGGTGCGGGTCGCGCAGGCGCCAGGGCAGCTGCCCCTTGAAGTTGACGCCCGTACTGTCGGCCTCGTATAGCATAAAATATTCTTGAAAAGCGGTCGAGTCAGTGTGTTGACCACCTGTTAAATCAGTCCATGCCGATACAATGCCGGCAATACCTACTACCTTGAGGGGAACATCGGTCTCGAAGCGCATAAGGCTAATTTTACTGGGTTCAAACCATTGAATATTCACTACCTCGTCGGTCTGCAAGGTTCGGTCCCAGTCCCACCACAAGAAGTATCCGTTGTTTGGGTTCTGCTCTATGGTGTCGCCCACGCGGTGGTAGTAGAGGTCGGCATACTGCGCCGAGGTTATTGGTGGTATATGGTCTTGTTTGTGTATTTTGTTGTGCTGCAAGATGCTGCGGTTTTGGCAGTGTCGTGTAGCCTCACTGCAAATATACGTTTTTTTTCGATATGGCGGCGGTTTTTCCATGAAAAAACGGGCGGTCTGTAACGTGCTCATTCACAGTTCCTCTGCTGGTCCTCTCCGGTTCCCCTCCGGTAGTTCTTATGTACTTCTTATGTATTTCTTATGTATTTCTTATGTTTTAAACATAAATACAACATAAGAAATACATAGGCGTGTGTTTTGATAATTTTGTGTATCTTTGCATCCGCAATTGTATGTGTAAATGACGATCGACTATCCATGGTATAGTGTGGCACTGTGTGTGTTGGCCGGATTGCTGTATGCCGGGGCCATGTATTTTGTGGGTCCGCGCCGTTTCGGGCGTGGGCTGCGGTGGCTGCTGGCGGGGCTGCGCATGGTGGCTGTGTCGGCGGCGGCGTTGCTGCTGCTGGCGCCGGTGAGCCGCCAGACGGTGCACGAGCGTCAGAAGCCGCGCGTGGTGCTGGTGCGCGACTGCTCGCAGTCGGTGGCGCTGGGGGCCGACTCGGCTTTCAGCTTCGAGGCTTTGCGGCAGGCGCTGGGCGACCGGTGCGACGTGGTGCTGGCGGCCGACGCTTCCAATCCCATGCAGACAGACCTGGGCGCCTTGATCGACGTGGGCCAGGATGTCGACGCCGTGGTGCTGGCTTCGGACGGCATCAACAACCGCGGGGCCAACCCCACCAGCGTGGCCGAGCGGCTGTCGTATCCGGTCTATACCATTGCCCTGGGCGACACCACGCCGCAGCGCGACGCCGCCGTGGGCGACCTGCGTGTGGCGCGCATTGCCATGCTGGGCGGCAGCTTTGCCCTGGAAATCAACGTCGCGGCCCGTATGCTGCGCGGCCAGAGCGCCGTGCTGAGCGTGGCCGACGCCGCGGGGCGCCAGCTCTTCTCGCAGCGTGTGGCCTACGAGGACGACGACTATGCCGCTACCGTGGCCACCACCTTGCCGGCCGACAAGGCAGGCCTGCAGCGCTACTCGGTGACGCTCGGCGTGGTGGCCGACGAGGTGAACAGCCGCAACAACAGCACGTCGTTCTATGTGGACGTGATCGACGCGCGTCGCAAGGTGGCCATCGTGGGCAATGCGCCGCATCCCGACCTCGGTGCCTTGAAGCGCGCCATCGAGGGCAACCCCAACTACGAGGCCACGGTGATGCTCGCGGGCCAGATGGGTGCCAAGCCCCTGGCGGCCGACGAGTGGAGCCTCGTGGTGCTGCACAACCTGCCCTCGCAGCAGCACCCTGACCTGCGCTTCGCCGACGGTCTGCCGGCGTTGTATATCATTGGTACACAGACCGACCTGTCGCGCTTCAACGCACTGCACACGGGTCTCGAGATAGTGTCGCGCACCAGCAAGACCAACGAGGTGACGGCCCTCGGGCGTCAGGGCTTCGGCTTGTTCCACCTGGAACCCGCCACCGTCGAGGCCATCGAGGCCCTGCCGCCCCTGACGGCAACCTTTGGCGAGGGCAAGCTGGCGGCCGACGTGCAGACCCTCTTCGGCGCCCGACTGGGCAACATCGACATGCAGCAGCCCCTCGTGGCTGCCTCGGCCCAGGGGGCCACGCGCCGCGCTTTCGTATGGGGCGAGGGCCTCTGGCGGTGGCGTCTGGCCGACTGGCAGACCCACGAGAGCCACGAGCATTTCGACCGTCTGGTCTCGCAGCTCGTGGGCTTCGCCGCCATGCAGCAGCAGCGCCAGCGCCTGCAGGTGGAGGCCGACCGCCGCTACGACGAAGGTCAGGCTCCCGTGCTGCACGCACAGCTCTACAACGAAAGCTACGAACTGACCAACGACGCCGAGGTGAAGCTGCACCTGCGCGGCGACTCGGTCGACGCCGAATACACCTTCCAGCGCACCGCCTCGGCCTACCGTCTGGCACTGCCTGGCCTGCGCCCCGGCCTCTACCGCTACGCGGCCTCCACCGCCGACGGCCTCGGTGCCGAGGGATCGTTCGCCGTCGAAGCCCTTGGCCTCGAGCAACGCCGCACTGTGGCCGACCACGCCCTGCTGCGCAGCATCAGCGCCGTGTCGGGGGCCTTCATGGTGCACCCCGCCGAGACCGACCGCCTCGAGGCCCAGCTCCTCGAACTCAAGCCCGTCATCTACACCCACACGCGCTACGCCGAGTTCCTGCGGCTGCCGCTCGTGCTGGCCATCATAGTGCTGCTGCTCGCCGCTGAGTGGGTGTTGCGCAAATACCACGGCGAGCTATGAAACGCCACGGCATAGCGGGCGAAGCCGCCACCCTCGCGGGAGGCAACATACTGGCCCAGGTCATCGCCCTGGCCTCCTACTTCGTGCTTACCCGCATCTACTCGCCCGACGACTACGGCCTGTTCAACATCTTCTACTCCTATATCGAGGTGCTCATCATCTTCAGCACCTGCAAGTACGAGCTGGCCACCGTGGTGGCTGCCGACGAGGGCGAGGCCGCCGCCGTGGCGCGCTTCGCACTGCGCATGAACGCCATCGTGTCGGGAGCGCTGCTCGGCGTGGCGCTGCTGCTTTGGCTGTCGGGCTGGCTGCCGGCCAACCTGCGTCCGCTGGGCTGGCTGGTGCTCCTGGTGCCGCCCATGGTCTTCTTCTGCGGCACCTCGCGGGTCTACAGCTTCCTCTACAACAGGCTGCACCGCTACCGCCAGATAGCGCTCTCGGACAACGTGGGGGCCGCCACCGGCGCCCTGCTCAAGATAGGCCTCGGCCTGCTCGGCATGGCCCCGGCCGGCCTGCCGGTGGGTACCGTGCTGGGCCAGGCTGCCGCCAACATCAACTACCGCATAGGCCTGCACCGGCGCCCGATGCCGGCCACCACGGCGGCCGACCGCAGGGAGGCCGCACGTCGCCACGCCAACTTCCCCAAGTTCGTGGCCACAAAAGACCTGGTGAACACCCTCTCGGCCAACCTGCCCTTCCTCTGGGCCGCCGCCTGCTTCGGGCGCGCCGAGGTGGGCCTCTTCGGCCTCGCACTCACCTTCACGCTGCAGCCCGTCAACCTGCTCAGCAACGCCTTCGAACGTGTGCTCTACGCCCGCACTGCCGAGTCGGTGCGCGAGCGCCGCCCCATCGGGTCCACGCTGCGCCGTTTCCTGTTGGCCATCAATGCCGCGGCGGTGCCGGTATGCGTGGCGGCCTGGTTCGTGGCCGAACCGGTCTTCGCCTTCTGCTTCGGCAGTCGCTGGCAGGGCTGCGGCCCCTACGTGCAGGCTTTGCTGCCGTGGGCGCTGTTGGCCTTCAACTCGGCGGTGCTGGCCTTCGTGTCGAACGTGTTCGGCACTCAGCGCGTGGAGTTCTTCTTCTTTGTCGCCATGCTGGTGCTGCGGGCGGCGGCCATATATGCAGGCATCCGTATGGGCAACTTCTTGCTGACCATACGGATGTTTGCTGCGGCGTCGGCGGCCGTGCATGCCGCACTGCTGGTGTGGTACCTGTGTCAGGTGCGGCGCTATGGGCGGACGTTGACTAGAGTTTGATTACCTTGGCTTTGCCTTTTTCGGTGGGCAGGTAGTAGACGCCGGCGGGACGGCCACTGAGGTCGTACTCGCGGTCGCCCACTGTGACGCGGCCGGTGGTGGGGTTGGGATAGGCTGCGGGCGCGACAGGGGCGGCAGCGCTCTCGATGCCGAGGTTGTCGGCCATGTGGACGCGCAGGTACACGGTGACGGTGTTGGAGACGAGGCCTATGTTGCCCACCTTGACGCGGTAGAGGACGGTCTGGCCAGCGTACTGGGGCAGCACCGCAGGCTCGATGGTGAGGGGCATCTGGCCGTTGTCGCCCGGCACGAGGGTGTAGGGGCCTTGCTGCGGGCAGTTGCCGCCGGCGCAGAGCTCGGTGTGGAGTCCTTCGGGGCCTTCGAGCTGGACCACCTCGTTGTCGGTAAGCAGGTTGCCGGCGGTGAGGTTCTCGATGAAGAAGGAGATGTAGGCGAGGCCCATTAGCTTGTCGTCGTCGGTGGTGAAGTAGTCCACAGTGTCGCCTTCGGACACTACGGGGCCGTCGACCGCACGGTAGTGCAGTGCGTACTGCTGGGCGTTGGCCTTGTTGCCGAAAGCGAAGGTGGCCACGATGGCCAGCGCGAGGGTGATGATTCTTTTCATGGTATGTCTTTTTTCGATGTTTGGTTAATCTAATTTCAGTACGGCGAGGAAGGCGCTTTGCGGCACCTCGACGTTGCCCACCTGGCGCATGCGCTTCTTGCCCTCTTTCTGTTTCTCGAGCAGCTTGCGCTTGCGGGTGATGTCGCCGCCGTAGCACTTGGCCGTGACGTCCTTGCGCACCTGGCGCACTGTCTCGCGGGCTATGATCTTGCTGCCTATGGCGGCTTGGATGGCCACGTCGAACTGCTGGCGCGGTATGAGGTCCTTCAGCTTCTCGCACATCTTGCGCCCGATGGGGTAGGCGTTGTCGACGTAGGTGAGGGTGCTGAGGGCGTCGACGGGGTCGCCGTTGAGCAGTATCTCGAGCTTGACCAGTTTCGATGGCTGGTAGCCGTTGATGTAGTAGTCGAACGAGGCGTAGCCCTTCGAGATGGACTTCAGTTTGTCGTAGAAGTCGAACACCACCTCGCCCAGCGGCAGGTCGAAGGTGATCTCGATGCGGTCGGTGGTGAGGTAGTTCTGGTTCTTCAGTATGCCGCGTTTGTCCATGCAGAGCTTGATGACGGGCCCTATGAAGTCGGCTTTGGTGATGATTTGCGCGTGGATGTAGGGTTCGTACACCTCGGCTATGTTGTTGGGTTCGGGCATGCCCGAGGGGTTGTAGACGTCGATTTCCGAGCCGTTGGTGAGTTTCACCTTGTACTGCACGTTGGGCACGGTGGTGATGACGTCCATGTTGAACTCGCGGGTGAGGCGTTCCTGCACGATTTCCATGTGCAGCAGTCCGAGGAATCCGCAGCGGAAGCCGAAGCCGAGGGCGAGCGACGACTCGGGCTCGAAGGTGAGCGAGGCGTCGTTGAGCTGCAGCTTCTCGATGCTGGCGCGCAGCTCCTCGTAGTCGTCGGTGTCGACGGGGTAGACGCCGGCGAAGACCATGGGCTTGACGGCCTCGAAGCCGTCGATGGGTTTCTCGCAGGGTTGCAGCACGTGGGTGATGGTGTCGCCCACGCGCACCTCCTTCGAGGTCTTGATGCCGCTGATGATGTAGCCCACGTTGCCGGCACTCAGCTCGCGGCAGGGCTCCATGTTGAGGCGCAGCACGCCCACCTCGTCGGCGTCGTACTCGCGGCCTGTGGAGAAGAACTTCACGTGGTCGCCGGTACGCAGGGTGCCGTTCATGATGCGGAAGTAGCTGATGATGCCGCGGAAGGGGTTGAACACCGAGTCGAAGACCAGTGCCTGGAGCGGGGCCGCGGGGTCGCCCTCGGGGGCGGGTATGCGGTCCACTATGGCGTCCAGTATCTCGGGCACACCCATGCCGGTCTTGGCCGAGCAGCGCAGTATCTCGTCGTGCGAGCAACCCAGCAGGTCGACTATCTCGTCGGCCACCTCTTCGGGCATGGCGCTGTCGAGGTCGATCTTGTTCATCACCGGTATGATTTCCAGGTCGTTCTCCAGAGCCAGGTACAGGTTCGAGATGGTCTGGGCCTGGATGCCCTGGGTGGCGTCGACCACCAGCAGGGCGCCCTCGCAGGCCGCTATGGCGCGGCTCACCTCGTAGCTGAAGTCCACGTGCCCCGGGGTGTCTATCAGGTTGAGGGTATAGTCGCGGTAGCGCATCTGGATGGCGTGGCTCTTGATGGTGATGCCGCGCTCCTTCTCGAGGTCCATGTCGTCGAGCACCTGGTCTTGCATCTCGCGGGCTGTAACGGTGTTGGTAGCCTCGAGCAGACGGTCGGCCAACGTGCTCTTACCGTGGTCGATATGAGCTATTATGCAAAAATTGCGTATGTTCTTCATCGGTGCAAAGATACGAACAAAAAGCGACATGGCAAAAATTATTTCTCCCCCGCCGCCGTTTGCCCACCGGCACCCCCTCGTCTTGGCTTTCCGGCCCCCTCCGCACCGCTTCCCCTCCGGTCCCGGTCCGGTCGTTGTACTATCGTTGTACTATTGTTGTACTATCGTTGTACTATCGTTCTTATGTTTTCAATAGTACAACGATAGTACAACAATAGTACAACTGAAGGGGAGGGGATGGGGAGCGGAGGGAGAAAAAAAGTGGAAAAAAATGGTGCCGGAATTTGGCCGGATGCAAAAAAATGTCTATCTTCGTTGGTCGAAAGTGGTGGTATGTACCGCTGCAAATATCAGTAGAACAACAGTATAAACGTTATGAAATACAAGAGGATATTGCTCAAGTTGAGCGGCGAGTCGCTCATGGGGAGCCAGAGTTACGGTATAGCACCCGAAATGCTCGCGCAATATGCCGCCGACATCAAGGCGGTGGTGGAGCGCGGCGTGCAGGTGGGCGTGGTGATAGGCGGCGGCAACATATTCCGCGGCCTCAGCGGCGCCGCCACGGGCATGGACCGCGTGCAGGGCGACTACATGGGCATGCTGGCCACCCTGATCAACAGCCTGGCCCTGCAGGCCGCCCTCGAGCGCCAGGGGCTTCGCACCGAGCTGCTTTCGGGCCTCGCCATGGAGCCGGTGTGCAAGGCCATGAGCCGTCGTCGCGCACAGGAGGCCATGCAGGAAGGCCGCGTGGTCATCATCGGCGGCGGTACCGGCAACCCCTACTTCACCACCGACACCGCCTCGACCCTGCGCGCCATCGAGATCGAGGCCGACGCCATACTGAAGGGCACCCGCGTCGACGGCGTCTACACCGCCGACCCCGAGAAGGACCCCACCGCCACCAAGTACTCCACACTCACCTACAACGAAGCCCTCGAGAAGAAGCTGAAGATCATGGACCTCACCGCCTTCGCACTGGCCGAGAGCAACGACCTGCCCATCTACGTCTTCGACATGAACCGCCCGGGCAACCTGCTGCGCGTGGTCGAGGGCGAGGAAATAGGCACACTGGTAAGCAAATAAAAACCAACAATACTATGAACGATTTATCGAAAGCCTGCCTCGACGAGGCAAAAAACAGCATGAAGAGCTCGCTCGCCTTCCTTGAGAAGGAACTGGCGAAAATACGCGCCGGCAAGGCCAACCCCGGCATGCTCGACGGTGTGAAGGTAGACTACTACGGCACCATGACCGAAATCAGCCAGGTGGCCAACATCAACACTCCCGACGCGCGCTCCATCGTCATCCAGCCCTGGGAGAAGACCATCGTGGGCGCCATCAACAAGGCCATCCTCGATGCCAACCTCGGCTTCACCCCCCGCCACGAGGGCGACATACTGCGCATCGTCATCCCCCCGCTCACCGAAGAGCGCCGCCGCGAGCTGAGCAAGGCCGCCAAGACCGAGGTCGAGAACGCCAAGGTCAACGTGCGCAACGTGCGCCGCAAGGTGATGGACGAGGTGAAGAAGCTCAAGGACAAAGCCGTGCCCGAAGACGAGGTGAAGCAGGTGGAGAAAGAACTCCAGGACATCACCGACCACAACATCGCCGAGTGCGACAAAATCTACGCCGCCAAGGAAAAAGAGATAATGAGCATATAGTCCCCTATAGTTCCTATAGCCCCTATAGTTCCTATAGCCACTGTATGACCATCCTGCGCTTCGACTCACTCGAGTCGACCAACCGCCATTGTGAAGCCCTCGACCTGCAGCAGGTCGGGGACTTCACGTGTGTGTGGGCGCTGGAGCAGACCGCCGGCATAGGCCAGCGTGGCAACCACTGGGCCGCCGAGGCAGGCCGCAACCTCACCTTCAGCCTCGTGCTGCATCCCTCGTTCCTGCCCGCCGCCCTCCAGTTCCGCCTCACCCAGGCGCTCTCCCTGGCCGTCTGCGACTTCCTCTCACCTCTCATCCCCCACCTTCCACCTTCCATCAAGTGGCCCAACGACATCTACGTCGATGGGCGGAAGATATGCGGCATGCTGACGACCACGCGCCTTGTGGGCACGCGGATCGAGGCGGCCGTGTGCGGCATCGGCCTCAACGTCAACCAGACGGCCTTCCCCGAGTGGGTGCCCAACCCCACGTCGCTGGCGCTGCTCGCCGGCCGCGAGTTCGAACTGGAGCCCCTGCTGCATCAGCTGTTGGCCTGCATCGAGGCCAGGTACGAAGCCTTGCGGGTGGGGCGCGACCTCGGGCCCGAGTACCTGGTGCACCTGCTGAACCTAGGTGTTGAGGCAAGGTATAGGTATGGCGGCGACGAGGTGTCGGCCACCATCACCGGCGTCGACCCCCATGGGCATCTGCTGCTCGACGCCTCCGACGGGCGCCGCCTGTGCTGCGGCATGAAAGAAATAGCGTTGCTTTAACGCGATTGGTGCATTATTTTTTTGATGAGTAGAGCCGCCACGGCGTCGTACTGCTCCTCGGTGTCGGCGCAGAAGATGTACACCGCGCGGGCCAGGTACGAGATGCCGAGGTAGCAGCTGCCCGGCACGTCGAGCTCCTCGCCCACCACGGGGGCGTTCTCGCGCGGGTTGGTGCGGCTGCGACGGGCGAAGAGCACCGCGTCGTAGCCCTCGGCCAGCGAGGCCTGCTGCTGCGGCGAGAGGTCGCTGATGTAGAACTCCTCCTTCATCCACTGCCAGCCGTCGTCGGTCTCGGCCTCGAGCACGGTCACGTCGACGCGGGTGGCGCTGTCGATGCTGAAGCCCGACACCGAGGCCACTTTGACGCCCGCCTGCCGGGAATAGCGCTGATAGAGGTCGGTCTGGGCAGCGGCTGCGAGCGAAGCGAGCAGCAGCAGGAGTAACGTCAGACGCTTCATGCCGAGAGGAATTTCCAGATGTCGCTTATCACCGAGTCGGCATCGCATTGGTTGTTGCACATCACCACCGGCTCGGTGATACGGTGGGTCTTGACGGCCTTTCGGGCTTTGCGCTCGACGGCGGGTTTCTCGGGTTGCACCTCGGCCTGTACGGTCTCCACGGTGGTCGCGGCTATGGCGGTGTCTGCCGGCGCGGCTATGGCTGCCGGGGCGCGGTGTTCGGCCACCAGGGTGGGCTGTCCTTTGGGCACAAACAGCAGGGTGCCTGCGCCCAGAGCCAGCACCGCGGTGGTGGTCAGTGCCACAGTGCGGCGGCGCGCGCGGCGTATGCCCGCCACGCGGCGGTCCACCTCGGCCATGGCCTCGTCGCGGCCCGCCAGCAGGCGCGCTTTCTGTTCTTCGGTCAGGTTATACATCATTCAGTCTGTCTTTTATAGTGAGGTGCGCTTCTTTCAGTCGGCGGCGCACGGTCATCTTGCTCATTCCGGTCAGGGCAGCCAGGTCGTCGTAGGTGTAGCCTTTCTGGTCATGCAGCACCACCAGGGTCTGTAGCATCTGCGGCAGCTCGTTGTGCAACGTCAGCACGCGCTCTATCAGGTCGGCGTCGCTCGGCGGCTCGTCGTCGGGCAGGTCGAGGCTGCCCAGCGGCTGGTGGCGCAGGCGGTGCCGTATGGTGTCGATGGCCACATGGCGCACCGTCTGGAAACAGTAGCTCACGGGGTTGTCCACATGGCGTTTCACCAGCGTGCGCACCAAGGCTTCCTGCACTGCATCTTTGGCGTCGTCTTCGTTGCGGAGCATGGAAATAGCCAGTGCGTAGAAGTCCAGATAGTGGTCCACTAGTTGCTGACGTTTTTCTTCTGCCCGTTCCATGTATATATGACGCTAAGGTAGCGGGAAGTGTTCTTTTTTTAACATTTCAATAGTGTGGTATGTCGGGCAACTGGTGCAAGGCACAGTGCTCGAAGTCGACGCTCACCACCACGCTTTGGCGTCCGTTGGTGAGCAGCAGCAGTGGCACATGCAGGGCGGTGTTGTAGCGGCAGGCCTGGTCGCACACCTTCTGGGTGAGCGGCACGTCGGGCCGTTTGCACTCCACTATCATGCGGGGCAGGCCGTCGGTGCCATAGACCACGATGTCGCAGCGGCGCGACTGGCCGTTGACGCTTATGGCACCCTCCACCTGCATCAGCTCCAGTGGGTAACCGTGGCGCTTGTGCAGCAGCAATATGGTCTCTTGGCGCACCTCCTCCTCGGGCGTCAGCGCCACCCACCTCCGGCGGACGGGGTCTAGCACCTCGCGCCGGCCGTCGGCCTCGCGCACCTGCAGCTCAATATATGGTGCTTTCGTCGCCACCTTCTTCTTCTTGCTGCTGCGGGCGCTGCTTCAGGCCATTGTTTATCTTCCACGAGAAGCCAACCGTTACAGTGGGGGAGAGGCGGCGGCCACGCATCACACGGTTGAAAGTGTGGCTGTAGGTCGTGTGGCCCCAGCCGCCGGTGCATAGCACGTCGCTCACTCGCAGGTTGATGGTGCCGCGCTTGTCGAAGACGTCCTTCTTGACGGCCAGGTCGACCCAGTAGCTCGGGTCCATCTGCGTCTGCAGGTCGAGCCAGGGTGCCCAGTACTGGCCGCTGAGCTGGATGGTCCAGTCTTTGGGCAGCGTCATGAACGAGCTGAACTTGCCGCTGGCCTGGAACGACTCGGCGCTCTGGTTGTTCAACTGCTCGGTGCCTTCGATGTGGCTCTGGTAGAGGTTGAGGCTGACGTTGAGCTTCCACCACTGGAAGATCTGCCAGTCGAAGATGAACTCCATGCCGTAGTTGTAGCCTGTGCTGAGGTTGAGCCTGGTCGAGGCGCGGTAGCCGTCGTATTGGCTGTTGTAGGGCTCCCACGGCGCGTAGCGTTCGACGCTATCCTTGCACCAGGTGAAGCCGTAGTGGGTAATCATGTTGTTGGTCTGGCGGTAGTAGAGCGAGGTGAAGATGTTCACCTTGTCGACGCCTAGGTTATAGCTGAGCTCGAAGGCGTTGGTGTATTCAGGGTCGAGGTCGGGGTTGCCGAAGCTCATCTGGTTGTCTTCGCGTATGTCCATGTAGGGGTTGAGGTCCCACATGTGGGGACGGCGCACACGGCGGCTGTAGCTCACCTGGGCGCTCTGCATCTCGGTTATCTTGTACGAGAGGTGCAGGGTGGGGTAGAGCTGCCAGTAGGTCTTGTCGACCGGTGTCGTGCCGTTGTGGTACAGGTCTTCGCCGTAGGTGCGGGCGTATTCGCCGCGCAGGCCGCCCTGCAGCGACAGGGCGTCGGTGAGGTTGCCACCCAGGGTGGCATAGACGGCGTGTACGTGCAGGTTATAGTTGAAGTGGGTCGACGAGGTGTCGTCGTAGTAGCGGTACAGCTGTTGTGTGCCGTCGTACACCGTGCGGTAGTAGTCGGCGCGCTGGTCGGGCCAGTCCATGCGGCCCTCGTAGCCGCTCTCCAGTCGCCAGCCTTCCTTGCCCAGGAAGGTGTCGAGGGGGCGCAGCCAGTTGAGCTTGATGTTCAGCGCCTGGTGGTGGTTCTCGGTCTCGCTGTGGCGCAGGTAGTAGTTGGCGTAGTTGGCTGCCACGTCGTCGAAGGTCTGCTCCTGGTCGCCCTGGCCGTGCACCTGGCGGGTGCTGAAGGTGGCGTCGAGGGTCAGCTCTTCGTCCTTGCGGTCGAATTTGCGGGTGTAGAGCAGGTTGAACGAGTGGTTGGTGTTCCGGTTGTCGCTAGTGGCCGTCTGGTGGTAGCGCAGCGAGTCGTTGTAGAGCACATCGGCGGCATAGCTGTTGCTGTTGCGCATGCGGTTGCCGCCACGCAGCTGGTAGCTGAGCAGCAGGCTGTTCTTGTCGTTGAAGTAGTATTCTCCGCCTACCTTGACGCTGCCCATGCGGTTGGGGTTGATGCTGAACTGGTCGATGAGGTTGTGCGTGATGGGGTTGCCTCTGTTGTCCAGGTATTCTATGTCGCTCTCAGCGCGGTTGCCGCGCTGGCGCAGTCCGGCGTCGGCGTTGAAGAACAGGTTGTACTTCTCGGTGGTGTAGTTGAGGCTTATGTTGCCCATGGCCGTCGGGATGAACTTGCCCAGGCTGTTCATGGCCGCCAGCGAGTCGGGCACCATGAAGGGCAACGGGGCGCCGACGTTGACGTTGACCACGCCGTTGAGGCCCAGGGCGCCGGCGGTGCGGTCCTTGAGCTTGATGTTGATGATGCCGCTCATGCCCTCGGGGTCGTATTTGGCCGAGGGGTTGGTGATGACCTCGACGTTTTCGACCGTCGAGGCCGGTATCTGCTCGAGCAGGGTGCTGAGGTCGGAGGCCAGCAGCTCGCTGGGGCGTCCGTTGACGAGCACTTTGACGTTGGTGGAGCCACGCAGGGTGACGTTGCCGTCGTTGTCGATGGCCACGCTGGGCACCTGCTCCAGCACGTCGGTGGCGGTGCCGCCGCCGGCCACGATGTTTTTGTCCACGTTCACCACGCGCTTGTCGAGCTGGTACTCCACCATCGAGCGCTCGGCGCTCACCTCGACGGCTTCCATCATGGTGGCCTGGGGGTTGATGGCCACCTTGCCGAGGTTCGCCGACGGGTGGTCGGCCGAGAGGGTCACGCTGTTTTTGTAGTACTGCGGCTCGTAGCCGACGAAGGTGATGCGCAGCAGGTAGCGCCCGTAGGGTGCTTCGAGGCGGAAGCTGCCGTTGCTTTCGCTCACGGTGCCGGCCTTGAGGGTCGAGTCTTTGGGCGAGAGCAGCGCCACGGTGGCGTATTCGATGCTTTCGCCGCTGCGGGCGTCGACCACGCGGCCGCGCACGCTCCCTTTCTGTGCCGTGGCGGCGACCGACAGGGCACAGAGCATTATTGCGAGCAGATGTTTCATTGTTTGGGCTTGGGTTGGCGCACGAAGTGGGGCATCTCGAAGGGTATCTCGATCGAGTATTCGATGAGGCCGCCGAACTGGCCGTCTGCTTTCCACCAGGGAGTCTGGTAGATGAGTTTCTTCACCTTGCTGCCGTCGTCGAGGGTCTTCTCGATGGTGTAGGCGTTGAGCTGCTGGTGCTCGAGCAGGCCGCGGAGCTTGGTCCTGGCGGGTTCGGGATGGCAGTCCATCAGGTTGTGGCCGATTATCTTGTGGCCATGGCTGTTGACGTCGGCCGAGTGCTGGTTCATGTCGAGCACGTTGCCTTCGGCGTCGCACACGGTGATGGCGATGTTGTTGAGGTGTTCGAAGTATTGGTCCATGCTATTCTGTTTTTTTAACGACAACAGTGGCAACACCGACAACAAGAAAAGCGCAATACTGCGCTTTTCAAGGCTGACACGTCAGCTTGTTATTCTTGTTGTCACTGTTGTCGTCGGATTAAGGAACAGTGCTGTCGTTTATTTGCACTGCAGGGCGGCCAGGGCGATGCTGTAGAGCTTGGTCTTGGCGCTGTCGCCGCGGCTGGTGAGGACGCAGGGCACGCGGGCCCCCATGACCATGCAGGCCAGTTCGGCGTGGGCAAACTTGGTGCAGGCTTTGTAGAAGATGTTGCCGCTCTCGATGTTGGGGAAGAGCAGGCAGTCGGCGTCACCGGCGACCTCGCTGGTGAGCTTCTTGGTCTTGGCGCTCTCCTTGTCGATGGCGCAGTCGAGGCTCAGGGGACCGTCGACCACGGCGCCGGGTATCTGGCCGCGCTGGCTCATCATGCCCAGCCATGCACCCTCGGCGCAGGCGTTCATGCCCACCGACACCTGCTCGGTGGCGGCGAGGATGGCCACTTTGGGTTTGGGGTTCTCGAGGCTCTTGGCCACGCTGATCTCGAAGTTCATGATGGCCTGTTTCTGCTTGAAGTCGGGGGCCGGGATGATGGCCATGTCCGAGCAGATGAGCAGTTTGTGGTAGGCGGGAACTTCCATGACGGCCATGTGGGTCAGCATGTCGTTCTTCTTGCCGGGCATCAGGCCGCTTTCCTTGTTCAGGATGGCGCGCATGTATTTGTCGGTCGAGAGCAGGCCCTTCATCAGGAAGTCGCCCTTGCCTTCGTTGATGAGCTTCACTGCCAGGGCGCCAGCCTTGTTGTCGTTGGCTTCCTGCACCAGCTCGAACTTGTTGGGGTCGATGCCTTCTTCGGCGCATACTTTCTTGATGGTCTCGATGTCGCCCACGAGGGTGGCCTCGACGATGCCGCGGTCGATGGCGGCGCTCACGGCGGCGATGGTGTGGCTGTCGTTGGCATAGGCTGCCACCATACGTTTTTTACCTTTCGATTTGACCAGCTCGAGCAGGTCGTCCAGTTTCGTAATCATGTTGTTATAAGGTTTTTGTTGTTGTTTTGTTGTTTTGGTTTAGGCTGCAAATATACACTTTTTTTCAATTACGCAAATATATTTATTTCACCCTGCGCCTTTCCCCTCGCCCCCGCCTCCGCTTACTCACCTCTTCCCCTCCGTCCGTTCTTATGTCGTTCTTATGTATATCTTATGTCGTATTTATGTTTAAAACATAAGAAATACATAAGAAATACATAAGAAGTACATAAGAAATACCGGAGGGGAAGGGGAGGGGAAGGCTGGGGGAGCTGGGTATGAGTGGGTTACGGAGGGGATGAAATCGGGCTGAAATCTTAAATCCTTTAGGTTTTAAGTTAAAGTGTGTTAAAACGGGGCGTTTGGAACGGCCGAAGTGGGTGGGGAAGGAGGGTGGGCGGGAGGAGGGGCGACGGGGCGGGGCGTCGCGGGCCGATGGAAAAAATATTTTGCACTTTGCCGTCCAATCCAACATTTTTTCGTAACTTTGCACCATGATTGAAGTGGAGATATGCACCCCGTCGAGGCGGTCGGCCGAGGCGGCTAAGGCCGGTGGCGCACAGCGCGTTGAGTTGTGCCGCGACCTGGCATGCGGCGGCCTCACTCCGACGGTCGACGACGTGGAATATTGCGTCCGCCGGCTCGGGTTGCGCACCCATGTGCTGGTGCGGCCCCGCGCGGGCAACTTCTACTACAATGCCGCCGAGGTGTCGGAAATCATGTCCACCATCGAGCAGTGCCGCCGCCTGGGGGCTGCCGCCGTGGTGGTGGGGTTCCTCGACTACGAAGGCCGTGTCGACCAGCGCCTTACGCGCATGGCGGTCGAGGCGGCCGGCCCGATGCAGGTCACGTTCCACCGTGCCTTCGACGAGGCCAGGCAGGACCCCTGCGAGGCGCTCGAGGCCGTGGCGGCCTGCGGCTGCAACCGTCTGCTCACCAGTGGCCAGCGTGCCACGGCGACAGAAGGGGCCGCGGTCATAGGGCGGCTGGTGGCCGAGGCGGCCAGGCTGCGGTCGGCGGGGCTCGGCGTCACCATCCTGGCCGGAAGCGGGGTGACGCCTGCCAATGTGCGCTCGCTGGTCGAAGCCACCGGCGTGGCCGAGGTGCACGGCTCGTGCAAGGCAGCGATGCCCGACGGCAGCGTCGAGACCGACGCGGCGCAGGTGCGCCAGCTGCTGGCGGCAGTGCAGGGGCTGTGATAAAGAATCAGGAAAAGAAAACAACAATCTAAATACATCATTATGAAGAAAATCGTTATCCTCGTTGCAATGGCCCTCGTTGCCATGAGCGCCAATGCACAGTTTCTCGACTTCTCGAGCAACGACAATCGTCTGGGCTTCGGCATTCAAATCGGACAGTCGGCCACCGGCACCGAGTATGCCAAGCTGGGCTTCGGCATCAGCCTGTCGGCCATGGGCGGCTACATCGACTTCCTGCGCGTGGTCCCCGACCACCAGTACGACAACCATGTGACCAATACCATCTACGACGACTCGTCGTCGTTCAACATCAACATCGGCTATCAGATACCCATCTTCCCGTGGCTCCGACTGATGCCCCTCGTCGGCTACTGCCAGACCAACTACGGCAAGACTGACGCCACAACGGTCAACATCGAGACGAATGAGAACAACAGCCAGATGTACCACGACTACGACGTGACCCCCGGCTCGCGCAAGCACTACTACAATCTGGGCCTGGGCCTCTTCGTGCAGCCCATCAAGTGGATCGACCTCTATGCCATAGGCTCGATGCGCGGCATCTACGGCGGCATCAGCTTCAACCTCGGTGCTTTTGCCATCGACGACGATTAAACGGCCTATGAGAAAGTATGCCCTTCTGTTGGCTGCGGCGCTGATGTGCCTGTCGGCCTGTCATCGCAACGCCCATTTCATCACCGACAAGCAGTATCGCGCCGAGGTGCACGCCGACTACGAGGCCCGCATGGCCGGGTTCCCGATGCTGTCGCTGCAGCTCGACACCCTCAGCCGCGCCGAGCGCGAGGCCATGGAGTTCCTCTACGCCTACATGCCGCTGAGCGACCTGGCCGACTACGAGCCGCAGTTCTACCTCGACCAGGTGCGCTGCGCCTTCCGTGCACGCCAGGAGATGCCGTGGGGCAAGGCGGTCCCCGAGGACGTGTTCCGCCACTTCGTGCTGGTCTACCGTGTCAACAACGAGAACCTCGATACCGCCCGCATGGTGTTCTACCGCGAGTTGAAAGACCGTGTGAAAGGCATGACCATCGAGGAGGCCGCCCTGGAGGTCAACCACTGGTGCCACGAGCATGTGGCCTACCGCGCCAGCGACAGCCGCACCTCGTCGCCCCTGGCCACCATGCGCACCAGCCTCGGTCGCTGCGGTGAGGAGAGCACCTTCACCGTCACCGCCATGCGCGCCGTCGGCATCCCCGCCCGCCAGTGCTACACGCCCCGCTGGGCACATTGCGACGACAACCACGCCTGGGTAGAGGTCTACGTGGACGGCCAGTGGAAGTTCCTGGGTGCCTGCGAGCCCGACCCGCGGCTCGACATGGGCTGGTTCTCGGTGCCCAGCACGCGCTGCATGATGGTGCACACCAAGGCCTTCGGCCGCTACAAGGGCGACGAGGAGGTGGTGCGCCGCACCGGCCTCTACAGCGAGCTCAACCTGCTCAGCCACTACGCCCCCACGCGCCGCGTCACAGTCACTGTGCGCGACGCCGACGGCAAGCCGCTGGAGGGCGCACAGGTGAAGTTCAAGCTCTACAACTACGCCGAGTACTACACCCTTGCCACGGTGACCGCCGATGCCGAGGGGCGTGCCAGCCTTACCACCGGCCTCGGCGACCTGCTCGTCTGGGCTATCGATGGCGACCGCTATGCCTTCGACAAGATAGACGTGCGCCAGGACAGCACCTTGACCCTGGTCTTGAATGAAGGTCTCACCTTTCACCTTTCACCTCTCACCTTCGAGATGGTGCCCCCCGCGGCCGGCAGCCCCAAGGTGACAGCCACCGACGAGGAGACCGCCGCCAACGCCCGCCGCCTGGCCTACGAGGACTCGCTGCGCAATGCCTATACGGCCACGTTCCCCACCAAAGAGAACTACAAGCAGCTCATGAAGCCCAACCCCAACCTCACCGACGAGCAGGCTTGGGAGATAATCCACAAGAGCGAGGGCAACTACAGGGAGATTGTTAGTTTCTTCGACAACCATTCGGATAGTGTGATTCTATGGAAATTCCCTGAAGTTCATGGGATAGACGGTTCCCTTGTCAAGAAGCCCTCCTATCGTCCGATACTGTATGACTATCTTCACACATACAGCGACAAGGATATGCGCGACATCACCGCTAAGGTTCTTGAATCGCACTTCGTTGTAGGTCCCTGGTGGTCGACATGCCAGGAGTCAGATATGAAAGGTATCCTCCCGGCCCGCATCAGCAACGAGATGGTGCGCCCCTACCGCGAGGAGCTCTCCTGCTTCAAGGGCATGTCGGCCGAAGAGATACGCCAGTGGACGCTGGACAGCATCACGATTGACGACAGCAGCAACTACTACAACTGCCCCATCTCGCCCGTGGGCGTCCACAAGCTGCGCCGTGCCGACAGCCACAGCCGCGACATCTTCTTCGTGGCGGCTTGCCGCGCCGCCGGGGTGCCTGCCTATCTGGACAATGCCACCAACGTCATCTACTGCTGGAATGGCAATGCATGGGTCGCCAAGGACTTTAAGGACCATAAGGACTCCGAGGACCTTGAGGCCGCACGGCTCACCCTTACCTATCGCGGCGCAGAGCCTGCCAAGCCGGTCTACTGGCCGCACTTCACCCTTGCCAGGCTGGAGAACGGCGACCTGCGCACCTTCGACTTCGAGGACGACGCGCGCATGGCTTCCTTCCCGGCCACCATCGAGCTGGCGCCCGGCATCTATTGCCTCAGCACCGGCAACCGCTATCCTGACGGGGCGGTGCGCTCGCGCCTCGAGTTCTTCGAGGTGAAGGCTGGCGACCGGGTGACCAAGGAAATCGTCATCCTGCCTCTGGAGGTCAAGGCGTCGAATAGTCTGGTGGTCGACAAGAACCTCGAGCTATTCGACGGCATAGAGCTGTGGGACTACGCCGGTGATGCGGGTATGCTCTACGTCGACCTGGGCGAATACAGCGAGCCCTCGAAGCACCTCGTTGTAGAACTGAAGCAGCTGCAGAAAGAGATGCGGCAGTGGGGCGGACAGACCATGATGGTGGGCCCCGCCAGCATCGGCATGCCTTCGTGGGGCCTGGCCAACACCGACGTTGCCTACCGGAAAGGCCAGCTGGAGCAATGCATCGTCGAGGCCGCCAAGCTCGACAAGGTGGAATACCCACTGGTGGCCCTGATCGACAAGGAAGGCCGCATACTGTACCACAGCACCGGCTACAAGATCGGTGTGGTGGAGCAGGTGCTCAAGGCCGCACGCAGATAGACTGAACCAAACGGCAATGACCAACTACCGACTGAATAATCTCGACTACTGCATCCAATACCTGCTGCGGCAGAACAACGCCGAGGCCGAGGTGCCGGCGACGCTGGAGGGCAAGCAGCGCCTGCTGCGGGTGCTGATGAATATATGGCATCCGCAACCGCTGAGCGAAGAGTTCCTGCAGGCCCAGGACACCGAGCTGCAGGCCCAGCTGATGGATAAGGGTGTGGTGAGCGTGAACGCCGCCTTCCGGAGGGAGCACACCGCCGCCACCATAGTCAACAGTCAGTACACGCGGCTGTGCCTGTGGCAGGGCGACATCACCCGCCTGAAGGTCGACGCCATAGTCAATGCTGCCAACAACCAGGGCCTGGGCTGCTGGCATCCGCTGCACGCCTGCATCGACAACGCCATCCATTCGGCCGCGGGCCTGCAGCTGCGCCAGGAGTGCAACAAGATACTGCAGGGCGACGAGATAGCCACCGGCGGCGCCATCATCACCCCGGCCTACAACCTGCCGGCCAAGTACGTGATACATACCGTTGGCCCGGTGGTGGCCGGCGACGAGCCCATCGTGGGCCATGAGCAGATGCTGGCGGGCTGCTACCGCTCGTGTCTCTGTCTGGCGCGCGACTTCAACCTGCGCAGCATTGCTTTCTGCTGTATCTCGACCGGCGAGTATCACTTCCCCAACCGGCGTGCCGCCGAGGTGGCCGTCGACGTGGTGCGCAAGCATCTGGCCAGCAGCCTGCAGACCGGCTCGCTGCGCACCGTGGTCTTCAATGTCTTCAAGGACGTGGACCTCGCCGCCTACCGCGACGTCCTGGGCGCGAGGTAGGGCCGCCGGATACAAGAAAAAGGGCATCCCGCCGGTGCGGGATGCCCTTGTTGTTTGCTGCGCGAGCGATCACTCGACGGTGACCGACTTGGCCAGGTTGCGGGGCTGGTCCACATTGCGGCCTTTGGCGGTGGCTATGTAGTAGGCAAGCAGCTGCAGCGGTATGACCGACAGCAGGGGCACGAAGCAGTCGCGTGTGTCGGGTATGACGAAGCAGTAGTCGCTCATGTTCTTCACCGTCGTGTCGCCCTCGGTGACCACGCTGATGATCTTGCCCTTGCGGGACTTGATTTCCTGTATGTTGCTCACTATCTTGTCGTACATGCCGCGCTTGGGGGCGATGAACACCACGGGCATCTCCTCGTCGACGAGGGCGATGGGGCCGTGTTTCATCTCGGCGGCGGGGTAGCCCTCGGCGTGTAGATAGCTGATCTCCTTGAGCTTCAGGGCGCCCTCGAGTGCCACGGGGTAGTTGTAGCCGCGGCCCAGGAAGATGAAGTTGCGACAGTAGGTGAACATCTGTGCGAACTGGTCGATGTTCTTGTTGTTCTCGAGCGTCCACTGTATCTTGTCGGGAATCTGGTACAGCTCGTCGACCAGCATGTGGAACATCTCGTCGCTCAGCGTGTGTTTCTCCTTGGCGATGGCCAGACCCAGCAGGCACAGCGTGATGACCTGGCCGGTGAAGGCCTTGGTCGAGGCGACGCCGATTTCCGGACCCACGTGCAGGTAGGTGCCGCTGTTGGTGGCGCGGGCTATGCTGCTGCCTATGACGTTGCAGATGCCGTATAGGAAGGCTCCCTTCTGCTCGGCCAGCTGTATGGCGGCCAGCGTGTCGGCCGTCTCGCCGCTCTGGCTCACTGCTATCACCACGTCGTCGGGATAGATGACGGGGTTGCGGTAGCGGAACTCCGAGGCGTATTCCACCTCGACGGGTATCTGGGCCGCCTCCTCGATGAAGTATTTGCCTATGAGGGCCGAGTGCCACGAGGTGCCGCAGGCGCAGATGATGATGCGGCGGGCGTTGATGAACTTGTCCTTGTGGTCGATGATGCCGCTGAGGGTGACGTCCTTGCGCTTGGGGTGCAGGCGTCCTTTGATGCAGGTGCGCAGTGCGTTGGGCTGTTCCCAGATCTCCTTGAGCATGAAGTGCGGGAAGCCGCCCTTCTCCAGCTCGTCGAGGCTCAGGCTCAGCGTGTGCATCTCGGGGGTCTGGTGCACGTTGCCCAGGTTGACGATGTCGAGCTTGCCGCTGCGGTCCATGTAGGCAATCTCCTCGTCCTTGAGGTAGACCACCTGCTTGGTGTATTCCACGATGGGGGTGGCGTCGCTGCCCAGGTAGAACTCCTTCTGTCCGCGCGAGTCGGTGCCCACGCCGATAACCAGCGGCGACCCCTTGCGGGCGCATACCAGCTGGTCGGGATGGTCCTTCTGCAGTATGGCTATGGCATAGGCGCCCACGACGTTCTTCAGCGCACGCTGCACGGCGGTGAAGAGGTCGCTCTTGGTCTTCTTCTGCGTGTATTCTATGAGCTGCACCAGCACCTCGGTGTCTGTCTCCGAGCAGAAGGTGTAGCCCTCCTTCTCGAGCATGGTGCGCAGGGTCTTGTAGTTCTCGATGATGCCGTTGTGCACCAGCGACAGGTTGCCGCTCTGGCTCAGGTGCGGGTGGGCGTTGACGGTGTTGGGCTCGCCGTGGGTGGCCCAGCGCGTATGGGCTATGCCCAGGCTGCCGCTGACGTCCTCGCCGGCGCATTTCTCCTCGAGGGCCGCCACCTTGCCGGTGGCCTTGTAGATGTTCAGGTTGCCGTTTTCGGCAATCATGCTCACTCCGGCCGAGTCGTAGCCGCGATATTCCAGTCTATGAAGACCCTTTATCAAGATGGGGTAAGCCTGCTGCTCACCGATATATCCTACAATTCCACACATATTGTACGACGATTTTAGTGTTTATATTCGAACTGCAAAAGTACGCAAATAATATAAACCGACAAAAAAAACTTCACCCTCGGGCCCATTTTTTTCCCTTGCCGCGCTTTTCCCACCGGGCTGCATTTTAACCCAATTTAACTCCGACGCCCATATTTTAGCGATTTTTAACAAATTCGATAGCCTTCCTTACCGCCTGACAATCAGCTCCTCTAGTCATCCCCTCCGCTTCCCCTCCGGTATTTCTTATGTACTTCTTATGTATTTCTTATGTATTTCTTATGTTTTAAACATAAATAGTACATAAGAACGATATAAGAACGACATAAGAACGGCCGGAGGGGAAGGCGAGGGGAGGGGGCGAGGTGGGAGCGGAGAGTGGAGAACGGAGAGTGGAGAGCGGGGAAAGGAGGTTGGAATTTGCAAGGAAGAATAAAAAAAGTGTCGAAAAAGTGCACTATTCAAAAATAATGTGTATCTTTACTCCCCGCTTGCCCAGCCTGGCTTGGGCGATAATGGAAAGTGATTCAACCGTTAAACATAGAAAGACGTAATTTGAAAATGGTCAAAAAAACACTGATGATGGCTTTTGTGCTGGTCGCTTTGCTGACCGGACGTACCGCCGTGGCGCAGACTGCGCCGTGCGACACCGTGGCCCTGTTCCCGTGGAGCGAGAACCTGGCCGCCCACCACGACTGCTGGACGCAGCTGGGCGACACCTCGTCGCTGTGGCAGATGAACACCGAATACGAGTCTTACTTCGGCGGGCCCGGTTTCGGCCTGTGCGCCCCCTACAACGTGCAGGCCGACGGCTGCGTGCTGGTCTCGCCGGCCGTGGCCCTGCCGGCCGACACCGTGGGGCTGCACCTCGCCTTCCGCACGCGCCGCATCGGTTCCGCAGTGACGCTGCGTGTGCTGGTGGGCACCGGCCAGCGCGACAGCCTGTCGCAGTACGACACCGTCTATACCTCGACCAACGTCAGCAACCAGCAGGTGAGCATCGACCTCGCGGCCTATGCCGGCCAGACGGTATACCTGGCCTTCAGTGTCACCAAGAACACGCTTTCCACCAGTGTGGCTCTCTTTGCCCTGGGCCAGTTCACCATCGAGAGCGACCGCATGCCGCAGGGCACCCTGGCCGTCGCGCCGGCGGCCGTGGCGTTGGGCGACACGGTGCACTACAGCGTCAGCCTCACGCGCGGCAGCGACTCGCTGCTCGCCTACACCTGGCACAGCTCGCTGCTCGGCACCACTGTCGTCGACACCACGGGCCAGCTCGACCTGGTCTACCCCGTGGCCGGGCGCGACACCGTGTCGGTAGTGGTGAGCAACGCCTTCGGCACCATCGGCCTCGAGGGTGTGGCGGGCATCTACGCCTGCGACACCATCGCCGCCTTCCCGTGGGCCGAGGACTTCGAGGGCATGGGCAGCGCGGCCGGATACAATGGATGCTGGGAGATTGATGGCTACACCCACCCCGCCTCGGGCTACAGCTACGGCTTTATCGAGGAGGACGGCAGCAACCCGTTGAAGAACGATGTGATGGTATCGACCACGCAGTGGAACTACCTGCTCACCCCGCCCATAGTCCTGCCCGCCGTGATTGAGGACAACCTCTCGCTCTGGCTGGAATACTCCTACAGCCTGATGGCCGTCGTTGAGACCGACACGGCGGCCGACACCGTCTATGCGGCCGACAACACATCCAATAGCATGATACGGCGCACCGTGTCCCTGGCACCCTATGCCGGCCAGACCATCCGTGTGCGGCTGGTGAACAACAGCAGCGTCTTTGCCCGCCGCTCGCACATAGACCGCATACGCATCGACTACGACACCCTGCCGGTGGTCGACCTGGCCGGCCAGGCCAAGACCACGACCGACAGCGCCACCCTCTTCGTCGCCACCCTGCGCCGTGGCGCGACTGCCGGCCTGACCTACACCTGGAGCTCCGTGGTAGGCGGCACCTTCGTTACCAACGCCACGGGCGACAGCGCCTGGGCGACCTATGCGCCCGGCATCACCGGCTCGGAAGATACCGTCTCTGTCGTGGCTACCAATGCCTATGGCAGCGACACCGCCCGGCGGGCCATACATGTTACCGACTGCACCCCGGCCCTCACCCTACCGTGGCGCGAGACCTTCGCCGACGGCACCGTGTGCTGGTACCTCCCCGAGGGCAGCAAGTTCTATGACGCCATACCCTACAACCTGTCGCAATACGAATCCCAGCGGCACCTCTACCTGCAGACCTACACCGACACGGCGGGAAGCTGGATCATGTCGAAGGAGATACACATCCCGGCCGACACCAGCCTCGCGCCCTACCTCTTCTGGAAGGTGGCGTCGAGCAACGGAAACTATCAGCACCTCTACAGCGTGCTCATCACCGACAGCACCGACTATACCGACACGGCCAACTACACGGTGCTCTACACCGACAGCTCGACACACATCAACTTCAGTAACTACGACCTGATGAGCGTCAGCCTCGCAGCCTATGCGGGACGCTCGGTGCACGTGGCCTTCCACAACCACGGTGGCCATTTGCCCGCCTACAGTATTGGCCTCTACTTCGACGATATCGAGGTGCGCTGCACTGTGGAGCCGGTGCTGAGCCTTACCGTCCCGGCCATAGTGAACAGCAACGAGGAAGTGGACTTCGCCGCCACCCTCGTCGAGGGCAGCACCAACGGCCTAACCTACACCTGGCACAGCACCTTGATGGACAGCACCGCGACGACCGCCGAACCCTCGTGGGCCATGGTCTATACCGTCGGTGGCACCGACACCGTCAGCCTTATCGCCTCCAACATCTATGGCTCCGACACTGCTATGGCTGTAGTCAACGTGATAGACTGCACCCCCATCGCCACCCTGCCGTGGCTGGTCGACTTTGCCGCCCCGTACTATCTTATTATTGGCCACAACACGGCCAACGGGAATGTACCCGACTGCTGGCGCCGCTACTGGAACGGCAGCAATGCCAACTACGCACCGCATTTAGTCAATACCTTCCAGTACACCGGCACGCCTATATACGCCTATCTGCAGCAAAGCGGCAGCAACGGAGGCCTGATGATGATGGCCGGCACCGACAGCGGGTGGGACAGCGTGGCTGTGGTCGAGAGCCCTGCCTTCGCCACCCCCCTGGCTGGCAATATTCTCTCGCTGACTATGGTGAAGGAGAGCGCCAGCTACGGCACCCTAAGTGTGGGCTACATGCAGGGCGACGACTTCGTGGCTGTGGCCGACATCGATTCCGCCGTGTCGGGCAACACCGCCTTTGTAAGCCTCGCCGGCTTTCCTGCCGATGTCGACCGCTTCGCCCTGCGGTGGACCAAGACTGGCACGTGGTACAGCGTGCTGATCGACAGCATTCAGGTCATCGCGGCCGACTCCATGCCGGTGGTACTTATACAGGCCCCGCAGGGCACCCGGTACGTGGGCGACACCTCCACTTTCCGCGCCGTGCTTGTCGACGGCCTGCCCGACAGCATGACCTACACCTGGATTAGCTCGTTGGAGGGCGACACCATAGTAACTACCGAGCCTGAGGTGGACATTGTCTATAGCGTCGAAGGACAGGATACCATGACCGTCATAGCCACCAACGCCTATGGCAGCGACACGGCCCGCACCGTGGTGAACGTGGGTAGCCATCCGTTGCCGTATATCACCTTCTCGGTATCGGCCATGGCGGTGATGACGGGCGACACACTGACGCTCACCCCCCACATCAACGACTGTTCGCACAACGGCCTGACCTATACCTGGTACAGCGCGCTTCTGGACAGCACGTGGCATACCCCCGGCATCTGCAGGGTGGTCTACAGCGTTACAGGCTTCGACACGCTTACCCTCGTCGTCAGCAATGCCTATGGCTCAGACACCTATTCGGTGAGCATCGAGGTATTCAATTGCACCAGGACTCTGCCCTACACCGAAGACTTCGAGGGGGTGGAACCCGCCCCGCAGCATGAACTGGGCGACATTCCCCCATGTTGGTCGGGCTACTATGTCTCCAATCCCTCGTGGCCCAACACTCCCAAGATGCAAGTGGTAAACAGTGAAAGTTACTACGAAATGGGCAACTTGCCCGACAATGCCCTGCTCATGGTTGCCGGCAGCTACAACGGCTACAGCCCCTATGTGGTGGCCGTGCTGCCAGGTATGGCTGTGGGCCTGCAGAACCTCGCCATTACCTTCGACTACCGCTTCGAGGCTGTCGCCCAAGGCACCCTCGAGTTGGGCTACTACGACGCCAGCACGTTTACCCCGCTCGACACCGTGCCTCCGCATGCCTTCAGCTACCGTAGCTACACCGCAAGTCTGGGCGCCGCCGTCGATGCCGGTCCCAACGCACGCATAGCCCTGCGCTGGACCTGCAGCAGTATTTGGTACGCCGTGGTGATTGACAACATCACTGTCTTTGTCGACAGCCAGCGCCCGATCTCAGCCATTATCGGCCCGCAAACCGCCTACACCGGCGACACCGTCGGCTACAGTGCCGTTACCACCTACGGCAGCACCGACAGCCTCGTCTACACCTGGCAGAGCCTGCACGGCACCATAGTGCAACAGGACAGCGCCGCCATGCGTGTGGTATACAATGCCCCCTGCGTCGACACCATCACCCTTGTGGCCGCCAACCCCTATGGTGCCGACACGGTGCAGAAGGTCGTGACTGTCGAGTGGAACCCCGCCCTCATGCCGCACGCCACGATAGCGGCCGACGCCCCCTTCTACACCTGCGACGGCGGCATGGCCGTGGCCGTCTCCGAGACCGGCGGAAGCATCAGCTGCCAGTGGACCTCGTCGCTCACCGGCCAGACTGCTACCGGCGACACCTTCTATATTGACTACACTCTTGGCGGCAGCGACACGTTGACCCTCGTGGCCACCAACGCCTACGGCACCGACACGGTACGCCTCGCCGTCGGGGTGCGCCTCTGCGAGGTGCTGCAGGTTACGGACTATCTGGTGGCCAATCCCGCCGCCTCCGACGCCGACTTCCACTGCTGGAAGGTGTGGCAGTTCGACTCTATCAAGGCCGACGTCAGCAGCACCCATGGCCGCTGGTGCCGCTTCCGCGACTACCACCACAACCAGCGCCCGGCCATGATGAGCAACGAGATGAATATGAACACCTACAGCTCCGGCATTGTGTTGAATATGGACGACTGGCTTGTCTCGCCGCTCATCGAGCTGCCTGCGGCGCAGCCCGGCACCGGCGACCCTGTCATCACCCTGGGCTGGAACGCCCATAGCGAGTACACCACCTATCACGTGCTGGTCTCCACCACCGGCCGCCTGTCGCCCGATGCCTTCGCCGACACGCTGCTCACCGTCGTCAAGGACTACAATGTCTTTGCCCCGTGGGAGGCTTACAGCGTCGACCTCTCGGCCTACGCCGGCCAGACTGTCAGCATCGCCTTCCGCCACACCGGTCCGATACCCTGCTACGAACGCGGCGTGGTGTATATGGACAGCCTGCAGGTGAGCGTCGACTACGTGCCGATACCGCAGTACACTGTCGCGCTGACCCGCGCCATGGCCGACGGCACACCTGTGCCCGACGACTGCATCGTATCGGGTGCCGGCACCTACTACCAGGGCGAGCAGGCCACCATCAGCGCCACCGCCGGCGAGGGCACCGCCTTCCGCTACTGGCTCTCGGCCGCCGGCGACACCGTGGCGCCGGACACCTACACCTTTGCCGTGACCGCCGATGCGGCCTACACCGCCGTCTTTGAGCGCGACAACAGCGGCATCGGCACCGCCCAGGCCGCCGTGCGTCCGCGCCTCTACCCCAATCCCGCCACCTCGGCGCTCAGTATCGACTGTGCCGCCCCCTGCCAGCTGGTTGTGCTCGACCTGCAGGGCCGCGAGGTGATGCGCCGCCACCTTGTGGCCGGCCACCAACGCCTCGACGTCTCCTCGCTCGCCGCCGGCTCCTACATACTTCGCTTCACTACCGAAGATACCACCATCATGGAACGATTGAACATAGTGCGATGAAGCCTTCCCCATAGCTTCCCCTCCGGTCGTTCTTATGTCGTTCTTATGTATATCTTATGTTGTATTTATGTTTAAAACATAAGAAATACATAAGAAATACATAAGAACGACATAAGAAATACCGGAGGGGAACCGGAGAGGAACACTAGAGGAACTGGAACAGAGGTATATAGAAACACTGTGATATGAAACACCGTTTTGGAACCATCGCGTTGCTGCTGCTGTTGGCCCTGCAAGGGGGTCTGGCGGCGCAGCCGCAAACCCTCACTGTGGCCGACGGCACGACAACCAACATGAACGTGCCTTTGTTTGGCGCGACGGCCTATTCGTCCTATCCGCAGCACACCCAGCTGCTCTACCCCGAGCAGATGCTCGGCAACATGGTGGGGCAGTACATCAGCGAGCTGCGCTTCTATTGCTCGCAGACGGCCCCGTCGTATGGCGGCACGCTGACCGTGGGGCTCGCCACCTACGAGGCCTCGAGCTTTGCGGCCGACGCATTGCTCGACGTGGCGGTCGACGTGGTGATGGTGGGCAACTTCGTGGCCAGCAACGGAAGCTACGTATTCCAGCTGCAGACGCCGTGGCTATACAACGGCGGCCACCTGCTGGTCGACATAGTGGGCACGGGTGGCAACTCGGCACAGATTGGGCTCAACTACGGTGTGTGGTCGCAGGGTGCCTCGTGCTATCATACCACGAGCTTCACCACCACTACGCTCATGCAGAACTTCATGCCCAAGACCACCTTCACCTACAGCGGCAGCCCCTGCGGGCGGCCCTCGGCGCTGACAGTCGGCGACATCTGTGCCGACGGTGCCACCCTGAGCTGGCAGCCGGCCGTGGGTGCCACGGGCTACGTGGTGCTGCTCGAGGGGGTGGCTCCCATAACCACCACCGCCACCGAGCACCCGCTCGAGGCCTTGGAACCCAATAGCGAATACACCGTCACCGTGGCCGCCCTCTGTTCGAGCGGCGACACGATGGCGTCGCAGCCCGTCACCTTCCGCACCCTCGACACCGCCACGGCGCTGTGGCTGCCCTATGCCGAAGACTTCGAGGTGGTAGGCGACAACGGCCTGCCGCGCTGGTGGCACCGCGTCGACTCGTGCTCATACAATGGCGCGGTCTATCCCGACGTGGTGCCTAACAACAACACCCACAGCGGCACTTCGATGCTGCGCCTGGGCTTGTGGATCTGCACCTCGGCGTCGGTGGCCACCGAGCCCCTTCCGGCCATGGCCAACGAGCTGCACGTAGGCTTCTGGTACAAATTCTCAGGCTACACCAACGAAGTGCTCGAGGCCTGCCTGGTCGACAGCGGCGGGGTGTTCCACCCGGTGTGGCAGTACTCCATGTCTGCAGGCGACAACGACTGGCACCATGTCGACTTCTACACCGACACCATGTCGGCCTCGCTCGGCGTCGTGGCCTTCGGGCTGCGGTGGCTGTCGGACGAAATCGTATACATAGACGATATCGAAATCGAGCGCGTGCCCTACTGCCCGCGGCCGCTTGCCATCGGTATAGACAGCCTGGGTCCGACCGAAGCCTACCTGCACCTGGCGCCGGCCGACAGCGGCGACCTGCTGGTGGTGACGGTCGACGGGGAAGAACTCGCGCCCTCGGCCGACACGCTGCTCCACATCTGGGGTCTGGCTCCGGCCATGCTCCACACCGTATCGGTAAGCACACTCTGTGCCAACGGCGAGCGGTCGCAGTCCATCGACACCAGCTTCCAGACCACCTGCGCCGACATGCTGCAGCTGCCCTGGGCCGAGAGCTTCGACGGCCACACCGTGGGCGAGGCGCCGGCCTGCTGGACCACGGGGTCGCAGGTCATACCGGCCTCGTCTTATTCTCCCCTCTACCCGTTAGTGTTCAATGGAGAAAACTACTACTACGCCACCCCCCACACGGCGCCCAACGCCCTCATGGTGGGGCAGTCGGACCAGCAGGTGGTGTGGGTGGCCACGCCCGCCTTCGACGCCGACCCCACGCTACTGAGAATAGACTTCTGGTATAAGCCCAACGGCTATTTCGGCGCCGGCTACTTCCAGGCGGGCTTCATGGCCGCTTCCGGCGACATTGCCACGTTCGTGCCTTTCTACAGCTCGCAGCATATCACCAGCAGCGGTGAATTCGAGTGGAAGCATGTCGAGCTGATCACCGACACCCTCGGGATGGCTCTGCCCGACACCGTGCGCCTGGCCTTCCGCGTGGGCACCAGCGGCCTGCTCGCTATCGACGACATCCGCGTGCGCTCCACCGAGGGTTGCCCCCAGCCCCTCGACCTGCACGCGACGTCGATAGGCACCAACCAGGCCACCATCGAGTGGTCGGCCAGCTCGGACGACTACCAGAACTACGCCTTCCAGGTGATGGTCGACGGCGAGAACTATTCCATAGAGAACGACACCCAATGTGTGGTCTACCTGCTCGAGCCCAATACCACCCACACCATCGGGGTGCAGTCGCTCTGTGCCGACGGCAGCGTGGGCGACCTGCAGGAACTGACTTTCACCACTGCCTGTGCCACGGCCACCCTGCCCCTCAGCGAGGACTTCGAGTCGGCGCCCTACAGCCAGCCGGTGCCCGACTGCTGGCAGGTGCTCGCGGAGTCGGGCTCCGGCTACTCGAGCTATCCCCGCCGCAATGCCCTCAATTACCATTCGGCCAGCCACTCGGTGGAGATGGAGGCTGTTGACGCACAGCCCTGCATGGTGGCCTCGCTGCCCTTCTACGCGGTCTCGGCCGGCTTGTACATACGCTTCTGGGAGTACCACACCGGCGACGACTCCACCCTGACGGTGGGCCTGATGACCGACGTGGGCGACACCGGTTCGTTCACCCCCATCTGGACGGTCGACGACAACTGCGACCTGCCCAACCCGTGGAGGGAACGCCAGATTTATGTCACCGGCCTCACCGCCGGTGCGGTCTACCACGTGGCCTTCCTCGTTACCGGCAACGGCCACTACATCATTGACGACCTGGAGGTGTTCGACATGCCCCTGTGCCAACGCCCCTCGTGTCCCGAGGTGGTCGAGGTGAGCTACGACGTGGCTACCCTTCTGTGGTGCGGCGACTCGGCTCTCTATGAACTACGCTGGAGCACCGAGAACGATCCGGAAGGCGCCGAGGCCATGATACTGGCCGATACCACTGTCACACTCACCGGCCTGCTGTCGGATACGATGTACTATGCCTGGGTGCGCACTGTCTGCTCGGACATAGTGCAGTCCGAGTGGCTCGCCCTGGACAGCTTCAAGACCGACTGCGCCCCGGCCGCCATGCCCTACAGCGAGGACTTCCTCACATACGAAGTGTATGACGACCCCGAATGCTGGCGCTACTTCTACGGAGTGCAGGGCTCTGTGCCGGGCCAGACAATAACACTGGTGGAACAGGTGCGCAACAACTGGGAGATGATGTACGACAGCACGCTGAAGGATGTGTCGCCCACGGTATGGATGCCGTTCTACCATATGGATGCGGTGATGGCGTCTCCGTTGATAGACATACCCGACTCGGCGGTGCTAGAGTTCAACGTCCTGATGTACTTCAAGCTTGGCTTCAACCTCCCCGACTCCGTGGACGACGATCTGCGCTTCGGCGTTGTGGTGAGCTACGACAACTGTGCTACCTGGATCCATATAGCGGAGTGGGGCGGCAGCCCGACGACCAATCTGCTGCGCCAGATGATAGACCTCGACTTCAACCCCAAACTCATTCTCTACGGTCCCGGCACCATACGCGTCGGCTTCTATATCCTCACCGGAAACGGGTCCTATGAGGATCTGGACGACATATACCTGCACTTCGACGACGTGAAGGTCTACACCAAGGAGCCCGACTCGACGGGCGTGGCCCCCGGCGGCATACTGCAGGCCTCGGGTCCGGTGGCGGCGGTGTACCCGAACCCTGCCTCGTCGACGGTGACCATCGACTGCAGCGCCCCCGCCGAGGCCGTGATCTATGCCGCGAGCGGCATGGAAGCCCTGCGCGTGCCCTGCCGTGCCGGCCGCAATGAGGTCGACGTGCGCAGCCTGCCCCAAGGGGTCTACCACCTTGTCGTAGGAGCCTCGCACACCAAGTTGGTGATAGCGCGCTAGGAAACTTTTTTTTGCCAATATGCAAAATGTTTGTACTTTTGCAGCCAAATTCGTAACTATGGACAAGTACAACCAACGTGGCGTCTCGGCTTCGAAAGAGGACGTCCACAATGCTATCAAGAACATCGACAAGGGCCTTTACCCGAAGGCCTTCTGCAAGATTATACCCGACCTGCTGGGCGGCGACCCGCAGTATTGCAACATCATGCACGCCGACGGCGCAGGCACCAAGAGCAGCCTGGCCTACATGTACTGGCGCGAGACGGGCGACCTTTCGGTGTGGAAGGGCATCGCCATCGACGCCATCGTGATGAACACCGACGACCTGCTGTGCGTGGGCGCCCTGGACCATATACTCCTTTCGTCGACCATAGGCCGCAACAAGCAGTTGGTGCCGGGCGAGGTCATCTCGGCCGTGATAAACGGCACCGAGGAGTTCTGCCAGCAGATGCGCGACATGGGCATCGACATCGTGCTCACCGGCGGCGAGACGGCCGACGTGGGCGACCTGGTGCGCACCATCATCGTGGACAGCACCGTCACCGCCCGCATGCGCCGTGCCGACGTGATCGACAACGCCAACATCAAGGCCGGCAACGTGATAGTGGCCCTGGCCAGCTACGGCCAGGCCAGCTACGAGACCGCCTACAACGGCGGCATGGGCTCGAACGGCCTCACCTCGGCCCGCCACGACGTCTTCTCGCACGTCTACGCCGAGCGCTATCCCATGTGCTACGACCACAACCTGCCCCAGGATGTGGTCTTCTGCGGCAGCAAGCTGCTCACCGACCCCACCGAGGTGCCCGGTGTCGACGCGGGCCATCTGGTCCTCTCGCCAACCCGCACCTATGCCCCCATAGTGCGCCGCGTGATGGACGAGTACCGCCCCAAGATCGACGGCATGATACACTGCTCGGGCGGCGCGCAGACCAAGGTGCTGCACTTCATAGACCGCCTGCACGTGGTGAAGAACAACCTCTTCCCGGTTCCCCCGCTGTTCAAGATGATACACGAAGAAAGCCGCACCGACTGGCAGGAGATGTACAAAGTCTTCAACATGGGCCACCGCATGGAGTTCTACACCGACGAGGCCACGGCCCGCGGCATCATCGACATTGCCAAGGGTTTCAACGTCGACGCACAGGTGATTGGCTACGTGGACGCTGCCGAGCGCGCCCAGGTGACCGTCGACGGCGAGAACGGCCGCTACGAATATTTTTCGTAAAAAAATAGGCACCGGCACACAATATCGCGGTGCCGGTGCCGTTAATGGAATGCTTCGGCACTCGACGCGATAGTAGCTCAGTTGGCAGAGCGGCGGCTTCCCAAGCCGCAGGTCGCGGGTTCGACCCCCGTCTATCGCTCCATCGCATCGGGGCGCGGCCGCCAGGCCGCGCCCCTCTTTTTTGTCCCTTTTCTATCACCCCGCCTCTTCCTCCCCTCGCCTTTCCCCGTTCACCTTCCCCTTGTCTCCTCTTCCACTCCGGTCCCGGTCCGGCCGTTGTACTATCGTTGTACTATTGTTGTACTATCGTTGTACTATTGAAAACATAAGAACGATAGTACAACGATAGTACAACAATAGTACTGTGGCTAAATTATTTTTCGGCGGTCGAAGCAAAAATAGTATCTTTGCAAAACGGCTTCCTGCTCGGAGGCTGTGGGTATGGTTTGAAAATCAAATATATATAACAATGACAACAGATAAAAAGAACTGGAAAAACGAAGTTTTGGCCTACGCAATGCTTGTGCTGGGCAGTGCCCTGTTTGCCGTGGGCGATGTGATGTTTGTGAACCCCTACCTGATGGCTCCCGGCGGCACCTATGGCCTGAGCAACGTGTTCAACACGCTGTGGCCGTGGAAGATCTCGCTCTACGCCATCTGCATGGATGTGCCTTTGCTGCTGGTGGGTACCTGGATTCTGGGTCCCAAGTTCGGCTTCAAGACCATCCTCTCGACGGCTCTCATCTTCGGCTTCACTTTCCTGCTCGAGAGTGTGTGGGGCTATAACCCGGTCATCTTCGACGGCAAGATAATGCCAGCTCCCATCGAGGGACTGTCGATGGTGCAGATACCGCACGACGGCGGCTGGTTCATGCCCGACTACTTCCTCAACACCGTGGTGGCAGGCCTCATCTATGGCGTGGCCATCGGTCTGATATTCCGCTCGGGCGCCACCAGCGGCGGCTCGGACATCATCTCGATGATACTGCACAAGTACACCAAGATCTCGCTCGGCACGCTGGTGATGATTGTCGACGGCTGCATCACACTGAGCACCCTCGTGGCCTTTGGCGACATACGTCTGCCCATCTACTCGATCATCATCATCTTCATCGAAGGCAAGGTGATAGACCTGGTGGTCGACGGCATGAAGAGCTACAAGACCATGTTCATCGTGACCGACGAGATGGAGGCGGTGCGCGACTTCATACTGAACGACCTCAAGCGCGGCGGCACCTGCCTCACCGGCACCGGCCTCTATCAGGGCAACGAGCGCAAGATGGTCTACGTCACCCTCGACCGCGCCGACATGGTGAAGCTCAAGAGCAACCTGCACCGCATCGACCCCAAGGCCTTTGTGAACATAATGGATAGCTCGGAGATCCTGGGCATGGGCTTCAAGTCGCTGCCCAAGGAGTAAATGGCGCCTGGGTCTTTAAGGGCTTAGGGATCCGTAGGGTCCTTGAGGCCTTAAAGACCTTTGAAGCAGCCGAGGCAATAAAACCAGGCATCGGACGTTATACAGGCATGAAGGTACTACAGCTCTGCAACAAGCCCCCCTATCCGCCCGTCGACGGCGGCACGATGGCGATGAACAGCATCACCCAGGGGCTGCTGCAGGCCGGCTGCGAGGTGCGTGTGCTCACAGTGGAGAGCGACAAGCACCCCCTGCGGCGCGAGCAGCTGCCGGCCGACTACGTGGCGCAGACCGCCATCGAGGGCGTCTATGTCGACCTCGCAGTGCGGCCCCTGTCGGCGGCGGTGGCCATGCTCTGCGGCGAGTCGTACCATGTGAAGCGCTACCGTAGCGAAGCCTTCGCCGCCAAGCTGCGCCAGGTGCTGCAGGCCGACCGCTACGACGTGGTCCACGTCGAGAGCATATTCCTCACCCCCTACCTACCGCTAATCAGGCGGTACTCCGACGCCAAGGTGATACTGCGCGCCCACAATGTGGAGCACCTCATCTGGCGGCGGGTGGCCGAGAGCACGCGCCACGGGCTGCGGCGCTGGTACCTGAAGCACCTCTCGCTGACGTTGCGCGCCTACGAGCTGGAGCACATCGGAGCCTACGACGGGGTGGTATGCATCACCCGCAACGACGCCGACTACTTCCGTGCCAACGGCTGCCGGCGCCCCATCGTCGACATACCCTTCGGCGTGGAAATCGAGGAACTGCCCAACGTCGAGGCCGAGCCGGCATCGCTCTTCCATATCGGCGCCATGGACTGGATGCCCAACCGCGAGAGCATACAGTGGATGCTGGACGAAGTGTGGCCCGTGGTGCACCGCGAGGTGCCGCAGGCACGCCTCTACCTGGCCGGGCGCAAGATGCCCGAGCGCTGGATGCGCGCCGACATCGAGGGAGTGAACGTCGTGGGCGAAGTGCCCGACGCCATGCACTTCATTGCAAGCAAACAGATCAACGTGGTGCCGTTGCTCAGCGGCAGCGGCATCAGAGTGAAAATAATAGAAGCCATGTCGGTAGGCAAGGCCGTGGTGACCACCACCGTGGGCGCCCAGGGTATAGACTATACCGACGGCGAGAACCTGCTCATAGCCAACACCCCGCAGGAATTTGCGCAGCAGATAAAACGGCTGGTCGACGACCCCGGCTACTGCAGCCGCGTGGGGCAGGCGGCGGCCCACCTGGTGGCCGAGCACTACGACGGCAGGCGCCTCGCCGCGCGGCTGACAGACTTCTACCAAAAAACAATGCAACGATGAAACGAATACTGAAAGCACTCGTGGTGGCCGCCATGGTCGCCCTGTCGGTACAGGCCTCGGCCCAAGTCGGCATCCCCGGCACAGGCCTCACACTCAGCATCAACAGCGAGGACTGGCGCTACCTGCGCACCTTCAAGCTCGACGACGGCGCCGACGTGTATCTCTTCTACTACGTGGCCCACGACATGGTCGATGCCGCCGGCGACACCGTGCTGCCCTGCCTGCGCATCTACGTCAACGAGCACTACGACGGCGACCTCTACAGCCTCGTCTACGACCGCTACATGCTGCAGCCCTACCAGTCGCTCGACGAATACACCCACGGTCTCGGCCTGCCCAAGAGCGGCGGCATAGGCTACGACGGCATCTACACCAACCCCTCCGACGGCAAGGACTACCGCTTCCTGATGACCTACTTCAAAGACCGCAAGGCCATGGTCGAGCTGCGCCTCGAGACCACCAGCGACACCTTCGGCGAGATGGAATTCGAGTTCCGCGACCTCCTGGGCACCCTCAAATAGTACCCCATGAAGAAACTACTGCTCACCCTGCTCTGTAGCGCCGCCTTGTCGGTTGTGGCCCAGACTGTCCCTATCGAGGGCCACGACGACTACGCCGCGCGCTTTGCCGAGTTGGGCAACGCCTACTCCCGCGACCCCCACAGCGTCGAGACCCTCTACGCCTTCGCACTCTTCTATTTCGACAACAGCCACCCGATGCGTAGCCTGCCCACGGCCATGAAATACATACAGCTGGCCGAGCAGCACCACATAGCACTGCTCAACGACAACCGCATCGGCGAGCTCACACGGCTCGGCAAGAAGCACATCGACCTCATGGTGCTGCGCCAGACCAAGCAGGCCATAGCCGAGGCAGCCCTCAACGCAGTGAAACGGAAGCGCGACATGGGCGAGCTGGAGATAGACACCTACATGGAAGCCTTCGGCCACGATGCCGAGATGGCCCGCCTGCTGCGCCGCCACCGTCTCGACCACGCCTACCGCGCCGCCGTGGCCGACGGCAGCGCCGACGCCTGCTATGCCTTCATCGAGCTCTACCCCGCCACCAACGAGGCCGAGCAGATGGAGAAGCACTTGGCCACGCTGGCACCGAGCCTCTTCGCCAATGTGGCGACCGAAGCCCAGGCCGACTCGATAGCGACACGCTTCGCCAAGAGCCCGTCGGTGGTGCGCGCCGCCGCGCGATGCAAGAGCCGTCTGGCCTACGCCACCGCCAGCCGCAGCAACACCGCTGCCGCCTACACCGCTTTCCTCAACGCCTATCCCACCAGCGACGAGCAGCTGCAGGCTCACGACCGCCTCGACGCCCTGCTCGAAGCCAAGTACTATACCCTAGCGACAGCGCAGGAGTATGCCGACTTTGCCGAGGCCAATCCCGACAATCCTTTGGCCGACAGCGCCCTGGCCGAGATAAGGAAAATGATTGAGCAGCACCGCGACCTGGCCGCCACACGCATCTATCTGGCCCGCTTCCAGCACGACGCCTACTACGCCCGCATCTACAACCTCTACTTCTCGTGGTTCGCCGCCGAGGGCAACAGCGCCCCCTTGCTGCGCTTCGAGGAGGAGAACCCCGCCTTCCCCTCGCCCGTGGCCCTCGAGAACGAGCTGGAGCGCTCGCGCCATATCGACATGCTGAACCTGATGGGCGACTTTGTCGAGCCCAAGTACGAGACCTATGCCCTTGAGACCCGCCGCCTGATGGACAAGCGCATCGCCTTCGTGCTGCTGCAGCGCATGTTGCAACAGCAGGTGGCCGAGCAGCGCTTGGCGGCCGCCAAAGTCCGGGCACAGCAGTTCGAGCTGTGCTTCGAGGGTACGTGTGCCGACGAGTACGCCGAACTGCTCGACCTGCTGGGCGCGGCGCCCTCGCGGCGCAGGCTTGTGGCCGAGCTGGCTACCCAGGGCGGAGTGCACAACCCAGCCGTCAACGCCGCCGACGGCATGCTCTACTTCACCAGCATCGACAGCACCGGTGCCTCGCACCTGCGCTGCGCTGTGCGCACGGGCAGCAAGTGGGGCCGCGTGGCCGAGGTGCCGGTGGCCAACGCCGACGGCGCCAGCCTCCGCTTCTACGGCTTCTTTGCCGGCGGCAAGCGCATGTTGCTGGGCGACGGCAACGACATCTGGATTGCCGAGCGCGACGGCGACCAGTGGCGCGTGAGCGACATACCGCCCTATCCCGTCAATACCGACTTCATAGAGACCGACGCCTACATGCTGGCCGACGGCAGCGGCATGTTGCTGGCCTCCGACCGCCCCGGCGGCTACAATCTGCAGCGCTCGGGCGAGTACTTCCACGGCGACACCGCCCTGGCCACCGACCTCTACTTCATTCCCTACACCCAGAGCGGGTGGGGGACAGCCGTAAACCTCGGTCCCGACATCAACACCCCCTATTGCGAGCGCAGCCCCATGCTGAGCCGCAACCAGAAGACCCTCTATTTCATCACCGACAGCCGCGGCCTCGGCTATGGCGACGTCTATATGGCCACGCGCGACGACAGCGGCGACTGGACCCGCTGGAGCCGCCCCGTCAACGTGGGCCGCGAGCTGAACAGCCCCTTTGCCGAAGCCTCGCTCAGCATGAGCCCCGACGAGCGCACCATATACCTCTCGTCGAACCGCGAGGGACGCCGCTATGCCTGCTACAGCTTTGCCACCTGGCACGACACCTCGGCCCTGGCCACGACCTACCCGCTGAATGTGCGCGGCCTGGAGCGCAACCTGACCCGTGTGCGTGTGGCCGACATGGGGCGCGGCGAAGCGGTGCGGCAGGTGGACCTGAACCTGGACGGCACCACCCTCGGCGTGGGAGTGACCAAGGGGCACCGCTATGCCGTGCTCGGCGATGCGGGCCAGCGCTTTGTGCCCGCCGTGGTGGTCGACGCCGCCGATACCGGCGCCCAGCACCTGCGCGGCTACACCTACACCGAGCTGGTGGCCATGGACCGCCCGCTGCCGCTGCCGGCCGTGGCCTTTGTCGACGCCAAGGCCCAGCTCACTCCGTCGGCACGCCTGCAGCTGGAGCAGCTGGCCCAGTTTGTGGGCCACCACGAGGCCTGCGTGGTCGAGGTGGTGGTCGACGTGGCCATGCGCGACGACGCCCGGGCCTTCAACCTCGCCCTGGCACGCGGCGCCGCTGTGCGCGACTGCCTGGCCGCCAACGGCATCGACGCCGCCCGCATCTCGGTGTCGGCCTACGGCAATGTGAACACCAAGCAGGGCGCCCCCGAGGGGGTGGCAATCCGCTTCCGCGAGAGATATTAACAACCAGTGGCGGAATACTTTTCGCCATCCGCCTCGCGTGTGTTAAAAAATGTTAGTACTTTTGCCCCCGAATTGTAATATACCCAAAGCATGGAACAACACCGAACACTGACCGTCGACGGGCGCACCGTTCACTATCGCGACGAAGGGCGCGGCAACCTCCATACGCTGGTTTTACTGCACGGTTTCCTGCAAAACCTCGATGTGTGGAGTTCCTACGTGCTGAGCTATATGAACAATATGCGCGTCATCACCGTCGACCTGCCCGGTCACGGGCTGACCGACACCTTCTGCGACGTGCACACGATGGACTTCATGGCCAAAATCGTCAAGGATGTGCTCCTTGAAGCCGGCGTGGACCAGTGCGTCATGGTGGGCCACTCGATGGGTGGCTATGTGGCTTTGGCTTTCGCCGACCGCTACCCCTATACCGTCAAGGGCTTGGGCCTCATCAATTCGCACCCGCTGGCCGACACCGACCAGCACCGCGAGCAGCGCGAGGAGGTGTGCCGCTCGGTGCAGGACAACCGTGCTTCCTACATCGTGGGCTTCGTGCCCGAGCTGTTCGACGGCAGCCGGCGGGCAGCCCTCTCGCACGACATCAAGGACCTGCAGGACCAGTGCCTGCTCACCACCACGGCCTCGATCGTGGCGGCCCAGCGCGGCATGGCGCAGCGCCCTTCGCGTGTGAGCACCCTCGCCACCATCGACGTGCCGACCCTTTTCGTGTACGGCAAGAACGACCCCCGCATACCCCTCGAGCTGGCCGTGAGCGGCGCCCTGGTGGCGCGGCGGCCCGAGATGCTGCTGCTCGAGGACGTGGCCCACATGGCCTTCATGGAGGAGCGCGAATACTTGAAACCCCGCCTCCGCAACTTTGTGGAGAACTGCTACTAGGCTTAAGCCTGCGGCATATCGATGCGGTCCGTGGCCGGAAGGCCACGGACCGCATCTTTTCTGTCACCTCCACCCATCTCCCACCTCTCACCGTTACACTGAATTTCGAATTTCGAACTTCGAATTTCGAAATTAGCATCCCACCTCCCACCTTTCACCTCCCACCTCTCACCTTTCACCTCCCACCTCCCTCCTCTTCCTCTCCGGTCGTTCTTATGTCGTTCTTATGTATATCTTATGTTGTATTTATGTTTAAAACATAAGAAATACATAAGAAATACATAAGAAGTACATAACGGAGAAGCTGATTGTCAAGGGGTGGCGATGAGGGGGCGGGATGTTAAGAAATATTAAAAGTTGCGGGTGTTGATAATTTCTTGTACTCGATTGGCATATAATGCGTATCTTTGCACCCAGAATATTAACACTCAAAAAAACACTTTATGAAGAAAACACTACTGACTTTATTAATGCTGATGGGGCTGCTGTTCCCTGTCGGAGCACAGGTTTCGTCGTTCCCGTGGAGCTACGGCTTCGAGCAGAGCGATGGCCAATTGAACGGCTGGACGCTGTTCGACAACGATGAAGACGGAAACCAATGGATTCTGGTTCAATCATCCGATTACGCCCATGGCGATTCTTATTGCGTGGCCTCGGCATCGTTTAACGGTTCTGTGCTGACGCCCGACAATTGGCTCGTCTCGCCCGCCGTGCAGATTCCGGCCTCTGTCGATGGTCTACGCCTTTTCTGGTGGGCCTGTGGTGCTAATGCATCTTGGCCTGCCGAATACTACAGCGTCTACATAGCCACGGCGCCGGTGGTCGACAGCTTCCTGGCCACCTCCGAGGTCTTCTCCGAGACCACCACCGCTACATGGGAACAGCGGTCTGTCGACCTTGCACCCTATGCCGGCCAGACCGTCTACATCGCCTTCCGCCACTGGAATGTTACCGATATGTACTACCTGCTGCTCGACGATATAGGCATTGGCACCGAGGAGGAATTCCCTGCCATAACCTATCGCACCCTGACCGTAGTCTCCAACAATAACGCGGCCGGCAACGTCACAGGCGGTGGCACCTATGCCGAAGGCACCGAAGTGACCCTCACCGCCACCGCCAACGAGGGCTACTACTTCTTAGGCTGGAGCGACGGCAATGGCGAAAGCCCCCGCACCGTCACCGTTAACGGCAATGCCATATACAGAGCTATCTTCTATCCCGTCATCGACGGCGAGACCTACGAGCGCACCGTGCTGGTCGAGGATTTCGAGACCCGTCAGACCATCTACACCCCGCAGGCTGAGCAGCGCTTGGCCGAGGGCTTGGCTGCCTTTGGCGGCAACTATGTCCACCTTACCCACCATGCGGGCTACTATACCGACTCCCTCACCTCCAATGTTAGCGAAGCCATGGTGGTGGCCCTCTATGGAACAACGAGCTGGGCTCCCGCCCTCACCCTCGACCGCAGCGAAGGCCTTGTCCCTGGCACCCAGAATGGCGTGGTTGGCAACCTTGGCGAGGCGTCGAATATACTAAACCAAATGAACCTCGCCAGTAGCATACCCAGCTATGTCTCGGTGCAGTTCGACTACTTGACCTACGACGAGGCCACCCGCACCGTCTCGACCCAGGTCTCGGGCCACTTCTCCACCTTCGCGGCAGCCACCGCCGGCAGCGCCCGCCTCAACGTCTACCTTGTGGAAGACAGCATCGTCAGCCCGCAGATGACAGTGGGTAACACCTCCATTCCCGACTACATACACAACAACGTGGTGCGCGCCGCCTTGACCGCCGACGTCTGGGGCGACGAGGTCAACTATGCCGATTTTGGCAGCCCCTACACCTACACCCTGCCCGCTGGCTGGGATCCCGCCCATTGCCGCCTGGTAGCCTTCGTGAGCAACAACGGCACCGCCTTCACCGAGCGCCAGGTGCTCAACGCCACCCAGACCAGCTACCTGCCCATCGAACAGGTGGTGTACGAGCAGGTGACCGCCACACTCGACAACCCGCAGGGCGGCTACATGTACTACCGCGTGTTCGATGCCGAGGGCAACGAATTGCAATACGGTCGCGCCAACCAAGGCACCACCGAGGTGACCTTCATGCAGAACGAGACACTATGCCTCGAGTTTGCTACCTTTGACCCCTACCGTCAGGACGTTACTGTCAATTTTGGCACTGAAATGCTCGACTCTGTGTTCAAGAACGGCGTGTACTACGTGTTCGACAGCGCCGACATTATCGACCGTTGGGAGAACTATGGCTACCGCCTATACAGCATTTGCGGCACCTACGACAGCAATGTCACCTTCTCGGCCAGCTACTTGCCCTACGTCATCGACACCACCGACGCCAACCTCGTGGTGGTAAACAACAGCCATGGCTATGTCTGCCGCTATATCCCAGGCCAGGGCCAGGTTAGAGTATCCGACACCCGGTATTACACCCTCGAGGAGGGCGAGGAGTTTATATTCACCTTCGGCACCTTCATGCCAGGTACCTATGACGGCCTTGTGCCCGACAGCGCCAGGCGCCTGTACCGCCTTCTGGTCGACGGTGTGGAGATAGACTTCGACAACCCCGAGACCCCGGGTATCAGCATCTTCAACCACACCACCGAGGGCTACGCCTTCTACAACTACAACTATGTCCAGGACACCGCCAAGCACCGCGTTGAGTTCATCTTCGGCCCCTACGAGGACACCACCGACTGCCTGCCCGTCAGCCAGCCGTATGCGTATACCACCGATGAGGAGGCCACTGTAACATGGATGCCTTCGCCCTCGGCCGACCAGTACACTGTGTTGCTCGACGGCGAAGTGTATGCCGAGGACATAACCTACAACGAGATATACATCTCCGACCTTAGCGCCAACACCGAATACAGCGTGGCTATCGTGGCCCACTGCTACAACGGCAACAACGACACCACCTACACCAACTTTACCACCGAAAACCCGCACGCTTGGATAAACGTAAGCACCAACGGCGGATACCTCTACTCCTATCTGTGGGGGACTACACTTGAAGCAGGCGAGTATTATTTTGATGGCTTTACAGGAAATGTCTGCGACTTCTGGGCTGAGACCGAGACACTTGAATATGCCAACGAGGTGGGTACTCCGTTGACGAGAGCGGTGCTTGAAGCCGTCTATGTCAATGGCGTAAGCATCCCCTTGAGCGACAGCGTGTGTGAGTACTTCAACGACATGCAGCAAGTGTACTACATAGATAGCCTTGGCAACAGGTATTTCTACCATGCCGACTCGGGTCAAGGCTACACGGGCTACCTGTTCAACCTCACCTTCGGCACGGTGGACAGCGTCCGCTTCGTCTTTGGCCCCGTCCAGATCGACGAGTGCGAGCCTGTGCTGAACCTCATCGCTTACGATGTACAGAGCACATCGGCGGTGCTCCAATGGGATGCCAATCTGGGCAACGAGGGCACCTACTACATCTACCTGGACGGCATGGTGTACGACTCGGTGCAGAGCACTGCTTCGACGGTGAGCTACACCTTTGGCGGCCTCACCCCGAACTATACGTACAATGCCTATGTGGGCGCCAAGTGCTTCAACGGTGCGGTTACCACTTCGGAGGTGGTCTCCTTCACCACACAGTCGAGCGGCAGTGGCACCGGCACCGTCACCGTGACCAAGAACGGCGCAGGCTACATGGGTGTGTCCGGCGATGATGGCTACACCTACTATGTCACTGAAGGTACCAATACCTACAATGTGCCGACTGTCCTGTATATGCTCACCATGAACGAAGATGCCGTCAGTGGATTTAATCTGCAAGAAATTGTCGATGCTGGTCTTCTGTCGCTCGATGCGCTGGAGCTCACCAGCCTCTATATCGACGGCCAGCCTATAGACCTCACCGGCAACCTCTCTACCGCCGACTATTCTTTGTCGGTGGAGAATGTGAGCGCAGAATACTACTACATAGTGTATACGCTGACCATAAACGGTGGCAGCCACACGGTGGAGGCCAACTTCGGCTCGGCCGCAGCCCCTGTGTACTACAACGTCAGCGTCACCCCCAATGACGTGACGATGGGTAATACCGTCGGCGGCGGCACCTTCGTGGAAGGCAGCTCCACCATGCTGTATGCCCTGCCGCAGGGCGGTTCCACCTTCGTGGGTTGGGCCGAGAACACCGTGGGCAATATCGTCTCGATGGACAACCCGATGACCGTGGTGGTCAACGCCGACCGCACCTTCTACGGCGTCTTCTCCACCGCCGATGTGGTGACCCTGCACGACACCGTCTACCAGACCGAGACCTTGTATGACACCGTCTACCAGACCGAGACTGTGCACGACACCGTCTACCAGATCGAGTATGGTGACACACTGTACCTGAACGTGCACGATACCCTCTACCTGACCGAGACTGTGCACGACACGGTATACATCTATGTGCACGACACGGTGTACGTGGGCGTGAGCGATGTGGAGGACACCGTCAACGTGAAGCTCTACAGCCAGTTCGGCCAGATAGTGGTCGAGGGCGCCCAGGGCTACGACGTGGTGCTCTACGACGCCGTGGGCCGCAAGCTCGATGCCCGTCGCGACGACTTCGGCATGCTGCGCTTCGACGTGCCTGCCTCGGGCACCTACCTGGTGCGCGTGGGCAAGACTCCCGCCCGCCGCATCGTGGTGATACGTTAGTCCCCGCACAGCAAGAACCACTCCCGGGGGGACGGAGAGCGGCACCGCCGCTCTCCGTCCCCCTTATTTTGTCCTCCCACCGCTCACCTTGCGATGAATTTTGAATTTCGAACTTCGAATTTAGCATCCCACCTATTACCTTTCACCTTACAGTGAATTTCGAATTTCGAACTTCGAATTTCGATATTATCCTTTCACCTCTCACCTTTCACCTCTCACCACCCTCCTCCCACCTCTTCCCCTCCGCTCGTTCTTATGTCGTTCTTATGTATTTCTTATGTTGTATTTATGTTTAAAACATAAGAAATACATAAGAAATACATAAGAACGACATAAGAACTACCGGAGGCTGGAGGGACTGATTGTCAGGCGGTAAGGTGAGGGGTGAAAAAATGGGGCGAAAAGGGGGATGTATAAAATTTATTAAAATTTTTCTTGCATTTGAAAAAAAAGTGTACATTTGCCGTACTGAAATAAACCAAAAGTTTAACACAAAGTATTAAATATCATGAAAGTAAACGAAATTATGGCCAACCTGGAGGCCAAACATCCCGGTGAAAACGAGTACTTGCAGGCCGTCCGCGAAGTCCTTGAGACCATCGAAGAGGAATACAACAAACACCCCGAGTTCGAGGCCAACAAGATTGTTGAGCGCATCGTCGAGCCCGACCGTATCTTCACATTCCGTGTGACTTGGGTCAACGATAAGGGTGAAGTTTGCACCAACCTCGGCTACCGCGTACAGTTCAACGCCGCCCTCGGTGCCTACAAGGGTGGTCTCCGCTTCCACAAGGCCGTCAACGTCAGCATGCTGAAGTTCCTCGGCTTCGAGCAGATCTTCAAGAACAGCCTCACCATGCTGCCCCTCGGCGGTGGTAAGGGTGGTTCCGATTTCGACCCCGTCGGAAAGAGCGACGCCGAAATCATGCGCTTCTGCCAGGCCTTCATGTATGAGCTGTGGCGCAACATCGGTCCCGACCAGGACAGCCCTGCCGGCGACGTGGGTGTCGGCGGCCGTGAGATCGGCTACCTCTATGGTGCCTACAAGAAACTGGCCCGCGAGCACAGCACTGGTGCTCTGACCGGCAAGAGCTACGGCTGGGGTGGTTCCCTCATCCGTCCCCAGCAGAACGACAAGATGGAAGGCAAACGCATCGCCCTCTCTGGCTTCGGCAACGTGGCTTGGGGTGCTGCCACCAAGGCTGTTGAGCTCGGCGCCAAGGTCGTCGCCATCAGCGGTCCCGACGGTGTCTGCGAGATCGAGAACGGCATCACCAAGGAGATGATCGACTACATGCTCGACATGCGTGCCTCCAACCGCAACAAAGTTCAGGATATGGCCGACAAGTTCCCCGGCCAGTGCAAGTTCACCGCCGGCAAGAAGAGCTGGGTTGTGAAGTGCGACATCGCTATGCCCTGCGCCTTCCAGAACGAGCTCGCCGAGGAAGATGCCAAGATGCTCCTCGCCAATGGCGTGAAGTATGTGGCCGAGGTTTCGAACATGGGTTGCCAGCCCGCCGCCATCGCCGCCATCCAGGCCGCCAAGGTTCCCTTCGGCCCCGGTAAGGCTGTCAACGCCGGTGGTGTCGCCACCTCGGGCCTCGAGATCTGCCAGAACGCCGAGCATCGCAACTGGACTGCCGAAGAGGTCGACAAGAACCTCCACACCATCATGAACAACATCTACGACATGTGCGTTGAGCACGGTCGCGAGGCTGATGGCCACATCAACTACGTGAAGGGCGCCAACATCGCCGGCTTCATGCGCGTTGCCAAAGCCATGGTTGCTCAGGGTATCATCTAATCGTTGCCGATTGGATACATACAACCAGACAAGAGGGCTGTCCCGTCGCGGACGGCCCTCTTCCTTTTTGCGGGCGGCGCACAATAAAAAGGGCGCCGACGCCGTTAATAGTGGCAAAGAACCCCCAAACAGTAGCCCTATATGCTGAATACAATACTGCTCCAGGCCACGGCAGGCGCCCATGCGGGTACGACCCTCATGTGGGGCGTCTTCATTGTGCTCACCATAGTCTCCATGGTGGTGAGCAAGAACGTCGAGCGCAAGTTCAAGAAATATGCCGGCATACGCACCGAAGGCAACCTCACCGGACGCGAGGTGGCCGAGCTGATGCTGCGCGACCACGACATACACAACGTGCAGGTGCAGATGGTCAAAGGTACGCTCACCGACCACTACAACCCCGCCAACCGCACCCTCAACCTCAGCCCCGACGTCTACAACGGCACCTCGGTGGCCGCCGCCGCCGTTGCCGCCCACGAGTGCGGCCACGCCGTGCAGCACGCCGTCGGCTACCGTCCGCTGGGCCTGCGCTCGGCGCTGGTGCCCGTGGTCAACTTTGCAGGCCGATGGGTGTCGTGGGTACTGCTGGCAGGACTGCTGCTCGTCAAGGCCTTCCCCACGCTGCTGCTTGTGGGCATCGGCCTGTTCGCCGTGAGCACCCTCTTCTCGCTGGTGACGCTGCCGGTCGAGATAAACGCCTCGGCACGCGCCCTGCAGTGGATACAGCGCCGCGACATCACCACGGCCGACACCCACCGCTACGCCGAGAGCGCCCTCCGCTCGGCCGCCTACACCTACGTCATGGCCGCCGTCACCTCCCTCGCCACCCTGGCGTATTACATAATGATTTATCTCGGCCGAAAGTGAAGCGATTGCGTGCTTTGCCTCCTGCCTTGTGGGTGCCTGCTGCTGCGGTGCTCTTTGCCTTGATGGTGTTCGCTACACATCGGCTTTTGCAGGATAACCGTGTCTACTGGCGGTTCAGTTGGTTCGTCAAGAGTTACGAGAAGGTAGTCCATGAAGACGGCTCGTGGGAGGCCCGCCAAGTGGCAGAACCTTATACCAAGCCGACCGACGGGAACATGCTCTCGTGGGATGCCGCCCATTACGACGATATACGGATGCACCTGTACGACAAGGACCACAGTTGGGTGGGCAACTTCGCGTTCTTTCCGGCTTTCCCTATTGTGTGGCGCCTGACGCAGTTGGGGCCAGTCGGCATCTCGCTTGTGAACTGGATGCTCTATGTCATAGGGCTAGCATTGGTGGCACTTGTCTTTGGCAACAGCCTGCCGCGATGGTCCTACGTGTTGCTGCTTTGTGCTCCGTATGCCGTGATATTCATGATACCGTACAGTGAGGCTCTCTTCTTCCTGGGCATAGCCGCTGGCATGTATGGCCTGGTGAAAGACCGCTACTGGCTTTATTTCCTCGGCTTTTTGCTGGCCTGTACCACACGTGCCGCGGGCAATATCCTGGTTGTGGCGTGGATTATAGTGGACCTCTTGGCTGCAATTGTTGCCAAGTCTTCGTTCAGGGAGACCATGCGTAACATGTTGCTGCATCTGGCGCCGATAATAATCGGGGTGCTGGCCGTTATGCTGTTGCAGCACATGTGTGGTGCCGACCACTGGTTTGAATATGTGGTGGCCCAAAAGCAGTGGGGTAAGGAACTCTCGTGGCCCACATGGCCTTTTACCGATTGGAGCAGCGAGGGCAAGAGCATCACCCAGCCGCTTATATTCATGCTCATTGTCCCGGCTTTGGTATGGCTTGCCATAGAAGCATGGAATGTCGTGGCGTGCAAGGAGCCGCGTACCATAGGCACTATGGGGATGCTGCGGTTGATTTCTGTCCTTTTCTTTGTGGGTAACGTGCTGTTGGCTCTCTTTACCCAGCACGGCTGCCTCTTCTCGCAGGCAAGGTTGCTGACGTGTACACCATTCTTTGCGTTCCTGGTGCTTGACATCTCGGCTACCGTCAAGGGCAGGCCATGGCGCTGGGGTATGCTGCTTGCAATGGCGGCTACGGCAGTTATCTGCATTAGCATGTTCTCCAAGCCGGCGATGCTCGGTTGCTGGCTGGTATTTGTGCTGGCTGCATTGGTTTTCTTTGGGGTCAACATGAACCGGTGGCTTCGCAGCACACTGCTTGTCCTTCTTGTGGTGTTCGATATCTACTGGACAGCCTACCTGTTCAATTGCTTTCTCACCGACGGCTGGATATTCACCTGATTACACTCAATATTGATGCTATTAAAAGTATGAAGCATATAGAAATAATCAACGGCCCCAACCTCAACCTCACCGGCCGCCGCGAGCCCGAGGTCTACGGCACCACAACCATGGAGCAGTACCTCGACGGGCTGCGGGCCCGTTTCCCCGAGGTGGAGATAACCTACTACCAAAGCAATGTCGAGGGCGAGCTTATCGACCGCATACAGAAGGCGGGCTTCGAGGCCGACGGCCTCATCGTCAACCTGGGCGGCTACAGCCACACCAGCGTGGCTCTGCGCGATGCCCTGCTGGCCGTGCCGGCACCCAAGGTCGAGGTGCACCTGAGCAACATCTTCGCCCGCGAGGACTACCGCCACCATTCATACATCACCTCTGCCTGCCGCGGCATGGTCTGCGGCCTCGGCCTGCAAGGCTATGCCCTGGCCATCGAGGCCTTGGTGCTCTAGCTTTTCCGCAGCATATAGAAAAAAATACGTCCCTGTGTAAGATTTGGCATACCTTGTACGTCTACTAGGTATGAAACGCGACACGGAACAGTTCAAGCACGACTACCTGCCCCTCCAGCCTGCCATGCAGCGCATGGCCGAGAGCCTGCTCGGCAACGAGGACGAGGCGGCCGACGTGGTGCAGGACTGTTTTGTGGCGCTTTGGCAACAGCGCGGCGAGCTGCGCCGCGTGGTCAACCGCGAGGCGTGGTGCATCCAGCTGGTGAAGCACCGCTGCATAGACATCATCCGCAAGCGCAAGCCTACCTACAGCCTCGACGACGATATGCCCCTCTACGATGCCGAGGACGCCGCCTACGGTGCGCGCCTCGACATGGCACGGTCGCTTCTCGACCGCCTCCCTGAGCGGCAGGCCGAGGCTGTCCGTATGCGCCACTTCGACGACCTCGACAACGACGAGATTGCAGCCACGATGGGCATCAGCGTCGGCAATGTGTACACCCTCCTTTCGCGCGCCTACAGTACAATGAAACAAATGATAGCCCAATATGAAGACCGATAGACAAGACACCGACCTCGACCAGTTGCTCGAAGCACTGGAGCACGACGGCCGCGATGTGCGCCGCCGGCAACGGCTGGCCGACATGATAGACGGCTTGGCAGCCGCCGACGCAGCCGCCGCACGGCGCACCCGCCGCCTGTGGACGGTGCGCGTGGCAGCGGCAGCCTGCGTGTTTTTTTTCATCGCTACAGCGGTGCGCGTGTGGTTCATCCCCACGGAGCAAACCGTAGAACCGCAGGTGGCCCGTGCAGAGGCACCCGTGGCCGACACCACCACGCCGATGCCGGAAGCGCTGCCAGCCACCACCACCCCGGCACCGAGCCTGAGCCACAAGCGCAAGGCGGCGATGCCTAAACCTGCTGACGAGAGCTCGGCGATGCCCGAGGAGCTGCTGGTCGAGGCAGCCCCACAGCAGCCAGTTCCGCAGCCCACAGAGCCCGAACCGCAAGCCATCGACCAGGAAGCGGCATACGCCCAGGCAGAGGAAAGCCACATCGATAGCATAGCGCAACCAGTGAGCAGCCTTGCCGCCAAGCCCGAGCCTCTGGCGCAGGCCACGCCCAAAGCCGAGCCGAAACCCCGCCGCAGCTTGTGGAAGAGCCTCTTCGGCCGCACGGCACCCAGCGAGATGGATGGCACTATACTGGCCATCAATATACTGTAAATCAACAAGCCCCATCTATATGAGACATACACTGACACTAATGGCAGCCCTGGTCGTAGCCTTCGGCCTGCAGGCGCAGAGCAACACATCCACAGCCGACACCCTCGGCCAGGCCGAGCAGCCCCACGTATCGCTCCAGCTAGGCCTGGGGGGCGGCGCCACGCTGTACTCGAACACGTACGACGACTCGCCCTACTACTCGCGCTACGGCCTCTTTGTGCAGGTGCCGCTGATGTTCGGCTATGAGGTGTCGCCCCGCTGGGAGCTACGTGCCGGCCTGCGCTATGACTTCTGCTTCGACCCGCTCTACTATCCCGTGAAGGTCAACTATGCGGAGCGGGATGGATTGGCCTACAGCCAGGGACTCGACTTCGAGAGCGCCCCCGTGAACGGCAAACAGAGCGCCTATGCCCTGCGCAGCTATATTGGCATACCGCTGCAGGCCACGTGGTACCCCTATCCGCGCGAGAAGCGCCTGCTGCAGTTCCAATTCGACCTCTTCGCCGGCTATGCCGTGGGCCGCACGGTGATGATAAACCACCGCACGGTGAGCCGCACCATCGCTGGCGACCAGGTGAACTGGAGCGACACCTCGCCGCTGGGCGAGGAGCTGACCACCGACGACAATACCTTGCTGCGCTGGCGCCTGGAGCTGGGCGCAACCGTGAGCACCGACGTGTTGGGCCTCATACACGGTGTGCGCTTCTTCGGCAACCTGCTGCCCACCTACCGCGATCCCTTGACGGGCGACGGCGTGTACCTGTTCGGAATGAATATTTACCTATAAAACTGGATGTCAATATGAAACGCAACCTTAATCCCACCATTGCCGCCATTGCCTTTTTTGCCATCATGACCTTGGTAGGCATCGAGAGTGCCCACGCGCAAATCAACCTGCTGGAACAGGTCCACGCCACCGACACCAACCCCCTGATAGCCACCAGCGGCCCCAACACCATAGGCGCGGGCCACCTGCAGCTGAGCGCCGACGCCACCTGGAGCCACCTGAGCTACGCCAGCGAGAGATACCTCCTGCCCGGAACCTCCGTCATGCCCACCTATCCGGGCACCATCCACATGGTGAACTCCATGCGCTGCAATGCCTTTGGCGGCGCCCTCGGCGTGCGCTACGGCATAGGCAAACTCCTCGAACTCAACGCAAGTTTCGGCGGCGGTCTCAACACTGAGCGCGACAACGCCATCATGAACAACCACGACACCGTCATCATCGCCCGCTGCCAGACGCTCGACGTCGCCTTCGGTGCCAAGGTGCACGTATACGAAGGGCACGCCTGGGTGCCGCAGATGGCGCTGGCGGCGCAGCTCTCGGAGAACTTTGTGCGCTTCGGCGATCGCGACGGCTTCGACAGCCACACCCCCGCCTGGGCCATCGAGCTGCAGCTGCGCAACCGCTTGGGCCACCGCTGGATGCTCGACTACCATGTGGGTTTTGCCAGCAACGAAGTCTGGCTCGGCTCGCGGGCGACGGCCGCCAAGTTCACCTATGGCCTCATGGCACGCTTCCTGGCCAGCGATTGCCTGCTGCTCGGCGCGGGACTTGATGACGGCAACGGCCTGTTCGAGGCCCTCTTCCAGGCCACTCCGAGCCTGCAACTCAAGGCCCAAGCCCTCGTGGCCACCGGCCTGGGTGCCGACATGTCGACCACCAGCGCATACTGCATGCTTGGCATCAACTGGCTGTTTTGACCGGACAGCACCAAGGTAGGTTAAATTAACGAAAAATTGCACGGCGGCGAAAGAAAATTTTGCCAGTTTCGGAAAAGTTCGTATCTTTGCAGCGGAATGAGAGAGGTCGAAAGCCTCTCTTTTTGTTGGATATGATAGAGAAAATCAAGATATTAGAACTGGTGAACACCGCGCTCGAGGGCACGGACAAGTTCCTGGTGAACCTGAAAATCACGCCGGATAACCGCATTTACATCGACATCGACGGCGACAACGGCGTCACGATAGACGACTGCATTGCGCTGAGCCGTGCGGTGGAAAGCCAGCTGGACCGCGACGAGGAGGATTTCGCCCTCGACGTGAGCTCGGCCGGCGCCGACCAGCCGCTCAAGCTGACCCGCCAGTTTGTGAAGAACATAGGGCGCGAGGTCGAGGTGGTCTGCTTCGACGGACAGAAGGTGGACGGCGAGCTGACCGAGGCCGACGAAAGCCACATCGTGGTGCACGTGGCCGGCAGCAAGAAACGCCCGGCCGAGGATGTGAACCTGCTGCGCTCGGATGTGAAGAGCGTCCGCGTGGCCATCAAGTTTTGAATAAATAAAAGCAAACGAAGATATGAAGACATTAGACTTGAGTGCCTCCTTCCAGGAGTTCAAGGAGTTCAAAAACATCGACCGTGAGACGCTGATGCGCATCCTCGAAGAGGTGTTCCGCTCGGCGCTGGCCAAGCATTTCGGGTCGGAAGACAACTTCGACATCATCGTCAATATCGACAAGGGAGACCTGGAGATATTCCGCAACCGCACCATCGTGGCCGACGGCGAAGTGAACGACCCCACCCGCGAGATAGCCCTCAGCGAAGCCCTGAAGATCGAGGACGACTTCGAGGTGGGCGAGGAACTGTCGGAGCCTATCCTGATGAGCGAGTTCGGCCGCCGCGAAATCCTCTCCATCCGCCAGAACCTGGTGGGCAAGATCCAGGACTATGAAAAGAGCCTCGTGTTCCAGAAGTACAAGGAGAAAGTGGGCGAGATTATCGTGGGCGAGGTCTATCAGCCCTGGAACAAGGAGATACTGGTGCTCGACGAGGAGCGCATCGAGCTGGTGCTGCCCAAGAGCGAGCAAATTCCCAGCGACCGCTACCGCAAGGGCGACACCGTTCGCGCCGTGGTGCTGAAGGTGGAGATGAAGAACAACAACCCCGTCATCATCCTCAGCCGCACCAGCCCCATCTTCCTCGAACGTCTGCTCGAAGCCGAGGTGCCCGAGATATACGACGGCCTCATCACCATCCGCAACATCGTGCGCCAGCCCGGCGAGCGCGCCAAGGTGGCCGTGGAAAGCTACGACGACCGCATTGACCCGGTGGGCTCGTGCGTCGGCGTCAAGGGCGGCCGCATACATGGCATCGTGCGCGAGCTGCGCAACGAGAATATCGACGTGCTCAACTACACGCCGCGCCCCGACCTCATGATTCAGCGCGCCCTCAGTCCCGCCAAGATAAGCAACATCAAGATCAACGAGGAAGAGAAGAAGGCCGAGGTGTTCATGCAGCCCGACCAGGTGAGCCTCGCCATCGGCAAGGGCGGCTACAACATCAAGCTGGCCAGCAAGCTGGTGGGCTACGAGATTGAAGTGTATCGCGACACCGACGAGGACTATGACGACGTGGCCCTGCAGGAATTCAACGACGAGATCGAGCAGTGGGTCATCGACGAGCTTATCAAGATTGGCTGCGATACTGCCAAGAGCGTGCTCGCACTGCCCAAGGAAGAGCTCATCACCCGCACCGACCTCGAGGAAGAGACCATCGACCACGTGCTCGAAGTGCTCAACTCCGAGTTTGAGTAATAGCGTTTTCCCAAGACACTCTATTCCCAATCCAAAAAAAAGAAAGGACTCGACAAAGATATGGCAAGTTTCAGACTGAACAAGGTGGCTAAGGACTTCAACGTGGGCATACAGACCCTCGTCGAATACTTGGCCAAGAAGGGGCATCAGGTGGAGATGAGCCCCAATACGAAGATTAGCGATGAGCAGTATGAGCTGCTGGCCACGGCGTTCCAGGACGAACGCAAGGTGAAAGAGGAGGCCGACAAGATCGAGCTGATGCCCAGCGGTGGCAACCGCGTGGTCGAAGCCAGCGCCAAGTCGGAACTCGATGCCGAGCCCGAAGAAGTCATAATCAAAGGCTACACGGCCAAGAAGAACGTGGTGGCTCCACAGCCAGCCCCTGCCGAGGAGCCCGAACCTGAACCCGAGCCTGAGCCTCAGCCCGAGCCCGTGGCCGAGCCTGAGCCCGAACCAGAGCCTGAACCCGAGCCCGAGGAAGAGTCCGCTGCCGCACCGTCGGACAGCCCCTTCAAGGTGGTCGGCACCGTCGACCTGAGCGCCCTCAACCAGCGCACCCGTCCCGACAAGAAGAAGCGCAAGAAAGGTGAGAAGAACGAGCCTGCCATCTCGCCGGCCGCCGCCGCCAAACCCAAGCCCGCCGCCGTCGAGGTCGCCCCGGCCCCCGAGAAACCGGTCGAGGCGCCCAAGTCCGTCGAACCGGCCAAGCCCGCCCCCGAGTTCATCGAGACCCAATACACCAAGCTCGAAGGCCCCAAGGTGCTCGACAAGATTGACCTCAGCCAGTTCTCCAAGGATGGCGCCGACACCCCCGGTAGCAAGCGCAAGCGCAAACACACCAAGAAAGAGGCCGTCAGCGCCCAGGAAGTGAAGAAGATTGGCGCCGAGGTGGCAAAGAAAGAGAACAAGGAGAAGGAGAAAGCCAAGAAGGAGAGCCAGAAACTGGCCGCACAGCAGCAACAGGCTGCCGGTGGCAAGAAGAAGAAAAAGAAAGAGGACAAGAAGCCTGTCGAAATAGACGACAACGAGATCGAGAAGCAGATCCGCGACACACTGGCCCGCCTCTCGCCCCTCGGCAAGTCGAAGACCTCCAAGCACAACCGCGAGAAGCGTCAGAAGGTGCACGCCCAGATGGAGGAGGAAATGATGCACGAGATGGAGCAGCAGAACGTGTTGCAGGTGACCGAGTTCGTCACCGCCAACGAGCTGGCCACCATGATGAACGTGCCGGTGACCAAGATCATCGCCACCTGTATGTCCGTCGGCATCTTCGTCAGCATCAACCAGCGCCTCGACGCTGAGACCATCAAGCTCATCACCGACGAGTTCGGCTTCGAAGTGCATTTCGCCGACGAGGATGTGGTGAACACCATCCACAAGATTGAGGAGGAGGACCGTCCCGAGGACCTCGTGCCGCGCAACCCGATTATCACCGTTATGGGTCACGTCGACCACGGTAAGACCTCGCTGCTCGACTATATCCGCAAGACCAACGTCATCGCCGGCGAGGCGGGCGGCATCACCCAGCACATCGGTGCCTACGAGGTGCAGACCGCCGACGGCCGCAAGATCACCTTCCTCGACACCCCTGGCCACGAGGCCTTTACCGCCATGCGTGCCCGTGGTGCCAAGATGACCGATATCGCCATCATCGTCATCGCCGCCGACGACAAGATAATGCCGCAGACCATCGAGGCTATCAACCACGCCCAGTCGGCTGGTGTGCCCATCGTTTTCGCCATCAATAAGATTGATAAACCCGGTGCCGACCCCGACCGCATCAAGACCGAGCTGGCCAATATGAACCTCCTCGTCGAGGAATGGGGCGGTAAGTACCAGAGCCAGGACATCAGTGCCAAGAAGGGTATCGGCGTCGAGGAACTGCTCGAGAAGGTCATCCTCCAGGCCGACATCATGGAGCTGAAGGGCAACCCCAACAAGCGCGCCAAGGGCGTCGTTATCGAGAGCGCTCTCGACAAGGGTCGCGGCTATGTGGCCAAACTGCTTGTGCAGGAAGGTACTATCCGCAAGGGCGACCCCATCGTGGCCGGTGCCATCGCAGGCCGTGTCCGCGCTATGTACAACGAGCGTAACCAGGAAGTTATGTCTGCTGGTCCCTCTCAGCCCGTGCTGCTTCTCGGCCTCACCGGTGCCTGCCAGGCTGGCGACACCTTCAACGTCATGGAGAACGAGAAGGAGGCCAAGGACATCGCCGCCAAGCGCACCCAGCTGCAGCGCGAGCAGGGCATCCGCACCCAGACCCACCTCACCCTTGAGGAGATTGGACGTCGTCGTGCCCTCGGCAACTTCAAGGAGCTCAACATCATCGTCAAGGGCGATGTGGACGGCTCCGTCGAAGCCCTCAGCGACTCGCTCATCAAACTCGGTACCGACGAGGTGCAGGTCAACGTCATCCACAAGGGTGTGGGTCAGATTTCGGAGAACGATGTTACGCTGGCCATGGCCTCCGACGCCATCATCATCGGCTTCCAGGTGCGTCCCAGCGTGGGTGCTCGCAAGATGGCCGAAACCGAGCACATCGACATCCGCCTCTACAGCATCATCTACGACGCCATCAACGAGCTCAAGGACGCCATCGAGGGCATGCTCGCCCCCGAGACCCAGGAAAAGATTGTGGCCAACCTCGAAATCCGCGAGACCTTCAAGATATCGAAAGTCGGCACCATCGCCGGCTGTATGTGCCTCGACGGCAAAATCAATCGCCAGAGCAACATCCGCATCATCCGTGACGGCATCGTGGTCTATACCGGCAAGCTCGCCTCCCTCAAGCGCTTCAAGGACGACGTCAAGGAGGTGGTCAGCGGCCAGGACTGCGGCCTGAACATCGAAAACTACAACGACATCAAGGTCGGCGACATCGTCGAAGCCTACGAAGTGATAGAGATAAAGCGTAAATTATAATGCGTTAATGTGTTATTGCGTTAATGCGTTAGTGGCTACGCAATCAAATAATAACAAACAACACTAACACAATAACGCACCAACACGATAACACAATAAAATAGTGAGAACCCAAGGTGTGACATACGAAAAGGCCAAGGCATTTGCCATCGAAGTGATTGCGTTATGCAATGAACTCCGAGACAAGGGCGAGTATGTCATGTCGAAACAAATCCTGAAAGCCGGAACAAGCATCGGCGCCAATTACTGTGAAGCATTGGGTTCTGAAAGTCCGCAAGATTTTGTCCACAAACTGTCCATTTCACTAAAGGAAGCCAATGAGACTTACTTCTGGCTTGATATACTCCATACAAGTGGGTATGTTGACACCGATAGGTTTGACACACTGAAAGCCCAACTTGAGGAGATATACAAAATGATGAACTCCGCCTCAATCACAGTCAAAAAAAGAAACAACCTATCATAAAAAACACTAACGCAATAACGCACTAACACAATAACGCAATAAAAAAAGCCTCCTTAGTTCAACGGATAGAACGGAAGTTTCCTAAACTTTAGATGAGGGTTCGATTCCCCCAGGGGGTACAAAATGACAGACGAAGAATTCGAAGAGCTTTCGGAGAAACTACAGTATGGACTCCGCCTAGCCGAGCGCCGCATGCTGGAAGAAAAAGCCCTTCATGGTCAGGATATAGTGGTGTGTGGTGACGACAATATCATAAAGCGCATCCCTGCCCAAGAAGCCCTTGACAACCTAAACAAGTTGTTCCCTTTCTGACAATCTTTCGACACCCCTTCGGTGACCTTTGACGGCAGAGCCGACGCCACAGCACGATTCCCTGCGGGAGTACAAACAACGACAACCATCCACCGAACACCGCCACCGCGGTGCTTTTTTCATGCCATCGTTGCCCCACCTCCCATATATTATTATACCGTAGGTATAATAACACCTTCTAGCATACCCAAATACTTCGTTTCTCCATCATCATACCAGCCCTATACTAACCCTATACCATCTCTATACCAACTCTATGGTGATAACGGGATACTTCCAATGTACCATTGGTATTCTTTCGGGGTACCCTCGAAGCTCACTCGGAGCAATTTTGCCCCACCCATACCGTAGCCTCACCATTCCTTCGCTCTACCCATACCCGCTGGATATGCCAAGGGTATGGAAGTGCCTAAGCTAATGCCTGCCTGCAGTATGGCAGCGGCGCAATAAAACCGGCCTTCTGACGTTATAAGCCTAAAGACAAACACTTATGGCAAGGAAACAAGGCGATACCGAGAGCGGCAAACTCGGCAACAAGATATACTACACCTGGCACGGGCGGCAATGCGAGCGCTCCATGCCCACCTCTGTGGCCAATCCGCGAACCGAGGCTCAGCAGGCCCACCGAAGCAACTTTGCGATGATATCCAAGCTCTCGTCTTACATGAAGGAGGCCCACCTCATAGGTCTCCACTGGCATGCCGTGAGGGAGAAGAACAGCACCTACGCCATCTTCCGCAACCTCAACAAAGACTGCTTCACCTTCGACGGCGAGATCGATCATCCTCGCATCATCGTCAGTCGCGGCTCGGTGGAGCGAGTGGAAATCACTTCGGCCTCTATCGACGACAATGTACTTACTGTTACTTTCGACAGCCGTGTCAATGGCGGCCGTGCCACCGACGAGCTTTTCCTCTTCGTCTACTGTCCGACCCTCTGTACCGGCCGTCTCGCCACCCCCGTCCCCCGTTCCGCCGGCCTCGTCACCGCCACCCTCCCTCCAGAATGGCTCAAACCCACAGAACCCACACAAGCAGATACTAACACATTAACGCATTCCCATACTAACGCATTCCCACTCCACCTCTACGCCTTCCTCCGCTCTACCCGCGGCCGCACCTCCGACACCATCTACATCCCGTTGCCCAAAGAGACATGTTAGCTGTCATATCCCATATCTCGCTATCAATGAGTTAAGTACGGCTACAATTAAATTAATTCTCTCCCGATTGGAAATAATTTCGTATTTTTGCATTTGCATATAATATAAATTCAGCCCAACAATGGACGGTATAAAAAATATAACAATAAAGAACTTCAGGGGAATAGACCATCTGACCATAGAGGATTTCTCCAGGGTGAATGTGTTTCTCGGTCAAAATAATTCAGGCAAAACAACAATGCTTGAGGCAATAGCGATGTTGATGAGTATGTCAAATCCAGACGTGCCTCAGGCCATCAACGCCGTGCGAGCCCGCAAACCATTCAGTAACTTTATTGATGTTCAGTATTTTTTCAACAACTTGGATGTCACGACTCCACCGGAGGTAAAGGCAGAACTGTCGGACGGTAGTTTCCGACATCTAACGTTAGCCTTGTCATACGTGTTTGACGAGTTGGCCGACCCGAAGAATGAACCACAGCAACAAATGGGTGCCGTAAAATATGTCAACACGTTGGAGATGAATTTTGAGATCGCCAAAGGTACGACAAGACAAAGCCATAAGAGTTGGTTGCGAGTAAATCCTCAGGGATTTGTTGTAAATCGAAAAGTAGCAGACGGATACTTGGAGAATAAGAGGGCATGGCTGACTCCATCTGATTTGATGACGAGCAATCTGGCCAACGATTTGGCAGAGCTTTTTAAACGGAATCGGAAAGACACGATTTTGGCCTTGCTGAAGTTGTTTGACCCCCGTATTAACAGCATCGAAATACTGACGGATGATATATATATTGGATTTGAAGGTATGTCTCAGATGCTTTCGGTCAGTATGATGGGAGATGGTCTTCGCCGTTATCTGAATATTGTGGCGAGTGCTGCCAATCCTCTCATTGACATTTTGCTTATTGACGAAATTGACAACGGACTTCATTATTCCGTCTATAAAAAACTATGGCAAGCTTTGTTTGCGTTGGCAGAAGCAAGCAACAAGCAGATATTTGTCACTACTCATAGTAAGGAAACGCTTGGCCATCTGAATAAGATGCTTGAGGAACATGTTGAATATCAGCAAGAACTTCGCATATTTACATTAGAGAAAACTCGTTTGAAAGGGTATCAAGCATATCGGTTGACCTATAATGGTCTACAAGAGGCTACTGCAAACGATATAGAATTAAGAAGCATTGTGCTATGAAAAAAGAATTCAATATCTTTGTGGAAGGAGTGGCCGATGCCCGTTTTATCAAGCAGTATATTGGACATTTGTATGGTGATGTGGTGGATGATGAGCGCTTGGTAATTCTCAAGGGGTGGGATAACTTGAAAACTGAGGCCACGGCTATTCGCATGCATTCCATGTCAGCAAACGGTGGTGTGAACCTTGTCATTGTTGATACCGACAAAGATTTTCAGATTCGAAAAGATGAAATAGCGAAATGGCAACAGGCAAACAAGGTTCAATTTGAATTATTCCTCCTGCCCAACAATCACGATGCCGGCACGTTGGAAGACCTATTGGAAAACATCATCAATCCGAACAACCGCCCCATCTTCGACTGCTGGGAGCATTACGAACAAGAGTTGGTGCAGACAGATATTCCCGGCCGTACACCGCCACCCCTTACCACACCCGCCAAGAAAACCAAAATATATGGTTACCTAGAAGCCTTGTTGGGAGAAACGAAGAGTCAAAAAGATTTAATAAAAGAAGCAAACCGCAACTACGAGAATCCCCAGCACTGGAATCTGGATGCTGAATATTTGGAGCCGTTGAAGGCGTTCTTTGCCAAGACTCTGTCAGAACAATAACATATCCAAACACCTAATATACGGGAATGTTTCCTAAAAGGTATAAAATAGAGTGGCAGGGGGGGGGCGCTCTATTATTGTTTGGTATTATTTCGAGCCGTGACAAGCTCAATCCATTTCAGAATGCTCCAATCTGTCGTGGTTTTGTTTACCTATTATCTTGCGGTAAACACACATTGCATAAATAATTACCGAAATATACATAATAAACGAATAAATAAGATTACGTTTACCGAAAATATTTTAATAACCAAAGTATAATAATAATATTTACCGACCGTTATATGGTAAACGTCACGGCCATATAAACCGACGACTGAAATCGAAAACATCAAAAAAGACCGAAATGGGAAACCGCAAGAACGTCCTCAGCCGTTGGTACGGCGACAAATACGGGGATAACAAAAAGAAACCGCGTGAACCCTTCCGCGGCACGCCGCAGTTCACCTTCGACCAGCTCTACATCACCCCTTTCACCCACCGCCGAGCGGCCGACGACCTAGGCAACATCATCTATAGCCCCATCCCCGACATCAACCTTGAGCCCACGGGCATCCTGGTGATGGACGACTGGTTGCGGCACCTGCGCGAGGGGCGCTCCGACGTGGCCGAATTCTGCCGCCAGTACAATGCCCGCACCTCCGACCTCGATTCGCTCGTTTTCCTCCTCACCGGCATGTCGAACTTCGATTTTCGGACGAAATGGCAGCTCCGCACCTCCGACGCCCTCCTGCGCTACACCAAGATGAACGTCGAGGAAATCGCCCAACGCAGTGGCCACGGCTCCCGCAGCAACATGTATTTCACCTACGAGCGCGAACTCAACCTTTCGCCCACCGAGCGCCGCCGAGCCCTCCGCCAGAAGGACGACGTGGGTCGGTACATAATTCAGTAGCAGATATGCCGATAAGATACCATAATGCCAAAGATGAGGATGACAATATCGTCAATATCGACAGTGCAGTCAGGGGCAAGGATTATGTTTGCCTAGGATGTGGCAATATACTTCGGGCAAAATTAGGCAACGGCGGCAGAGAGCCCCATTTCTTCCATAAACAAAATGTTGACTGCAACCATGAAACTTATCTCCATGAATATGCCAAGAAATACATAAAACACCTGTTCGACACGCAAGAGCATTTTTATGTACAATACGAAATGAAATTGAAATGCTGCCTGTATGATGAATGTGGGTACAGAATCAGCGCTCTGCAAAAGGCACATGACATGGATTGTTTCCGTTCAGAGATGAAGGCAATAGACCTGAAGGAATATTATACAACATGCGAACTGGAAAAGGAGTACGACGGGTTCATCCCAGATATTTTGCTCACAAACGACAGCAAAGAAGACAGAAAGCCCGTCTTCATCGAAATCGCGATAACACATTTTAGCACGGACGATAAAATAGAATCGGGCAACAGGATAATAGAGATAGCCATTCCGAGAGATTATGGAACCGACGACTTAGGTTTTTTATCCGTATTAAAGGAAACCATAACGGAGAAAGATAAAAAAGATATACATATCAGTTTCAAAAATTTCAAGCGGGAATTCCAATCAGAAGAACCGCTGAACAAACACTCGCTCACAGTTTTCTTCATCAACGAATTCAACAAAGCGCAAACAGAAAAGCTGGAGAAATCTTGCTCAGAGTATAGTAAAGAAAAGATAATCCCTCAATCAAGATATGAGATTCACTCGGCAGAACCATATTCAGAGAAGATATATGATTATGGCGTTGCACGTGCATGCCTCGACGGATTTGAAATACTGGAGTGTGTTGTATGCCATTACTATTGGAAAGACACGGAAGACAACTTCTGGCCTCACAAATGTGGACTGAAAAAGATGATACACGGCAGAACCCAGGCATTGCAATGCGCCAACTTCCGCTATTGCGAAATGAAAGCGAAAGAATTATTAACAGGAAATACTATATCGACAAACAAGACAATACAATGACCGGCACAATGACAGCGGAGCAGTGCACATATGTGGATTTGAACGCAATAAATGACGTTGTTTTACGTTAATAATATTGAAAACAGATTATAATCATGGACAAAACGATACATCTGCACAAAGGTGATATGTCCAACAATGGACAAGTCACAATCATTGACGAGGACAGGCTTTGTTATCTTGTAAAGTCTGTTAGCAAAGGGGCAGAAGGATATAGAACCATATCTAAGGCTTTGGTTCGGGAATTTGTCGCATACATTGAGCAGCACCCTGACGTACCTATCAATGAAGTGCGTTTCAAAATATCAGGTCAAAGCAAGATTGACAAATATGAATATGGGTACGGCGCAACTCTTGGTGTAATGGCCAAGATGATATTGGGGGAAGAAGGCATTGTAAGAGAGCAAACCAATAATACCACCGCAGCCATAGACCATGTTCAATTCAACATATCGTTTCTTCCCTACCTTACAGCCCTGCGGACGAAGCCGTTTATTTTGCTGGCGGGAATCTCGGGGACGGGAAAGAGCAGGATTGTGAGGGAGATGGCGAAGGCGTGTTGGAAGGAGGGCGACCCCGAGTACGGAAAGAACCACCCGAGGAACTTCTGCATGGTGCAGGTGAAGCCTAACTGGCACGACAGCAGCGAGCTGATGGGCTATGTGTCGCGTCTGAATGGCGAGAAGTTCGTGGTGGGTCCGTTCCTGCGCTTCTTGGCAGCAGCACTCAAAGACCCCAATGTACCTTACTTCCTCTGTCTTGACGAGATGAACCTCGCCCCAGTGGAGCAGTACTTCGCTGAATATCTGTCGGTCGTCGAGAGCCGCAAACTGAACTCCGACGGCACTATCACCACCGACCCCATCATCGAATATGAGAACACAGATGCCTACGGTAGCCTGATAGACCAACTGTTTGACACACCTGAGGAACGCAAAGCCTACAAAACCGATGAGGGCGGCAAGCGCCTGACCATCCCGCAGAACCTCTTCGTGGTGGGAACGGTGAATATGGACGAGACCACCTTCTCGTTCAGCCGCAAGGTGCTTGACCGCGCCATGACCATCGAGATGAACGAGGTGGACCTGCACGGCGGCTTGGAGCGTGGCGCTGGCAACGAGATCGGCTATATCGGCAACAGCATCATCGGCGATGCCGCCGAAGGCTGCGACATCTACGAAGACAACCGCGACCTCTGCGACCAGGTGCTGGCCTACCTGGAGCAAGTGAACGCCATCCTGGAGGGCACACCTTTCAAGATTGCCTACCGCACCCGCAACGAGTTCCTGATGTACGCCGTGAATCGCAAGGCTCTGGCCTCCGACAGCCAGCTGTGGCAGACCCTCGACGAGATGACCTCTATGAAGATCCTCTCCCGCATCGAAGGCGACGAAGAACGCACCAAGAAAGTCCTCGACGGCCTCAAAACCCTGGTAGAAGAACAGATTGCTTCCTCTATCACGCCCGCCGAAGAAGACAAGCCTGTGCAGAAAAGCATCTCCGCCATCAAGATAGACGAGATGCTCGCCAAATTGAAAGCCACCGGCTTCACCAGCTACTGGGCATAAAAAAAGCATTTGACGATGAGTGAGAATCAAACAATAGAATACAAAAGCATCCGCAAGATACGGACCGGTGACAATGGATTCCGCGACTTGTCTGTAACCTGTGTAGCATTGGCAAATGCCCAAGGGGGAACAATATATGTCGGCTATGAGGACAAAACAAAGGAGCCATTACCAAACCAGCATGTCAATATAAAAGAGATCAACGACACCCTCTCCAGACTTCGTGGACTTTGTTTCAATGTCGGTATATCTGCATCGGAAATAAAATCCCACCCCAATGGTGGGGAATATTTCGAATTGTATATTGCCCCTTCTCTTAAATCAATAGCGACGACATCCGATGCAAAGATATATATGCGCATTGGTGACAAGTGCGAACCTGTCCGAAATGAAGAGATACAGCGGCTATCCATTGAGAAAGGCGCTTATCAGTGGGAAGTGCTTCCAACAACTATCTTATTTAAAGACATTCCTCGTGACAACATAGAACGTTTTGTCAATGACATTCGCGAATCGGACCGTGTTAAGGCGCATGTAAAACAGATGTCTGACGATGAAATCATTGAACATTACAATCTGGTGGATGGTGAGCGTGTCACCAATTTGGGTGTTCTATGGCTGGGTACGAGCAAGCAGCGCAGTAAGATATCTTATCCCATCACAGTACAATATATTGTGTATGACGGCCTTGAACAAAAAGTAAGAAAAGAAGATTGGCATGACAATTCGCTGAATCCCAAAGAGTTGTTACTTGAAATAGAAAAGACTGCTACAGAATTGAACTATGCCTACGAGATCCCAGACGGCCTTTTCAGAAAACAAATCAGACATTATCATCCGAAGGTTATTCGAGAGCTACTTTTGAATGCTTTTGCACATCATTGTTTTACCATTTCCAACGATATCCTGATATGTGTATATCCAGACAGGATGGAGATTTCCAGCCCTGGCGGCCTGCCCCTAGGTGTAACAAAAGACAATATCTTGCATCAAAGGCACCGTAGAAACCCCCACTTCACCACTATCATGAGTGACTTGAAACTGATGGAAGGCGAGGGCTCGGGATACGACCTTATCTATGAGATAACATCGTTGGATTCCAAGCGGCCACCCGTGATTGAATCCTCGTTCAATGAGACAAAAGTAACGGTGTATTCGGGAATACAGAATGCCGAGATAATACCTTTGTTGGATTATGCACAACGAAACTACCGTCTGTCACAAAAGAATTTTATTGCATTGGGCGCCATAGCACAAGCGGAAAAGATGCGTTCTATAGACTTGATAGAATATTTGCAATTGTCCGATGAAGAAAGGTTGCACAGTTATATCAGCAATCTACTGAAAGAAGAAATAATAATAAAAGACGGAAGAGGGAAGGGAACATCTTATAAGGTCAACCCGAAATTGATAATCAATTCAAAAGTCAACAAGAAAACCACACTTAAAACGATTGAACCTTATAGATTAAAAGCATTGGTATTGGAGGATTTAAAGGTTCACCCCATGAGTATCATGGACGACATTGCAAAACGATTGCCAGATGTTGACTTTAATGACCTAAAAAAGATGGTTCGAAAAATGGCTACAAATGGTGAAATACATCATGATAATGGAAGAAAATATCGGAAGTACTATTGCTGATATTCTTTAAGTTCATTTTTGTGGTAAAAAAAACAATAATGAAACTTAAAACGACCACTTTAAAAACATAACCGTCTAACTTTCAAGATACTCCTTTCTTTCGTATTAAACTTAAACAATGGACCTCCTATGCATCGAACACGAAGACTTCACGCTGACGGTGGAGAGTACCCAGTTCCAACGGATGTGGGACAAGGGGGTGAGCGTCCTCGGCGGGGAGAAGTTGATTTCCTCTTACCGATGGAGCGATGGCGTGGAGCATGTGGTGTTTATGAATGACGATGCAGAGCGGGAGATTGCAAAGGACGTTGCAGACGAGGCTGTGTTCTTCGAGCAGACGGACTATAGCGTGTGGGTAGATTTCAAGAAGAAAGTGACAAAGGCTTGGTTCGATAGTCCGCGCAAGGATGTCAACGACCGCTTCTCGTGGAAGGAGAGCAAGCTGCTGCTGGCGGGATACCTGAACTATGGCAACGAGATAGGCCGTGCCGATATGCCGATAGGCTACACCCTCGATGGCGTGCAGAAACGTTTCGTCTTCTCCTACGACGTCATCTCGGCCAAACTCGACTACCATCACGACTGGAAGATTATCCTTCAGGACATCGAGGCAGAGTACCGTATGCTCTCGCTCGACTATCTGAAGCGCACCTATCACGGCATCAAGGAGGAGCAGGGCGAGAGTTACGACATCATCTGGTGGAACATCTTCGGCGGTTTGCAAGAGCAGTTCCTGCGCACCGTACATAATATCATCGACCGGCCACGCCATCGGTTGAAAGCAATCGAGACCTACAAACGGGCCGACCAGATACACCGCCTCACACCGCAATTGGAACAGCAACTGGCCGAGCACCGCACTGAAGAGGCCCGCCTGTACCGTGTAGAGGAGCAGCAGAACACCTACAATACACCTGAGAACCGCTTCCTTAAACACGCTCTACTGACAGTTCAGAAACGCTATGCGACTCTCGCCGAGAGAGTTCTTCTACAGGACACCCGCATGGCCGACACTCACAGGGACAAGATAGCCCGTACCCGCGACGAACTGAACCGCCTGTCGCGACATCCCTTTTTCCGTACAGTGGGTCCCTTCGACGGAATCAAGCAGGAGTCGCTCATCTTGCAAAAGGATGTAAATTACTCGAAAGTGTTCCGCATCTACACCATTCTGCAGAAGTCCTTCAGCTTGAACGACGGTCTCTACCGCATGGAGACCAAGGACATCGCCACCCTGTATGAGATATGGTGTTTCATCCAGGTGGAGAAGGTGGTCAAAGAGCTGACTGGCGCAGAAGCCGAGCAGCATAGCCGCACGGAGATGAGTGGTCTCTTCACCTACAGCCTCGGCAAAGGCGAGCACTCGAAGATTATCTTCAAGAAAGACGATGTGACGCTTGCTGAGTTGGTTTACAATCCGCGGCATAGTGACAAAGACGACGTGAAAGGTATTGGTGAGTTGGAGTCAAGGACCGTGCCGCAGAAGCCCGACATTGTGTTGCAACTGACCAAGGACGACCTACAGGAAGGAATGAAACTCACCTACCTCTTCGATGCCAAATACCGGTTGGAGAAAGAAGGTGCGAACGATGTGCCGCCCGACGATGCCATCAACCAGATGCACCGCTACCGCGACGCCATCTACTATAACAGCAAGCACCAGGACGAGAAGATAAAGAAAGAGGTCATCGGCGGATATATACTCTTCCCCGGCCAGATGGACGAACTCTCGCGGTTCCGCAAAAGTATCGACGAGGTGAACATCGGTGCCTTCCCCATGCGTCCCGGCGACAACCAGCATGAACTATTGGCCAACTTCATCAAAGAGCTATTGAACAAGCATGCCGTGGAGATTGTCGAGCAGGTCATCCCACAAAAAGGCACCACTTTGGAAGTCAAGAACCGCGTCCTGATAGGCGTGGTCAAGCCCGATAACCCGCAGTACGCCAACTTCCTCAATGGCACTGCCGCAAGTTATTATTCCGGCGATACTTTCCCAACCACAATACCGCTTGACAGCATTGACTACTTTGCCCCATATATACCTGACAATGGAATTCGAGATCTGTATCTTGTAACGGGCATACACACAGCTACAAAGAGTAAAGGAGCAGAGGACGACAAACTGCGCATTACGTTCGACCTTAAGTTTACCCGTCAGTTGTTTGTAGATTATAAGATGGTTTCGCTCCCGATACAACACACATTCAACGACACCACCTTGGACAAACTGACCACGGAATGACCGACACGATGACACCGGAGCAGCGGCATAGGTGCATGTCGCATATACGCTCGAAGGACACTAAGCCGGAGCTGAAGGTGCTGTAGCGGTGCCTTTCTCGGAATTGCTGCAAGGGGTGATTCCCTTTTTGCTTTTGAGGAGGGGGCGGCCGAATTGAATTCGGCCACAATGGACAAAGGGGCGATGGTGGACAAAGGGCGGCAATGGACAAAAGCGTTTGGGACAATAAAAAATGTTTATGGGCGTTTGTTTCAGAAACAGTACGGTATAGAATACTATGGCGGTGCAGGGAAAATGGCAATGGCAGGAGCCGGGGACGGCTTGGAAGGGGGTTGGTATATATCATATCACGCTGACGGTGCCTTCGCGCGAACCTCTGCTGGGCACCCTGGTGATTCCGCAGAACGACCCGACGCAAGCTCATGTGACCAGGACGACATTGGGCGAAGCTGTCGTGGAAGAGCTTTACGTGATGTGCAAGCACTATCCCGCTATCCGCATTCTCCAGTTCTGCCTTATGCCGGATCATCTGCATGCCATTATCCATGTGACACGGGTGTTGGATACCAGTATTCGCAATGTGATTCGCGGATATTGGCAGGGGGTTAAGAGGCATGGTCGGGCACACACTTTGTCGATTAGCCCCGAATTGAATTCGGGAACAGCAGACAACGGCTCAGGGAAAACAGACAAAGACGCGGGGACAACGGACAAGGAGGCGGCAACGGAAGGTTTCTATCCTTTCCCTGTTTTCACCGAACGTCCGTTCATTCGCCCGCTGTCGCGGCGAGGGCAATTGGATACGATGATGCGCTATGTACATATGAACCCCCAGCGGCTGGCTACCAAACGACTGAAGCCGTGCTTTTTCCGCGTGCAGCGGGGAATTGAGATTGGCGGACGCAGCTACGCTGGTGTGGGGAACGCGACGCTGCTGATGGCCGAACGGTTTGAGACGGTGCATGTGCGGCGGGCGATGGTGCAGAAGGCCGAACAGGGCGACGACGCTCCGCTGCGCGACTATATGAACGGCTGTGTGCTGGCGGCGCGCAAGGGGGCGGTGATGGTTTCGCCATTCATCTCGCCACAGGAGAAGCAGGTGATGGAGGTGCTGCTACGGGAGGAACTGCCGTTCGTCCTCCTCACGGACAACGGCTTCCGGGAATACTACAAGCCCACGGATGCCCTCTTCGACGCTTGCGCCGCAGGGCGCGTGCTCATCCTCAGCCCTTGGGAATACGATGCTGGCAAACGCCACATCAGCCGCGAGGACTGCGTGGCGCTCAACACGATGGCAGAAGAGATAACAACGATATGACCGACACGATGACACCAGAGCAGCGGCATAGGTGCATGTCGCATATCAAGGGTTCGGGGACGAAGCCGGAGCTGAAGGTGCGGCGGTGGCTGTGGAGTCATGGGTATCGGTATCGGCTGAATGTGAAGAGTGTGCCGGGGAAGCCGGACATCGTGCTGCGGCCGTATAGGACGGCGATATTTGTGAACGGGTGCTTTTGGCATGGACACGGGGTGCGGCTGGAAGCCACACAAGTGGAGAGTGGAGAACGGAGAGTGGAGAATTCGGCATGCTGCAAGATTCCGACGACGAACAGGGAGTTCTGGGTTGCCAAGATTAGGCGGAACCAGGAGCGCGACCAGGAGAACTACCGTTTGTTGCAGGAGAACGGATGGCACGTCATAGTGATATGGGAGTGCCAGCTGAAGCCGTCTGTCATGGAGCGTACTATGCAGGCGGTGGCGGTGCTGCTCGAGGGGAATATGCTTTCGCTCTACAAGAAACATTCGCCAGTTCCTTACGCTACGGAAGAGGAGAGGCCGTTGCCTATGGCCGCCGAGGCGGAGGAAGCCTATGGGCTGCAGTGAAGTCTACCGTCGGAGGACGGTGGCGGTGTGGTGGCCGCAGCGGACGAGGTAGAGGCCGGAGGGTAGGGGGGAGAGGTCTATTGTGGCCTGGCCATTGGCAGGATGGGTCAAGAGGGTCTGGCCTTCGATGTTGCAGATTTCTACTGTGCCGTCGGCGACTACGGTAATCTTGTCGGCAGTGGGGTTGGGGTAGACGGCGAGATGCTTGCCGGATGCCGAAGGCGAGTCGATGCCCACGGCAGGGGCGCCGGTGGTGAGGGTGACGGTGTAGTGGCGCAGGGTGACGTTGTCCTCGGCGGTGACGTCGATGGTGACCAGCATGGTGGTGTCGTCGACCACTTGGCGACCGAAGGCCATGGTGGCGTCAGCGACCTCGGTGACGGCGTTGACCTCGGCGTCGAGGTCGTCGACATGCACGGTGTAGTCCATCACTCCTTTGTCGAAGTCGGCGATGGCGGAGCCGCCGACGGTGATGGCGGTGAGCCAGGCGCTGTAGATGAACTCTATGTCGTCGACCGACAGCGAGTCGTTCGGGCTGCCTTCGCCCGCATTGGCGTTGGTGGTGATGTTGACGAGTATGTAGTTGACCGAGCTGCCGCCGGTGTAGATAAACGGTGCCTTGATTTGCTGCCACTGCATGGCGGTGGCCGACGTGGTGGTGCGGTCGATGAGGGCTTTGGCTTTGGCGCGGTACAGGGATGGATCGTACTCCTCGTTGGGTGACTTGAAGTCGGTGTTGCCATGCAGTATGGCCGAGATTTGGGCCTTGGAGCTTGCCGAGGCGGCGTAGAAGCTGACCCATACGTACATGGAGTCGGGTGTGCCCGAGAAGGGTTGGCAGTGGGCGCTGTTGCTGCGTTTGGTGTAGTTGTAGTTGCTGCTGCTCGAGGCCGACATGCCGCCGGCGTGGATGCAGCCGGTGGTCATATTGCCGTTGGCGGTGACACCGACGACCGACTTGGCGTAGATGGTGAGGTAGCTGGAGCCGTCGGAGCCCGGGCGGCCGCCGCTGCGGTGGTAGTGGTGGGGTGCGGAGGCCATGCCGGCGAAGGTGCCGTCGGACGTGGCGAACGAGTTCCAGTGCTCGGGTTCGGCGGTGACGGCGGTGCCGTCCCACTGCTCGAAGCCGGGGTTGGGCAGCTGATACTGCGAGTGGCCTGTGAGGCAGGTGGCAATCAGGGTGGCAAGTAGTAGCGCTTTCTTCATTTTGCGGGGTGTTTTGCCACAAGGAACGCTGTAGCAGCCAACTTATTGTGCATCCCTCCCTTTTTTGTGCCGCCGGGGCAACAATATTTTCCGCTATTTTCCGTTTATTACCCAAACAACACCAAGCGATGAAAAAGATATACACACTTATGGCGGCCGTGCTGTGCTTGATGGCAGTGGGCTGCAAGCAACAGACGGCCAACAAGGCTGCCACCGACATGAAGTATCGTCCCCTGGGCGCCACCGGCCTCGAGGTGAGTGAAATCAGCATAGGCTGCGGCGGTTTCGAGAAGCTGGACAGCGCGGCCTCGCTCGAGCTGATGACCATGGCGCTCGACAGTGGCATGAACTACATAGACATATACGACTGCACGCCCAAGACGCGCAGCAACATAGGCTATGCGCTGCAGGGCCGCCGCGACGAGATGATAATACAGGGCCACATTGGCACCATCTACAAGGACGGCCAGCACTGCCGCACCCGCGACGTGGAGGAGTGCAAGGCCAGCTTCCAGGACCTGCTCGACCGTCTGCATACCGACCACATCGAGGTGGGCATGATACACATCACCGACAGCCACGAGGAGTGGGAGGCCATACAGAACTCGCCGTTCCTCGACTATGTCTTCCAGCTGAAGAAGGAGGGCAAGATCAAGCACATAGGCCTCAGCAGCCACAATGCCGAGGTGGCCCTGCGGGCGGTGAAGAGCGGATGGGTCGAGGTGCTGATGTTCAGCCTCAACCCCGCCTTCGACCAGCTGCGCGGCGGCGCCATACCCTGGGACAAGGGGGCCATGGAGAACCTGCAGGGCGGCATCGACCCCGTGCGCGTAGAGCTGTACGACTATTGCGCCACGCACAACATTGCCGTTACGGTGATGAAGACCTTCGGCGGCGGCGGCCGTCTGCTCGACGAGAAGACCTCGCCCCTGGGCCGCGCCTTCACCCCCGAGCAGTGCATAGCCTACTGCCTGGCCAAACCCTGCATCAGCACCTGCATACTCGGCATCGACAACCTCGACGAGCTGAAACGCGACCTGCACTGGATACACGCCACCGACGAGGAGAAGAACTTCACCAATGAGGAAAGCCGAAATTCGAATCTCGACAATCAGAAGTCGAAAACGGAAAGCGGCTGCACCTACTGCAACCACTGCTCGCCCTGCACCGTGGGCATACCCATTGCCCGCGTCAACGAGCTGCTCGACAAGGCCGAGCACGACGGGCTGAGCGCCGAGCTGCAGGCCCAGTACGACGCCCTGAGCCACCACGCCGGCGAGTGCACCCACTGCGGTGCCTGCATGAGCCGCTGCCCCTTCGGCGTCGACATACCCAAGCGGATGGATGCCGCAAAAGCTAAATTCGGCCGTTGAATGGACCCCCTCTGCTATCCATCCGCTCCGCTCCCGGTGGCCTCGTTGTACTATCGTTGTACTATTGTTGTACTATCGTTGTACTATTGAAAACATAAGAACGATAGTACAACGATAGTACAACAATAGATGGCAAAAGAGAATACATCGGGGCTGTATATCAAGGGCCGCCTGAAGAAGAGCGGGCTGACAGTCTACCAGAGGAACGGCAAGATGGTGGCGCGGAGCGCCCACTCGGACGAGAAGCGCAGCAACACGCGCAAGCAGTTTGTGGCGCGGCAGCGCATGAAGCATTCCATGCAGCTGTGGAGCGTGATGCGCAGATGTAACCCTTGTTTCGACGACAGCAATAGCAACTACCTGCGCTTTGTGTCGCTGGCGTCGCAGCTGCCGGTGGTGTACACCGACAGGTTGTGGGCTTCCCCATTCCTGATGCCCGGCATACCGGTGAGCGAGGGCTCGCTGCCTGCCGTCGAGCAGCAGCTGGGCGAGGCTGGCGGCCGTGCGGCTCTGCTCACCCGCACACCCTTCTCGGCCATGATGCGTGGCGACGAGATGGTGCTCTACACCCTCGTGCAGCGCACCTACGTCAACCAACTCGGCCTCGAGGCCAACATGGCCCGCTGGACGGTCGACGAGTGGAAGGCCGGCATCGAGCACCTGGGCGTGGTGCCCACGGTGGTCGACGGATGCATGGCGCTGACGGGCGACGTGCTGGCCGACGACCAGCGCGGCTGGGCCCTGGTGCATGTGCGCCCCGAACGGGGCGACCGTCAGGGCAGCAGGCACTCGACCCAGAGCATCGTGACGCGCTGCACCATATACCAACAATACACCACCGAGGAGGCCCTGCAAAACGCCGCCCTCAGCTACGGCGGCCTCACCGACTAGCCCCGGCACCGCCCCGCAACAAGCAACCACACAACAACAGATACCGATGAAGCGAATACTCCTTATCGTCGCCCTGGTGCTGCCCATGCTGGCAGCGGGCCAGGCAAACCAGAAAGAGAGCTGCACCTCGATAATGGTGGGCAAGCGTGCCTCGACCGACGGCAGCGTCATCACCTCGCACACCTGCGACGGCCGCTACCGCACGTGGATGACCGTCGAGCCCGCGGCCGACCACAAGAAAGGCACCAAGCACGAGGTGCGCAAGGGCACCATGCACACCGTCTCGCCCACCGACACCACGGGCGTGCGCGTGGCCGGCACCATACCCGAGGTGGCCCACACCTACGCCTACCTCAACACCGCCTATCCCTGCCTCAACGAGCACCAGCTGGCCATAGGCGAAAGCACCTTCAGCGGTCCCGACACGCTGGTGAACCCCGATGCCATGTTCCTCATCGAGGAGCTGGAGCGCATAGCCCTGCAGCGCTGCACCACGGCCCGGGCCGCCATACGCTGCATAGCGCAGCTGGTGGCCAAGTATGGCTATGCCGACGGCGGCGAGTGCATCACCATAGCCGACCGCAACGAGGTGTGGCAGATGGAGATACTGGGCTGCGGCAAGGACCAGATCGGCGCCGTGTGGGTGGCACAGCGCGTGCCCGACGACCACGTGGCCGTGAGCTGCAACATCCCCCGCATAGGCCGTCTGCAACGCAACAATCCCGAGTACTTCATGTGCTCCGACAACGTCGAGGAGGTGGCCAGGAAGTACTACCTCTGGGATGGCGAGGGCGACTTCGTCTTCTGGAAAGCCTACAACACCTCGTGGGCCAACGGGCGCAACTTCCGCGAGCGCGAATACTTCATCTTCAACAGCCTGGCACCTTCGCAGGGCTTCACCTACGACATGAAGGAACTGCCCTTCAGCGTCAAGCCCGACTCGCCCGTCGACGTGACCGACGTGATGCGCCTGCTGCGCTCCACCTACGAGGGCACCAACATGGACATGTGCCGCAACCTGAAGGTGGTGGTCGACCGCAAGCGCGACGACGGCAGCAGCTACAAGGACACCGTGGTCAGCCCCGTGGCCAACCCCTGGCTCACCGGCACCATGCAGCAGACCCTCAACATGCTAAAGCCTGGCACCATCGACTTCAAGCGTACCGTCAGCGTGGCCTGGTGCAGCTACAGCTTCGTGGCACAGCTGCGCTCGTGGCTGCCCGACCAGGTGGGCGGCATCTGCTGGATGGCTGTCGACAACCCCGGCCAGAGTCCCCGCATACCCATCTTCTGCGGCACCACCGAGTTGCCCGAGGCCTTCGCCCGCTGTGGACAGAAGAGCTACGACCCGCAGGCCTGGCTGTGGCAGTACCGCCGCGCCAACAAGCTGGCCACCGTGGCCTGGCAGCGCACCAAGAAGCAGCACATGAACGCCGTGCTGCACCACGAGGGCAAGGCCTTCAGCGGCCTCAAGCCCCTCGAGGACGGCATCAAGGCCATGAAAGACCCCTCGAAGTCAAGCAAGCAGCTCAACGCCTACACCAAACAGATATACACCGGCACCGTCGACGCCTGGGCCGAGCTCGAGGCGCAGTACTGGCACATGTTCGGCATGGGATTCTGATAATGGTTAAAGGTTAATGGTTAAAGGTTAATGAAAAAAACACTATTAATTCTGCTTCTTGCGGTGCCCCTGGTGGCAATGGCGCAGAATGTGAAGATACCGAAAGGTGCCAACGAGTTCACTTACTGGCAGATTGAATACGGTGAGCAGAACGACACCACGGAAGTCTATGTACACCGCGACGGCGATGTCATCACCATCGTCACGCAGCAGCCCAAGGGCAAACTCATCCCCGGCTATGCTCAGACCGTCACCAAGGTGGACTATGCACAGGACAGCATAACAGTCAACGCTTACTATGACGACTCAATCTACTTCTATCGCACGGGGTTCTCGCGCAGCGACATTGAGTGGCGTCATGACGGCAACAAGCACATATGCTCCATCAACAGCAACACGCTGGAGTTTGAGATGGACGAGCGAGCCCCCGTCAATGTCACACCCCTTCCTTACTACGGCCTGAACAAGGGTGTGCTGCGCTCCTTCACCCGCAACGGGCAGAAACGTCTGGTGCTGGCCAAGGCAAAAAAAGTAGATTGGGGTATCTGCCGTCCATCATCAATAATACTTCCTTCGCGCCGCGTCACTCCCCGCGAGCTTGACCGCATCATGAAAGAGCGCCTCATCGTCACCACCCGAATCTTCGACCACGAGCAGATATGCTGGGGCAAGAAGAATGCACATATCGACGGTGGCATTCGGGCCATTCCGGCCGACACCGTGCTGCACTATGCCGGCGGCACCCTCATCCTCAAAAAGGTCAAACTGCCCCGTCTGCCGCACCATTACCAGCACTTCGTGGAGATACACCAGCAGAGCAATGGCGATGCCTACGACCGCACTGGCTCGCTCTTCATCGTCACACCGGGCTTCTTCGAAGGCATCAACCAGCATCCCGACTCGCTGCCCACCTTCGTCGGCCGTGACGGCCAGCGCTACCAGGGCATGATCTCGCAGACAGGCTACGATGCGCCGCTCGAGTTGGTGCGCTTCTTCACCCCCTTTGGCGTGGGCCACTTCAACGAGCGCATGGCGGGCTACGGCATCGACTGGCGCGACGAGACCTATTACCGCCAGGAAATCACCGACCTTTATCACTTCGACGACGATGTGGTCATCGGTGCATGGATAGGCAACTACGACGGCGGCGGCCACATCGTCACCGTCGACATCAAGTCGTATCCCAACGACTATACTATTCCAGAGGAC
>CACYZN010000018.1:0-192192 GCA_902778925.1 uncultured Bacteroidota bacterium
GAGCCGTCCCGTCGACGTGAAGAAGTACGGCCTCATCTACGGTGGTGCCCAGAAGAACGTCGGCCCTGCCGGTGTCACCTTCTACATCGTCCGCAAGGACATCCTCGGCAAGATCACCGACCGCCAGTACATGAACCCGCTGCCCACCATGGTGGACTTCCGCACCCACGCTGCCGAAGAGGCCAAGAACATCAGCATGTTCAACACTCCTCCGGTGAGCGCCATCTTCGTGATGCACGAGACCCTGAAGTGGGTTAAGAACACCATCGGCGGTGTTGCCGAGATGGAGAAGATCAACCTCAAGAAGAGCGCCATGCTGTACGAGGAAATCGACCGCAACAGCATGTTCGTCGGCACCGCTGCCAAGGAAGACCGTTCCATCATGAACCACTGCTGGGTGATGGCCGAGGGCCGCGAGAACCTGCAGGATGCCTTCATGGCCTTCGCCAAGGAGCGCGGCATGGTCGGCATCAAGGGTCGCGCCAGCCTCTACAACGCTTGCCCCATCGAGGCCGTCGAGGCTCTCGTCCAGTGCATGCAGGACTTCGAGAAAGCCAACAAGTAATTACGCCTAACCCCTGCGGGGTAGAGATCTCGTAGATCTTGTAGATAATAAAAAAGTTATTGCGTCAGCATAATCTACAAGATCTACAAGATTTCGCGAACGCAGTGAACAGGAAAAAATATCAATGGAAATCAGAGACGACGTCAGGCACGGCTATGAGAAGAAGCTTCGCAAGGAGCCTACCTGCGTCTTTTCTGATGAAATAAAGATTATCAAGAAAATGAAAGTATTAGTTGCAACAGAAAAGCCCTTCGCAAAGGTTGCCGTCGACGGCATCCGCGAGGTTGTTGAGAAGAACGGCTACGAGCTGGCTCTCCTCGAGAAATATACCGACGTGAACGACCTGTACAAGGCCGTTGCCGATGCCGACGCTCTCATCGTCCGCAGCGACAAGGTGACCAAAGAGGTCATCGACCACGCCAAACAGCTGAAGATTGTCGTGCGTGCCGGCGCCGGTTTCGACAACCTCGACCTCGAGGCTTGCACCGCCCGTGGCATCGTCGCCATGAACACCCCCGGCCAGAACAGCAACGCCGTTGCCGAGTTGGTCATGGGTCTGCTCGTCTATGCCGTCCGTAACTTCTACAACGGCAAGAGTGGCAGCGAGCTGATGGGTAAGAAACTTGGTATCCTCGCCTTCGGTAACGTGGGACGCAACGTGGCCCGCATTGCCAACGGCTTTGGCATGAAGGTCTACGCTTATGACGCCTTCCTCAACGCCGAGCAGATCAACTCCAGCGGTATCGCCACTGCCGTCGCCAGCCAGGAAGCCCTGTTCGAGACCTGTGACGTGGTGTCGCTGCACATCCCCGCCACCGCCGAGACCAAGCAGAGCATCAACTACGACCTCGTAGGCAAGATGCACAAGGGTGGTATCCTCGTCAATAGCGCCCGTAAGGAAGTCATCGACGAGGCTGGCCTGCTCAAACTCATGGCCGAGCGCACCGACCTGAAGTACATCACCGACATCATGCCCGATGCCGATGCCGAGTTCAAGGCTTTTGAAGGCCGCTACTTCGCCACCCCCAAGAAGATGGGTGCCCAGACCGAAGAGGCCAACATCAACGCCGGTATTGCCGCCGCCAACCAGATTGCCGACTTCTTCAAGACCGGCAACAAGAAGTTCCAGGTGAACAAATAGTAGTTATAGTTGCTATAGTTCCTATAGTCGCTATAGTCTCTATAACCTTGATATGCACTTGTGCATTTTCAACCCCGAGCACGACCTTTGCCTTGCCAAAGGTCGTGCTCATTATATACCGCCGCGTTCGGCCGTCGACTTTGCCCGGCGTGACGCCAATATCATGCAGGTGCTCTATCCTGACGCGGTATGCTGTTCGGCCTACGATGTGGCCGAGGCGCTCGCCAACCTCGTCGCGCCGCTCACAGCCATCACAACATGGGGGTGGGATGCCGTGGTGAAGCACCAGTTGCTGAAGCACGGAGTGCGCGCCGAACTGCTACCGACCGACGAGACTATTGCCACCATACGCGAACTGCAACACCGCTCGACAGTGCTGCCACTGCAGCCCGACTGCCACACCGCCACAAGCGTGGCCGAGGTGGAGGCGTTGTTGCACAGTCGTGAGCACTGGGTGATGAAAGCCCCGTGGAGCGGGGCTGGGCGGGGCTTACGCTGGGTACATGGCTCGCTGACCGACATCGACCGCCACTGGATTGAGAAGGTGACGGCCGAGCAGCGTTGCGTGATTGTGGAACCCCGTCGCGATGTGGTGGCCGACGTGGCACTCGAGTACTTCGGTACAGCTTTCGCAGGCTATTCTTATTTCAAAACAGGCAGCGGCGTGTACAAAGAAAACCATCCTTGGACCGATGCCGCGATCGTGGCCCACTTCGAACACACGGGCTTGTCGGCGATGAAGGCCACGGTTGAGCAATGGCTGCAGGCCAACGTCTGGCCGCGCTATGGCGGACCGCTGGGGGTGGATCTGATGGTAGATGCTTCTGGCGCCGTCTATGTAGCCGAGATCAACCTGCGCCACACTATGGGCATGGTGGCCCATGCAAAAAACAATCTGCAATGACATTCCTTGAAGCATTGATTCTGGCCCTGGCTCTCTGTGTCGACACCTTGGTTGTGTCGGCCACCACGGCCTTCCGTAGCAAGATTGGCTATCGCCGAGGACTGCTTATGGCTCTGATACTTGGCTTTTGCCAGTTCTCATTCCCGTTGGCTGGCGCCGTCATAGGCGACGTGGCCCGTGCCTTTATCGAGGCGGTCGACCACTGGGTGGCGTTCGGTCTGCTGGCCATCATTGGAGGCAAGATGATTGTGGAAGGACTGCGAGCCGATGAAGAAAAGCCGGAGGCTAAATACAACAGCCTCGGCGTGGGTACTTTCTTTCTGCTAGGCGTGGCCACCAGCATAGACGGTCTGGCGGTGGGCATAGGCTTGGGCTTGGACAATCCGATGGCCACCGTGCTGTGGGTTGTCGCCACCATCGGCGTGGTCACCTTCCTGGTCTCAATGATGGGTATCTACTTCGGCAAGCGCAATATCCCCGTTCCCGAACGCACCGCCAACATCATAGCCGGCGTGGTGCTGATTGGACTGGGGGTGAAGATTCTGCTCGAGCACCTTTTCTTCGCTTAGGCTTTTTCTCCCTTACAGGTATGCTTCCGGGCCGGTATAGGTCCGGTCGTTGTACTATCGTTGTACTATTGTTGTACTATCGTTGTACTATTGAAAACATAAGAACGATAGTACAACAATAGTACAACGATAGTACAACGGATAGTACAACGAGGCCACCTGAACCGGAGGGGATGGGGCGAGGAAGGGGGGCGGAAGTGGGGGAGTGGGGGAAAAAAAAAGGCGGTGTGCCGTGGCACACCGCCTTGATGGGGCAGGGGGTGAGTGTGGGTTTAGAACTTGATCATCTTCTTGAACTTCACCTCTTTCACCTCGCCGAACTGTTTCAGCGCTTTTTTGTCGAATTGCTTGGCGTTGCCGCTGACGGTGATGATGAGGGGGCGGCCTTCGACGTATTTCTTGTGGAACTCACGCAGGGCTTTGTAGTCCATGGCGCCAATCTGACGGGTTACCTCGGGGCGCGGGTCGTGGTCGAGCTGTTCCACTTCTTTCCAGTAGCGGACCTGAGCTGGCAGCTGGCGGAAGGTGTAGTAGTTGCTGTTGCGGACCGAGAGGAGGTAGTCGCGAGCGGGGCCGAATTTGTCCTCGCGGTCGGGGAAGCGGAGCATGAGGTCGCGCACGGCTTCGATGCCGTCGATGGTTTTGTCGCACTGGGTGCCGAGGTAGGCGTAGTATCGTGCGGGACGGCGGTTGAAGCGGTCGTAGCTGAAGTAGCCGTGGGTGCTGTAGCCGAGGGAGCGGAATTCTCGTATCTCCTGGAAGAAGACGGAGTTCATGCCACCGCCCATGTACTCGTTAAACATGGCGCAGGCGGCGCGGTCGGCGTCGTAGTCGAAGTTGGAGGAGGGGATGTAGAAGTCGATGTCGCTCTTGAGGAATTTCTTGTTGGTGGCGTAGTAGACGGCGTCGGCGTCGTGGGTGAGGGGTTGGCGTATGCGGAGGGGCATGCGGGTGACGTCCTGCTGGACGAGGCCGGACTCGAGGGCTATGGCGGCAATCTCTTTGGCGGCACGGCGGCCTACGAAGGTGATGTAGCCGTCGCGCTGGAAGATGTTGTCTAGTAGAGCCACAAGGTCTTCGCCTTTCATCTTTTTAATCTCCTTGATGGTGGCGTGGTCGATGTAGCTGCTCTTCTCGCCGAACTGCACATATTCGTATAGGGCGGCGGTCCAGGTGCTGGCGTCGTTCTTGGCGGCTTTCTTGGAGGCTTTAAGGGCTTCTACGAGGTTTTCGAGCTGCTGTTTGTCGTGGCGGGGTTTGCGGAGCTTGAGCATGACGAGCTCCATGATTTTGTCGAAGTTCTCTTCGGGTCCGCTGATGTTGATGAAGCTGTAGTCGTCGCCGGCGCTGAGCGAGAAGGAACCACCGAGGCATTCGAGCTCGGTGCGGTACTGCTCGGCGGTAAGGTCGGCGGCGCCGATGGAGGAGAAGTAGGCGGTGGCCTGGTCGATGTTGTGGTTGTCGAATAGGCCGTAGTGGTAGGCTATGTTGAGGGAGAAGAGGTCGTTCTTTGGGTTGCGGGTGGCGTAGACGTTGCAGTCGGGGGTGGCGGCCACGATGTCGACGTCGCGGTCGAAGTCTATCACCTGGGGACGGATGGGGCGCAGTGGGCGGTCGGCAATCTCTTTGGCGAACGACGACTTGGCACCTTGGTTCTTGGCCTCGAGGTGCTCCCAGTCGGGCTTGATGGCGCTCTCCTTGTCGGGGAAGCCCATCGACGAGCGTACGAGCGTGCAGTGGTCGCGGTCGAAGTATTTTGCCGCCACGTTCATGATGTCTTCCTCGTTCATTTGCTGCAGGTGTTCGTTTTCGGCAAGCCAGCGCGTGTAGTCGCTACCGGTGGCTTCGAGGTTGAGGAGCAGGTTGGCAATGCTGCTGTAGCTTTCAAGCTGGCGTTTGCGCTCGACGAGGCGGTTCATCTTGATGCTCTGGAGGAGCTTGTCGCTGAAGCGGCCTTCTTTCACCGAGTCGAGGGCGGCCCAGATGAGTTCTTCGGCGGCGGCGTGCTTCTGGCCAAGGAGTTTGGGAATATAGAGTATCACGTTGGAGCCGGCGTCCTGAAGCGAGAGGGGCATGAGTTGGGCGGCCATCAGTTTGCCGTCGGACACCATCTCGTCGATCAGGCCGTTGCCGCCCGACAGGATCTCGCTCAGCACCTCGAGGGTCAGCTCGTCACGGTGGCTGTTTTGCACACCGGGGAAGACCATGAGGCCGGCGCGGATGGGGGTCTGTTTCACCTCCTTCACGATGCGCTCGTCGAAGCGGGGCAGCTTGTAGGCCGGCTCTTCGACGCGATCGCCTTTGGGCCAAATGCCGAAGTACTTCTCGGCCATCTGGCGGGCCTGGGCGATGTTGAGGTCGCCGACCAGGATGAGGGTCATGTTGGACGCTACGTAGTACTTGTTGTAGAAGCGCTGCATGGCCGAGGGCTGCGGGTTCTTCAGGTGTTCGTCGAGGCCGATGATGTCGCGGCTGTAGGGGTGCTCGCCAAAGCTCTCGGTGAAGATGTTGCGGCTGAAGGTGTACATCATCTCGTTGGCGTATAGGTTACGCTCCTCGTAGACGGCTTCCAGCTCGCCCTGGAACAGGCGGTATACGGGGTTGCGGAAGCGTTCGGCGTATACTTCCATCCAGTTCTCCAGCTGGTTGGCCGGCAAGGTGTTGTAGTACACCGTGTAGTCGTAGGTAGTGCCAGCGTTGAGGCCGGTGCAGCCCATCTGCTGCAGTATGGCGTCGGTCTCGTTGGCAATGGCATACTGCGAGGCCTCGATGTTCAGGCGGTTTATCTCGGACTGTATCTTGTGGCGCTCGGCAGGGTCGGAGGTCTGCTGCATCTTGTCGTAGCAGTCGCTAATCTTTTGCAGCAGGGGTCTCTCGCTCTCCCAGTCGGTGGTGCCGATTTTGTCGGTGCCCTTGAACATGATGTGCTCGAAATAGTGGGCAACACCGGTAGCCTTCGGGTCCTCGTTCTTGCTGCCGGCATGCACCAGTACGGCACCGTATATCTTGGGCTGCGAATGCTCCTCGGCCATGATTACCTTCAGTCCATTCTTAAGGTAGAAGGTCTCCACGTTGAGAGTGCTCTCCTGGCTCTGTGGCTTCTTGACATCCTTCTTTTGGGAGATGGTGCCACGGTGGCCGCGGACGACAGCGTCGCGGACGCTTTGTTCGATTTGGGCGGGGGCGGTCGCAACGATTGCCAAGGCGGCCACCAGCATGAAAAGCCGTTTCATATTGTGTTGTTTTGTGGGTTACAGGCGTGCTTTGAGGTAGGGGAGCAACTGGTCGATGGCCACGCGCTCCTGCTGCATGCTGTCGCGGTGGCGCACGGTGACGGCGCCGTTCTCCAGGGTGTCGTTGTCCACAGTGATGCAGAACGGGGTACCGATGGCGTCCTGACGGCGGTAGCGGCGGCCGATAGCGTCCTTCTCGTCGTATTGCACCATCATCTCGGGCATGAGCAGGTGCTGCACCTCGCGGGCCTTTTCGGGCAGACCGTCCTTTTTCACCAGCGGCAGCACTGCGGCCTTGTAGGGCGCCAGGCGTGCCGGCAGGTTCAGCACCGTGCGGGTCGAGCCGTCCTCGAGCGACTCCTCCTTCAGCGCATGGCTGAAGACGGCCAGGAACATGCGGTCCACACCAATCGAAGTCTCTATCACATACGGTGTGTAGTTCTCGTTCAGTTCGCTGTCGAAGTATTGCAGCTTCTTGCCGCTGAACTCCGAGTGGCGGCTCAAATCGAAGTCGGTACGCGAGTGGATACCTTCCAGCTCCTTGAAGCCGAAGGGGAATCGGAACTCGATGTCGGTGGCGGCATTGGCGTAGTGGGCCAGTTTCTCGTGGTCGTGGAAGCGGTAGCACTCTTCGGGTATGCCTAGGGCCAGATGCCACTGCAGGCGCTCCTCTTTCCAACGTTTGAACCATTCCAGCTCGGTGCCGGGACGCACGAAGAACTGCATCTCCATCTGCTCGAACTCGCGCATGCGGAAGATGAACTGGCGAGCCACTATCTCATTACGGAAGGCCTTGCCGATTTGGGCTATGCCGAAGGGAACCTTCATGCGGCCACTCTTCTGCACATTGAGGAAATTCACAAAAATGCCCTGCGCAGTCTCGGGGCGGAGGTACAGCGTGTCCGAGTCGTCTATGACCGAGCCCATCTTGGTGGCGAACATCAGGTTGAACTGGCGGACGTCGGTCCAGTTGCGGGTGCCGCTTATGGGGCACACGATACCCAGGTCGAGGATAAGCTGCTTCAGGCCGACCAGGTCGTTGGCATTCATCAACTCGGCATACTTGGCCTGTATCTCGTCTATCTGCTTCTGGTGCTCCAGCACGCGGGCGTTGGTGGTGACGAACTGCTGGCGGTCGAAGGCGTCGCCGAAGCGCTTGTGGGCCTTCTCGCATTCCTTCTCAATCTTGTCTTCAATCTTGGCTATGTGGTCCTCGATGAGCACGTCGGCACGATAGCGCTTCTTGGAGTCCTTGTTGTCTATCAGCGGGTCGTTGAAAGCGTCCACGTGGCCGCTGGCCTTCCAGATACGCGGGTGCATGAAGATGGCACTGTCCAGACCCACTATGTTCTCGTGCATCTGCACCATAGCGCGCCACCAGTACTGCTTTATGTTGTTTTTCAGCTCTACGCCCATCTGGCCATAGTCGTACACGGCGGCCAGTCCGTCGTATATCTCCGAGCTGGGGAAGATGAAACCGTACTCTTTGGCGTGAGCCACTACTTTTTTGAAGAATTCGTCTTGATTTGCCATATTGATTTGTTTTGTTTATTCTAAACGGTAGGTTGCGATGCTTATTGTCCTGCGGTGAGGAATCTTTCCACCTCGTCGAGCTTCAGGGCGTGGTCGACGGTGTAGTCGCCCACCTGCTCGCGTCGCAGCGAGGCGAGGAAGGCGCCGCTGCCGAGGGCTGTGCCGAAGTCTCGGGCTATAGACCGTATATAGGTGCCTTTGCCACAGGCTATGCGGAAGGCGACTTTCGGCAGCCCTGCCGGGACCACGCACCGTGGCTTGTCGTACAGGTGCGTAGTGCCGCTGTCGGCGACCGGTTCCGAGGCTCCTTCGGTGCCATCGGTGGTCGAAAGGCTTTCTATCGTGAACTGGTATATTTTCACTGCCTTGGGCTGTATGGTCGCCGTAGGGTCGTCGCGGCGGGCGTACTCGTAGGCTCGTTGTCCGTCGACCTTCACCGCGCTGAACATGGGTGGCACCTGCATCACCGTGCCCACGAAGTCGTGCGTGCCCTTTTCAATCATCGCCGGGGTGATATGAGCTGTGGGGTAGAGGTTGTCGATGGCCTGCTCCATGTCGTAGCAGGGGGTGGTGGCGCCGAGCACCATGGTGCCGGTGTATGTCTTGTCGCCGTCTTGCAGCTGCGGGATGGTTTTGGTGGCTTTGCCCACGCACACAAGCAGCAGTCCTGTGGCCAAAGGATCGAGGGTGCCGGCATGGCCTATCTTGAACGTCTTTAGGCCATAAAGGCGGCGAATAGTGGCTTTCACCTTATTCACCGCCTGAAACGACGTCCATTGCCGAGGCTTGTCTATCGGCAGCACCAAGCCTGCTTGCAGCTGTTCTAGGCTTATCATGCAAACACGATGGCGGCCAGACCCACTGCGGCGCAGTAGACGGCAAACCATATCAGTTTGCCCTTCTTCACTATGTCAATCATCCATTTGCAGGCCAGACAGCCGCACACGAAAGCCGCCACGAAGCCCACTGCCAACGAGAGTGCCGGCAGTCCGGCCATGGCTTGCGACACGCCCATCTCGGCTATGTCTTTCACATCGAGCAGGGCCTCGCCCAGGATGGGCGGTATCACCATGAGGAACGAGAACTGGGCCAGTTTCTCCTTCTTGTTGCCCAGCAGCAGTCCGGTGGCGATGGTCGAGCCCGAGCGCGAGAGGCCGGGCAGTACGGCCAGCGCCTGGGCGATACCTATCACAAAGGCGTGCCACGGCGAGATGTTCTCGCGCTGGCGCGGCTTGGCGAAGTAGGAGAAGGCCAGGAGCGATGCGGTGACCAGCAGGCAGATGCCCACTACCAGCAGGCCGCTGCCGAAGACGGCTTCCACCTTGTCCTTGAAGAACAGACCCACAATGCCGACGGGTATCATGGAGATTATGATGTTGACGATGTAGCGGGTGCCTTCGTTCCACTTCCACTTGAAGAGGTCGGTGAAGAGCCACACTATCTCTTTCCACAGCACCACGATGGTGCTGAGCACCGTGGCCACGTGCACGGCCACGGTAAACGTAAGGTTCTCCTCGCCGGAGAGGCCGAAGAGGTGGGCGCCGATGGCGAGGTGGCCGCTCGAGGATACGGGCAGGTACTCGGTGAGGCCTTGTATGATGCCCAGTATAAGGGCTTCAAACCATTCCATAATATATGATTGATTGCTTGACTACTTGATGTCTATTTCTTCTTGTACAAGATGGCCACAATCTCGACCACGAAGCCGACCACAATCATGATTGGTGCCACATAGAGGCGGCGCGTGTCGAACATGGCGGGGTTGAACTCGTTGGGGTTGTCGCTACCGCCACCGGCCAGCAGTATGTAGCCTATGGCCAGCAGAACGAGGCCTGCACCCATCAGTATGTAGTTCACAAGGCCGAAGGCCAGTTGCATCTTGTTGTTGTCTTGTTCTTTGTTTTCCATTTGGTGTGTGTTTTAATGCTTGGAAATATAGTGTCGCACTGTGATGGCGGTGGAGAGCAGGGTGATGCCCATGCCCGCCAGCACGAGTATGGCGGCTATGACGCCGTACCACAGCCAGTGTTCGGCAGCCAGAAGGTCGAGGGCGAACTGGTTGCCGAATACCCACAGGGCCACCACCGTCAGTGCAGCCGCTATGAAGCCGCCCAGCGCGCCCTGCCACAGGCTGCGCAGCAGGAACGGTCTCTCGATGAAGCCCGACTTGGCACCGACCAAGCGCATGGTCGAGATGGTGTCGCGATGGCTGTAGATGGCTATGCGTATCAGGCTGGCTATGAGTACTTCGGTGATGATGAGCAGCAGTACCACGAAGACGATGAGGAACCACGTGAGCTTGTAGAACAGCTCGCGCAGTTCGCCCACCACGTTCTCCTGGTAGGCCACGCCTGTCACACCGTCTTCCTTGCCCACGGCGGCGCAGAAGCGGTCGAGCACCTCGGTCGAGTTGTCGGGCAGCAGGTCGGCCCTGAAGTTGACCATGAGCGAGGGGTATAGCGGGTTGTAGCCGATGAAGCCCACGAAGTCTTCGCCCAGGTCCTGGCTGAATATCTCGGCGGCCTTGTCGCTCGAGATGTAGTCCACGTGTTTCACATAGGGCATCTGCTCCACACGCCCTTTGAGGGCTGTGGCCAGCGAGTCGCTCACGTCGGGCGAGAGGTCCACCTTGTAGGTGATGCGCTCCTGGGCGTCGTGGGTGAGGCGGTAGGAGTGGTATTCGATGCAGAGCAGCAGGCCCAGCATGAACAGCACCAGGCTAATGCCCAGCACGGTGGCGCCATTGGTCCCTTTGTTTCTCATGGTCTAGTGTCAGTTGGCCAACATTACCGGCATGACGAGCATCAGTATGTCGTCGGGACGGCCCTCGGTCTCGTCGCCGTAGGGGAAGATGATGCCGGCCCTGGAGGGGTGCGACATCTCGACGAGCACCTGCTCGCTGTCCAGGTTGCCTATCATCTCGGTCAGGAACTTGGCGTTGAAGCCTATGTCCATGGGGTCGCCCTCGTACTGGCAGGGTATGCTCTCGTGGGCTTTGTTCGAGAACTCGAGGTCCTCGGCCGAGACGACCAGGTGGTCGGCCGCTATCGAGAGGCGCACCTGGCGGGTGGCTTCGCTGGCGAAGATGCTGACGCGGCGCAGCGTGTTGAGCAGCGACTGGCGGTCGACGATCAGCTTGTTGGGGTTGTCCTTGGGTATGGCGGCTTCGTAGTTGGGATAGCGTCCGTCGACCAGGCGGCACACCACGTAGAAGTTGTCGAAGGTGAGGAAGAGGTTGGTGTTGTTGTATTCCACCGTCACTTCGCCGTCGTCCTTGCGGGCGGCCAGTATGTTCTTCACTATGGTGATGGGCTTCTTGGGCAGGATGAAGTTGGTGCTTTCCTCGCACACGACGTCCTTGCGGCGGTAGCGTACCAGCTTGTGGGCGTCGGTGGCCACGAAGGTGGCGCCGTCGGGCGTCATCTCGCAGAAGATGCCGCTCATCTGTTGGTGCATCTCGTCGTTGCTGGTGGCGAAGTAGGTCTTGTTGATGGCCTCGACCAGGGCGGTGCAGCTCATGTGGGTCATCGAGGTGCCTTCGGCCACAGGCATGGCGGGGTAGGTCTCGGCATCCATGCCGGCCAGGTGGTACTCGCCCTCGCCCGAGGCGATGCTTACGGCGTAGCTCTTGGTGTCGACCCCGAAGGTGAGGGGCACGTCGTCGAAGCTCTTCAGTATCTCGAGCAGCATCTTCGACGGTATGGCCACCTCTTCGGCACCGTCCATGCGGCCGGTCTCCACCTCGATGCGGCACACCAGGGTGGTCGAAAGGTCGGTCGACTTCACGGTGAGGGTGTTCTCTTCCAGGTGGAAGTGGAAGCAGCCGATGATAGGCATTGTGTTGTTGCTCGAAAGGACGCCGCTGAGCGACTGCAACTGCTTGAGCAGCTGTTGACTGTTGACTATGAAATTCATATCGTTATTGTTTTGTTTTCTTTAATAAACCGACTGCAAAAGTACGCCTTTTGCGCCACATGGCGGCAGTTTTTTTTCACTTTTTATCAACACTGTGCTTTTCAGTGTTTGTCGACCACGGTCTTGGTGAATACGCCTTCGGGCAGGTCGTAGTCGTCGTAGCGCCACGAGCAGTTGGCTTTCGAGTAGTTCTCGTCGAGGTAGAAGGAACCGTGTATGTGGTTGTCGAGCCTGACGCGGCAGGTGGGCTCGTAGAGCACCACCAGGTTCTTGTACTCGACGCCGGTCTCGGTCTTGATGTCGGTGCCCACACCCTCGGGGTATTCCAGCTGCACCACGTAGCCGCCGCTGTTGAAGTCGGTCATGCTGGTCATGCAGTCGCGCACCCACAGCACGGTGCCCGCGAACTCCATCTCGTCGTGCTTCACGCAGCCTGCCAGGGCCAGGGTGCCGAGCAGCAGGCTAAAATAAACGCAGTGCTTCATTGAGCGATGTCTTTTTGTCGGTACTTTCTTTTCGTTGTCCTATGATGAGGGCGCAGCTCACCTGGTAGTCGCCGGCGGCTAAGTGCTTGGTGTAGCTGCCGGGTATCACCACCGAGCGCGCCGGCACGCGGCCGGTGTAGGTCACCGGCTCGGGGCCTGTCACGTCGATAATCTTGGTGCTGGCGGTGAGCACGGTGCCGGCGCCCAGAACCGCCTCGTGCTCCACATGCACCCCCTCGACCACTATCGACCGGCTGCCGATAAAGCAGTGGTCCTCAATGATCACCGGTGCCGCCTGCACGGGCTCCAGCACTCCGCCCAGGCCCACGCCGCCGCTCAGGTGCACGCCTTCGCCCACCTGGGCGCAGCTGCCCACCGTGGCCCAGGTGTCGACCATGGTGCCGGCACCCACATGGGCGCCAATGTTCACGTAGCTTGGCATCATCACCGACCCGGGAGCCAGGTAGGCGCCGTAGCGCGCCACCGCCGGCGGCACCACGCGGATGCCCTGCTCCTCGAGGTGGCGCTTCAGCGGTATCTTGTCGCGATACTCCATCGGGCCGGCCTCCAGGGTCTGCATGCCGCACAGCGGGAAGTACAGCAGCACGGCCTTCTTCACCCACTCGTTCACCCGCCAGCCGCAATGCATGGGATGCTCACATCCGGTCGCGACCTCCTCGGTCGGTTCGGCCACGCGCAGTCGCCCGCGGTCCAGCATATCTATGGCTTCCAGCACCGCCTCGCGCACCGAGGGCTCGCCCAGCAATTCGCGGTGCTCCCAAGCCTCTTCTATCTTCTTTTGCATAGTGTTACACGCTTTTCACAAACATTATCAAGCTGCAAATATACAACTTTTATTCCAATCGGTGGCAAACTTTTTACGATACCAACACGCCAGTGCCGTCACCGCCTTGCTTCAATCCCTTTTTCCCCCAACGCCAATTGCGGGAAATTAAACCGTTGATTTCCGTAAATTATCGTGTCCCTGCCGACAAGAAATTACGATAATTAACGGAAAAATTCACGGTAATTCACGTTGAAAAAAGCAATGATTGACGTTTAGAAACACGATAGTCATCGTTTGAAAAGAAGACATCCGACGTAATACAACCCCCTCCGCACCGCATCCCCTCCGGTTCCGGTGGCCTCGTTGACCTATCGTTGTACTATTGTTGTACTATCGTTGTACTATTGAAAACATAAGAACGATAGTACAACGATAGTACAACAATAGTACAACGATAGTACGGGGCGGGGACGGGGTGGGGGAGCGTGGAGCATAAAATGTGGATTTTTTTCGTCGTATGAGAAAATAATTGTATATTTGCAGCAACAAAAACAACACAAACTATGAAGCAACTTATTGAATGCGTGCCCAATATCAGCGAGGGCCGCAACATGGATATCATCAATCAGGTCACTGCCGAGATTGAAAAGGTAGACGGAGTGAAACTGCTCGACGTCGACCCCGGCCAGACCACCAACCGCACCGTCATCACCTTCGTCGGCGAACCCGAGCCTGTGCTCGAGGCCGCCTACCAGGTCGTCAAGAAGGCCGCCGAGCTGATCGACATGACCCAGCACCACGGCGCCCACCCGCGCCAAGGCGCCACCGACGTGTGCCCCCTTATCCCCGTGGCCAATATCACCATGGACGAGGTGGTCGAGTATGCCCACAAACTGGGCAAGCGTCTGGGCGACGACCTGCAGATACCCATCTACTGCTACGAGAACGCTGCCTTCATCCCCGAGCGCCGCAACCTGGCCTACTGCCGCACCGGCGAGTACGAGAGCCTCAGCAGCCGCCTCGGCACCGAGCAGTGGAAGCCCGACTTCGGCCCCAACGCCTGGAACGAGCACACCGCCCGCACCGGCGCCACACAGGTCGGCGCACGCGACTTCCTCGTGGCCATCAACTACAACCTCAACACCACCAGCACCCGCCGCGCCAACGCCATTGCCTTCGACGTGCGCGAGAAGGGCCGCCCCGCCCGCGAGGGTGGCAAGCCCAGCGGCAAGCCCCTCAAGGACGAAAACGGCAAGCCCATCATGATACCCGGCACCCTCAAGGGCACCAAGGCCATCGGCTGGTACATCGAAGATTACGGCATCGCCCAGGTGTCGATGAACATCACCTCCATCAAGGTGGCCCCCGTGCACCTCTGCTTCGACGAGGTGTGCCGCTGCGCCGCCAACCGTGGCCTCCGCGTCACCGGCTGCGAGATAGTGGGCCTCATACCCAAGAGCGTCCTCATCGATGCCGGCAAGTACTACCTGGCCAAACAGCAGCGCTCCCTCGGCGTCAGCGAGGACGAGATAATGAAGGTCGCCATCAAGAGCATGGGCCTCGACGACCTCAAGCCCTTCGACCCCAAGGAGAAGGTGATAGAATACCTCATCGAGGACCACTCGAAGAAGAAACTGGTCGACCTCACCTGCCGCGGCTTCTGCGACGAGACCGCCAGCGAAAGCCCCGCCCCCGGCGGCGGCAGCGTCAGCGCCTACATGGGCGCCCTGGCCGCCAGCCTCGGCACCATGGTGGCCAACCTCACCGGTGGCAAGGCCGCCTACGACGACGAGTGGGAGAAATTCAGCGACGTGGCCGTCAAGGGCCAAGCCCTGAAGGAAGAGTTGCTGCACCTGGTCGACGAGGACACCGAAGCCTTCAACCGCATCATGGACGCCTTCGGCCTGCCCAAGAAGACCGACGACGAGAAGGCCGCCCGCAGCGCCGCCATCCAGGAGGCCACCAAGTTCGCCACCGAGGTACCCTTCCGCACCATGCAGCGCTCGCTCGAAGCCTTCGAGGTCTGCCGCGCCATGGTCGAATGGGGCAATCCCAACAGCGTCACCGACGGCGGCGTAGGCAGCCTGGCCGCCCGCAGCGCTGTCATGGGTGCACACCTGAATGTGAAGATCAACGCCTCGTCGCTCAAGGACGAAGCCTTCAAGGCCGACATACTGGCCAAGGCCCAGGCCATCGAGGACGAAGCCATCCGCCAGGAGACCGAAATTCTGAAGATTGTAAACGAAAAAATAGGTTTGTAATATGAAGAAGAAAGTATTTGCCATCTTAGCACTCGTGCTGTTTGTGGCCGGTATCGCCGCCAGCTGCACCCACCACACCTGCCCCGCCTACCGTGGCTCCATAGCCATGGCCGAGGCCGCCGAATAAGCCTTAAGCAGCACCAATAGAACACCAACCGTCGGGCTGACAGACAGCCTTGTGGTTGGTGTTGGTCTATTTGCAAAGGATATGTCCATAATCTTGTCGAGGTAGATTATTATGAGTTTCAAAACGGTAAGTAAGAATATGTATAAGAAGGTTGTTTTTCTAATAGCCATAATTACGTCAATGTGTTCTATGGCTCAAAATGACACGTTGGGCCGTTACCCTTATCTTTACACATATGGGATGCCTGAGAGTAATTGTGTAATAATTCCAGTTCCTTACATGGCAGGAGATAGTGCTGGAGATGTATTTGCTTCTACTTTTAATGATGTCCTTGTAAGAAAAGTGGCCTTTAAAATGCATGCTGATGACACTATTCATATTGTTGGTATTGCTTTTTCAGCTTATGTTAATAACGATCGTTGTCGTAATTTGTCAATTTATGACACAGTACTTGAACCTATAGAAAGTGTTATTACATTGCCAAGTAGTGGACTTACTTGTTTTAATTATTATCAGCCACTATCCGCTGATGAAAAGTGTATTATATGCCCAGGTGTCGCAAATGATGGTTTGATTTTTAGATATGCCTTTTTCCCCGACTCGTCGATTGTCGATGTCGTAGGAGATTTTTATATTGGGGGATATGGATATAGGACGGCCTCAACTGATGATGACTCGCCTATTTGCACTCCTTGTTTCAATTTTTTTACAGAACAACATGATCCTCCGTATCATTTCCCAGAAAGGCATTTTAAGGTTTATTTGAGCAATAGCAAGAAATGGGAGGATTATATCTCACTGAAGACTTATCCCTTGATTTTCCCTATTATTGAAATACCATGTCCGGCAGTGGACAATGTGTATCTTGTGGACACTCTGGACACGGTGAGCGGTGTGCGCACACTGAGTGCCACGTGGGACAGCATACGGTACCAGTCCTTGTGGGTGGTGACTGTAACAGACGAGAGCGGCGCACTGGTGCTGTCCGATACCGTAACGACACGGTCCTGGAATCGGCAGGGTTTTGAACACGACGTGCAATACACTGTGAGTGTGCAGTCGCGGTGCGACAGTCCGCGGCCGACATGGTCGGCGCAGCGCAGAGCCGGTATTGTGCAGCAGGCCACTACCCAAGATATGTCGGGTATATCGGTGCACCCCAACCCGGCAAGCAATAAGGCTGTACTGCACTTTGGTGAGCCGATGCCGTATGGCAGCACTTTGGAAGTGTGCGACCAAGGCGGCCGCAGGCTGTCGGTTCATAAGCCCCAGGCCGGCAGTCTCAGCATGGAATTGTCGACGGAATTCCTGGCTGCCGGCACATACCTGCTCCGACTCACAACTCCACAATGGACGGCAATGGGGAAACTGGTGGTTGTCCATTAATATGACAAAGGCGTAAACAACCACAACGGAGGCTTTGTGTGAGAGGGATAATGTGCTGTGATATATGCAGATGCAAGATTATATGAAAATAAATGTTTGTCATGTCGTAATTTCTTCGTATCTTTGCAATCGATTTTTTAACGAATAAAACAATAAAAGCATACTGACAATGAAAGGCAAAACCATCATCCAGATTGTGTTGGGCATCGTCATCGTTGCCCTCGCCATCGTGCTGTACAACAGCATCATGAAGCCCGTGCGCTTCGACAATGAGTACACTAAACGCCGCGACGCCTGTGCCGAGAAGCTCAAAGCTATCCGCACACTCGAGGAAGCCTACAAACTGACCTACGGCAAGTACACCGGCAGTTTCGATAGCCTCATCAACCGCCTCATGAACGAAGACAGCATGAAAGTGGTCAGCAAGGTGATCAACTACGACAAAATCCCCGAGGATGTCGACATCAACGAGACCCCCGAGCGTGAAGCCGTCGAGAAAGGCTACATCTCGCGTCAGGAAATCCTCGTCAACCCGATAGCCAAGCTGCGCGAGGACAAGAAGCTCCCCACCACCGATGCTACCGGCCACACCGTGCAGATGACCGACGAGCAGATACAGAACCTGCGCTATGTACCCTATCCCAAGGGCGAGAAGAACCAGTTCGACCTGCAGGCCGCAATGATCGAAAAGAGCGGCTTCCTCGTGCCCGTGTTCGAGTGCAAGGTACCGCTGAGCACCCTGCTTAGCGACATGGACCACCAGCAGGTCGTCAACAAGATAGCCGAAATCGAGAAAGTGTCCGGCCGCTATGCTGGCTGGAAGGTCGGCGACATGACACAGCCCGTTACCGACGGTAACTTCGAATAAGTAATAAGTATATGCCCTACACCCTCAAGAACCTGATTACTACCGAAGGCAGCAGTGCATCATACGAAAAGAGATTATCCATCTGCCTCGAGGCGGATGGATTTTCTTTCACCGAGACCACTGCCGACGGTACATTGCTCACCTTCGGCGAGGCGGTCGGTAACCATGCAGCCTCGATAACCGATGCGACCGGCGCTATAAAAGGCCTCTTCGCTGAAGCCTCGATACGCCCCATGGGCAACAAGCACCTCGAGCTGACGGTCGTGAGCGACGAGAGTGTGTGGGTGCCCGACGAGCTTTATACGCCGGCGTCCAATAGGCAGTACCTCAAATTGGCCGGCGCTTCGGCCAGCTCGGCCCTCACTTGCCGGTGCGCACAGATACAGTCCACGGCCGTCTTCTCTGCCAACGAGCAGCTGGTGATGGCCTTCAAGGTGGCGCTGCCGGGTGTGGCGGTGATGAACCAGCACGCCCGTGTGGTAAGTCTGGCACCGCTCAGCGCAAGCCATCCGGTCCTGTTCTCCTACTGGCGCAAGGGTAGGGTGGACGTGGCCGCATTCGTCGACGGACGTTATATCTTCGGCAACACCCTCGCCGTGGAGAACCCCGACGAGGCGCCCTACCGCGTGGTGGAAGTAATGAAGGCTTACGACATGGAGAAGCCCGATGTGGAACTGCTGGTGAGCGGCGACGTGGACCGCGACCGCTACGCTCAGCTCAGGCCCTTCTTCCCAAAGGTTACGCTCTTCAACGGCAACTTCGGCAAGTACAGCAACCCTCGGTTCCGCACGCTGCACACATACCGCTACGCCCTTGCACTGATTTAAAGAAGTACTATGCGTATCATTGCCGGAACACTGCGTGGCCGCCGCCTCAACCCGCCCCAGAACCTGCCTGTGCGCCCCACCACCGATATGGCGCGAGAGAGCTTGTTCAATATTCTCAACAACTACGTCGACTACGAGGACTGTTCGGTCATGGACCTCTTCGCCGGCACAGGCGCCGTGTCCTTTGAGTTTGTCTCGCGCGGAGCGCGCGAGGTCACTTCGGTCGACATCAACATGCAGTGCACCGAGTACATAAAGGCCGAGGCCGCACGCCTTGCGGTACGCAACCTGCACGTGGTGCGAGCCGATGTGTTCGACCTCCTGAAGCGCGCCAACCGCCGTTTCGACATTGTCTTTGCCGACCCGCCATACGCACTCGAGGGACTGCCCACCCTGCCCGACATGGTATTTGACAAGGACATACTCACCGACGATGGTATCTTCGTCCTGGAGCACCCGCGGGAGTTTTCCTTCGAGGAACACCCCCACTTCTGGCAGCACCGCGCCTACGGTAAGGTCAACTTCACCTTCTTTGCAAAACAATTAGACGAATAAATATATGAAAGCAGTAGTTAAAACCAACTTTAGTTTCCCGAAGCAAAAGAGTCTGTACGTCGGCAAGGTGCGCGACGTCTACAACATCGACGACAAGTATATGGCCATGGTTGTCAGCGACCGCATCTCGGCCTTCGACGTGGTGCTGCCCAAGGGCATCCCCTACAAAGGACAGGTGCTGAACCAGATTGCCGCCAAATTCCTCGACGCTACCGCCGACATACTGCCCAACTGGAAGCTCGCCACTCCCGACCCCATGGTAACCGTGGGCTTGAAGTGCGAGGGCTTCCGTGTGGAGATGATTGTGCGTGGCTACCTGGCCGGCAGCGCATGGCGCGAGTACAAGGCCGGCGCCCGCACCCTATGCGGTGTGCAGTTGCCCGAAGGCATGGTGGAGAACCAGAAGTTCCCGACCCCTATAGTCACCCCGACCACCAAGGCCGACGAAGGCCACGACGAGAACATCAGCCGCGAGGAGATTATCCGCACCGGTCTGGTCGCCAAGGAAGACTACGACCAGCTGGAGCGCTACGCCCTGCAGCTTTTCCAGCGCGGCACCGAGATCGCCGCCAAGAAAGGCCTCATCCTTGTCGACACCAAATACGAGTTCGGCAAGCGCGACGGCAAGATCTACCTTATCGACGAGATACACACACCCGACAGCAGCCGCTATTTCTATGCTGACGGCTACGAAGAGCGCCTAGCCCGCGGCGAGCACCAGCGCCAGTTGAGCAAGGAATTCGTCCGCGAGTGGCTCATGGACAATGGCTTCCAGGGCAAGGAAGGCCAGCAGGTGCCCGAGATGACCGACGAGATAGTGGCCAGCATCAGCGACCGTTACATCGAGCTCTACGAGCATATCACCGGCGAGCGCTTCCAGAAAGCCGACGACTGCGCCGACGTGGCTGCCCGCATCGAGAAGAACGTCTCCGAATATCTCTCTACTCTCTGATGGAGATAGAGCGTAAATACCTTGTGGCCGCGCTGCCCGACGGTTTCGAGACCTGTCCGCACACGGAAATAGAGCAAGGTTACCTGTGCACATCGCCCACCCTGCGCATCCGCAGGATGGGCGATGTCTGCATTCTGACCGTCAAGGAGAGGGTGCGCACCGCCACCTCGGCCATAGTGAACCGCGAGGAGGAGTTTGTGCTTCCCGGCGACAAGTACGAGCTGCTGAAGAGCAAGTGCGAAGGGAGCATGGTCCGCAAGACCCGCTACCGTATCCCCGTAGGCCCTTTGACTGCCGAGCTCGACATCTTCCATGGCGACCACGAGGGTCTGCGCCTCGTCGAGGTGGAGTTCCCCACCGTCGAGGCCGCCGACGCCTTCACCCCGCCGGACTGGTTCGGGCAGGACGTGAGTTCCGACCCCCGCTACCGCAACAGCTGGCTGGCACATTTAAACTGAACACATGAAACGCATACCGCATACCTTTACAATCGTTTTCGGCCTCATAGTGCTGGCGGCCGTGCTTACATGGGTGGTACCGGCAGGCGAATACCTGCGGCAGACCGTCGACGGGCGCGAGGTGGTGCTGAACGACTCGTACCACCGCGTCGAGAGCGCCCCGCAGACATGGCAGATATTCTCGGCCCTCTTCAACGGCTTCGTCGACAAGGCCGACATCATAGTCTTCATCCTGATGGTGGGCGGTGCGTTCTGGATACTGAACAACAGCCACGCCATCGACGTGGGCGTCATGGCCTTCCTGCGACGTGTGCAACGGCTGCGCCGCTACCGGATAGTGCAGTGGCTGGGGGTGGAGAACATCATCATCACACTGGTAATGATTATGTTCAGCCTCTTCGGTGCAATCTTCGGCATGAGCGAGGAGACCATCGCCTTTGTCGTGGTCTTCATTCCGCTGGCCATCCAGATGGGCTACGACTCCATTGTGGGCGTCTGCATGTGCTATGTAGCTGCACATGTGGGCTTTGCGGGAGCTATGCTCAACCCCTTCACCGTGGGTATAGCGCAGGGCATCGCCGACCTGCCGCTCTTCTCCGGCGTGGAGTACAGGCTTTTCTGCTGGATTATCCTCACGCTTATCGGCATAGCCTTTGTGCTGTGGTATGCCGCGAGAGTGAAGGCCAAGCCGGAGAGAAGTCCGGTGTACAAGCTGGATGAATACTGGCGCAACCGTGTGGAATCCACTGGCCAGAGCAAGCTTTCAGTGCGTCAGGGGCTGATACTCATTCTGCTGCTGGTGACCATCGTGGTGCTGGTGTGTGGTGTGCTGGAGTGCAACTGGTACATTGCCGAGATTTCGGCCCTGTTTTTCGCCATGGGCATCATTGCAGGCATCATAGACCGCCAGAGCGCCGACGACATCGCCAAGCTTTTCCTGGCCGGTTGCAAAGACATACTCTCGGCAGCCCTGGTGGTGGGTCTGGCGAGCGGCATAATATTCATTCTCAAGGATGGCCACGTCATCGACACCCTTCTGTACGGCCTCACCCGATCGCTCGCCTCGCTGGGCGGCGTGGCGTCGTTGGGCGTGATGTATATCTTCCAGACACTGCTCAACATAGTGATGCCCAGCGGCTCGGCCAAGGCTGCACTCACCATGCCCATCATGACCCAGTTTGCCGACCTGATAAATATCTCGCGCCAGACCACCGTGCTGGCTTTCCAGTTCGGCGACGGCTTCACCAACATGCTCACCCCCACCAGCGGAGTGCTCATCGGGGTGCTCGGCATAGCCCGCATACCCTACGGCACATGGCTTAAGTGGGCGTGGCGTTTCATACTGGGCCTCATTGTGATAGGCTTCCTGCTGATGCTCCCGACCCTGTGGCTCGACCTGCCTGGCTTCTGACCCCAAACACCAATCCGCTATGACCTCCGACGTGTGGCGCCGCCTTGGGCGCGATTTCGAGACCTACCTGAAGCTCGAGAAGGGCATGGCCGCCAACAGCGTCGCGGCCTACCTGCGCGACTTCTGGCACATGGCCTCATATATGGTGGAGCAAAACATTGAGCCAGAGGAAGTACGATTGGAACACCTGCAGCAACTCTTGAAGCAATTTGAGGACATCAATCTGGCGCCCGCCTCACAGCGGCGCATGATTTCGGGGTGGCGTATGTTCTTCAAAATGCTTGTGATAGAGGACGCCATAGCCGACAATCCGGCCGAGCTGCTCGACCTGCCCGTACGCGCCAAACATCTGCCAGATGTGCTTAGCGACGAAGAGATTACACGCATTCAGCAAACCTTTGATTTAAGTATGCCCGACCAAGCCCGCAATTATGTGATAGTTGAGGTGCTTTACGGGTGCGGATTGCGGGTGTCGGAGCTGGTCAACATGAAGCTCTCGGCCATCTATGCCGACGAGCAGTACCTGAAGGTGATAGGCAAGGGCGACAAGGAACGGTGGGTACCCATCAACGAGCGGGCCCTGCAGCTGATGCTGAACTACATACACACCATCCGTTCGCACATCACCCCGCGTGCCGGCGAGGAGAAGTACGTCTTCCTGAACCGCCTCGGCACCCATCTTTCGCGCCAGATGGTGTTCATGATGCTGCAGGCCGCCGTGCGCAACGCCGGTATCGACAAGAAGGTGAGCCCCCACTCGCTGCGTCACAGTTTCGCCACCGAGCTGGTTGAAAACGGTGCCGACCTGCGTGCCGTGCAGGAGATGCTGGGCCACGAAAGCATCTCGACCACCGAGATTTACACCCACCTCTCGCGCGAGACCCTGCGCAACACCATCTCCACCTTCCATCCCCACTACGCCCGATAGCGCTCCGGTAGCCTTCCGGTCCGGTCGTTCTTATGTACTTCTTATGTATTTCTTATGTTGTATTTATGTTTAAAACATAAGAAATACATAAGAAATACATAAGAAGTACAAGAAGTACATAAGAACTACCGGAGGGGAAGCGGAGAGGAGCAGGGGAGGTGCTGGATATGAGGCGGTTAGGGGTAATGTGGTGGGGTTGTAAGGTTTTATGGGCTGGCAGTCAGCGAGATAGGGGCGTGTAACAAAGATTTGTTGAAATCTTAGTAAAAAAAACATCGCCATGTGGGGAAAAATTCGTATCTTTGCAGTCTCGATTTTGGAAGAAATATAATTAATAAACTAATAACTAACAAATTAATCAAGATGACAAAGTACGTTTACACCTTTGGAGGCAAGACTGCCGAAGGAAAAGCCGACATGAAGAACCTGCTGGGTGGCAAGGGAGCCAACCTGGCCGAGATGTGCTTGTTGGGCCTGCCGGTGCCCGCCGGTCTGACCATTACGACCGAGTGCTGCACAGCCTACTACGACAACAACTGCGAGCTTCCCAAGGGCTTGATGGACGAAGTGTGGAAAGGTGTTGAGAATATTGAGAAGATAATGGGCATGAAGTACGACGATGCCGAGAACCCCCTGCTGGTGAGCTGCCGCTCGGGCGCCCGCTCGTCGATGCCCGGCATGATGGACACCGTCCTCAATATCGGCCTCAGCAGCAAGACCATCCCCGGCATGCTGAAGAAGACCGGCAACCCGCGCTTTGTGTATGACAGCTACCGCCGCCTGATCATGATGTATGCCGACGTGGTGATGGAGAAGAGCGAGGGCATAGAGCCCGCCGACGGCAAAGGCATCCGCAAGCAGCTCGACGATATGCTCGACGAGTACAAGGCGGTGAAAGGCTACAAGAGCGACACCGAACTGACGGCCGAAGACCTGATGAAGCTGGCCGACGCCTTCAAGGTTCGCGTGAAGGAAGTGCTCGGCACCGAGTTCCCCGACGACGCACGCGCCCAGATGGAAGGTGGCATCAAGGCCGTCTTCAAGAGCTGGAACGGCAAGAAGGCCGTCAGCTACCGCAAGATCGAGGGTATTCCCGACGACTGGGGCACCGCCGTCAACGTGCAGGCCATGGTGTTCGGCAACATGGGCGACACCAGCGCCACCGGCGTGGCCTTCACCCGCAACCCCGCCACCGGCGACAACCAGTTCTACGGCGAGTGGCTCATCAACGCCCAGGGCGAGGATGTGGTGGCCGGTATCCGTACCCCCAACCCCCTGAACGACGACACCAAGAACGAGCAGAACAAGCACATGCACTCGATGCAGGAGCTTATGCCCGAGACCTATAAAGAGCTGTGCGACATACGCGCCATCCTCGAGAAGGCCTATCACGACATGCTCGACATCGAGTTCACCATCCAGGACGGCAAACTGTACATGCTGCAGTGCCGCGTGGGCAAGCGCACCGGTGTCGCCGCCTTGACCATGGCCATGGACATGCTGAAGGAAGGCCTCATCGACGAGAGCGAGGTGGTGATGCGCATAAGCCCCGCCCAGCTCGACGAGCTGCTGCACCCCATCCTCGACGCCAGCGACGAGAAGAAGCACGAGGTGCTGGCCAAAGGTCTGCCCGCCGGCCCCGGCGGCGCCGTGGGTGTCATAGCCCTCACCAGCGAGAAAGCCAAGGAATACCAGGCTGCCGGTATCAAGAACATCCTCGTCCGCGAGGAGACCAACCCCGAGGACGTCGAAGGCATGCGTGCCGCCGACGGTATCCTCACCGCCCGCGGCGGTATGACCTCGCACGCTGCCCTCGTGGCTCGCGGCTGGGGTAAATGCTGCATCGTGGGTTGCGACGCTGTGAAGATCGAGATGGAGAAAACCAGCGTCAAGACCGACCAGTTCGGCAAGAAGAAAGTGAACGTCGAGGACGGCAGCACCGTCACCATCGCCGGCAAGGTGTTCCACGAGGGCGACCTGCTGAGCCTCAACGGCTCGAAGGGCTGGGTCTACGACGAGGAAGTCAAGATGATCAACGCCACCGAGAACCCGCTGTTCCAGCAGTTCATGAAGATCGTCGACAAACATCGCAAGATGGGTGTCCGCACCAACGCCGACAACCCCGCCGACGCCCAGAAGGCCATCGACTTCGGCGCCGAAGGCATCGGCCTGTTCCGCATCGAGCACATGTTCTACGGCGAGAACAGCGAGAAACCGCTCGAGAAGCTGCGCAACATGATCCTGGCCGACACCAAGGAAGAGCGTATCGCCGCCCTCGACGAGCTGGAGCCCTACATCCGCGAGAGCGCCAAGGGTACCTTGAAGGTGCTCGACGGCAAGCCCCTGACCTTCCGTCTGATGGATCCCCCGCTGCACGAGTTCGCACCCCAGGGCGAAGAGAAGATGAAAGAGGCCGCCAAGCGCCTCGGCATCAGCTACGAGGATGTGCGCAAGCGCGTCGAGAGCCTCCACGAGGTGAACCCCATGATGGGACTGCGCGGTGTGCGTCTGGGCATCATCTACTCCGAGATCACCCGCGTGCAGTTCCGCGCCCTCTTCAGCGCCACCTGCGAGCTGATGAAGGAAGGCTTCAACCCCATGCTCGAAATCATGGTCCCGCTGACCATCAACGCCGCCGAGCTGCGCCACCAGAAGGCCATCGCCACCGAGGTGAAGGAAGAGGTGGAGAAGAAGTACGGTGTGAAGTTCGAGTACAAGTTCGGCACCATGATCGAGATACCGCGCGCCGCCCTCGTCGCCAACCAGATCGCCGAGGTGGCCGAGTTCTTCAGCTTCGGTACCAACGACCTGACCCAGATGACCTTCGGCTTCAGCCGCGACGACGTCAACGCCATTGTGAAGACCTACGTCGACGAGAAGATTATCCCCGCCGACCCGTTCAACAGCTTCGACCAGGAAGGCGTAGGCCAGTTGGTGAAGATTGGTATCGAGCGTGGCCGTTCGACCCGCGCCAACCTCAAGTGCGGCGTCTGCGGTGAGCACGGCGGCGACCCGACGGCAGCCGAGTTCTTCTACAAAGCAGGCATGAACTACGTCAGCTGCTCGCCCTTCCGCGTCCCTGTGGCCCGCCTCGCTGCCGCCCAGGCCGCCATCAAGGAAGCCCGCGAAAAATAAACAAAACCTCATCCCGCCCCCTCTCCGCAAAGGAGAGGGGCGGGGTGCTTGGTGAAACAAATAAATTTGAACTATGACTATAAAAGTGTGTGTTGGTAGTTCCTGCCATCTGAAAGGGTCATACGAGGTTATCGAAGCCTTCAAGGAAGTGCTGAAAAAGTACGATGTGGAGGACGTAATCGAACTGCAGGCGAGCTTCTGTCTCGGCCACTGCGCCCAGGGCGTAACCGTCGGGTGCGAGGGCCTGGAGGCCGCCGAGCATGGCCCGCAGGTGGAAGAAACCACGGATGGGTTCATACTGCACAGCGTCAACGCTGGCAACGTGGAGGAACTGTTCGCCAAAGAAATCTACCCCAAACTATTCCTTAACTAAAACAACAACTAACAAAGAACCATGTCCGAATATCTGGAATTCAAAACTGTACAGTGCAAAGACTGCTACCGCTGTCTGCGTGAATGTCCGGTGAAGGCAATCAACATCAAAGATCACCACGCGCAGATTATAGAGGAGAATTGTATCCTCTGCGGTCACTGCACCAAGGTGTGTCCGCAACATGCCAAGATTGAGCACAGCGAACTGCCTGTGGTACGCGAGCTGCTGAAGAGCGAGGCTCGTGTGGCTGCCACGGTGGCACCGTCGTTCATAAGCAGTTTGAACCAAGAAGACTTTTCAATACTACGCATTGCTCTGGCCAAACTCGGCTTTGCCATGGCCGAAGAGACGGCCGTGGGAGCACAGGCCGTCACCGAAGAATACAAACGGGTGTTGGCCAAAGGTGAAATGAGGAATTTCATCACCTCGGCTTGTCCGGCAGCATGCCGCCTGATACAGATGTACTATCCCAAGGCGCTGCCATATCTGGCACCTGTCGACTCGCCAATGGTGGCGCACGCCAAGATGCTGCGCCGCAACGACCCCAACCTCAAGGTAGTCTTCATCGGGCCTTGTATCGCCAAGAAACGCGAGGCCGACGAACATGCTATAGATGCCGTCATAACCTTCGACGAAATGCTACAACTGATGGAGGAGAACGGCATCGACCTCAACACCATCAACAGACTGATGGTGGGGGAAGAATGCACGGTAGCAAACCGAGCAAAGGCCTACCCGGCCACAAAGGGCATCATTCGCTCGTTCGATGCCCTGCCAGAAGGATACCGATACATGTCGGTGGACGGTGTAGACCGTATCGCCGAAGTGTTGGAGAATATAGAATCGATGGACCATATGTTCATCGAGATGAATGTGTGCCCCGGCGGCTGCATCAATGGTCCCTGTGCCATAACTCGCGAAGGCGGCATTATAAAAGCCGAGGCCGACATAGACCGCTATGTGGAGCACGAGCTTGCCACACGGAAACACCAGCCCGCACCAGATGCCGGCGTACAGCTGGCCTATGCCCATCCCAGGCTGCGCTCCAAGAGCCGTCCCGTCACAGAAAAGGAAATCGAGGAGGTGCTGCATCGTACCGGCAAAATGACCAAGGCTGACGAGCTGGACTGCGGGTCCTGTGGCTACCGCACCTGCCGCGAGAAAGCCTGGGCCGTAGTGAACGGCTATGCCGACATCGACATCTGTCTGCCATATATGCGCAAGCGCGCCGAGAGCCTGGCTGTGGATATTGTCCGCAACTCGCCAGAGGGTGTGATGATTGTCGACCCCGACATGAATATTGTGGACATCAATGCTTCGGCCATGAAGATGCTGGGCCTCAACGGTACACCCGAGAGCGTGGTGGGACGCCCCGTGGCCGAGAGCTTCCAGCCCATAGACTTCTACAATGCATACTCGAAAAAACAGCGTGTGGAGAACCCGCAGCTGCATATACAGGCCACCAATAGATACCTGAGCCTCACTGTCAGCCTGCTTAGCGAGCAGAATCTGCTTTTCGGACTGATGAAAGACATCTCGGAAATGGTGAACTACGACAAGAAGCTGGAAAAAGTGCGTATGGACACCATCTCCACCACCGATGGCTTGATCATGAAACAGATGCGTGTGGCACAGGAGATAGCATCACTGCTGGGCGAGACAACAGCAGAGACCAAAGTGGCACTGCTTAAACTGAAGAAAACGCTCACCGACGGCCAGGGAGATCTCGGCGTAGATGGACGCCCCACTGACTGGAAAACGGCAAAGATATGAAGAAACTTTGCGTTGAATATGGATACACGTCGCTAAATCACTACGGAGAGGAACTCTGTGGTGACAATGTGGAGATGACTTCCGATGGCGAGTGGACCACCCTGGTGCTGGCCGACGGCTTGGGCAGTGGTGTGAAAGCTAATATTCTCTCTACTCTCACCAGCAAAATCCTATGCACGATGGTGGCCGGCGGCGCTGACATAGAGGACTGTGTCGGCACCATCATCCAGACCCTTCCTGTCTGCAAGGAGCGTGGCGTGGCCTATAGTACCTTCTCCATTATCCATGTGAACAACGAGGGTAGGGGCCACCTCTTTGAATTCGACAATCCCGAGGCTATATGGTATCATCATGGCCACACTTGCGATTTTCCGCGCGTTGAGATGAATGTTTTCGACAAGCGCGTCTTTGTCACCGAATTGGAACTCGACGAGGGCGATATGGTGTTCGTGATGAGCGATGGTACCATTCACGCCGGCATCGGGCAGATGCTCAACTTTGGGTGGCAACGTAAGGAAATCATGGACCATCTGGACCACAACATTGACGCCCATATGTCGGCCCGTGCTGCAGCCTGCCTTTTGGCTTCGGCATGCAACGACCTCTACCTCGACCGCCCAGGCGACGACACTACCGTGGCCGCCGTCCGCATGTGTCCGCGTACCATGGTTCACATCATGGTGGGACCGCCGGTGGACAAAGAAAAGGATGAGGAATATGTCCATCGCTTTATGATGGATGCCGACAAGCGCATCGTCTGCGGCGGCACAACCTCGCAGGTTGTCGCCCGTTGCATAGGCCGTAAACTTAAGACCAGTTTCGACTTTCCCGACAAGGAAGTCCCTCCCATCGGTTTTATCGACGGCATCGACCTTGTCACCGAGGGAGTCATCACACTACGCCGCCTGCTGGCGTTGTCGGAGAAATACGTCTCTGTTAAAGACCTTACCCCTAAAACCTATGCCAAGAAGGATGGCGGCTCATTGTTGGCCAACATCATATTTGAGGAGGCTACACATATTGTCTTCTTCGTCGGACAGAACGTCAACGCCGCCCATTCAGGACTTGAGATTGATATTACCATGAAACTAAAACTTGTTGAACGTCTGGCCGACAATCTGCGCAAGATGGGTAAACAAGTAACCGTGAATTATGATTAACTATGGAGCAGAAACTATTTGATACTAACGTACAATGGATTAAATACAAGGTACTCAAAGAAGTCATCCGTCGTGCCTACGAGGGTGGACTTGAGAATGCCTACCTGGATATCCCCAAACTTATAAGCCCTGGCCCCAAGTCGGAACTCAACTGCTGTATTTACAAAGAACGGGCCATTGTCCAGGAACGTATCCATATGGCTATGGGTGGTGACAAGGATAATCCCAACCCGGTACAGGTTATGGAGACTGCCTGCGACGAGTGTCCTGCTGCAGGTATGCTCGTCACTGAGGCATGCCGTGGCTGTATGATGCATTCTTGCAAGGAGGTGTGCCCCAAGGGCGCCATCACTATTGTCAACCACCGCTGCCATATTGACAAAGAGAAGTGCATTGAGTGTGGCAAATGTGCCGCAGCCTGTCCGTACAGCGCCATTATTGCCCAGAAGCGTCCCTGCATTAAAAGCTGCAAGCCCAAGGCTCTCTCCATCCGACAAGAGGACGACAAGGCCGTCATCGACAATGACAAGTGCATTTCCTGTGGTGCATGCGTGGTAAGTTGCCCCTTCGGCGCCATTACCGACCGTTCGTTGGTGCTTGATATTATCGACATATTGAAACAGTCGGAGGATAATACCAAATATCGGGTCTATGCTGTCATTGCTCCTGCCATTGTGGGACAATGTCGTTTTGGCCGTATCGAGCAAGTGGTTACCGCTATCAAGCGTCTTGGATTCCATCAAGTGGTAGAAGCAGCTCTTGGTGCTGACATCACTCTATATACCGAAGCCCGCGAATTCCAACACAAAGCTTCGGAGAGCGACAGTCCTATGATGACAACGAGTTGTTGCCCCGCTTTTGTACGTTTCATAGAGACCAACTTCCCTGAATTCAAGGATGCCATCTCGACTTCTCCCTCACCGATGATTACCACAGCGCGCCTTATTAAGCGCAGCGACCCCACGGCAAAGGTGGTCTTCATCGGTCCTTGTGCAGCCAAGAAGTTCGAGTATACCTTAGAAAAGACACAGGGTATGATTGATAGTGTAATGAGCTTTGAAGAGTTGCAGGCATTCCTCGATGCAAGAGGTATTGATACCACACAATGTGAGGATACTCATCTCGACAATGCATCCTTCTACGGTCGTATCTTTGCAAAGAGTGGTGGTATTGCCCAAGGTGTGGCACATGTGGCAGAAAAGCTTGGGTTGGAAGGCGTGAGGCCATGTGTTATGAACGGCATCGACCAATGTCGTCAGCATTTAGCTTTGCTGCGTGCAAAGAAAGAGACCGCCAACTTCTTCGAAGGTATGGCCTGCGACGGAGGCTGTGTGGGCGGCCCGCTGAGTATCACCCGTTCGCCGAAAAACGTTTTCGATGTGGACAAATATGGTAACTCCGCTGCAGAAAAGGATATTGACGGATCTGTCAACTTATACAAGATGACAATGAAAGAAGAATAGACAAACAAAAACAGTAAAATAAAAACAAAAACCGAAATAGTTATGAACGAAAAAATCAGAAAAGACCTTGAGGCGCTTGGTATCACTGGCGTGAAGGATATTCATCACAATCCCTCGTATGAGGATCTGTTCAAGTTCGAAATGGCCCCCAGCCTGACTGGCTACGAAAAGGGACAACTCACCGAGCTTGATGCAATCAACGTGATGACAGGTATCTATACTGGCCGTTCTCCCAAGGATAAATACATAGTCATGGACGAACAGTCGAAGAACACCGTTTGGTGGACATCGGACGAGTATAAGAACGACAACCACCCAATGAGCGAGGAGGTGTGGGATCACGTGAAGGACCTGGCCAAGAAACAACTCTGCGGCAAGAACCTCTTTGTGGTTGACGCCTTCTGTGGTGCCAACAAGGACACTCGCATCGCCGTTCGTTTCATTATGGAAGTGGCTTGGCAGGCTCACTTTGTGACCAATATGTTTATCAAGCCCACAGCAGAAGAACTGCGGAGTTTCACGCCCAGTTTCACCGTCTATGCTGCATCGAAAGCCAAGGTAGACGACTATCAGGCCCTTGGCCTCAACAGCGACACTTGCGTTGCCTTCAATGTTAGTAGCCGCGAGCAGGTTATCCTCAACACCTGGTACGGTGGCGAGATGAAAAAGGGTATGTTCAGCATGATGAACTACTACCTGCCTTTGCGCGGCATAGCCGCCATGCATTGCTCGGCCAATACCGACATGCAGGGTAAGCACACCGCCATTTTCTTTGGCCTTTCTGGCACCGGAAAGACCACCCTTAGCACAGATCCCAAACGCCTCCTTATCGGCGACGACGAGCACGGCTGGGACGACGAAGGCGTTTTTAACTTCGAGGGCGGTTGCTACGCCAAGGTTATAAACCTTGACAAGGAAAGTGAGCCTGACATCTACAACGCCATACGTCGCAACGCCTTGTTAGAGAATGTCACAGTGGCTGCCGACGGCAAGATTGACTTCAAGGACAAGAGTGTTACCGAAAATACCCGAGTGAGCTATCCTATTGACCATATCGAGAAGATAGTCCAGCCGGTACATGGCAAGAGCGCAGGTCCTGCCGCCGAGAATGTTATATTTCTCTCGGCTGACGCATTCGGTGTGCTGCCTCCAGTGAGCATCCTTACTGCCGACCAGTGCAAGTATTATTTCCTGAGCGGCTTCACTGCAAAACTGGCCGGTACCGAGCGCGGCATCACCGAGCCTACGCCTACCTTCAGTGCTTGCTTTGGCCAGGCTTTCCTCGAACTGCACCCCACCAAATATGCTGAAGAATTGGTGAAGCGCATGGAGAAAAGCGGTGCCAAAGCCTATCTGGTCAATACTGGTTGGAACGGCACTGGCAAGCGCATCAGCATTAAGGACACCCGTGGCATAATTGATGCTATTCTCGACGGCTCTATCCTCAAGGCTGAGACCAAGAAGATACCGTACTTCGACTTCGAGGTGCCCACTGCATTGCCTGGCGTAGACCCGAAGATTCTGGATCCTCGTGACACCTATGCCGATACTAAGGTGTGGGACGAGAAAGCTCGCGACTTGGCCGAGCGTTTTATAAAGAACTTTGTGAAGTTCACCCATAATGAAGCCGGCAAGGCCTTGGTCGCTGCAGGTCCGAAATTGTAATTGGAAAGCATGAAAAGACTGCTGATAAGCCTGTTCCTTGTTGGAGCAACCTGCCTTGCATGGGCCTATGACATAAAAGTGCCCATGCAAGGTTATTCTCTTTATTTTAATATCGTCGACAGCAACCAGCATCATGTTGCCGCAACAGCACCACGCACTGCTGGCAACCACCGCTGGAATGGCGAGAAAGCCCCGGCGGGCGTATTGGAGCTACCGTCAGAAATAGAGTTCGAGGGTATAAAATACACACTTACTGCTATCGAAGAACGCGCTTTCTCCGGCTGCACGCGCATTACGGGTGTGGTGTTGCCGACCTCGTTGGCCAGTATCGGTGCCTATGCCTTTAGCAACTGCACTGGTATGCGCGGCGTGTTGACCATAGGCGAAAACATAAGAAGTATTGGTTTGTCGGCCTTCTATGGCTGTAAAGGTATCGTCGAACTGCAATACAATGCCGTGGCCTGCTCTTCGATGGGTAGTTCCAGCAATACCGTATTCTCGGGTTGCCATGGAATAAAGAAAGTGACCTTTGGTCCCAGCGTGCAGCAGATACCAGCCTATGCTTTTGCCGGCTTGAATATGCTGAAGACGGAAGTTGTGCTGCCCGAAAGCCTAGTTTCAATTGGCGACTATGCGTTTGCCTACTGCAATGTGCTTCCGAGAGTAACCATTCCGGCATCGGTGAAAACAATGGGTGAGAGAGTGTTTTATCGTTGCACCAATCTCAAGCAAGTAACCATCGACGCCTTGGTGCCTCCTACACTAGGTAATGAGTCTTTTAGCGGCATAAGCGCAGTTGCTACACTTATAGTGCCCTGCATTGGCGAGGAACGTTACCGCCAGGCCGACGAATGGAAGCGTATACCGCACATCAAGAAGATGGAACCCTGCACCATCAATATCTTGGCTGGTAGCAATGATCCACAAATGGGCGTTGTGATGGGTGGTGGCAACCATGTTCTTGGCGACACCATCACACTGACAGCTGTATGCCATGCCGGCTACGGCTTCAAGGGCTGGAGCGACGGTATGACCGATAATCCACGCCGTGTCGTTATCACCGACACCTTCAGTTGCACGGCCATGTTCCAAGCCACTGAGGTCAAGCGTGAAATAGAGTACGTGCACGACACTATCTATAAGGACGGCATAGAGACCATCTATGAGTACTATGAGATCAATGACATTGCAGAGCCCATCGACGAGCAAGAAGAGGTGGTATACAATAGCCAAAAGCGCCGCATCGAAGTGCCGATAGACCGTAAGGAGATAGTAAGTGTTGCCTTGTACAACGACGCCGGGGTATGTGTAAGCACTGGCAAGCCACGCTTCGGGCATATCAATATGCGCCGTTACCCCACAGGGTACTATATCGTGCGAATTACCACTGCTGACGAAGAACAGGCAGTGAGATTCCTTCATGTAAAGAATAGATAACCGACAATAACAAATAAACAATACAAATATGATGACAAACAACTTTGCATCGCGCCATAACGGAGTCTCTAGTGCTGCCGATATGGAGAAAATGCTCAACACCATTGGAGTTAAGTCTTTGGACGAGTTAATTGAAAAGACCGTTCCTTCGGCAATACGTGCCGACAAGCCTCTCGACCTCGAAGCAGGCATCGGCGAGTACGAGTTCCTAAACCGTTGCCGTGCACTTGCCAAGAAGAATAAACTCTACCGTTCCTATATCGGTATGGGTTACTATGGCACCGTTACGCCTGCCGTCATCATGCGCAACGTGTTCGAGAATGCCGGCTGGTACACCAGCTACACTCCCTACCAGACCGAAATCAGCCAGGGACGCCTGGAGGCCTTGATGAACTATCAGACCATGGTGGCTGATATGACCGGCATGCCGCTCTCCAATGCCTGTCTGCTCGACGAGGCTACCGCTGCCGGCGAAGCCATGATTATGTTCTTCAATAGCCGTTCGCGTCAGGCCGTCAAGGATGGCGTCTGCAAGGTGTTTGTCGACGAAGGTATTCTGCCTCAGACCCTCGCGGTTATGAAGACCAATGCTGCCCCGCGTGGTATAGAGATTGTTACCGGCAAGGCCTCACAGACAGAACTCGATGGCACATACTTCGCATCCTTTGTGCAGTATCCCAACCAGTTCGGCGAGGCACAGGATTGGACCGAATATATATCCAAATGCCATGAGAAGGGTATCTTCGTCTGCATGGCCACTGACCTGATGGCTCTGGCTCTGATGAAGACTCCTGGCGATATGGGTGCCGACTGTGCCGTCGGTAACGCCCAGCGCTTCGGCTTGCCGATGGGCTTTGGCGGTCCTCATGCCGGCTTCTTCGCCTTCACCGAGGCCTTCAAACGAGCTTTCCCCGGCCGTATCATCGGTTGGAGCGTCGATGCCAAGGGCAACCCCGCACTCCGTATGGCACTCGGCATGCGCGAGCAGCACATCAAACGCGATAAAGCGACCTCGAACATCTGCACCTCTGCCGCACTCGTGGCCAACATGAGCGGCTTCTATGCCGTGTGGCATGGCCCGGAGGGTATCCGCAACATCGCCACCCACATCTGCGCCCGTGCCCACCGTTTGGCTATGGAACTCGAGCAGTACGGCTACAAGCAGTGGAACAAGGTCTTCTTCGACACCCTCGCTCTGCAGTGCCCCGTGCCCACCGCCAAGGTGCGCGAGGTGGCCTTGAAGCACGAGATAAACTTCCGCTACATCTGCGAGGAATGCATCGGCATCTCTATCGACGAGACCACCGAGAAGGCCGACCTCGACGCCATCGTGGCTTGCCTGGCCGAGGCTGCCGGCAAGACTGCCCAGCCCCTTGAGTGCAAGGGCTGCTGCTGCAAGTTCGCCGACGAGGCCATTCCCACCGACCTCAAACGTCAGAGCGGCTACCTTGCCGAGAAGGTCTTCAACAGCTATCACGACGAGACCTCGATGATGCGCTACATCAAGCGCCTCGAGGAGAAAGACCTTTCGCTCAACCGCGCCATGATACCGCTGGGCTCCTGCACCATGAAGCTCAACGCCGCTGCCGAGATGATGCCCCTCAGCTGGAGTAAATTCGGTGGTCTGCATCCCTTCGTCCCCGCCGACCAAGCTGAAGGCTACCTTGAGATGATTCACGACATCGAGCGCCGTCTGGCCGTCATCACCGGCTTTGCTGGCTGCTCGCTGCAACCCTGCTCTGGTGCCTACGGTGAGTACAGTGGTCTTACGGTCATCCGCAACTACCATATCGCCAATGGCCAGGGCCAGCGCAACGTCTGCCTTATCCCCGCCAGTGCCCACGGCACCAACCCCGCCTCGGCTGCCAAGGCCGGTATGACGGTGGTGGTGGTGAAGTGCAACGACCGCGGCGATGTCGACATCGACGACCTGCGTGCCAAAGCCGAGCAGTATAAAGACACCCTCAGCTGCCTGATGATTACCTATCCGTCGACCCACGGTGCCTTCGAGGAGGGCATTCTCGACATCATCAATATCATCCACAGCATGGGTGCTCTCGTCTACATGGACGGTGCCAACATGAATGCCCAGGTGGGCCTCACCAGTCCCGGCCGTATGGGTGCCGACGTGTGCCACCTGAATCTGCACAAGACCTTTGCCATGCCTCACGGCGGTGGCGGTCCCGGCGTAGGCCCCATCTGTGTGAGCCAGAAACTGGTCGACTACCTGCCTTCGCACCCTGTCATCGAGGTCGGTGGCAAGAAGGGCAACACCATGGCCGCCGCTCCCTATGGTAGCGCCATGCTCCTGCCCATCACCTACGGCTACCTGCTGATGCTCGGTGGCGAAGGCCTCACCTCGGCCACCACCCACGCCATCCTCAACGCCAACTACCTCCGTGCCCGCCTGCAGAAGTACTACAAGATACTCTACACCGGCAAGAACGGCATGTGCGGCCACGAGATGATTGTCGACTTCAGCGAATTCAGCCTCAAGGTCAGCGTCGGCGATGTCGCCAAGCGCCTTATGGACTATGGCTTCCACGCTCCCACCGTGGCCTTCCCGGTGCACAACACCCTTATGGTCGAGCCCACCGAGAGCGAGCCGCTGAGTGAACTGGACCGTTTCTGCGACGCCATGATTGCCATCCGTCAGGAGATCGACGACATCATGACCGGCAAGAGCGACGAGAAATGCAACCCCATCTGCAACGCTCCGCACACCATGCAGGTGGTCTGCGCCGACGAATGGACGCTGCCCTACAGCCGCCAGAAAGCCGCCTTCCCGCTGCCTCACACCGAGAAGTACTGGCCCACCATCAGCAAGATCGACGACGCCTACGGCGACCGCAACCTGCAGGCCGTCTGGGCTGAATAATACAACAACAAGAACAAGAGGGTGTGCTACTGTCAGCAGTAGACATCCTCTTGTTGTTTTGCAATGAGCAACCCGATAAAACAGACCATCAAGCGCCTGCTAGGCAAGCAGTTGAGCAGCCATCTGCTCTACCGCCGCTACTATCGCCGCGCCCTCGAGCGTGCAGGCTTTCCTATGGGCAAGGCTGCCGGCGAAGAGGCCTACAAGGCCAAATGGCACCAGCTGAGCCGATGGGTCGAACCCTACAGCTACCGTCTCTTCTCTCACTATTGCGGCCCCACGCCCGACATCATCCCCGAGGATATAATGCACAACATCGTCGAGGCTACGCTCAATCCGCGCCACCTGTGGGATGTGTACGAGGACAAGAATATGTTCCCGCTGCTGCTCGACGCCGATGTGGTGCCTCGCACAGTGGCCCGCCGTGTAGGTGGCGGCCCCATCGATTATGCCACATCCCTTGCCGGACTTCAGGTGCCGCTGATACTCAAGCCGTCGATAGCCAGCTCGTGCGGCGAGCATATACTGCGTTTCGACAGGGTGGGGGACAACTACGTAAGCAATACCGGTCTACCCCTCGACGAGGCGATGCTGACGGCCTATGGCAGCGACTGGGTGCTGCAGGAAGCCATTGTGCAGCATCCTCTCATGGCGCAGTTCTGCTCCACCTCGGTCAATACCATGCGTCTGGTGGTCTACCGCTCGGTTGTCGACCTGCAGCCGCACCTCACCTGTGGCATCTTCCGTATGGGGAACGAGGGCTCGGTGGTCGACAACGCCGTTGCTGGTGGACTATATGTCGGTATCGACGTCGAGCATGGGCGTCTGCGGGGCGATGCCTTCGACATCATGGGGCGCCACAAGCCCTTTGTCGGCTGCGACCTGCCCTGCTGGGACAAGGTGGTCGACCTGGCCTGCTACGTCGCCTCGCGCATACCGCACCATCATCTTCTGGCTCTCGACATAGCCGTTGCTGCAAATGAAAAGCCGATGCTGCTGGAATACAACATCGGCGGTTTCAGTTCGTGTGTCTATAACTACACGGGGCAGACGGTGTTCGGACAGTACACCGACGAGGTCATTCGATGGGTTCTGGCTCGGCGTTGAAGCTTTCTTCCAGCTGCCGGCTGGTCTCGCCCTTCTCTATTTCAAAGACAATCTTGCCCTCGCCACCGTCGTCGGCGTCGCTGCAGGTGATGCATATTGTGTCGCCCGGCAGTATGTCGGCCTTGATTATCTCGTCGGCCAGGTCGTCCTCGATGTAGCGCTGTATGGCACGACGCAGCGGACGGGCGCCGTACTGCTCGTCCCAGCCCTTGGCCACCAGATAGTCCTTGGCCTTCTCGTCGATGGTGACGCCGAAGCCCATCTGGCGTATGCGGTCGAACAGGCCGTGCAGCTCGATGTCGATGATGCGGTGTATGTCCTCGCGCTTGAGGCTGTTGAAGTAGATGATGTCGTCGATGCGATTGATGAATTCGGGGGCGAAGCTCTTCTTCAGGCTCTTCTCTATGACGTCGCGCTGCATGGCGTCGCGTTCGGCTATGCGGGCGGCGGTGTTGAAGCCCACGCCGACGCCGAAGTCCTTCAGCTGGCGGCTGCCTATGTTCGAGGTCATGATGATAATGGTGTTCTTGAAGTCGACCTTGCGACCGATGCCGTCGGTGAGCACACCGTCGTCGAGCACCTGCAGCAGCACGTTGAACACGTCGGGGTGGGCTTTCTCGATTTCGTCGAGCAGCACAATGCTGTAGGGTTTGCGGCGCACGCGCTCGGTCAGCTGGCCGCCTTCTTCGTAGCCCACGTATCCCGGAGGCGCTCCTATGAGTCGGCTGACGGCGAACTTCTCCATGTACTCGCTCATGTCGATGCGTATCATGGCGCTTTCGCTGTCGAAGAGGTATTTGGCCAGTATCTTGGTGAGGTAGGTTTTGCCGACGCCGGTGGGGCCGAGGAAGAGGAAGGAGCCTATGGGGCGGTTGGGGTCCTTGAGGCCGGCGCGGTTGCGGCGTATGGCTTTGGCTATCTGTGCTATGGCTTCGTCCTGGCCCACCACGCTGCCTTTCAGTTCGCTTTCCATGCTGAGCAGACGCCCCTGCTCGCTTTCGGCAATGCGCTCCACGGGCACGCCGGTCATCATGGCCACCACGGCGGCCACGTCGGCCTGACGCACGGTGACGCGGCGTTCTTTCTCGTCGTTTTCCCACTGCTTTTTCATGTCGGCGAGCTTGGCGGTGAGGTCGCGCTCCTGGTCGCGCAGTTCGGCGGCTTCGCTGTAGCGCTTGGTGGCCAGCACCTCTTTCTTCTGCTCGGCGACGCGGGCCACTTCGGCCTCGAGGCTGACAATCTCGTCGGGCACCCGCACATTGGCTATGCGCACGCGGGCGCCGGCCTCGTCGAGGGCGTCGATGGCCTTGTCGGGCTGCAGGCGGTCGCTCACGTAGCGTTCGGTGAGGTCGACGCAGGCCTGCAGGGCTTCGTCGCTGAAGCGCACCAGGTGATGGTCCTCATACTTGTCCTTTATGTTCTGCAGTATCTCGAGGGTTTCTTCGGGGGTGGCGGGTTCGACCAGCACTTTCTGGAAGCGGCGCTCGAGGGCGGTGTCTTTCTCGATGTACTGCCGGTACTCGTCGAGGGTGGTGGTGCCTATGCACTGTATGGTTCCGCGCGAGAGGGCGGGCTTGAACATGTTGCTGGCGTCGAGCGAGCCGCTGGCCGAGCCGGCGCCCACGATGGTGTGTATTTCGTCGATGAAGATGATGATTTCGGGGTGCTGCTCGAGTTCGTTGATGATGGCTTTCATGCGTTCCTCGAACTGGCCGCGGTATTTGGTGCCGGCGACGAGGCTTGCCAGGTCGAGGCTCATCAGGCGTTTGCCGAATAGGGTGCGCGGCACGTTGCCCTCGGCGATGCGCATGGCCAGTCCCTCGGCGATGGCGCTTTTGCCGACGCCGCTTTCGCCAATGAGGATGGGGTTGTTCTTCTTGCGGCGAGAGAGAATCTGTGCTATGCGGTCCATCTCCTTCTGTCGGCCCACGATGGGGTCGAGTTTGCCCTGTTCGGCGAGCAGGGTCAGGTCGCGGCCGAAGTTTTCGAGGGCTGGGGTGCCGCTTTTGCTTTTGGCTTTGGCCGAGGGGGCGGCTTTGGACTCGAGGTCGGGGTCGGCGAAGGGGTCGTCGTTGTCGTCGTCGCTGGTCTGGGCGCTGAAGTCGGGCAGTTGGCCGCTTTCGTCGGCCTCGCCTTGGGCGTGGCCGCGCACGGCACGGGCGAAGCGTTCGTAGTTGACGCCGGCTTTCTGCAGCAGGTTGCTCACCAGGTTGTCGCCTTCCTGCAGTATGGCCAGGATGAGGTGGTAGGTGTGTATCTCTTTCGACTTCATCTTGATGCTTTCCAGATAGCTGAGGCGGAGCACCTTCTCGGTCTGTCGCAGCATGGGTATCTCGCTGTCGGACGAGTAGCGTATGTCGGCGCTGGCCTGGCTTACGCTGCGTTCAATGCGCTCCTTGACGTCGTTGCAGTCGACGCCGAGGGCCGAGAGCATGGCCACGGCCGAGCACTCGGGTACGCGCATGATGCCGAGGAAGAGGTGTTCCACGCCGATGCCGCCGTTTTTGAGGCGCATGGCTTCGTCGCGGCTGAAGTTCGAGGCACGGCGTGTATTTTCCGTTACGTTGGTATTGTTCATATTCGATGCCATAGTATTTCGAATTGCAAAAGTACTACAATTAGTTGTATTGCAAATTCGATGCCAGCACATATTATCAACAGCCTCATGTGGATACGCCGCCGGTGCCGCCGCAGGGAGTCGTTTTCGCGTGCGGTTTGTTGATGCCTTAGTGGCTGATACTGAATACATACCGAGCCTCGAGGTGTTCTTATGTACTGATAATCAGTTCCTCTCCGGTTCCTCTCCTGATCCCCTCCGGTAGTTCTTATATCGTTCTTATGTATTTCTTATGTATTTCTTATGTTTTAAACATAAATACAACATAAGAAATACATAAGAAGTACATGGAGAGTTGAGAGTGAAGAGTGGAGAGTTGAGAGTGGAGAGTGTTGAAAAAATTGTGCTAAAAAAGAGGTGAAATTTGCGGCGGAATGGAAAAAAAACTGTATTTTTGTGTTTCAAGACGCATGGTGGGTGCGCCGTTAAACATTTGAATAATAGAATAATATAATAATATTGATGGATACAGAGAATGGAAAAATCACTCGCGTAGATATAGAGACGACGATGAAGACGGCCTATATCGACTATGCCATGTCTGTGATTGTGGCGCGAGCATTGCCCGATGTGCGCGACGGTTTCAAGCCGGTGCATCGTCGCATACTTTATTCGATGAATGAGAACGGCATCCTTTACAACACCCCGACGAAGAAGAGTGCCCGCATTGTGGGCGACGTGATGGGTAAGTATCACCCACACGGCGACTCGAGCATCTACGGTGCGTTGGTGCGACTGGCGCAGGACTGGTCGATGCGCTACACGCTGGTGGACGGCCAGGGTAACTTCGGCTCGATCGACGGCGACTCGCCGGCTGCCATGCGATACACTGAGGCCCGGCTGAAGCAGATAAGCAACGAGCTGGTGGCCGACATAGACAAGGAGACGGTGGATATGGTGCCGACGTATGACAACGAGGGCGAGGAGCCTTCGGTGCTGCCGGCGAAGATACCGAATCTGCTGGTGAACGGTTCGAACGGCATCGCGGTGGGTATGGCCACCAACATGCCGACGCACAACCTGAGCGAGGTGCTGGACGGCTGCATGGCTTTCATCGACAACCGCGACATCACGATCGAGGAGCTGATGCAGTATGTGAAGGCTCCGGACTTCCCGCTGGGCGGTATCATATACGGCTACAACGGTGTGCGCGAGGCCTACACGACGGGCCGCGGCAGCATCATACTGCGTGCGGACACGGCGATAGAGGAGGATGCGAAGGGGCACAATCTGATTGTGGCCACCACGATTCCCTATGGCGTGAACAAGAGCGAGATGATCAAGAAGACCGCCAACCTGGTGAAGGAGGGTAAGATAGAGGGTATACTGGATATACGCGACGAGAGTGACAAGGACGGTATCAGGGTGGTGTATGTGCTGCGCAACGACGTGGTGCCTAATGTGATTTTGAACAAGCTGTTCCAGTTCACGGAGCTGCAGTCGAGTTTCGCGGTGAACAATATCGCGCTGGTGCACGGGCGTCCGCAGCTGCTGAACCTGAAGCAGCTGATACAGTATTTCATAGAGCACCGCGAGGAAGTGGTGACGCGTCGCACGCGCTACGATATGGCGAAGGCCGAGGAGAGGGCACACATACTCTCGGGATTGCTGCGAGCCATAGACATCATCGACGAGATAGTGGCGCTGATAAGGGCGAGCAAGACGCCCGACGAGGCGCGGCAGGGGCTGGTGGACCGCTACCAGTTCAGCGACCTGCAGGCGCGCGCCATCGTGGACATGCGACTGGCCCAGCTCACGGGTCTGCAGCACCAGAAGCTGCAGGACGAGTATGACGAGAAGATGCGCTTCATAGAGAGGTGCAAGGAGATACTTGGCGACCACAATGTGCTGATGCAGGTGATAAAGGACGAGTTGGCCGAGCTGAAGGAGAAGTACGGCGACGAGCGTCGCACGATGATCAAGTACGATGCCGCCAACTTCCGCATAGAGGACACGATACCGGACGAGCAGGTGGTGATCACCATCTCGCACAAGGGCTACATAAAGCGTACGCCGCTGGCGGAATACCGTACGCAGAGCCGCGGAGGCGTTGGGTCGAAGGGCAGTGCCGTGAGGTCGGAGGACTTCGTGGAGCATATCTTCACCTGCACCAACCACAACTACCTGCTGCTGTTCACCGAGAAGGGTCGCTGCTATTGGATGCGCGCCTTCGAGGTGCCCGAGGGTGAACGCAACACCAAGGGTCGCCCGATACTGAACTGCATAAACATTGAGCCCGACGACAAGGTGAAGGCATACGTGAATGTGGAGACGCTGAGCGATGCCGAGTACGTGGGCAACCACTATATAGTGATGTGCACGCGCAGCGGCATAGTGAAGAAGACTTCGCTGGAGGCCTATTCGCGTCCGCGCACCAACGGTATCATCGCTGTGGGCATACGCGAGGGCGACGAACTGCTGACGGCCCGCCTCACCGACGGCGAGAGCTACATGCTGATTGCATCGAAAAAGGGCAAGGTGATGATCTGCCCGGAGAAGGAGTTCCGCGCGATGGGACGCGGAGCATCGGGCGTGAAGGGTATGGATTTGGACGGCGAGGACGATGCCGCCATCGACATGCTGTGTCTGCCCAGCGAGGACGAGAACCTGCTGGTGGTGACGGAGCACGGCTACGGCAAACGCTCGGCGCTGGCCGACTACCGTGCCACACTGCACCGTGGCGGCAAGGGTGTGAAGGCGATGCAGATCACCGAGAAGACGGGTTCGCTGGTGGCGGTGACGAATGTGACCGACGACCACGACCTGATGATAATCAACCGTTCGGGTATCACCATCCGCATGAAGGTGGCCGACCTGAGGGTGCTGGGCCGAGCAACACAAGGTGTGAAGCTGATCGACCTGCGCGGCAAGGACTATATAGCCTCTATCACCAAGGTGCCGACCGACGATGAGGAGGAGCAGCAGGCCGACGTGAATACCGCCGAAGAAAACAATATCGACACCGAGAGCAATAATGTGGAGGGTGGCGATACTAAAGAGTAAATAACCAATAAAAACAGAGAATAGCTATGAAACTGAAAAAGATTGCCATGATTGTGGCCCTCAGCGCGCTCACCGCTGGCGTAAGTGCACAGAACCTCAATGTGCAGAGCGCTATACAGGACCTGAAGAAGAACTACCTGAAGAAGGCAAAGGCCGAGATCGACGCAGCCTGCGAGCACGAGTCGACCAAGGAAGACGCCAAGACGTGGTGCTACAAGGGCCTTATCTATAGCCGCATCGGAGGAGAGGCCTCGAACCCCAAGTCGAAGTTCAAAGACCTGGCACCCGACTGGGCCGAGCAGGCCTATGCCGCCGCTATGGAGTGCAAGCGACTTGACACGAAGAACGAGTACGCCAACGAGAACAACTCGGTGTTCAGCTATGTTGGCAACGAGTACTACGGTCGCGCTACCGAGAACTACAACAACCAGAAGTACGCCGAAGCCCTGGAGGCTGCCGAGAAGGCCATCGAGATGTTCAACAACTCGGGCAACAGCAAGTTTGCCAGCGAGTCGATGTACATCGCCGGCATCAGCGCCTATGCCATGAAGGACAACGACAACATGAAGAAGTACTTCAACAACCTGATCCGCAAGCGTACCGACAAGCAGTTTGTATACCGCACCCTGTTCAACATCTACAAGGATGAAGACAACAAGGAGGCAGCGATGAAGGTGGCGAACAGCTACATGAAGAACTGCAAGGACGACTACAACGCCTACCTGCTCACCGCCGAGGGTTACCTGCTCAACGAGAACCTCGAGAAGGGCAAGGAGATGATCAACATGGCCCTCGAGAAGACCAAAGACTCCATCCACATCTACCCGCAGATACTGAGCCTGGCCGCCACCATCCTGGAGACCACACAGGACTATGCCGGCGCCGAAGCCCGCTACAAAGAGTCGCTGGCTCTTGCACCCAACCAGTTCGAGGCCAACTTCGGCATGGGCAAGATGATCTTCAACCGTGGTGTCGACAAGCTCGATGCCGCCAACGCAGTACCTCCCGACGACGAGAGCGGCCTCTACGACAAGCTGCTTGCCGAAAGCAACGAGTTCTTCCGCGAGTCGGTGCAGTACTTCACCTCAGCCATCACCTTCCTCGATGCACTGCCTTCGAGCACCAAGGCTGCCAACCGTCCCAACCTCTTCAACTGCCTCACCGCCCTCAAGACCGTCTATGCCCGCCTGGAGATGTACGACGAGCTGAAGGCCGTCAACGCCCGTCTGGAAGAAATCCAGCAGGAAGGCTGATACCAATTCCCCATAGAACATATCAGGAAGGGCCCGGTGCGAAATCGGGTCCTTCCTCATTTTTTGTCCTGCTTGGCACAATAAAAGAGAACGCTGTGTGTTATTGCTGTAGTGAAACGGATTGCGATACTCATACTCTTCATCACCGCCGCCCTGGTGCACACCGCCGCACAGGGAGTGGTGGAGGGTGTGGTGAGCGACAGTCGCACCGCCGCACCGCTCGAGATGGTCAACGTCGGTGTGATAGGCCAGCCTGCCGGTACCGCTACCGACGCCCGAGGTTCCTACTCCATCAAGATCGCCCAATCCGACAGTGTGACACTGCGCTTCTCCTACACCGGCTACGAACCCCGCGAGGTGCGCCTGCTGGTGAAAGGCCGTCTGCCGCTGGACATATCCCTCAAGGCTACAGCCAAAAGCCTCGATGCCGTCGAGGTGAGCGACGAGAAAACCCGCCAGTCCAGCTTCCGTCAAATCGATGTGCAGAAGCTCGACGACGCCGTCGGACCCGGCAGCGGGGTGGAAAGTCTCCTGAAGACACTGCCCGACGTGAACTCCAACAACGAGCTCAGCAGCCAGTACTCCGTCCGCGGTGGCTCCTTCGACGAGAACCTCGTCTACATCAACGGCGTCGAGATATTCCGCCCCATGCTTATCCGCAGCGGCCAGCAGGAGGGCATGAGCATCATCAACCCCGACCTGGTTGACTACATACTCTTCTCGCCCGGCGGATTCGACGCCACCTACGGCGACAAGATGTCCTCGGTGCTCGACATCACCTACAGCCGCCCGGTCGACCGCTTTGGTGGCAAAGTGTCCATGAGCCTGCTCGGCGGGAGCGCCACCGTGCAGGGCAGGGTGGGGGAGCGCTGGAGCTACGCCGCCGGTCTACGTCAGCACAGCAACCGCTACCTCCTATCCTCGCTCGACACCCGTGGCAGCTACTCCACCAGCTACACCGACCTCCAGGCTCTCACCAACTGCCGCGTCAGCGACAAACTGGACATCGGCATGGTGGCCATGTTCAGCCGCAACGTATACGGCCTCGTGCCCGAAAGCCAGACCACCGCCTTCGGCCAACGTTCTTTCGAGCTCGACGTCTACTTCGACGGTGCCGAAGAGGACCGCTATGCAACCCTCCTCGGGGCCATCACCTTCGACTACCGTCCAAATGACAACTGGCGCTTCAAAGGCAACCTCGCCACCCAGCATATTGCCGAGAACGAACGCTACGACGTACAAAGCCAGTACTGGCTCTACATGCTCGGTATGGGCGAGCAGGTGGGCGAGGTGGAACGCTTCGACCTCGGAGTGGGCACCTTCCTCGAGCACGCCCGCAACCGACTCGCCACCAACATACACTCTCTCGACCTGCGCGCCATCCGTCAGGCTACCCTTGGCACCTGGCAGCTCGGCGCCAAAGTGCAGTACGAGCAGGTCGACGACCGACTGCGCGAATGGCGACTCTCCGACTCGGCAGGTTTCGCTATGCCTCTATCGCCACTGCAGCCCGGCGACAGCGCCAACAGTCCCAATCCCCCAATACTGCAGCAATTCGCCAATGCCCACGGCGGTATCTCCACCCTCCGGGCCACAGCCTTCGTCCATCGCGACTGGAACTTCACCCTCCGCCACGGAGCCGACCTCGTACTCACCGCCGGCCTCCGAGGGGGCCTCTACAACAGCAGTCTGCAATGCTACGACTGGCAGCAGCACACCGGCCTCCGCTCCATTCTCAGCCCGCGACTCAGCGCCAGCCTCAAGCCACGCTGGCAGCACGACCTCCTCTTCCGTCTGGCTGCCGGCATCTACCAGCAGGCTCCCTTCTACCGCGAATACCGCTTCCCCGACGGCACCCTCGACGCCACTCTCCGCCCACAAACCTCCTACCAGACTACCGCCACCGCCGACTGGAACCTCCGCCTCTGGAATCGCCCCTTCAAAATCACCGCCGACATCTACTACAAATACATCACCGACCTCGTACCCTACACCGTCGACAACCTCCGCATCACCTACCACCCCGACCAGTCGGCCGTAGCCTATGCCGCCGGCATCAGCCTACGCATCAACGGCCAGTTCGTTGACGGTCTCGAGTCCTGGGCCAGCATCTCGCTCATGCGTACACAGGAAGACATACAGGGCGACGAATTCGGCTGGCTCGACCGTCCCACCGACCAGCGCTTCTCGGCCAAGATATTCTTCCAGGACTACATACCCGACATGCCCTGGTGGCGCATGAGCCTCAGCCTCGTCTACGCCACCGGTATGCCCATCACCGCTCCCTACGGCCGCCAGCAGGTCGCACTCCGCCTCCCCTCCTACCTCCGCGTCGACTGGGGCAACACCGTCCAACTCTCGCGCTTCGCCGCCCTCCGCAACGCACGCCTCTTCCGGCTCGTCGACGACATACAGCTCGGCGTCGAGATATTCAACCTCTTCAACATACGCAACGTCGTCTCCTACCTCTGGGTCACCGACTACGACGGCCATCCCTACCGTGTACCCAACTACCTCACTGCCCGCCAAATCAACCTCAAACTAACCCTACTCTTCTGATTTCAATTTCGAATTAAGCTTATCACCTCTCACCTTTCACCTATCACCTATCACCTCCCATGATCACCCTGCCCGACACCGCATCCCTGCAGCCCGTCAGACTTCCCGGCACCGACATCTACCTCTTCCGCTCCGGCACCACGCCGCTCCTCCGCATCGACCTCCTCTTCCAGGCCGGCAGCGCCTGCCAGCGGCAACCCCTCGTCGCCTCTGCAGCCGCCCGCATGCTCGTCACCGCCACCTCCCGTCTCGACTCCGCCCGTCTGGCCGAATACCTCGACTTCCGCGGCATCATCTCCGACCCCAGCAGCGACACCTACCAGTCGTCGCTCACCTTCTACACCCTCAGCCGTCACGCCGACGACCTCATGTCCATCATCGCCGACATGCTCGGCGCACCGGCCTTCTCCGACGCCGACCTCGACATCTGGTGCCACCGGCGCCACGCCGAAATCGCCGCCCTCGAGCAACGCTCCTCGCACCTGGCGCGCCGCCACTTCTACCAGGCACTCTTCGGCCCCGACCACCCGCTGGGACGCTACGCCACCGCCGCCGACCCACTCCGCCTCACGCCCGACATCGTGCGCCGGCACATCGTCGACCACTACATCGGCCAACCCCACACCACAGTCCTCGCCGGCAGTGGAGAGTGGAGAACGGAGAGTGGAGAACGGAGAGTGGAGAGTGGAGAACGGAGAGTGGAGAGTGGAGAACGGAGAACGAAGAACGGAGAACATCCAGGTGCGGCAGCCTGCTCTCCACTCTCCACTCTCCACTCTCCACTCCCAGTCCTCCGCATCCCGCTCCCACAGTCCGTACAGACCTCCCTCCGCATCGGTCGCCTCCTCCCGCTCACCTGGGACCACCCCGACTACGCCTCCTTCCTCATCCTCACCACACTCCTCGGCGGCTACTTCGGCTCGCGGCTCATGAGCAACCTGCGCGAGGACAAAGGCTACACCTACGGCATCTACGCCCACACCCAGATCTACCGCGACTCCATAGTCTTCTACATCCTCGCCGACATCGCCGCCGGACACGCCGACGACGCCGTGCGGCAGGTATTCGCCGAACTCGACCGGCTCCGCACTCAACCCGTCTCCGACAGCGAGCTGCAGCTCGTCCGCAACGTATTCGTCGGCGACTTCCTGCGTTCCGTCGACGGCGTCTTCGAACTCTCGCAGCGCTTCTGCGACATGACCGCCAACCACGTCGACGAGCGCCTCACCGACAACCTGCGCCAGGCTCTGGCCTCCACCACCCCAGCCGACCTGCAGCGGCTGGCCGCCGATCTGCTCGACCCAGCCTCCATGACCGTCGTCCTCGCCGGCGCCCTCTGATCCCCGCCCTTACTTCTCCCACCGTTCAGCGCCGCAGGCCGTGCGTGGGGATGTGTGGGCGTAGGGGCGAAGGGAAGGGGTGCAAGCACACAACGGATAAAAAAACAAATAATACCAGAAAGAAGAAAAAAAAAGGGGGGGATAAAAATACATAATATTCCTATATACCGCTGAGCGCGAACAGCGCGGCCGCTTCGGAGAAGCAATCAACGCCTGCGTTGAATGAGTTGGAGTAGTTTCAGTGCCAGGTATGGAGGTATGCGTAGTATCCATAGACGGCGGTCTGTGCCACGGCGAGTGTCCCACCAGTCGGGGTCGTTTCGTACTGCGAGTTCGAAAATACTTAGAAATATGATTATTGCTATCAGTGCTGTCATGTAATGGTAACGAGGGTTGAGGGTGTTTATTGTGTAGTGGTGTTATTGTTTTACCCGTTTACCGTTTACCCGACAAAAAACGACAAGGGCATCTTTACGGGTGCCCTTGTGACGTACACACAAAGAGTGGATGGAGAAAGATTTCTTAAGCCTGCGGGCTCTGCTGGATGAACATACCCCAGAAGGTTTCGTTCTTGACGGGGACGAAGGTGTAGGGGTTGGTGCTGACGACTTCCTGCGTGCCGGTGCGACGCCAGCCGACGAATATGTAACCGGCTGCCGGTGTGGCTGTGAGGGTCACATTGCCGGATGCAGACGTCTTTGCGACGGTGCCACCCTGCGGATTCTGCGAGTAGACCTTGATGTCGTAGGCATCGGCGCTTGTGGCATCCAAACGACCGGCGGTTGTTTCGCTGAACTGGGCGTTGTCCATCGAAATGATGCCATTGCTGATGAGGGTTGCGATGTCTGAGCTGTTACCAACCACGTAGTTTTCGTAGTTGTTTTTGCTCAAGGAGTCTTTGAACTTGACGCCGTAGAGATACACGAACTGTTCGTTCGCAATCGATGGATACGCACCGTCGAAGGCACCACGGTTTTCATTCCAGGGAAGTGTTCCGTTGGCATGAAGGGCGATCTTGCCGTCCTGGTTGCGCTTGAACACGAGGTACACTATCTCGTCGAAGGTGTCTTTGGTGACCGTTTCGGCGACCGATATTTCGGTCATAGTCTCGCCGCGGTCGATGTTTCCTATAGCGGGAGCCGAAAGAACACCTTTTGCGAACTGCATGTCGAGCATGGCGGCTGCGGCATTACCGTCGGCGGCTACGATGTTGCGCGAGTTTACGCGGCTGAAGACATTGCGCGGCGAGGTGAGGCCTTCGCGGGTGTAGACGGCATAGGGTGCCATAACGCCTGCGAGCTGCGAGAGGAGCTTGAAGCGCGCGCGCTGGTTGATTTGGCCCGAGGTGTTGGGGTTGGCCACTTTGGGCTGGTACTCCTGGACAATCTGCTGTCCGTGTACGATTTTGAAGACGGTGGCGCCTACGCGGCCACTGGTCTTGCCGAGAAGATGGGTTGATTTGGACATGGTTTATTTGGTTTTGGTTGGTTAATATTGTTTATTAACAAGGTTTGTTTATTTCGTCGGAGTGAGAGTTAGGTGAGAGTTAGGTGAGAGTTAGGTGAGAGTTAGGCCATATATAATATATATTATAAAATGGGGAAGAGTGCTGTTGCGGCGGTTTGGGCGGCGGCGGCAGTTGCGGTGCCGGCAAGGAGTAGGCCTATAAGGTAGGCAATGACTTTGAGGGCAATGACCCACCAAGGGTCTGAAGCGTTGACTTTGGCGACTTTGCGTTGTTCGGGGTCGTCGAGGACGCGCTGGATTTCTTCTTTGGATACTTTGACTTTCATGGTTCTGTTTGTTTTTCGGTGCAAAGGTACGAAGAAAGCGGCCGATGTGGCCGCTTCGTGTGGTGATTGATTGATATGTCGCTGGGGTTCAACGCATGTATTTTGCATTATATAATATATAGCTTTCTAGCGCCTGAATGTCCTCGAGCAGTCGACGAGCCGGATTTCTTGGGTATAGTCCAAGGGTGAATTTTGCCTTGCTGATGTCGTTGAAGTAGGTTGTTTTGCTGCAACAGAGGATTGTGGCGACCTGGAGGGCGCTGTAGTTGTGGAAATACATGAGGGCGTAGGCTACCGCCATGCGGTGTTCTGGTGGCAGGAGGTAGTGTTCGCAGTGCCACTTGCGGCGGCAGAATAGGGATAGACGTGTTTTTACGATACTGAGAGGCAGCGTGCCCCCCCCCGTAAGTTGCTGTCAAATAGTAAGTTACAATCTTTTTCCATGGCTTTTATCATTTATGTTTGATGGTGCAAAGATAGGAAAAGTTTTTGAATTGGTGAACGGGTAAACGGTAAATGGGTGAAAATGTCGGGAAGGGTGTAAGGTTATTATTTATGAATATAATAGAATGTTTCATTATTAACTTAATTGAGGGTGTAAGTTGCTGAGTTTTTACCGTTTACCCGTTTACCGGTGTAGCTTGGAAAAATTTTCAGGGGCTACGGTATATTTTTGCAGCCGAAAACCAAAAAACAACAAAAAGTATGGATGAAGAGAAAAAGACCGATGTCAAGTACCAGCGGTATGGTGACATCACAGCCAAGGTGATTACCAACAAAGGCGACGCAAATCTGCGTCCTATGACTGGCCGTATGTTGATTAATTCGTACGAGAACGAGCTGAATTTCCGAGAGGCGGCGCCGCGCGGTCCGCGGAGTGTGGAGATAGGGCGGACGCTTCACAGCCGCTTGGTGAGACGGAATGACGGTGGATATACGCTGACGTTCCGTTTCAACGGCGGATTGAAGTATTTGAGCAGTGTGCTTATTGCTGAACTTCGGGATGCGGCAAAGGCCGTGGAGTACGACAAGAAGAATAGGAAGGAGGTAGAGGAGTAATGGCTATTGAACTCAAGGTTGGTGAGACTTTCGCTGTCAAATGTGTTGAGGATGATGGTGTGTACAGTAATTCATGTGGCCGGTGTGTTTTTAGATGGTGTGTTGGTTGTGATGAAAGTATGTTTCGTTGTTCTTCACATCTACGAAAAGACGGTAGGAGTGTGCATTTTGAGAGGGTAACATTAGAGGAAGGAGGTTAGGAATGAAGGTATCTGTCATCATCATAAATCTAGCAGAAAGAATAACATCACAAAACAATAATATATATGCCAGAAAGTAATAACACAAGCACTAGCTTCAAACAGCATGACCATATGTATATGAAGCCGCTGAAAAACAGTAAGTGCGTTTGTATGGTCAACTGCTCGTTGTGGGACGACGGTCACATGGAGATAGAGTCCATAGGCGACCGTAAATGTAAGACCGATTTGCGTGATATGCTAGCTACATTGGTCTACGAATGGAAGAAAGGAGGTACAAAGTGATATTCAGCTTGTACCCGAGTGTGAAGAGTACCGAACCGGTTGTATGCACCCGAGAGGTGTATCTGCAGTATGCCACAAGCGAGAAAGTGCGCAGGGTGTGCGACATGATAGCCGCCGAAACCGATGCCGACAAACGAGGTGAACTGAAAAAGCAGTTGCCTATCGTCACATGGCAGGCGAGTTTCGAGGGTCGCAGACTTGCGTCGAAAGCACGTCCCAGCGGTTTGTTCATGCTGGACATAGACCATGTGGACAGTCCTTTCGAGGTGTACAGCAAGCAGATATGTAGCAAGATAGATGCGCTGGGCATCATGTTTGTCGGTATGACTGCCAGCCAGCACGGTGTGAGGGTTGTGGCCAAGTGCCGGCCGGAGTTCAAGACCATCGAAGAATGCCAACGGTGGCTTTCCGGCGAGCTGGGTGTGGAGTACGACGGAGTATGTAAAGACTTCGCCCGCAGTTCGTTCTTGGTGACAGACGACTACACCTACTTCATGGACGGCAAGATGTTCCTGGATGAACCAGCACCTGGAACGGTGTATGAAGTCGGAGCCAAACCGGAGAGCGAACCGGTTGCGTACTTGTCGCTGAAAGATGCGGAGACCGCAGTTCCTGCCGCACTTGTTAAGCCGCAGGAAGAGCTGACGTACAAAGGCATCAAGTACTCGCAGATAGCCAAGGAATGGCTACAGAGGAACGGTGGAGAGCCGGAGAAAGGGGAAAGGAACGCCAAACTGTATAAGTTGGCCACCCGACTGAAGTATATAGCCGACTTTGACGAGGAAGTGCTGCTGTCGATAATGCCGACATACGGTCTTCCGGAGGGCGAAATGAAACAGTTGGTACACAGTGCCATAGGTGGTACGCGAGCCACAGAAATGCCACGCGACCTAAAAGACGTGATAAACAACATCACCAAGCGTATGGAGCTGGTTGGAGAGACCGAAGACGACGACGAAATAACCACCGACGCCAGCCAGATGCCTGCACTGCCACCCATAATCCGGCAGATGACTGAAACTGCACCGGAAGACTTCAAGGCGGCAGTGGTGTTGTGCCAACTGCCCATACTGGGTGCCCTTGGGTCGAAGCTGAGAGCGCGCTATCTGGACGGCCGTATGCACTCGCCATCGTTCCAAGTTAGTTTGGAGGCACCGCAGGCAAGCGGTAAAAGCTTCATGACCCGGATGGTAGAGTACGAGCTGGGACAGATGATTGAGCACGACGAAGAGCAGAGAGAAAAAGAGCGCGAGTACGACGCCAAGATAAAGGAAATCAAGATGCTCAATACCAAGGTGACGCAGGCTAATAAAGACGAGATACTGGGACAGAGGCCGCATAGCCTGATACGGTATTGTTCGCCGAAGATGTCTATCACGAAACTGTTAATGCGCATGTACGATGCCAAAGGCCTGCATCTGTTCGCAATGGCACCTGAGATAGACACTGTGACGAAAGCCTTCAAGAGTGGCTTTGCCAACTACGGCGACCTGCTGCGCAATGCTTTCGACAACGACAGCTACGGTCAGGACTTTGCCAGCGAGAACTCGTTCAGCGGTATAGTGCCGGTGTACTACAACACGCTGTTCAGCGGCACACCGAAGGCCATGCGGCGCTTCTATCCCGATGTGGAAGACGGCTTGGTGAGCAGGGTGTGCTTTGTGACGCTGCCCGACCAATTCGGCAAGCCTATGCCGGTATGGAAAGAGCTTACCGACGAACAAAAGGCCATAGTAGACCCTGCGCTGGTGCGACTGAACGACATAAGCATACAGGGCGACGAAGTGCAGCCGGACCACGTAATGAAGTTGGATTGGCTAAACAAAGAGCTAGACCGCTGGCTGAAGGTGCAGCAGGCAGAGGCTGTGAAAAGCGAAGACCGCACGCGCGACGTGTTCTGCCGCAGAGCCGCTGTGGTCGGTTTTAGAGCGGGCATGCTGTCCTACTTCCTATACGGCGAGAAGCGTACACCCACGATCGTGCGCAACGTGAAAGGGTTTGCCGTGTGGGTGGCCAACATGATGCTGAACCAGCATTTGCTGCGCTTCAATGTGAACACTACCTACAGCAATGTAAACCGGTGGGAGTCGCTATTCGAGCAGATGCCGGACGAGTTCACACGGGAACAGCTGGAAGTGAAGGCCGGCGTTGAAGGTGTCGACACACCCGTCAAGATGATAATTTCGAAATGGCGTCTGTTGGGCTGTATAACCGCTGTGGAGCAGGGAAAAGCCAAGAACGGCGCGAAGGTAACAGTAAAATTCAAAAAAGTAAAAGCATGAAAATCGTTGGAAAAGTGCACGCAAAGTGCGACGTGGTAAGCGGCCAAAAGAGCGACGGCAGCTTTTGGAGCAAACAGACCCTAGTGGTCGAAACTGTGAACGACAACCCGAAAAAGATGGCGATTGACTTCTTTGGAGACGACAAAGTAGAATCGCTGAAGAGTCTGGCCAACGGGCGGATGGTGGAGGTGGTATTTGTGCCCGAGAGCCGCGAGCACGACGGGAAGTGGTACACCAACCTTTCTGGCATTGCGGTGCGTGCGTACGCTTGATTGCTGTGACGACTGCAACCGCGGGGGCGTTGCCTACAATGGGCGGCGCCCCTTTTGTTGTCGGTAAACGGTAAACGGGTAAACAGACCGCCACCGCGAAATAAGGCATGCGCAGCTACACTCGCAGTATTGCGTCCCCCCCCTTTTTTTTTTGAAACACATAACATTCCACTATTCCTATGAAAAAATCCGTTGTGTTGCTTGCACATAGCACGGGGGCAGAAGCGCGCCGGAGGCTTCTTATGTACATCTTATGTACTATTTATGTTTAAAACATAAGAAATACATAAGAAATACATAAGAAGTACATAAGAAATACCGGAGGGGAAGAGGAGGGGAAGGCTGGGGGAATTGGAAATGAGTGGATTGTAGAGGCGATGGAGTGGTGGCGGTGGAGGTTGAAAGGGCTTCCGATGTTTAATTTTACATAAAATTTCGGGTGGAGGGTTGGGAGTTGGATTTTTTTTTGTATATTTGCAGGCAGTTTGAAACGATAAAAAGAGGTATGCTTATGAGACACACTTTACAGACTTTACTGATGGCGGCGGCCTTCGTGTTTCCGATGGCTGTGGCAGCCCAAAGCACAGATTGCGACAGCGTGGGGCTGCCGTACCACGAGGGTTTCGACAGTGAGACGGGTTCGTTGCCGGACTGCTGGACGTATGACCCGACGTATGTGGGTTGGAACAACTGGCCGGCGACGAGCGGCGACGGGGAGCTGATGTTCCGCGCCTATTCGGCGGGGCAGCCGGCGGTGCTGCCGTATCTGGGTATGACGGTTGGCAAGCTGGGCATCACGTTCAAGACGAAGTGCGGTACGGATGCGGAGGGTGACGGCATTTTGATTGGTGTGGCGGATGCGAGCGGGAATCTGATCGAGTGGATAGACACAATCTTCGACGCGGACCATTCGCGCAATGCGTGGGTGTGGCACACGTATCTTTTCACGCGGTATTCGGGCAGCGGGGAGCGGATTGCGCTGGGGCGGCTGTGGAACAGCACGGGCGACCACTGGGTGGCGATAGACGATATTGACGTGTATATGCTTCCGAGCTGCTATCCGCCGGAGGAGCTGACGGGCCACAATCTGGGTGATCCGGCGGCGACGTGGTTCAGCTGGGCGTGCTACGGTTCGTCGACGCAGTGGCAGGTGTATGTGGACACGGTGACTGTGGCGGTGGACGGTGTGGACACGGCGCTGTACACGACGGTGGATGAGACGGAGTATGCGGTGCCGGACGGGGTGCTGCGGGGCGGCGGGAAGTATGCCATACATGTGCGGAGCGTGTGCGACAACGAGGACCGCAGTCCGTGGGTGAGTGTGGAGTTCGGAGCGGGTACGTATGTGATGAACAACAGCGGCGCGATGGATGCGATAACGCGGTGCGGGCTGGTGGTGTACGACAACGGTGGACCGGTGGCGGGATACCTGGACAACAGCAATTCGGCGCTGGTGGTGTATCCGGAGGGCGTGGGCAACCAGCTGGAGGTTTACGGCGGGGTGTTCGGCTTCGGCTCGTCGGGAGCTACGCTGAACATATACGACGGTGTGGGTACCGCTGGAGCGCCGGTGTTCACGTACAACACGGCGTCGGGAAGAGACACGATGACGACGACGCTGTGCACCTCGACGCAGGGGGCGCTGACGATACGTTTCACGTCGAGCGGCAACATGGCGCATACGGGCTACGAGCTGTATGTGCGCTGCACGGAGGAGCCGACGTGCCAGCGGCCGTCGCATGTGGAGGCGGGAGTGGTGAATGCGACGACGGCGACGGTGCGCTGGGAGGGGAATTCGCCGGTGTACAAGGTGTATCACCGCCAGACGGGCATGGGGAGCTGGAGCCTGCACACGGTGGCGGCCGACAGCGTGGTGCTGACGGGGCTGTCGATGGGCGAGAGCTACGAGGTGTATGTGAAGGCCGAGTGCTCGCCGACGGACACATCGATTTCGAGCAATCACGTTTGTTTCACGATGCCGGACAGCGACGTGGACCCGGAGTGCCCGACGCCGACGGCGCTGGAACTGCAGCACGCCGGTGCCAGCACGGTGACGGTGGGGTGGAGTTCGACGGGCAGCAAGTGGCAGGTGGAGTGCGGAGAGTTGAGGCTGACGACGACCAGTAACCCGATGACGGTGATAGGGCTGCAACCCGCGACACAGTACGACGTGCGTGTGCGCACGCTGTGTGGCGACGGGGGCAAGTCGGAGTGGACGCAACCGCTGCGGGTGAGTACCAACAGCGTGGAGGGGATAGACGCTGCAGTCGAAGACGGAATCGGCCTGCATCCGAATCCGGCCAGCGAGGTGGTGAAAGTGAGCCTGCCGGAGGGGGGTGGCGAGGTGGCGATAGTGGATGCACTGGGGCGGCTGGTGTCGACCCACACTGCTACGGGCGCCACGCTGGACATCGGGGTGGCCGACCTGGCTCCCGGAACCTATCTGGTGCGCATCACGACGGCCGACACGACGCTGACGCGGAGGCTGATGGTGAAGAGATAGGGAAAAAAGAGAAACGGTGGCCCGAAGGTCACCGTTTCTCTTTTTATGTGCACAGAATGTCGCTACTGGAGGCGGCGTTTCTTTTCGCGGTCGACGAAGCGCACGAGGGCCACGGTCTCGAAGACCAGGTAGAGCGCATAGCCGATGCAGAAGGCGATGAGGAAGCGACGGCCCTCGAGCGGGCGCGACATCAGGAAGAGGGCCAGCACGACGAGGTGGATGAAGAGGACACCGATGGTGGAGCCGAGAAAGACCTGCACGAAGGTTTTTGGCGATCGCGCCATAGCCCGTGTGATGAGCAGATGCTGGAGTGCGGCGAGCGCAGCGAAGTAGAGCGGCAGGAGCGGCATCGCGACGATGAAGGACTGCGGTGCGAGCCACATCGGGACAAAGGCAACCAGAACAAGGGCCAGCGTGGTGGCCGCCAGCGAGAGGAGGTAGCTACGGGACATAGGCAAACGCGCTATTCGACGAACTTCATGGTTTCCTTGGAGGTGAACTTCTCGCAGTAGTGGCAGCGGAGCTTCAGGTTCTCGCGGTCGACGACATCGAAGCGAGTGGGAACAGCTTCGGCGTTGGTGATGCACTTGGGGTTGGCGCAACGGACGACGTTGTCGATATGGTCGGGAATTTCGGCGCGGAATTTGCTGACGACCTTGTAGTTCTCGATATCGATGATGGTGGCGAGGGGAGCCACGAGGGCGATTTTGTCGATTTCGGCGCGGGTGAAGTGGCGGTTTTTGATTTTCACGATGCCCTTCTTGCCGAGTTTGCCGCTGTGGAGGTAGTTACCGATGAGGACTTCGTCTTTGTAACCTTCGAGACCGAGGATGCGAATCACCTGGTAGACGCTACCAGTGGCAATATGGTCGATCACGGTGCCATTCTCGATGGCGGAGACAACCATTTCTTTCTTGTTTTCCATAGTATTGATGTTTTCTGCGTTAATTGTTATCTTACACCGAGAATGGCGGCCATGAGAGCCTGACGCACGTAGACGCCGTTTTGAGCCTGCTGGAAGTAGTAGGCGTAGGGGGTTTTGTCGACGTCGGTGGTGATTTCGTTCACACGGGGCAACGGGTGGAGGATGCGCATGTTGGGCTTGCAGCCTTCGAGCATGGAGGCGGTGAGGATGCAGCTGTCTTTGACCCGTTCGTACTCCATGGGGTCGGGGAAGCGCTCGCGCTGCACGCGGGTCATGTAGATGATGTCGGCAGTGGGGATGATGTCGCGCATGTCGGTATACTGGTAGTACTTCAAGCCGGCGTCCTTGATGCTCATCTTCACGGAGGAGGGAAGTTTGAGTTCCTGTGGCGAGACGAGGTGGAAAGTGGCGTTGAAGTTGCACATGGCCTGTACGAGAGAGTGTACCGTGCGGCCATACTTCAGGTCGCCGACCATAGCAATCTGCAGGTTCTCGAGGGTGCCCTGGGTTTTGCGGATACTGTAGAGGTCGAGCATGCACTGAGTGGGGTGCTGGTTGGCGCCGTCGCCGGCGTTGATGACGGGCACGGAGGCGACCTCGGAAGCATAGCGAGAAGAACCTTCTTTTGGGTTACGCATCACGATAAGGTCGGAGTAGGAGGAGACCATGACGATAGTGTCGTGGAGCGACTCGCCTTTCTGCACGCTGGTGCCGCCTGGGTCCGAGAAACCGATGATGCGTGCACCAAGCTGGTTGGCGGCACTCTCGAAGCTGAGGCGCGTTCTAGTAGAAGGCTCGAAGAACAGGGTGGCGACCACCTTGTCGGATAGAATTTTCTGCTTGGGATTCTTCTCGAAATCCTCGGCGATGTCCAGCACTTCGATGTACTCCTCTTTCGAGAAGTCGGTGATGGAGATCAGGTTGCGTCCTTTCAATGTGCTCATTGTTATGTGGTGTTTTGTGGTTTATTTTACTCTGTTGTAGCCATCGATAGCGGGCTGGTAGCCGCTATTGATGGCGAGAGCTGTTTCGAAATCGCTGCGGGCTTTGTCGCGCTGGCCGGCGAGTTCGAAGGCGCATCCGCGGTTCACTATAGCCGCCAAGTTGTTCGGGTCGGCCTCGATGGCTTTTGTCATGTATTCGATGGCACGCTCATAGTCGCGATAGTGGAAGAGCTCGATATAGCCGAGGTTGTGCCAGGCGTCGGTGCTATTCTCGTTTAGATCGAGAATCTTGCGGTAAAGGGTCTCAGCCTGGTCGAAGTCGTTGTTGTGCTGGAAATACATGGCCAATGCGTAGGCGGCATTGGTGTTGTTTGGCTCAAGATTCAAGGCTGTGCTGAGGTATTCGACAGCCATGGGGTTGGAGTGCACCGCATAGAGCACTCCCAGTTCCTCGAAAGCGGGTTCGTAGTCGGGGTAAAGATCGCACACGCGGCGCATAAGCGTCACTGCATTGGCGGTGTCGCCGGTCTCTTTATAAATGTACGCTTTCATGAAGAGTGCGGTGCGGTTGTCTGGCTCGACCTCGGTCACACGTGTCAGGCTCTGCATAGAGCGGTCGTAGTCGCGTGCGTAAAAGGTAATCTCGCCCATCTTAAGCTGCACATCTTTGTTGGAGGGGTCTAGTTTCTCGGCTTCACTAAGGGCACGATAGCTCTTCTCGATATCGCCGTTGGCGAAGCTGGCGTCAGCCTGCAGCAGACGGTATTCAATGTTTTTGGGCTCGAGGTCGACAGCTTTGTTTATATCAATCCAGGCTTCTTTCACCCGACCAAGGTTAATCAGCACCTTGGCGCGTTCTGCCAGCAGAGTGGCATCCTTGGGGTGCTTGCGAAGCTTTAAGTCGAGCAGTTCCAGCTTCTGACTTTCACTTAATTCCACATCGGAATGGCTCTCGCGGCACCCGATGGGCACCATCAGGGCAACAAGCAGTATAATGTATGCAACTTTTCTTTTCATCGTTTTAGATTACGTCGAAATGCCCCTTTTATTGTGTAAGCTGCCAAATAGTTTTTTCAACAGCCTCCAAAGTTTGTTCGTGCAGGACGACTCTGGCTTGCGTCTCGCTGATGGGGAGTGACTTCCAAAGCAGACACCAATACTCCTTCATCTTGCGCATAGTCGCTTGTTCTGAAGGCATTCTATCCTTTATTTCCTGCATCAAACGTACAATGAACTTTCTGGAGAGTGCGATTCTCTCTTCGTCCGAGATTGTAGCACCGGCGATTTCCAATGGCAGGGTGGGGCGGTAAAGGACTCCGCGGCCTACCATTATGTCGGCTAACGAGGGGAACCGTCTTTTTATTCTTTCGGCATCGCCTTTGGTACAAATGTCGCCATTATAGATGACTGGTGCCAGAAATAGCGGCATCACTCTGCCAAATGCGTCCAGATCGACCTCGCCCGAGTACATCTGCCGTCCGGTGCGGGGGTGGATGGTAATAGAAGAAAGGGGATAGTCGTTCAGTACAGGTACCAGTTCCAGTATTTCCTCCTTGCTTCGCAGACCCAGGCGCATCTTGATGCTCAGCTGTGGCCGCAACCGGGGAATAATACTATCGAGCACCGCGCGCACCTCGTCGGGGTAGGGCAATATGCCGCTGCCACGATGTTTACCGGTGATTGCCCTCATGGGGCATCCTATGTTCCAGTTTATTTCGGGATAGCCCACGTCGAACAGCCGATTGCCCAGTTCCACAAACTCTTCCGGTTCCTTACCCAATATCTGTGGCACAACGGGCATAGACCCAAGGTTGCTTTCCGGCCACACATCGTCGATCTTCTTCCATGCGTCGGCGAGGTTGCCGTGGGTGAGTGAGATAAAGGGCGACACAGCCGACGCAATCGCTCCGGGGAAGCATTCCTCGTAGACTCGGCGAAACATCACCTCGGTCAGTCCCTGCATCGGCGCCAATATCATAGTATCTCGTCTTTGTGTTCGTCAACAAACTGTTTCAGTGAACCCATCAACATGTTGCCGGTATTGTACACTGGCTTGTACAGCACACTTTGCTCTTTGACGGCAGGCTTTATCAAGGCTTCTTGATGGTCAATCATTACAACAAAGTTCAGTACAACAGCCAGCACGCACAACGCTTTGGCAAGGCCCAGCAGAGCGCCGGCAATGCGGTTGAAGGCGTTCATCTTGGTCATCTTCAGCAATCCCTCGATGGCTTTGCCCAACAGGTAAGCCAATACCAATGCGCCCACAAAGCACACGAAGAAGGCAATCAACACTGCCGACTCGCCTTCCAGATGCAGCCATTTTGCGACCTGCTGCGAGAGGTGTATGGCAGCCCATAGGCCCACCAGTACACCTGCCAAAGTGGCGGCCTCGCGCACCACGCCGCGTTTCCAGCCCAGGAATATAAGGACTGCCATCGGTATTGCCAATATGATGTCTATCGTCTGCATAGGTTTGAGTATTGAAAAAAGCGTCCAACCAGAATGGTAAGACGCTCGAATAACACATTTCCTTTTTCTATCTCTTCGATAGAATTAAGCAAGCACATCTTATATAACGTAAGGTTTCTCATTTTGTTTCACTTTTGATGCACTTTTTTTTCTCTATCCATGCAGAAAGCATCCAGACAGCCCAGCCGCAAAGCATACCGAACATGGCTCCACACAACGTATCGCCAGGGTAGTGCTTGCCCAGATAGATGCGACTGTAGCTTGTAGCGAAAGCCCACAGGAATATCATCGCCACACCCCAAGGTGCTTTGTGTCGGTAGCGCAGGAAGAGGAACATGGCTATGGCGAAAGCGTTGGCGGCATGCGAACTCACAAAGCCGTACTGCCCTCCACAGCGGGTGTGGAACATCCGCACGTCGTCGAGCGCATGGCATGGCCGCAAGCGGCATACCGTGTCTTTGAACAGGTGCACCGACCCTTGGTCGGCCAGAAGGAAACACAGCACTGCGGCGCCAATTATCAACCACCACCTGTGCGGTTCCTTGCGCAGGGTGACAAGTGCAAAGAAAAGCACCAGCACCACAGCCCAGCACCAATGCTGACTGAGCGTCCACATGGTCCAATCCATGGCCGTACAGTAGTGACTGTTTATCCAGCGGAAGCAATCGATGTCCCAGTTGACGAGAGTGTCAAGCATCGGCCTGCAGTTTACGGTATATTACATCCTTCAGGGTGTCGATATTGAGCCCGCTGACTGCGCTGATGAAGACACACTCCACCCCTTTGGGCAGTCGGCGCTTCAGCTGCTTCTGCATATCCTCGTCTATCATGTCGCATTTCGTGACTGCCAATATGCGCTGTTTGTCGAGCAGCTCCGGGTTGTACTTCTTCAGCTCGTCGAGCAGCACATGGTATTCTTTAGCAATCTCAAGTTGCTCGCAGCTGACCATAAAGAGCAGTATCGAGTTGCGCTCTATATGGCGCAGGAAGCGCAGGCCTAAACCTTTACCCTCGGCGGCCCCCTCGATGATGCCGGGTATGTCGGCTATGCAGAACGAGCGGTCGTCGCGGTATTTCACTATGCCCAGGTTGGGCACCAGGGTAGTGAAGGGGTAGTCGGCAATCTCGGGCTTTGCAGCGCTCACAGCGCTGAGGAAGGTGCTCTTGCCTGCATTGGGGAATCCCACCAGGCCCACATCGGCCAGCACCTTCAACTCAATGATTACCCAGCGCTCCTCGGCGGGCTCGCCGGGCTGTGCGTAGCGGGGTGTCTGGTTGGTGGCGCTCTTGAAGTGGTCGTTGCCCAAGCCACCGCGGCCACCCTTGGCAATGATCAGTTCCTGGCCTTCTTCGGTCACCTCGCCCAGGTATTCGCCCGTTTCGGCATCGCGGCACACACAGCCCAGCGGCACTTCCAGCACCTGGTCTTTTCCGGTGCGGCCGGTGCAGAGGTTCTCGCCGCCGTTCTGTCCGTCTTCGGCGAAGACATGCTTGGTGTACTTCAGGTGCAGCAGGGTCCAGCGCTGTGTGGTACCGCGCAGTATCACATGGCCGCCACGGCCACCGTCGCCGCCGTCGGGACCGGCCTTGGCGTTATACTTCACCCGCAGCAGGTGGGCGCTGCCGGCGCCGCCTTTGCCCGAGCGCACGAGTATCTTGACGTAGTCTACGAAGTTAGAGGTCATTGCTTATGATATTTCAAAATGCAAAGATACGACAATTCCTCGACATGGCCAAATAATTTAATGTGTTTTTATAACACTCCCTTCCGGCATACATAAAAAAGCCTCCGTGGGTTGGTACCCGCGGAGGCTAAAAGAGTCAGCCTTGGCGTCAGCCAATGGCCTGGCGGATGCGGGCGGCTATGGCGTCGATGGTGCCAAGACCGTCGATGAGTTTCTGCTTGCCCTGGGCGGCGTAGTAGTCGGCCACGGGCTTGGTCTTGCTGTTGTACTCCTGCAGACGATTGTTGATGGTGGCCTCGTTGTCGTCGGCGCGACCCTGTATCTTGGCGCGCTCGAGCAGGCGGCGCATCAGCTCGTCCTTGGGCACCTCGAGCTGCACCATGCAGGTGAGCTCGCGGCCGTACTTGGCCAGCAGCTTGTCGAGCACCTCGGCCTGGGCCACGGTGCGGGGGAAGCCGTCGAAGAGCATACCTTTCTTGTCGGCAGCGATGGCCTTGTCCATCATCTCGATGACGATGTCGTCGCTCACCAGCTGGCCGGCGTCCATGATGCTCTTGATGCGCTTGCCGAGTTCAGTCTGGTCGGCGATTTCCTTGCGCAGCAGGTCGCCGGTCGAGACATGCGTCAGGCCGTAGTGCTCCACTATGAAGTCGCTCTGGGTGCCTTTGCCGGCGCCGGGGGCTCCAAAGATTACTATATTCTTCATTGAAGTTGGTTTTTGGTAGTTATAGGGGTACCCACTTACTTCACGCTTACGATCTCGATGTCGAACACCAGGGGCGAGTAGGGGGGTATGGTGTTGGCACCCTGGGGGCCATAGCCGAGGGCCGACGGGATGATGAGCTGCAGCTTGGTGCCTTCGGGCTGACCCATGACGCCGTTCTCCCAACCACGGATGAGGCTCATCTGGCCCACGGTGTAGGTGAGGGGCTCGTACTGGCGGCCGGCCTGGTAGATGCCGCCGTCCTTGGCGTCGCTCTCGACACTGCTGTCGAACATGGTGCCGTCGAGCAGGCGGCCGGTGTAGTTCATGGACACGGTGCGGCCGGCAGCGACCTTGGCGCCGTTACCTTTCTTCTTCACGATGATGTAGAGGCCGTTGTTGTCGGGCTTGGCGGTAATGTTGTTCTTGGCCACGTAGGCGGCAATCTCGTCGGGCTCGTTCTGCTGGCGCTCCTGCATCTCTTTCATGAAGTTGTTCTGCTCGGCCATAATCTCGTCGTGGGTAACGATGTCCTGAAGGTCGATTTCGTAGTAGATCTTCATGCCTTTGCCCGGCTCGTAGAACGGGGGCATCTGGTTGGGCTGAAGGAATTTGGCCATGGTGTCGGCCTCGATGGCGAAGGTGGCTTTATCGCCCACGTGCATCATCATCATGCCTTCGTAGAGGTCGCCGTCGAACGAGCGCTGGGCCTGCAGTATGCGGTCGGGGTGACCGGCATTGCTGAAGATCTGCACGGTGTCGAAGCGGATGGTCATCTCGCCCACCAGCACGTCGCCGTCCTGTACTTGCTGGCCATTGCTGTTTTTGGTCTCGAACTTGTACATCAGTCCGTTCTCGGTTCTCTTGAAACCGTCGCCGCCACAAGCGGCCAGCATCGTTGCTGCGGCCACAAGCAGGGTGGCCATTTTGATTGTTTTCTTCATTGTTTTGTTATTGTTAATTGTGTATCTTTATTTTGTAAATCAGTATCATTCTGGGACCCACGCGGTCGCCGTCGCCGGCCACGCCGTAGCCCTGTTCCGAGGGCAGCACCACCACGGCCTGCGAGCCATGGTGCAGGGTGCGCAGTGCCGCATCGAGGCCCCGGGTGGGCTGCAGGCGTCCCACCACCACGGTGTCGTCGACCGAGCCGTACAGCGTCTGGCCGTCGATGGCTTCGAGGCGGTAGCTGATGTGGAGGGTGTCCTCGTATTCCACAGCTCGGCCGGTGCCGCGCGCGGTTTCCATCACCCGTGCGCCGGCGGCAAGCTTCTGCATCTGCCATCCGCGCCGCCCCACGTAGCCGTCTATCTGGGCCTCTTCGCTGCCGGCGATGTAGCGGTTGGCGTTGATGAGGTTCTCCTTCAGCGAGTTGCCTTGCGGAGCCTCGGTCTCGACCACCGGCACGTCGCGGCAGGCCGCCATGAGGACGGCAGCCAGCAGCAGTGGCAACAGGGTTCTATGGGCGGTGTGTTTCAAAATCCAAAGTGTTGTTTCACTGTATCGATAGTGGCCTCGAACGGCAGGTGGCTGGTGGCGCCGGCAGCGCGTGCGTGGCCGCCGCCGCCAAAGAGCCGGCTGGCTATCTGGTTGACGTCGTAGCGCGATTTCGAGCGCAGCGAGAGGCGCACGCTGTCCACCTCCTCGCGCACCAGTATGCCGCAGTCCACGTCGCGCAGCAGCATCACCTCGTTTATCAGTCCCGTCAGCTCCGAGCTCTTCATGCCATAGGACTCGATGTCGGCGCGGCTCAGCCGCATCAGCGCCACGTCGCCGTGCACCTCGAGCCGGTTGGCCATGGCAAAGCCGAAGAAACGCAGCCGCGGCAGGGTGAACACATTCTTGATACTGCGGTTTATGGCCATCGGGTCGATGCCGTAGTCGAGCAGTTCGGCCATGGCCAGGTAGACGCTGGCGCGGTCGTTGCTGTAGCTCAGCGTGCCGGTGTCGGTGCAGATGCCGGCATAGAGGCAGGTGGCTGCCTCGCGGTCGAAGGCCTCGCGGCCGAACGCCTCGCGCATGGTCCAGTATACCAGCTCGCAGGTGCTCGAGGCTTCAGACTCCGACACCATCAGCTGGAACATGTCCAACGCAGGGTCTATATGGTGGTCTATCAGCAGCTTGCGGGCAGTGCTGCGCTTCAGGTCGTCGGCCAGACGGCCCGTGCGGTCTAGGCTGCTCACATCGAGCGCCACCACGAGGTCGGCCTGCTCGATGGCCGAGCGACAGAGGTCCGGGTCGGCGGCCCCGCTTGCTATGGTGTCGCTGCCGGGCAGCCACGCCAGCTCGTCGGGACACCCGTCGGGCAGCAGCGGTGTGACCGTGGCCTGCACGGTGCGGCGCAGCACGGCCTTGAGACCCAGCACCGACCCGACGGCGTCGCCGTCGGCGTTCATGTGGGCCACCACAACCACATGCCCGGCACCCGTCAGGGCGTCGCGCAGGGCCGCAATGGGCCATTGGCTGGCAAACACAGCCTCCTTGCAAGTCGCAATGTGCATGTACTACAATAGTTTACAGCATTTCCGCTACCGGAAATCACCGTGCAAATATACTACTTTTATTGTAAACATAAGAACAATAAAAACTATTTTTGAACCCAAAGCACCGTCTTTCCCTTCCCGCCCGGACACTTTATCACCACGCACTCAGCGCCTTGCGAGCGCCAAACCGTCCTAACAGCCTCAAAACCAGCTCCTCTCCTGATCCCCTCCGGTATTTCTTATGTACTTCTTATGTATTTCTTATGTATTTCTTATGTTTTAAACATAAATACAACATAAGAAATACATAAGGGGAGAGGATGGGGTGGGGGACAAAAAAATATGGCTGCGGCGCAATAATAGGGGGCAAACGGCGTTTGTAGCAGTAACGATGAAGACCAAACGCACATTAGCCATAGTCCTGCTCGCGGCGCTGATGGCCATGGGTCAGGGACTTAGGGCCCAGGACAAGGCAGCCATGCAGCAGTACCAGCAGCACCTGGCCGCGCTGCTCGAGCGCGTGGCCACGGCTCCGACCGACAACGAACGCTATCTGGCGTCGGAAGAGGCCGTGCAGGTGCTGGAACGCGCCCTCGACGAGGAGGAGTCGGAGCGCTGGCAGTGGCAGCTGCCCACCGTGGCCTCGGTGCTTACCTCGCCCGACGGGCGGCTGCGCCTGTTCACCTGGGCCGTGGTGCGCGACAACGGCGAGCAGGAATGCTTCGGCGCCATACAGTATTACAACGACCGCGACGAGGAGTTCCAATACAGCCTGCTCAACGACAAGAGCGACGAGATAATAAACCGCGAAGAGTCGATGCTCGGCCCCGACCGCTGGCTCGGTTCGGTGTACCAGGAGATTATACAGACCTCGCACGCGGGCCACACCTTCTACACGCTGCTGGGCTGGAACGGGGTCGACAACCTGACCGACCGCCGCGTCATCGAGCCCGTCACCATGCGGGGCGGCAAACCCCAGTTCGGCGGGCCACTCTTCCGCCGCGAACGCAATCTGCGCCGCATCGTGCTCGAATACACCAACAATGCCATGGTCAACCTGCGCTACGAAGACCAATTCGTCGAGGAGGTGAGCCGCCAGCGCGTCAAAGTGAAAGGCACGAACCGCTACCAGGTGGTCGAAAACAGCAAGACCCACAAGGAGAAAATGATTATATTCGACGAGGTGGAGCCCCAGGTGCCCGGCATGGAAGGCCTCTTCCAGTACTATGTGCCCTCGGGCCTGGAACTGGCCTACGCCTTTGTCGATGGCAAATGGGAGCTGCGCAACGGCGCCCAGGGTCGCCTCGCCGACAAGAAACTGAACAAGGACTTTGCTCCACTGCCCAAGGTGGATCCCGCCTACCGCTTCAAATAAAGATATGGTACTTCGCGACATACGCACTCCCCAAGAGCTGAAACGACTGCCCAAAGAACAGCTGCAGCCGCTGGCCGACCAGCTGCGCGACTACATCATCGACACCCTCTCGTCGCACCCCGGCCACCTGGCCTCCAGCCTCGGCACCGTCGAGCTCACCATCGCCCTGCACTACGTCTTCAACACACCCGACGACAAGCTGGTGTGGGATGTGGGTCACCAGGCCTACGCCCACAAGATACTCACCGGCCGCGGCGACCGCTTCGCCACCATACGCACCTACGGCGGCCTCAGCGGCTTCCCAAAGATGTCCGAAAGCGAATACGACGCCTTCGGTACCGGACACAGCTCCACCTCCATCTCGGCCGCCCTCGGCATGGCCACCGCCTCGAAGCTGCTCGGCAACAACTCGCGCAGCCACATCGCCGTCATCGGCGACGGCGCACTCACCGGCGGCGAGGCCTTCGAGGCACTGAACAACGTCGGCGAGTCGAAAGCCAACATACTCATCGTACTCAACGACAACGGCATATCGATAGACCGCGCCGTGGGTGGCCTCGACAGCTACCTCACACGCTTCACCGCCTCGCGCCACTACAACAGGCTCAAGGAGCAGGTGTGGCAGCGCCTCGACGGAAGCACCGGCGGCAAACGCCACGACCACTCGCTAGGCTTCTTCCAGCGCCTCACCTCGATGGCCAAGACAGTGGCCCTCGGCAGCAGCAACCTCTTCGAAAGTCTCGGCATACGCTACTTCGGCCCCATCGACGGACACGACATACATCAGCTCGTCGACATGCTGCAGCGCCTCAAGAGCCTCGAAGGCCCCAAGTTGCTGCACGTCATCACCACCAAGGGCAAGGGACTGCGGCAGGCCGAGCAGAACCCCGTCGTCTACCACGCTCCCGGCACCTACGACATCCGCACCGGCGACCGCATCGTCGAGCCCTCGTCGGGCGCCCCGCTGCGATACCAAGACGTCTTCGGCCACACCATCACCGAGTTGGCAGGGCAGAACCCCCGCATCGTGGGCATCACGCCCGCCATGCTCTCCGGATGCTCGCTCAGCATCATGCAGAAAGCCATGCCCAACCGAGTCTTCGACGTGGGCATCGCCGAACAGCACGCCGTCACCTTCGCCGCAGGCCTCGCCGCCCAGGGCATGACGCCCTTCTGCAATATCTACTCCTCGTTTGCACAACGCGCCTACGACCAGATTATCCACGATGTGGCACTGCAACAGTTGCCGGTGGTCTTCTGCCTCGACCGCGCCGGACTGGTTGGCGACGACGGTCCCACACACCACGGCGTCTTCGACCTCGCCGCACTGCGCCCCATACCGAACCTCACCATCTGCGCTCCGCTCGACGAACACGAACTGCGCAACCTCATGTACACCGCCCAGCTGCCAGGCCACGGCTCCTTCGTGATACGCTATCCGCGTGGCAAGAGTGTGCATTCCGATTGGAAATCAGACTTTAACGAAATCAGGGTAGGAGAGGGGCGCCGTCTGCGTCAAGGCACCGACGTGGCCGTCCTCAGCCTTGGCCACCCGGGCAACGATGCGCTCGCGGCCGCCGACATCCTGGCCGGACGGGGAGTCTCGGTCGCCGTCTACGACATGCGGTTCCTCAAGCCACTCGACACGCGGTTGCTCGACGAGGTCGCCGCAGCTGGCTTCCGCCGCATAATTACCATAGAAGACGGTGTGCGCCTCGGCGGATTCGGCGAGGCCATTGTCGAGTATTTCGCCCAGACACATCCCGATCAGGTCGGCAAGATCCACGTGCTCGCAATACCCGATGCATTCATCCAGCACGGTCCCGTACCGCATTTGAAACACGACTGCGCCATAGACGCTGACGCCATTGTAGCCGCCGCCATCCAACAATCATAACAATATAGTAGCCAGGGCACAGCACCCATGTCCCGCCCCATACTTTACAAATCCTACTTAACATAACCCCGATATTGCACCGGAAACGGTGGAACGCTCTGTATCGAGGCAGATTTTGTGTGAGCATCCCAAGTTCATACTTAATCCCAAGTTACCTGAGCTATTGGGTAAATACCATCATTGTTATGTTAAAGGACATCACAGTTATTATCCTTATACCTTTAGGTATCTTTACCATTTGGATAGGTCAATTTTCCATGGTTATTTGCCACAAGTTACTCATAAGAACCAGGACGAATTTTATGTTTTGGATGAATCCACTGGTAAGACCTATCCAATTTATTTGGAAGTTGAGTGTGGTCATTGTGCCATCTGTAGAGATAAGAAGGCCATGCATTTTGTTGAGCGTTGCCGTCTGGAGTCCCAGAGCTATGATTGCATGCCTTGGTTTACCACCTTAACTTATTCCAATAACTATCTCCCTGAAGATGGTGTTTCTGTCCGTGATTGCCAGTTGTTTTTGAAGCGTTTTCGTATTAATCTTATTCGTTCCGGATATAACAGGCCTATTCGTTATATGTTGGCTGCACAGTATGGTCCTAAGACCTTTAGGCCTCATTATCATGTTGTATTTTGGAATCTTCATCCTATGAATAAGGTGCATTATTTGCAGATAAAGCAGCTCATCCAGGACAGCTGGCAGAATGGTGAGGTCAGAAGGACCCGTTTGGTCGACCCTACAGATTCCAAGTCTTTCTATTATACCATGCGCTATAATTATCATCCTGGTCCTACACCGGCTGATTGCAACGAGCCATTCATGCTTTCCTCTCGTGGCCATGGTGGTATTGGTGCTCATTTTCTGGATAGTATCAAAGGAGAGTTCAATAGGCTGCTCTCTCCGGAATTTAAATATAAGGATAGATTTACAGGTCAGTTACGCAAGTTGACTATGACAAAGTATGTCTTAGATCGTCTTGTCCCCAGCTTTTGTAAGCTCTATCCTTCCAAGTTTCGTACAGCAGTGGTTGACTATTTCTATTGCTTTGATTATGTTAAGAATGCATTTCCAAGTTTAACATTTTTATATGAAACAACCTATGAAAAAATCCAGAAATTTAAAAAGCACTTTTTCGTCGGCATGGTTGACCAACATGAGGGTTTCTTCTCGTGTGATCGGTTCAAGGATCCACATTCGCGCTTGTGCGAGTGTCAAACCATCATCGATCGATTTCTCCAGGTTAGAGATCTCTCTGATAGCTTCGCGGAAGCTTGTAAACAGTCACAAGAACGACGTGAACGCTTCCTCGATCGATTGTCAAAAGTACCGTCAAACGTCGATATTGGATTACGACGATACAGAGCAGAGCAGCGACTCGCCAGAGCCGTCGCTGCCTCCGTCATTTAATCCTGGTACATTTCGTCCTGAGTGTGATGATTATCATGAAACTTCTACTGGTTGTTTTTGTATTGATGAATTTACTGATTCTCTTATTGAGTGTCTTTGTACTTGATATGATATTATGTAATTTTTGTGTTTATTTTGACAAGAAGGCTAGGTTATGTAATCATTTGTTTCTTGAAAAGTCCCAGCTTCGTATTCCTACCAAGATAAAGGATGTGAGGTGTACGGCTTTTCGCCAGCCGGAGTTCTATAGGGATGTCCGGCTTTCACTGTTAAATAATCAGTTTTTTTCCTATAATTTAAAAAATTAATAGTTATGGCTAGAAATCCTTTTATTAATCATAAGAATGCTACGCCCAAGCTGAAGCGTAACTCTTATGACATGTCGTTCCAGAACAACCTTTCCCTCAAGGTTGGTTATGAGTACCCCATTTTGGTTAAGGAAGCATTACCTGGTGACAGCTTCCGTGTAAAGATGGGTGCTTTCCTTCGTGCGTTTCCTACTGCTTATCCTGTTCAGACCCCTATTAGGATGAGCTTCTATCTCTTCCAGGTCTATAATCGTACTCTGCATGATCAGTGGCAGGATTTCATTTATGAGAATGACTCTGAAGTTGTGCCACCATATCTTGATGGCCGTATACTGAAAGAGGAAGCTAAGGTTGGTAGCTTGTATGACTTTATGGGTGTTCCTGTGAATTATTTTTCCAATAGTAAAGTTTCTGCTACTCCTCTTGTAGACAGTTTTTTTGTTTCTAATTTTAATTATACTTATGATTCTGCTTTGTCAGATCTTAATACTGGTCATGTTTCAATTGAAGGTCGTATAGATACTTTAACTACACCAGGACGTGCTTCTTTTGTCAGTTCTTCTAGTTTTTCTCGTGTCGTTTGTGTTTTTCCTAATGCTAGTCAGTTTTTAAAATCTTATCAGTTGGCTACCATCAGTGACATTGTTTTTAATTATTCTGCTACTTCTTCCGGCCGCCTTCCTGTTGGTGTTTGTGGTTGTGGTCTTATGCAGTTTGTTTCCATTCCATCAGTTTCTTATGAGGCTTATAGTTTGGTTTGGATGGATTCTGATTATCAGATTATCAATTCTCAAACGGGTGGTTCTATGACTGTGTCTATGAGTATGCGTAAATGTCTCGATGAGCTGGCTTCTCGAGGTGATTCTCCTGTTGAATCTTCTGATCCTGATCAGACTATTTTGTATTTTCCTGTTTTATGTTTGGTTATTTCTTCTGGTTCATCGTCTGGTGCAGATTCTCCTTACATTACTTGTAGTTTTAATTTTGATTTTTCTGAAGGTGTTAGTCTTTCTGATAGTGTAGTTCGTAATCCTTTTTTGGGTACTGAAGGCGGTGTTCGTCTTTCGGCTTTGCCCTTCAGAGGCTATGAAGGTATCCACAATGCCTTTTTCCGGGACAATCTTAACGATCCTTGGTTTATTGATGGTAAGCCTCAGTATAATAATTTTATTACTACTCATGCATCCGGTGAGGATCATACTCGTTATCATCTTTTCCAACATAATTGGGAAAAAGACTTTTTGACTTCTGCCTACCCGAGTCCTCAGCAAGGTCTTGCTCCTTTGGTTGGTATTACTCAACGTGGTAATATGCTTTTTGAAAGAGAGGATGGTTCTGTTCATGAAGTCGAGTCTGTTCTTGATGAGAATGGAGAGCTTCAGAGTTTCAAGATGGATGATGAGCTCTTGGCTAATCGTGACCAGCTGAAGGCTGCCATGGATTTGGTTACTTCCGGTATTGCCATTAATGATCTTCGCCAGGTTGGTGCTTTCCAGCGTTGGAAAGAGGCCAATATTCGTCGTGGTTACCGGTATAGAGAGCAGCTTCTTGCTCATACTGGTGTCCATGCTGACTATGATGAGCTCGACATGCCTATTTTTGTTGGAGGTTATTCCAGGATCGTCAATACTTCCCAGATTAACAACCAGGCTACTGGTGGTGACAAGCCTCTTGGTGCATTTGCCGGTCAGCTCAGTTTCTTTAATCAGATGGACCGTTCCCTGAGTTGTTTCTTCAAAGAGCATGGATTCCTTATGGGTATTCTTGTTATTACTCCTGTTCCGGCTTATTCCCAGCTTTTGCCTAAGTATTTCTTGAAAGATACTCCTCTGGATTATTTCTCTCCGGAGTTTGCTCATCTTGGTATGCAGCCTATTACTTACAAAGAAGTCTGTCCTCTCCAGGCATACAACGATCCTGATCATCGTTACTCACTCAATGATACTTTTGGTTATCAGCGTCCCTGGTATGATCTTATTGCTTCTGTTGACGAGGTTCATGGCCAGATGCGCACTTCCATGCGCGACTTTATCATGAATCGTACCTTTGATGGTGTTCCTGTCCTGAATGGTGACTTCCTCCATATCGATCCTCGTCAGGTTAACCAGGTGTTTACTGTCACTGATCCCTCGGAGGATACTTTCTTTGGCCAGGTTGTTTTCGATATTCAGAAGAAGTGCCAGGTTCCTCGTTCTGGTATACCTATGTTGAATGCTTAATTTTGAAGTTATGAGACGTTTAGCAAAATGTGGTATTCTCGATGTACCGGTCCAGAATAATTTGGCTGTTACTCCCAGTGAGATGTGGAAGTTGCAGCAGCAAGGTTTGCCTATCTCTGCCCAGGCTTCCGGTCTTGCCTATGATGATGGTAATTATGGTGTCTCCTGGGACGTTCCTTTTGAGCATCGTCGAGGTGTCGATATTGCCCAGGCATTTGAGTATGAGCAGCACCTTCAGAAAGGTATTGAGAAGCTTCTTCCTCACTTGAATCAGAAACCTTCAGACAGTCAGTAGTATGGGTGGTATTTTAGATTTTGTAGCGCAGAACGGCACTCCAATTGCGGGTGCCGCTTCTGCCATTGGTAATGTTGTTAGCCAGTGGATGGCTAATGATGCCAATTATAAGATAATGAAAGAGCAGAATCAGTTTGCTCATGATGAAGCAGCTCTCCAGAGGCAAGCAGCTCTCGAGCAGTGGATGAGAGAGACCAGTTATAACACCCCTGAGAACCAGGTACGCCGTCTTAGGGATGCCGGTCTTAACCCTGCCCTTGCCATGGGTGGTAATGTTTCCAATGTTGCTGCCGGTTCACCAGGTCTTGCTGAAGCGCAGCCGGCATCCTCTGCCCGGATGGTTGCACCTCAGGTCGACCCGTTGACTGCTGCACAGATTGCCAAAACTAATGCTGAGACTGAAGCTATTGAGCATAATACTACTCGTGCTGATGAGAAGCAACCTTTTGAGGTCGAACAGCTTCGTTCTACTGTAGACCAGACTCGTAAGACTGTTGATTTGATGTCTATGCAGGAGCAGATTTATTCTCTTGATTATTTGTCTAAGGCTTTGTCATATCAGTTCCAGAATGCTACTTTTAATGATAGTGTTCGTAAATTTTCTGAGGAAGTTCGTTCTACTAAGCTTGGTGCCGATTTTCAGGAATTTCAGCTTAGACGTGCTCTGAAACTTTTGCCTTTTGAGATTGCTGGTTATGATTTGTCTAATAAGAAACTTCAGTCTGGTATTGCTTTAGATTGGCAAGAGTATTCTAAAGTTAAGGAAATGCTTCCAAAGATTTTGCGAGAGTATGATGATCGTCATGATGTTTCCGAGAAAGATAAGTCTATTAAGGAGATTGAGTATTGGATAAAGTATGCTGATAATCCTCGAGCTGTTGATCATGGTTTGCGTGGATTTGATTATGGTGATTTTGATTTGTGGCTGTTCCGTTGTCTTCATCGTATTGGTACATTAACGAAATCTATTTCTCCATTTGAGTAGATTTTGTATTTTTGCATTATGGATTTAATTACTTGGTTTATTGCTATTGTATTGGTAATCATCATTTTAGTGCCGTTTTATAAATTGATTTCAGCACTAATAGATTGGTTAAAAAGGCATTAATCTAGTTAGCACAAGTCCAGGACTTGTGGAGCCGAGAAGGCGAAGGAATGGAGGCGCATCGTGGGCCTCCATTTTTTATAAGGCTTGCGTCAATATATAGCAACTGACACAATTTTTACTTTCCAGTTTTTGTGCATGTTGCGAATGACTTTGAGACTTGTCTCTCTGTAGACTCATCTGCGATCAGCACATTCTGTATATCCCTACAATGCGCGCGCGCGTGCTACACGTGTGCGTGCAATATCTGGCTACCGCCCCCCTAAAAGCCTAAAGCTTATAGTCTATAAAAACTTACATCTTCAATGTGTTTTTCTTCTCCATTACGGCCTCAAGGCCGTAGCTCCAGCCCCATGGACGAAGTCTTTCTCATGGACTGACGGCCCAAAAGTCTAATAGAACCAATCAAAGAAAAAAAATACCGCTAAATGCGATTTTTTTTTCAGAATAAAAAAAAAAGTCTATATTTGCAGTGTGGTAAAGCATTATTGATTATGAGTAACGTGTTAGTCGATAATTCATTACATAACCCCGATATTAGACTAACAAGGTGGGCGCCAGGGAGATAGGCTTGATCGGGGGTCTGACGGGATAATTTACAGTGGGTAAATTCTGGCGGAGACGCTTATGCCACGAGGGTTGGTTATTTCGTAGCAGAACGTATCGGCGTCGATTGCCTGCAGGATGTCGAGCTGTTCGCCAAGACGTGATTCATGCTGGTAGCCGATGTCAAGTACGAACGGCTTGTCGCTCTTGAAGCCGACGGCGTTAAGACAGTCGAATATCAGCTTGATGTACTCCGAGTTATTCATGTGCTGCGTGTGGTCGAGCATGGCGTAGCTTACTGTGCGCTGGGCCACATGTTGCATAGATTCGGGAGCCGGCATCTTCAGTTTCGGGAGCGACTCGAACTGGGTGGCGCATTCGGCGTGGTTCTCATAGTTTGCTATGATGTCGTTGAGCCTCAGCACACGACGTGTGGTCATGTCGATCATGGGCCAGGCCGAAGTGCCGGTGAGCAGCACTTCGCCGTCGGCATTGGTCACGCGGTAGTCGCGATAGGCAATCAGGCCGTTGTTGTTGCGCGACCAGGTGTCGAGGCTTATTATCTCGAATGCGTTGGGCAGACGATAGATATTGTATAGCGCCCGAGTGATGACCCAGGCGCGGTTCTGCTGCACCAAGGTCTTGAAGCCTATGCCAGTGGCATTGCCGTGGTATTCAGTCACCTCCTGACAGAGGCGGACGGCGGCCCATGTGTGCAGGCGGTCGTCTACGTCGCACATATAGGACGGCGTGTCGATGGTCATGTTGTAAATCATAGCTACATGCGTTCCGGCACCTCGATGCCTAGTATGTTCATGGTGTTTTTCAGTGCATTGGCCACGGCGGCGCAGAGGTCGACACGGAAGGCCATGAGCTGCTGGTCGCTCTCGCGCAGTATCGGGGTGTCCTGATAGAAACTGTTGAAAGCCTTGGCGAGGTCGTAGGCGTAGTTGGCCACCATGGCCGGGCTGAAGGCGGCGGCAGCGGCACTTACGGTGTCGGGCAGCGAGTGCAACGCTTTCAGCACGGTACGTTCTTTCTCGTTGAGCTGCACCGCATTGAAATCCCACGGCTGGTGGTCGCCTGCCTTGCGCACTATGCTTCTGATGCGGGCGTGGGTGTACTGTATGAAGGGACCGGTGTTGCCGTTGAAGTCGATACTCTCGGCCGGGTTGAAGAGCATATTCTTGGTGGGGTCGACCTTGAGGATGAAGTATTTGAGTGCGCCCAGTGCAAGTATATGATAAAGGTGCTTCTGCTCGTCGGGCTGCAGCTCGTCGTTCTTGCCGTGCTCACGGCTCATCTCCTCGGCGGTACGCTCCATCTCGTCGATCAGGTCGTCGGCGTCGACGACGGTACCTTCGCGCGACTTCATCTTGCCGTTGGGAAGCTCCACCATGCCGTAGCTGAGGTGGTAGACCTTGTCGGCCCACGGGAAGCCCAGCTTGCCGAGTATAAGTTTGAGCACTTTGAAGTGGTAATCCTGCTCGTTGCCAACCACATAGATGAGGCGTTCGGCGCCGAAGTCGTTGTGGCGCAGCAGTGCGGTGCCGAGGTCCTGTGTCATGTATACCGACGTGCCGTCGCGGCGCAGGAGCAGCTTCTGGTCGAGGCCGTCGCCGGTAAGGTCGCACCACACCGAGCCATCTTCCTTGCGGAACAGCACGCCCATGTCGAGTCCTTTCTGTACCAGTTCCTTACCAAGCAGGTAGGTCTGGCTTTCATAGTACACCTTGTCGAAGCCCACGCCGAGCCGGTTGTAGGTCTCGTCGAAGCCGGCGTAGACCCATCCGTTCATCTTCTCCCACAGAGCACGTACTTCGGCGTCGCCTTCCTCCCAGCGTTTCAGCATGTGCTGGGCCTCGACCATAAGGGGTGCCTCGCGCTTGGCCTGCTCCTCCTCTACCCCACTCTCCATCAGCTGTTTCACCTCGTCCTTGTAGTGCTTGTCGAACTCGACATAGTATTTGCCCACCAAGTGGTCGCCCTTCATGCCGGTGCTTTCGGGGGTTTCGCCGTTGCCATAGCGCAGCCAGGCAAGCATGCTTTTGCAGATGTGGATGCCACGGTCGTTGACGAGGTTCACCTTTTTCACATTGGCGCCAGCGGCAGCCAGCAACTGGCTGACCGACCAGCCAAGCAGATTGTTGCGTATATGACCCAAGTGCAACGGCTTGTTGGTGTTAGGACTACTGTATTCAATCACTACTGGAGCTGCCGAAGCGTCGACTTTCGCCATACCGTAGTCGGTGGCCAGAGCCTGCTCGGCAAGGAACTGCAGCCAGTAGCTGTCGGCAATCTCGATATTCAAGAAACCCTTTACTATATTGTAGCCAGACACCTCTGGCATAGCCTTTTGCACTGCAGCGCCAATCTCCTCGGCCACTGCCTCGGGGCTTTTGCGGGCCGCTTTGACATAGGGGAAGACCACGAGGGTACAGTCGCCCTTGAACTCGCGGCGCGTGGCCTGCAAAACGACGTCGGCCGGAGCCACCTGGAGGCCATAAAGGGTGCCGAGCTGAGCGGCGATAGTCTGCGAAAGTCTGTCAGTTATATTCATATACGTTGTATTACTTGTTCACAAAACAGGCTGCAAAGGTACACAAAATTTCCGACATAGACGAAACATTTAACAATTCCGACCGCAATAGGGAGCCCTCAGCACCGCTTCCCCTCCCCTTCCGGTCCGGTCGTTGTACTATCGTTGTACTATTGTTGTACTATTGTTGTACTATCGTTCTTATGTTTTCAATAGTACAACGATAGTACAACAATAGTACAACGATAGTACGATAGTACAACGGGGCTACCTGGACCGGAGAGGAAGGGGTGCGGACGAGAGGAAGGAGGGTCGATGACGGGTTGTGTATTTTGAATTATGGACTACTATTTTTTGACGCGGCACAATAATAATGGCCTTGCTGCGTTGATAGAGGAGTTACAAACTAAAAACAGATAGACATGAGAAAGCATATTGTAGCCGGCAACTGGAAGATGAACCTCACCTTCAGCGAAGCCGATGAGTTGCTCGACGAGTTGATGTCGGAGCTTGAAAAAGTAGAACTGCCCCGCGACACGAAGGTCATAGTGTGCCCGCCGTTCCCCTACATCGAGATGGCAAGCGACTATGCCAACGACAGTTACTTCATGGTCGGTGCCCAGAACGTCAGCGACCGCGAGAAAGGCGCCTTCACCGGCGAGGTGAGCGCCGAGATGCTGGCTTCGTGCGAGATAGACTATTGCATCGTGGGACATTCGGAGCGCCGCGCCTACTATGGCGAGACCGACGCCCTGGTGGCCGCCAAGGTGAACCAGCTGCTGGCCCACGACCTGAAGCCGATAGTGTGTGTGGGCGAAGTGCTCGAGGAGCGCGAGGCCGGCCGCCAGCTCGAGGTCGTAAAGACCCAAGTGGAGCAGGGACTCTTCCACCTCGACGCCGAGCAGATAAAGCAGGTCGTCATTGCCTACGAGCCAGTGTGGGCCATCGGCACCGGCAAGACCGCCACGCCCGACCAGGCGCAGGAGATGCACCACCACATACGCACGCTGCTGGCCGCCAAGTACGGCGCCGCAGTGGCCGACGAGATAAGCATACTCTACGGCGGAAGCTGCAAGCCCTCGAACGCCAAGGAGCTGTTTGCCAACCCCGACGTCGACGGCGGCCTGATCGGTGGCGCCTCGCTCAAGGCCAAGGACTTCATGGGCATCATCACAGCTTTCTAAACGAAGAGCGTAAAGTGGAAAGAGGAGAGCTTTGCTGCCGTATGCGGAAGCTCTCCGCTTTCCACTTTCATCTTTCCACTCTGCACCATGCCCTTTGAGCGCTTCATAGCACGGCGTTTCATGCCCCGCAAGGGAGGAGGCTTTGCAGGCCCGCTGGCCACCATTGCCACTGTGGGCATTGCCCTCGGCGTTCTGGTGATGGTGATGGCGGTGAGTATACTGCGTGGTTTCCAGAAGGATATAACCGACAAGGTGGTAGGATTCGGGAGCCACATCGCCGTGCGGTCGTATGTGGCCAACCCCGACTATGCCGGCGAGGCCCCCATGGCGGTCGACAGCAGTCTGATCGAGCAGCTGATGGCCGTCGACGGGGTGCGCCACCTGCAGTGCTTCGCCACCAAGGGCGGCATGGTGAAGACCGACGACCAGATATACGGCATCGTGTACCGCGGCCTCGACGAGCGGTGCGACACCACCTTCTACGCCTCGTGCCTGGTGGCGGGCACCCTGCCTCACACGGCCAACGAGGTGCTGGTTTCGAACACTATAGCCTCGCGCCTGCATCTGGGTGTGGGCGACAAGATGCGCACCTACTTCTGGCAGGGCGAGAGCTACCGCGCACGCGCTTTCAGCGTGAGCGGCATCTACTCGACCGACCTGGCCGAGGTCGACGACATCTATGTGATTGGCAACCTGGGCCAGGTGCAACGCCTCAACGACTGGGGCGACAGCCTGGTGGGAGGCTACGAGCTGCTGGTCGACGACTTCGGCGCGCTCGACGACGTGGCGGCCCAGGTGCTGCTGCAGCTGCCCTACGACCTCACCATGCAGACCATCACCCAGGTCCACCCTGCCCTCTTCTCGTGGCTCGACTTGCTGAACAGCAACATAGCGCTCATACTGGGCATCATGTGCCTGGTGAGCGTGGTGGCCATCGTGTCGGCCCTGCTGATAATGATTTTCGAGAAGGGAGCCACCATAGGACTGCTCAAGGCGCTGGGCGCCACGGGCCGCTCGGTGAGGCGCATCTTTATGCTCAAGGCAGCACAGTTGGTGCTGGCCGGCATCGCCATAGGCGACGTCGTGGCGCTGGTGCTCAGCGCCATACAGGCACGTTGGCAAGTCATCACCCTCGACCCCGAAAGCTACTCGATGGCCCATGTGCCGGTGCTCATCGACGGGTGGACCTATGTGGCCATCAGCGTCGGGGTGCTGCTGGTGTGCATGGCGGCACTGTTGCTCCCGGCAACCTATATTTCCAAGATTAGTCCCGCACGAACACTGAGAACGACATGAAGCAGAAGCTGAAACTGGTGCTGCTGATGGCCACCATCGCGACGGCGCTGGTGGCCCTGTGGCAGGTGCGCCGCGTGGCCGAACAGGTGCGCGAGAGCGAACAGTCGAAGGTGCGGCTGTGGGCGGCAGCCATCGGCCAGCGCAACCAGATGGTGGCTGCCACACAGCAGTTCTTCCACGACGCCACCCTCGACGAGCAGCGCAAGATGCGGCTGTACACCGACATACTGCAGTCGTTCAACGACCCGGACCTCGACGCCGACCTCAAGTTCAGTCTGGCCTATGTCAACTACATCGTCGACAGCAGTCACACGCCCATCATCATCACCACGGCGCGCGACAGCATCATCACAGTGCCGCAAGAGTTGGCCGGGCAAAAGCTGGAGGGGCAGCTGCTCGAGGAGTACTCGATAAACCCACCGTTCAGCTACAAGCTGTGGGGCATGCCCATGACGCTCTACTACAAGGAGTCGGAGTACTACTCGCGTCTGCGCCAGGTGCTTATGGGGTTCACCATCACATTCCTGACCGACATCACACAGAATTCGGTGCTGGTGCCGGTGGTGATTGTTGACAGTAGCCGCAGTACCCTGCTGGCCTACGGCAACATAGACTCGACAGCCCTCAACACGCCCGCCAAGCTGGCGGCAATACTCGACGACATGGCCGACGAGAACACGCCCCTCACCCTGAACCTGCTCGACGCCCAGCCCTTCTATGTCTACTACTCGTCGACGCCGCTGCTGAAGTCGCTACGCTGGCTGCCGCTGTTCTATTTCTTCATAGGCTTTGTGCTGCTCATGGTGAGCTACTTCCTTTTCCGCACCACGCGCTCCATGGAACAGAACCGCATCTGGGTGGGCCTGGCCAAAGAGACCGCCCACCAGCTGGGCACGCCGCTCAGCTCGCTCAGCGGATGGGTGGAATACCTGAAAGGCAAAGTGTTCGAGCCACAGTATTCGGACGAGGTGGAGAAGGATCTGCACCGGTTGGAGACCATCACCCATCGCTTCTCGAAGATTGGGTCGGTGCCCGAGCTGAAAGAAGAAGACGTGCGCGAGGCCACGATGGCGGCGGTGTCGTACCTGCAAAGCCGGTCGCCGCGCAGGGTGCAGTTCAAGGTGTCGTTCCCGGAAGAAGAGCAATTCATCGCGCCGCTCAACAGTTACCTCTTCCAGTGGGTAATAGAGAACCTCTGCCGCAACGCCATCGACGCCATGGAGGGCAACAGCGACCGCGACCGCACGGGTGCCGCCAAGGAGAGCATCATCACCATCGTGGCCTCGCAGGACGCCCGCAAGATATACATCGACGTGAGCGACACGGGCCGTGGCATGTCGCCCTCGGTGCAGAAGCACATCTTCGACAGCGGCTTCACCACCAAGACGCGCGGCTGGGGCCTGGGGCTACCGCTGGCACGACGCATCGTGAACCAGTACCACCGAGGAAGGCTCTATTTGAAATATTCAGTGCCCGGACAGGGCTCGACATTCCGCATCGTGCTGCGAAAGAAGTAATATGAAACGCCTCTTGCCACTACTGCTGCTCGTGCTGTTTTCGGCATGCAACCACGACCGGGTGCACCGGCTGTCGATTGCGACCGACGGTGGACTGGTGTGGGACGACGACCGCGCGGCAACGGTGGTAGTCGACGGCGACACATTGTATGCCGAAGCACATCTGCGTGGAGGCTTCTCCCGCAACTATCCCAAGCACTCGATCTCGCTCAAGACCGATGCGGCCACCGCGCTGTGCGGCTTACCCGAGGGGCGCAACTACGTGCTGAACGCCTCCTATGTAGACCGCACCTTCCTGCGGCACAAGCTCTCGTTCGACCTGTTCCGCGCGATGGATCCCGACAACCGTGCACCGCAGTGCGCCTACGTATGGCTCGCCATCGACGGCGAAGAGTGGGGCCTGTACGTGCTGATGCAGAAGCCCGACCGGCGTATGCTCGACGTGGTGCGTGCCGACTCGACATCGGCCGTGTTCAAGGAGCCTCCCCTGCTCTACCCCGTCCCGCCGGCACCGCAAGACAGCCTCAATCCGCTGAACCAAAAGTATCCAAAGCTGAAGAAAGACGACCGCACAGCACAGCACGAGGCTCTGCGCTCACTGCTGTTCGAGGCCGACGACAGCACCTTTGCTGCTACCGTTGGGCAGCATTTCGACCTAGACAACATTGCCGACTGGCAGCTGCTGGTGATGCTTACCAACAACAGTGACGGTCTACGCAAGGGCTTCTACCTATACAAGGCATCCGACAGCACCCCGTGGCGTATTGCGCTGTGGGACTACGATCATTCGTTTGGCCGCGACGGCGATGGGGAATACAATATGCTCGACCGTATAGCGCCCTGCGACAGCTCGGTTCTCTTCCGTAGGCTGATGCAGTTGCCCAGCTATCGGGGCCTGCTCGTCGATCGTTGGCAGCAGTTGCGGCAGGCTGGCATCATCACTCCCGACGCTATCGATAGGCGTATCAATCAGGACCTGCGCACCATGCGCCGTGACGCTTGTCGCGACGCCGAACTATGGCCTACAGCCGGGCTGGAGTACCTGGACGGCACCACCATCGACGCCGAGGTCGATATTATGCGTCAATTCACAAGGAAAAACATACAGCGCTTGGACTCGCTGCTGAGCCGCTGACATCTTTACGATACCAGCGTAAGGATGTCGCGGAGCACAGGGTCGTCGGTATCGGGCAGGTCGTCGGTCGACTTGCCGATAATGAGCGTACGTAGCCGGTCGGCAAGTGTCGCATCGAGCGAGTCGGTAGCAAGACGCACATCGGCGATCACACTGCCATCCATATCAAGCTGAAGTTCTACCGCCCCCCAGTCGAATTGGGCACTGCGCTGTGCGGTGAAGTTACGCCATGGGCCATACAGCCACTCGTCGGATGCGAAGCCTTCGTAAAGGTGCTGCACCTCGGGGCGGTGTAGCAGGTGCTCGAACTCGAGGTCGTGTATTTCTCCACTGCCATAAACGTCCAGGAAAGCGTTTCGCAGGCGTGGAGCAAGACTCTCGGCTGTGATTTCAGAATTAAGCTCGACAAGGTTCACCACACGGCTGCGCACCGAGCTCACCCCATGCTTGAGCAGTTTGGCCGGCTTGGGACGCAGGTACATCTGTAGGTCGGACATATTACCGCGTATCAGTATGGTTCCATGGTGAAGGTTCTGGTATTTACCTTTGCTGAAGGCGTTGCCAGAGAACTTTCGACCGTTGGCCAGCACATCGTTTCGACCGCTCAGTTCGGTAATGATGCCATAGGACTCGACGGCATGCTGTACGACAGAGAACTGTCGATGCACGTCGTAGTAGGCCTTAGGAATGACGAAACTGAAGTTCAGGTTGCCGTCGTCGTGGTATACAGCCCCGCCGCCCGTGCGACGCCGCATCAGGTAGCCGCCGTCGGCAATCAGTGCATCGAGGTTCACCTCACTATAGGGGTTCTGGTTCTGGCCAATGACCACCGTGCGATGGTTACGCCAAAGGTAAAGCGTGAGTACATCGGTCTCGGGTAGCGAGAGCAGATAGTTCTCGACGGCAATATTCCAATAAGGATTAGTCTGGTCAGAGACTACAAACTGTAGCTTCATCTAAAACTTATACGTAAGAGTCAAGTAATTGGGAGCCTGCGAGAGGTGGTAGTTGCGGCGGGCATATCCGAACTCGAAGCGTTTGGTGCGCAGGCCAATACCAAACGAAAAGGCGCTCAGGTTAAATATGTCGGCACCTATCATCTCGCACCCTTGACGGTAACTGTAGCCAACGCGGGCAAAGAGAGAACGTCCGAGGTTGAGCTCAACCCCAATCAGCGTGTGGCGCAACAGGTTGTCGAGTGTGCCTTCAAGCCAGCTCTCCTTGCTCACCTCTCCGGTGAAAGGGTCAATGGTGGTGGTTGGATGCAGTGGGTCGTCATAGCGCAGGTTCCACCGTTGCAACTCGGTGGCGGCAAAGAATACTCTGAAGGGGGCGCCGCGCAGCTTATAGGAGAGTGCTGCCGACAACTCGAAGGGCAATGCCTCAACTGTGCGGTCAAAGGTCAGTATCTGCGCACCTATGTTGCGGGCCATCACCGTAGCGGCAAAGCGGCGGTCGTCGCTGCTGTAGCTGCCCGACAGGTCGAAAGCCTGGGCGAAGGCGGTATAGCTTTCGTATTGTGAGAGCACCGGTTTGAAGTTCACTCCGATGCTGAAGTTGGAATCTATCCACATACCCCACCCTATCACAAGGCTGTAGTCGCCGGCGCCAAAGTCGCCCTCGTAGTTTTCCTCTTCGTCGTAGCCATGGAAGCGGCCATAGTTGAAGAAGCGAAAACCGAACGACATTGTGCCTATATGCTCAAACGTGTGGGCATAGGCCAGTGTTCCCATGTTGCTGCCATCGAACATAGGTACAAACGAGAGCACACCGGTGCCATTCATTATGGCGCGCAGCATCGAAGGGTTGTCGATTCCTATAGTCAGGTCGTTGTCGAAAAGGGCCAGATAGTCCATCCCCAAGCCTGCAGTGCGTGCCGTTGAGGAAAGGTCGAAGACGGCCAGCGTATTCATTCCGGCTACCTGGGCCTTAACTGTAGGTATAAAGTGAAAGGTGAAAACCAGCGCAACAATCAGTATGCGCCAGCTTTCACCTTTCGTCTTTAACCTCTCACGTTTCACCTTAACGTTTCTTGTTGCGTTCGTGGCGCATCAGGTGCGAAGGCTCGAGGGCCATGCGGTCGGTCTCGAGCAGCGAAGCCACACCTTCGTCCACGCGGCGCTTGGCCTCGCAGGCCTCGCAGTGGCACTCCTCGTGGTACTCGCGCGGCTCGGTGTAGGTGGTAATTACGCCTTCGAAGTTGCGCAGGATGACCTTGTCGGGGCTCTGCGAGATGACATACTGGGGCATGACGGGGGTCTTGCCGCCGCCGCCGGGGGCGTCGACCACGAAGGTGGGCACTGCATAGCCGCTCGTGTGGCCACGCAGGTTCTCTATAATCTCGATACCCTTGCTGACCGGAGTGCGGAAGTGCTCCAGACCCATGCTCAGGTCGCACTGGTAGATGTAGTACGGACGCACACGGTTGCGCACCAGCTCGTGCATCAGTTTCTTCATCACATGCACACAGTCGTTCACACCGCGCAGCAACACGGTCTGGTTGCCCAGGGGAATACCGGCATTGGCCAGACGGGCCAGAGCCTGCTCGGCCTCGGGGGTGAACTCGTTGGGATGGTTGAAGTGGGTGTTGAGCCAAATGGGGTGATACTTCTTCAGCATGTCGCACAGCTCGGGGGTGATGCGCTGCGGGCACACCACGGGGGTACGGCTGCCGATGCGGACTATCTCCACATGCGGAATCTTGCGCAGGCGCTGGATGATGTACTCCAACTTGGCATCGCTGACCATCAGGGCGTCGCCACCGCTGAGCAGCACATCGCGCACCTGCGGGGTCTTCTCGATATAGGCCAGGCACTTCTCGATGCGCTCGCTGGGGCTCTCGTCGTCCTTCTGACCGGCGAAGCGACGGCGGGTGCAGTGGCGGCAGTACATGGAGCACATGTCGGTGATGAGGAACAGTACACGATCCGGATAGCGGTGGGTGAGGCCGGGAGCGGGTGAGTCCTCATCCTCGTGCAGCGGGTCGTTAAGGTCGGCCGGCGCGATGTTGCACTCGGGACCGGCGGGGATAGCCTGACGACGGATGGGGTCGTAGGGGTCGTTGGGGTCTATAAGACTCAAGTAGTACGGCGTAATGGCCATGCGGAACTTGGCCAGAGCCTTCTTAATACCTTCGGCCTCTTCGGGTGCGAAAGTGAAGTACTTGCTCAGTTCTTCGTAGGTCTCAATGCGGTTCTTCACCTGCCATTTCCAGTCGTTCCACTGTTCGTCGGTAACGTTGGGAAACAGTTCTTTTCTGCGGTTTACTTTCATGGTATATATATTATTTTTTCTTATATATCAGCACAATACTGGCTTCTTCAGCCAACATAACCGATGCAAAGATAAACAATTTGGCCGACATGGCCAAAAGTTTTTTTCCACCGTCGGCAAACATTTGTCGCTACACTGTATGCAATACTATTGCAATCTATGCGTTATGTGGAAAAAGCAAGCAATGAGAACCATCGAGAAAGCCATCCTGAACCGCACCGCCCTGCTGGTGGGCGACGACGCCATGGAGCGCATCGCCACCGCCCGCGTCATCATCTTCGGCGTCGGCGGCGTGGGCTCCTGGTGTGCCGAGAGTCTGGTGCGCAGCGGCATCCGGCATCTGACCATCGTCGACTCCGACCGCGTATGCATCACCAATGTCAACCGTCAGGCCATGGCCACCACCGGCACCGTGGGCCGCGTCAAGGTAGAGGCCCTCAAGGAGCGTCTGCTGGAGATAAACCCCGCCGCCGAAATCACCGCCATACAGGAGATATTCAGCGCCGACACCGCCGACAGTTTCCAGCTGGGCCAGTACGACTATATCGTCGACGCGATAGACAGCCTGAAAGACAAGCTTGAGCTCATTCTGCGGTGCACACAGAAAGCTGGAGGGGTAACGGAGACGGACGGAACGGCAGAAGCCTGCCACCGCACCCCTACATTCTACTCCTCGATGGGCGCAGCGTTGAAGATGGACCCCACACGGGTGCAGGTGAGCGAGTTCTGGCAGGTCGACGGCTGCCCCTTGGCGGCCACCCTGCGGCGTCGCATGCGGAAGCAGAAACGCTTCCCCGGACGTAAATTCCAATGCGTGTGGAGTCCCGAAGTGCTTCCAAACTTAGGCCAGGCGCGTACCTGCGGCACCGAGGCCTGCATGTGTCCCAAGGCACAGTCGGGCGACGGCCGTGCCGACCTGCTGAATCACGAGTGGTGCACTTCCAAAGCCCAAATCAACGGCTCCATGTCGCACATCACCGCCATCTTTGGCTTCACCCTCGCCGGCCTTATCATTCAAGACCTTTGTAAATCAAATCATGAAAAAAACGCTACTGACGGTCACCTTATTGGCTAGTACCGTTATCGCTTTCGGACAAGTAAAACAGGGATTCAACATTACGCTACGCGAAGACCTTGTTGACTTCAGTATTATGTCGGTCGATGGCGACACCCGCAATCCCTACGGCACTGCCTACCGCCACACCTTCGGCACCGAACTCTCGGTAGGTTACTACCTAGGCATCGGCGACCAGTGGGAATTCGGCATCGCCGCCGGACTGATGCTGCACGACTACGCCTTGACAGGCATCTTCCACTCATGGGACGAACCCACCAACACCACCGCCGACGGACTCTACACCCACACCGAACGCCAAACCTACGACAAGCAGACGACACTCAACCTGCCCGTGGTGGCCAGCGTGAAATACCTCTTCAGCGACTGGGCCGACCGCCAACTGTGGGACATCGTCCCCCTTGTGTCGGCACGGCTGGGCTACGTGGTAGGCCTGACAGGAGTTAAAGGTGAATACTATGACGAGCTGACTGTCAACCCTGTGGCCAATCCCTATGAACTGACTCCTGGCACCGACCGTACGTGGCGCACCACCCGTTTCGACCGGCAAGGCTTCTTCTGGACGCTGGGCGTGGGCATCCGCTGCGGACGCTTCGATCTGGAGTTGGAATACACCTTCCAACCAAAACACTATGTTACCGACGCCCGAAACGAGAGTGTCGACGGCACCGGCACGCTGATTTCTTCCTCCAGCAACCACAGCGACTACCACAAGGACAACAGCGACGGACTAACGTTACGGCTCACCTATCGCTTCTAGCCTGGATAGATACAGCAGGGGTCCCGCCGACGGCGGGACCCCTGCTTATTTTATCGGATTTGTCCGATGTGATTAGGCGTAGAGCTCTTCGAAGATCTTGCGCAGCTTCGGGCTCTCGCGGAGCTCCTGCAGGGTGAACTCGGCGTGGCCTTTGGTGTAGCCGTTGCCCATGATCATGTTCACATCGCTGCCGATACCCTCGGCGCCGAGGCTGGCCTTGGTGAAGCTGGTGGCCATCGAGAAGAAGTATACGATACCGTCGTCCTTGGTGCAGAGCACTGCGGTCATCTCCTGGTCGGGGACGTTGACGCAGTTGATAGTGACGTCGGCCATCTTGCCGTTGGTGAGGCGCTCGACAAGCTCATAGACCTGCACGGGGGTCATGCCGGCGGCACTCTCGACGATGTCGCAGAAGCCGAGGTCTTTGATACGCTGGGTGCTCTTGGGGCTGTTGGCGATGCCGATCACCTTTCCGGTGACGCCGACGCGCTTCTTGGCCTCGTAGCAGCAGAGCATGCCGCTCTTACCACCGGCACCGAGGATGACGACGGTCTGGCCATACTGGCACAGCTTGGCGGTCTGGGCGGGGGCACCGGCCACGTCGAGGGCGCTCAGGGCAAGCTTCTCGGGCATGTCGGTAGGTATCTTGGCATATATGCCGCTCTCGAAGAGGATGGCCTTGCCCTTGATGTCGACCTGGTCGACCTCGGGACGGATTTCGAGTATCTCGTCGATGCGGAGCGGGGTGAGGCTCAGCGAGACGAGGGTGGCAATACGGTCGCCCTCCTTGAGGTCGATCTTGCCCTTCAGGGCGTCGCCTATCTTCTCGACCTTGCCCAGGAGCATGCCGCCCGAACCGGTGCGACGGTTGCGGTGCTTGCCCTGCAGCTCGACGTTGAGGAGCATCTCCTTCTTCACCTCTTCCATGATCTTCTCCTGCGAGGCGCCTTCGCCGGCCTGCTGCTTGGCATAGTTGTGGATGTCCGTGAACGAGGCCGAGTCGATGTTCAGGGTCTGCACGTCGATGAGGATCTCGTTGTCGTAGATTTCATCCATGTTGTTGTCAAGCTTGTTGGCGGGCTGAGGGAGAACGCCCTTCGGTTCGAGAACGCGGTGGGTACCGTACTTGTTGCCTTTTTTCTGCATAATGATTAAGTTATTTTTTTGATTATTAATTGATTTAAACGTCATACTTACTTTCTGACCAACTACAAAAGTACATATTTTTTTCAAATCGGCAAAATATTTTTTTCGCAACCCCACTCTCCACTCTCAACTCTCCGCTCTCCACTCCGAGCCTTCCGGTCCGGTCGTTCTTATGTCGTTCTTATGTATATCTTATGTTGTATTTATGTTTAAAACATAAGAAATACATAAGAAATACATAAGAAGTAGGAGGGAAAATGGGCCGGATAGTTAAAAAGTACTAAAACGAGGTTGGCGGAGCGTGGGGCGAAATCGGGTCGACGAGGGCCGAAACGGGCCGGGTTGGTCGCCGTGGGAGGGCATTTTCACCCTGCCTGCCGCAAAAAATGTCGGCACCCGCAACGGGCTTGTTTTCAACCACTACCCTGCGGCTTTCAACAGTCCGTCGGGGGCATTGTGGGAAAAAAATTGGGGCGCTTTTGCGTGCGGTCCGATTATTTTGCGTACATTTGCACTTTCAAATTATCGGATAATCATTAACAAACATAAACATCGTCATGAAACAGTATATAGAACAGAACAAGGACCGCTTCCTTGAAGAGCTTTTCTCACTGATCCGCATACCCTCCATCAGCTCGGAGGCCGAGCACAAGCCCGACATGGTGCGCTGCGCCGAGCGTTGGAAAGAGTTGCTGCTGGAGGCCGGCGCCGACCGCGCCGAGGTGATGCCCACCGACGGCAACCCCGTGGTCTACGGCGAAAAACTGATAGACCCCGCCAAGCCCACCGTGCTGGTCTACGGCCACTACGACGTGATGCCCGTGGCGCCGCTCGAACTGTGGCGCACCTCCCCCTTCGAGCCAGTGGTCAAGGACGGCCGCATCTGGGCCCGCGGCGCCGACGACGACAAGGGCCAGAGCTTCATGCAGGCCAAGGCCTTCGAGTACATGGTGCGCACCGGCAACCTGCCCTGCAACGTGAAGTTCATGCTCGAGGGCGAGGAGGAAATCGGCAGCGGCTCGCTCTACGGCTTCTGCGAGAAGAACAAGGATCTGCTCAAAGCCGACGTGATACTTGTGAGCGACACCTCGATGATAGCCCCCGACGTGCCCAGCATCACCAGCGGCCTGCGCGGCCTCTGCTACTGGGAGGTGGAGGTGACCGGCGCCAACCACGACCTGCACAGCGGCATCTTCGGCGGCGCCGTGGCCAACCCCATCAACGTGCTCTGCAAGATGATTGCCGACCTGCACGACGCCGACGGCCACATCACCATCCCAGGCTTCTACGACGACGTGCTGGTACTGAGCGACGAGGAGCGCGCCCTCATGGCGCAGGCCCCCTTCGACGAGGAAGCCTACAAGCGCGAACTCGGCGTGCGCGCCCTCAAGGGCGAAAAAGGCTTCAGCACCAAGGAGCGCACCGGCATACGCCCCTGCCTCGACGTGTGCGGCATCTGGGGCGGCTACACCGGCGAGGGCACCAAGACCGTGCTCCCCAGCAAGGCCTACGCCAAGATCAGCACCCGTCTGGTTGCCAACCAGGACTTCGAGAAGATAAGCGAGCTGTTCAAGAACTACTTCGAGGCTGCCGCTCCCGACTACGTCACCGTCAAGGTCACACCCTGCCACGGCGGCGCCGCCTATGTGGCACCCCTCGAGCTGAAAGCCTACAAGGCCGCCGAGCGCGCCATGCAGGAGGTCTACGGCCGCCGTCCCGTGCCCACACGCAGCGGCGGAAGCATCCCCATAGTGGCCGGCTTCGAGAAGATACTGGGCCTGAAGAGCATACTGATGGGCTTCGGCCTGGCCGCCGACGACATACACGCCCCCAACGAGAACTACCCCCTCGAGCAGTTCTTCCGTGGCATCGAGACCATACCGCTCTTCTACAAGTATTTCGCCGAATAGGAGACGAAGCACTATGTTGATGAGTCCGGTATACCTGGCCATTATGGCGGCGTTGGCCGCCGTGTGCCTGTGGTTCGGCCGTCGACCCAAGGACAAAGACGACGATAACGAAGAACAATCATAGATAACAACCATGTACGAAATCATCAGCAAGCGGCTGCTCAACAGCCACGAGATCTACCGTATGGAGGTCCACGCACCGTGGATTTCGCTCAGCGGCAAGCCGGGCCAATTCGTCATTGTAATCCCCCACCCCAACGGCGAGCGCATACCGCTCACCATAAGCGACATCGTCTACCAACGGCAGTCGATAGTGATAGTATTCCAGGTGGTGGGCGAGACCACGCGCCAGCTGGCAGCCATGAACGAGGGCGACGACCTCTACACCATAGTGGGCCCCTTGGGCAGACCCAGCGAACTGATAGCACTGTATGAAGGTGAAATGTCAAAGGTCAAAGGTGAAACGGGTGACGACGCTCACCTCTCACCTCTCACCTCTCACCTCTCACCTTTGAAACGTCTGCTCTTCGTGGCTGGCGGCGTGGGCATCGCTCCGGTGTTCCCGCAGGTGAAGTGGGCTTTCCGACAAGGCATACCCACCGACGTCATCATAGGCGCACGCTCGAAAGACCTGCTGTTCTACGAGGACGAGCTGCGCGCCGTGTGCCACAACCTGCACATCATGACCGACGACGGCACCTACGGCGAGCAGGGCCTCGTCACCGCCAAGGTCGACCAGCTGTGCCAGAGCGGCGCCGACTATTCGCACTGCGTGGCCATCGGGCCACTGCCCATGATGAAGTTCGTGGCGCTGACCACCAAGAAGTACGACCTGCCCACCATCGTCAGCCTCAACTGCATGATGGTCGACGGCACGGGCATGTGCGGCGCCTGCCGCGTACGTGTGGGCGACGAGGTGAAGTTCTGCTGCGTCGACGGTCCCGAGTTCGACGGACACCTGGTCGACTTCGACGAGGCAGCCCGCAAGTTGAAGACGCCCGACGCCCGTCGCTACCGCATAGCCACCGCCGAGAGCGGTCACCAGTGCAATCTGGCCCCCGCCGTCGAGAGCGCCATGGCCGAAGCCAAGAAACGCCAGAAGCCCCGCGAGCAGGATCCCAAGGTGCGCGCCGCCAATTTCGACGAGGTCTCCTTCGGCCTCACCGAGCATCAGGCCATCGTCGAAGCCAGCCGCTGTCTGCAGTGCAAGAAGCCCCGCTGCGTCGAGGCCTGCCCCGTCGGCATCAACATACCGCTCTTCATACGCAACATCAAGGAAGAGAACTTCAACCAGGCCTACGTGACCATCAGCCACGACTCGGCGCTGCCGGCGGTTTGCGGCCGTGTGTGCCCGCAAGAGACCCAGTGCGAGGGCAGCTGTGTGATGGGCGTCAAAGGCGAGCCCATCGCCATCGGTGCCCTCGAGCGTTTCGTGGCCGACGACCACCGTGCCCGCTCCAAGCCGCAGAGCCAGTGCTATCCTGCCGGCCGCAAGGTAGCTGTGGTCGGTAGCGGCCCCAGCGGCCTCACCTGCGCCGGCGACCTCGCCAAGCATGGCTACCAGGTCACCGTCTTCGAGGCATTGCACCATGCCGGCGGCGTGCTGGTCTACGGCATACCCGAGTTCCGCCTGCCAAAGCAGCGCGTCGTGGAACCCGAGATAGACAACCTGCGCCGACTGGGCGTCGAGATACGCACCAACGTCATTATCGGCAAGAGCATCACCATCGACCAGCTCTTCAGCGAGATGGAATACGACGCCGTCTACATCGCCTCCGGTGCCGGCCTGCCCAAATTCATGGGCATCAAGGGCGAGACCCTGATAGGCGTCATCAGCGCCAACGAACTGCTCACCCGTACCAACCTCATGCACGGCTACGACGAACAGTACGACACCCCCATCTTCCTCGGCAAGAAGGTGGTTGTGGTTGGTGGCGGCAACGTGGCCATGGACGCCGCCCGCACGGCCCTCAGACTGGGTAGCGAGGTGACGGTGGTCTACCGCCGCGGCCAGCAGGACATGCCTGCCCGCCGCGAAGAAGTGCACCATGCCATGGAAGAAGGCGTGCAGTTCCTGTTCCAGACGGCCCCCGTCGAGGTGCTGGGCAACGACGACGGCACTGTCCGTGCCCTGCGCTGCGTGAAGATGGAGATGGGCGAGCCCGACGCCAAAGGACGCCGCTCGTTCAAGGCCATCGAGGGCAGTGAGACCGACATCGAGGCCGACACCATCGTCGCCGCACTCGGCACCAGTCCCAACCCCCTAATCCGTACCACCACCCCGGGCCTCGAGTGCGAGCCTTGGGGCGGCATCAAGGCCGACGAGAACGGCCAGACCAGCCGCAAGCTCATCTTCGCCGGCGGCGACGCGGTGAGCGGTGCAGCCACGGTTATCCTCGCCATGGGCGCCGGCCGAAAGGCCGCCAGCGCTATCATGCAGGCACTCGAAGACTAAGCTAAGACTTATTCACTCTTTGCAGCGGCGGTATCGGCTTGGGCCGGTGCCGCCGCTGGTATTACCACGTCGGGAAAGACATCGTTCAGCAGCACATAGGTGCGGTTGCGTGTCTTCTTTGGGTCAATATAGAACGGTGCATTGGCCCATCGGCCAGGCTTGAAGCCATTCGACGGCTCACGGTGCATACCTCCCACGGTATAGGTCAACCGGTAGTCGTTTGGGCTGGTGATGAGCTGGCCCGAGGAGGACAGCATGTTGCGCGGAGCCACAACATTGACCGTCGGCAGGTCTATGTGCTTCACCGTGTCGACGGCTATGGAGAGGTTGGCGTCGCCGAATAGGGCCAGATCCATCGTGTAGAGCGCAAACTCGCGCTTCACCTGCAGGTTGTAGACGCCGGCAGGCTGGCGTGCCGTCATGAACTCGCCCGTAACATCGGTCTGTACCACCGCCACGGTGTCGCCGTCACGCAGCAGGGTAATCGTGCAATACGGCATAGGCTGGCCGTTCTGCAGGTTGTACACCACCCCCATCACCCAGGCGCTGTCCACCTCGTCCTGGGCGTGGAGTGAGACAATGTTTCTTCATGGCTTATGGCAAATTCCCCTCAACCTCGACGATGGCGGCTTTTGCTTGAGGTTCGCGGCACATGGAATATTCATTATCGCCCAATGGTTTAATAGTGTAACTGAAGCGGTAGTCACTGGGACTGGTGATGAGCTGGCCAGAAGAGTACAGCATGTTGCGCGGAGCCACAACATTGACCGTCGGCAGGTCGATGTGCTTCACTGTGTCTACTGCAATGGAGAGGTTGGCGTCGCCGTATAGGGCCAGGTCCATCGTGTAGAGCGCAAACTCGCGCTTCACCTGCAGGTTGTAGACGCCGGCAGGCTGACGCCCTGTCATGAACTCGCCCGTAACATCGGTCTGTACCACCGCCACGGTGTCGGCGCCCTGCAGCAGGGTAATCGTGCAATACGGCATAGGCTGGCCGTTCTGCAGGTTGTACACCACCCCCATCACCCAGGCGCTGTCCACCTCGTCCTGGGCGTGGACCCAGCACTGTGAGACAATGAATCTTCATGGTTTATGCTGTTTAAGGTATTGCATGAGCAGGCGGGCAGGAAGCGTGTCGAGCACAATGCTGTTGTAGTGTCCCCAGTAGTCGGCACTGTAGTCGCTCTGCCCGAAGACCGAGGCAAGGGTCTGCGGCACCACCGCTATCGTGTCGGCATTGCCGGCCGGACGCTCGGTGGTGTGGTCGGTCATGGTCCAGGCTATGCAACGCTCCCAGCGCTGACTCTCGCCGTCGTGCCCACGGCCCTTCGAGCGCAGCGTGTAGACCTTGCGGTTGAAATAGTGGGTCAGCGTGTAGCGCCCGTCGCGCACATCGTAGCTCCACGACGACGAATCCACGTCGACCGACATGCCGTTGTACCAGTGCGCCACCCACTCCTCGTCGGGTGCCGGCCGCGTCGCAGGCCGCTGCGACGAGGTGATGCTCACTATGGCCAGATCCTCCTTGCGCACCAAATACACATACTCCACCTTGGCCTTGGGCATGCGGCCGTAGCCCAGCGCCCGCAAACGGTAGTAGCCCACCCCACCGGCCACCAACTCCTCTATGGGCTCGTACTTGAATTGCGGAATGAAAAACTCCGACAGCACATAGCTCGCGCGGGGCGCCTCCACGGGGTCGTAGAACATCTCGTTGTCGGCATACTCCAGCACCTGGTCCACACCTGCGGCCGACGGCAGCGCCGCTGCAAGCCGCTCGCGGTCGTAGACCACCAGGCGGTGACGCAGCAGCGTCTTGTAGTCCGACTCCAGGTCGCGCCGCTCCGCACTGTTGGCATAGCCCCGCTTGTAGTTGAACGAACCATACGGCATGCGGAACAGCCGCATCACCGCCTCGTCGAAGAGGTACAGCTCGCCGTCGAGCGTACGCCAGTCGCGGTAGAAAAACGTCGGCCACGACATGTGGTTCATGTAGTTCTCCTCTATCTTTTTCACCGCACTGCGCAGCAGATGGAACGCCGACCGGTAGCCCTTCACCCGCACCTCGCCCAGCACCACACAGCTCTCCTCCATCCGCACACGCCCGTGCCGCGCCAGCTCGGCCACCGCCACGCGGCGCGGAACATAGCCCACCGACCGCACCACCACCGTGTCGGCGGCATGGGCGGCAGGCACCCGCAGCTCGTAGCGTCCGTCGTCGTTGCTGGCCACCCCTATCGACGTGCCCTCCACCTGCAGCGTGGCATAGGGCACCCCATGGCCGCCGCACACCACACGCCCCTCGATGCTCACAAAACCCTCCTGTCCCTGCACCACTGCGGCACAGAGCCAAAAGAGCATTATAAACAACCGTCTCATAAAAGCAATGCTTAATGACGGTGCAAATATACGAAAAAAAATCGTCACAACTAAAAAAATAGTTCCCCCACACAAAATATATTCCCCTGAACCTCGTTTCATTAGCATGGAAAAATTCAGCAACCAGACAGCCCCGCAGTACGGCCGCCACTACAACGACAACGACTTCTGGGGCAAACTGCGCCGCGTGGCCACCGTCGTCGGCGCCAAAATCCTCTACCCAGCCCTGCAGCTCTACTACCTGCTGCAAAGCGACACCGTGCCCGTCAAGGCCAAGACCCTCATCATCGGCGCACTGGGCTACCTGATACTCCCCGTCGACCTGATGCCCGACTTCATACCCGCCCTGGGCTTCACCGACGACCTCACCGCCCTGCTCCTTGCCCTCCGCACCCTGAACCACCACATCACCCCCGAGATTAAACAAAAGGCCAAACAGCAAACTGAAAACCTACTGCACCAATGAAGAAAGCCTCCCTCCTCGTGGTCGCCCTCGTCCTTGTCGGCCACCTCTCCGCACTCCGTGCCCAGCAGCCCCTCATCATGAAAGAGCAGATGCCCAACGCCGTCCACTTCCTGCCGCCACCGCCCGACACCGCCAGCGCCGCCTTCCGCTACGACCAGTCCCAGTACCGCTGGGGCCTCGACCAACGCAAAGACAGCACAAGACTGGCCATCGCCGTAGGCGACGCCGTGTGGAGCATCGACAACATCTGCCACATCTTCGGCGGCGTGCTCGGCCTCGAGCTCTCGGCCCAAGCCACCCCCGCCATCTACCGCATGCTCACCCTCGGCCTGCTCACCACCGACCAGGCCGGCAAGCTGCCCAAAGACCACTACATGCGCACCCGCCCCTATGTCTACTACGGCGAGCCCACCATATACCCCGGCGACGAAGAGTGGCTGCGCACCAACGGCTCCTACCCCTCGGGCCACACCATCCTGGGCTGGAGCGCCGCCCTGCTGCTCACCGAGTTGGCCCCCGAGCTGGCCGACACCATACTGGCCCGCGGCTACATGTACGGCCAAAGCCGCGTCATAGCCGGCTACCATTGGCAGAGCGACGTCGACGCCGCCCGCCTCGTGGCCAGCGCCGCCGTGGCACGCCTCCATGCCGACCCCGCCTTCCGCAAGCTCATGAAGAAAGCCCGCCGCGAATACAAACGCCTCCGCAAGTGACCATAGCCTGACTCCGAGGCCGTTACAACACCCTCTGCCCTACCTCAGCTCCTGCCCCGGTAGGGTATTTCTTATGTACTTCTTATGTATTTCTTATGTTGTATTTATGTTTAAAACATAAGAAATACATAAGAAATACATAAGAACGATATAAGAACTACCGGAGGCAAACATATTCGGTTTGTAACATATTGACAACGTGCCAACAACGAATTCCCCAACCGGCCGCAGGAAGAGGTTTTCAGCCTGCCTGTTTGTAAAATAATTGAAAATAATTGGCGACATATCGTTTTTTTTTCCTAACTTTGCACCGTCAAACCAAAAAGCAGAAAATAACAAAAAAATATAACAACACCACTATGAGTACAAGGAAATACACGCTGGTAATCAACCCAGGTGCCACGTCGACCAAGGCCGCCATCTACGACGGCGAGACCGAAGTCTTCACCGAGAACCTCTCCCACCCCATCGAGGAGATACAGAAGTTTAAAGAGGTAGCCGACCAGTTCGAATACCGCAAAGGCGCCATACTCGACATGGTGAAACGCCACGGCGTCGGCACCGACGAGATAGCCGTGGTCATGGGCCGCGGCGGCCTGACCCGTCCCTGCGAGAGCGGCTGCTACCGTGTGAACGAACTGATGAAACAGGAATGCCACGCCGGCATCCAGGGCAAACACGCCTGCAACCTGGGCGCCCTTATCAGCGACGCCATCGCCACCGAGATAGGCCTCGAATGCGCCTACATCGCCGACCCCGGCATCGTCGACGAACGTCCCGAATACGCCAAGATCAGCGGCCACCCCGTCTTCGACCTCGACCCGAGCCGCGAAGGCGTCATCTGGCACTGCCTCAACCAGAAGATGACCGCCAAGCTCTACGCCCGCGAGCTGGGCAAGCACTACGAGGACCTCAACCTCATCATCGCCCACATGGGCGGCGGCGTCAGCGTGGGTGTCCACGAGCACGGCCGTTGCGTCGAGGTGAACCGCGCCCTCTGCGGCCTCGGTGCCTTCTCGCCCACCCGTTGCGGCAGCATCAACGCCTCCAAACTGATCGAGGTGGCCTGCAGCGGCAAGTACGACGAAGCCAAACTCAAGAAGATGGTCACCGCCGAAGGTGGCTTTGTAGCCTACCTCGGCACCAACGACGCCTACGAGGTCGAGAAAAAAGCCCTGGCCGGCGACGAGAAATGCCAGCTGCTGGTCGACGCCTTCACCTATCAGGTCTCGATGGAAATCAGCCGCCTGGCCGCTGTGGTCAAAGGCAAGGTCGACGCCATCATCCTTACCGGCGGCATAGCCTACAGCAAGCCCTGGATGGCCATGATCGAAGAGCGCATCGGCTGGATTGCCCCCGTCAAGGTGTACAAGGGCGAGAACGAGATGCTGGCCCTCGCCATCTGCGGCAAGGAAGTGCTCGACGGCGTACAGGTGAAAGAATACAAATAGCAGACAGCAGACAGTAGTCAAGTGAAAATAATGAAAAAGACACTCCTTGCGGCAGCCCTCACACTGTTCGCACTACACTGCTCGGTCTCGCAGGCCCAGGAAGTCAAGATAAAAAAAGGCAAGGCCACCATGACCGAAGAGCAATACAACGCCCTCAAGGCCAAAGCCGACGCCTACGACCGCACCGTGGCCGACCTGGAGCAGGCCCGCCAGAAAGCCCAGCCCGCCCAGCCCCGCACCTTCAACGACTCGGCATCCTACGCCATCGGACGCGACGTCTACAACCAGTGGGTCCAGCAACGACTCGGCATCAACGGCACCATGGCCGGCCAGGCCATGATAGACTGCGCCGAAGGCCGCAGCCAAATCACCGACCAGGCAACACGTCCGCTGCTGATGCGCTTCCAGCAAGACTTCGAGCGCCGCCAGCGCGCAGGCGTGCAGGAGAACATCGAGGCCGGCCGGAAATACCTGGAGCAGGTGAGCAACAACAAGTCGGTCTACACCACCGCCAGCGGCCTGCGCTACCGCATGCTGCGCGAAGGCAACGGCAAACGCCCCACGGCCACCGACCGCGTCAAGGTGCACTACACCGGCAAGCTCATCGACGGCACCACCTTCGACAGCAGCGTGGACCGCGGCGAACCCATCACCTTCCCCCTCAACCAGGTCATACCTGGCTGGACCGAGGGTCTGCAGCTGATGGACGAAGGCTCGAAGTACATGCTCTACATCCCATACAACCTCGGCTACGGCGAACAGCCCGCCGGTGCCATACCGCCGGGCTCGACACTGATATTCGAGGTCGAGCTGCTGGAAATCAATCCCAAGTAGATGAACACCTACGGCAACAAGTTCCGCGTTACCACCTACGGCGAGTCCCACGGACCCGCCGTAGGCGCTATTATAGACGGCTGCCCCGCCGGAGTGCGGCTCGACATGCACGCCATCGACGCCGACCTGTCGCGTCGGCGCGAAGGGGCACCCCGCCAGGAGGCCGACCGCATAGAATGCCTCTCGGGCATCAAGGACGGCATCACCCTCGGCACCCCCATAGCCTTTGCAGTGCACAACACCGACAGCCGCAGCAGCGACTACGACGCCCTGCAGCACCTCTTCCGTCCGGGCCACGCCGATTACACCTACCACGCCAAGTACGGCATGCGCGACTACCGTGGCGGCGGCCGAGCCTCGGCCCGCGAGACTGTGGTGCGCGTGGTGGCCGGCGCCATCGCCAAGCAGTTGCTGGCACCGATAAGCATCGTCGCCCACGTAGACAGCCTCGGGCCCGAGACCGACGACGACACACGCGGCGGCACAGTGGCCTGCCGCATCGACGGCCTGCGGGCCGGCGTGGGCGAACCGCTCTACGGCAAGCTCAACGCCCAGTTGGCCGCCGCCATGCTCAGCATACCCTCGGCCATAGGCTTCGAGATGGGGGCCGGCTTCGCCGCAGCCTCCATGACCGGCAGCCAGTACATAGACCGCTGGCGCGCCGGCGGCGGCACCGCCACCAACCACTGTGGCGGCGTGCAGGGCGGCATCAGCAACGGCATGCCCGTCGAGTTCCGCGTGGCCTTCCATCCGGTGGTGACACTGCCACGCCCCGTGGAGTGCCTGCACGAAGACGGACACCTCGAGACCCTGGACATCGGCGGCCGACACGACCGCTGCGCCGTGCGCCGCGCCCCAGTCATCGTCGAGGCGATGGCTGCACTATGTATCATCAATCTTACGTTATGAAACGCATTTGCACACTGATGGTGGCCGCTCTGGCTCTGGCCGGATGCCGGCACGACTCGTTCACCATCGAAGGCACCATCGAAGGCGGTGCCAACCAGACCGTGTGGCTCGAGGAGCTGGCTCCCGACGGGCCCATATTCATCGACTCGATACCGCTCGACGCCCAGGGTCGCTTCAGCTACACCTACCGCATGCCCTATCGCAGTTTCTACAACCTGCACACCACGGCCGACAACTACATAGTCACCCTGCCCGACTACGGCGAGACCGTGGACGTGCATGGCCGGTGGGACAACCTCTCGCTCAGCTACACCGTCGAAGGCTCGCCCGAAAGCGTGCTGCTGTGGCAGCTGCAGCAATACACCAACGAGGGGGCCCGGCTGCTGGCCGACCTGGTCGACACCACCAACCACTACCAACAGCTGTTGCAGGATGGCAAGGTGAGTCAAGCCGCCGTCGACGCCAAGAAACACTTCACCGACTCGCTCTACCGCGACGAGCGAGACAGGCAGCGGGAATACGTGTACGACTTCGTCGACCAGAACAGAGGTTCGCTCAGCACCCTCATCGCCCTCTACAAGACATTCAACGACCGTGCGCTGATCAACCCGCGCGACAGCGTGGGCGAGCAGTGCTACCGCACTGTGCGCGAAGGACTGCAGGAGCGATACCCCGACAACCCACACACACGGCATTTCGCCCAGTAGAAACAAAGAGCCCCGCAACACAGCGTTGCGGGGCTCTTCGTTTTCGTATGTCTTCCGTCTAGTGCAGGAAGGCCAGCAGGATACCGGCGGCCACAGCACTGCCGACCACACCGGCCACATTGGGACCCATGGCGTGTTGCAGCAGGTAGTTGGTCTTGTCGTATTCCAAGCCCACGTTGTTCGACACACGGGCTGCGTCGGGCACGGCGCTCACACCACTGTTGCCGATGAGAGGGTTGATCTTGTTGCCTTCTTTCAGGAAGAGGTTCATGATCTTCACAAAGAGCACTCCGCAGAAGGTGGCCACGATGAAGGAACCAGCACCGAGGCCGAAGATCATCAGCGACTTGCCGCTGAGGAAGACCGAGGCCTGGGTCGAGGCACCCACGGTGATACCGATGAGGAGCGTGCAGATGTTGACGATGGCATTGGAGGCCACGTCGCTGAGGCGCTTGGTAACACCGCATTCCTTAAGCAGGTTGCCGAAGAAGAGCATACCCAGCAGGGGCAGACCGCTCGGCACAATGAAGGCGCAGAAGAGCAGACCGATGATGGGGAAGGTTATCTTCTCGAGCTTCGACACCTGGCGCGGAGGCTTCATGCGGATGGTACGCTCCTTGGAAGTAGTCAGAAGGCGCATAATCGGGGGCTGTATCACCGGCACCAAGGCCATGTAGCTATAGGCCGACACTGCGATGGCACCCATCAGCTCGGGAGCCAGCTGGCTCGAGATGAAAATGGCCGTGGGACCATCGGCACCACCGATGATACCGATTGCACCAGCCTCGTTGGGCATAAAGCCCAGGGCCAAAGCGCCCATGTAGGCTGCGAAGATACCGACCTGGGCAGATGCACCGATGAGCATCAGCTTCGGGTTGGAAAGCAAGGCCGAGAAGTCGGTCATGGCGCCTATGCCTAGGAATATCAAGGGTGGATACCAGCCATTCTGCACGCCATGGTACAGAATATTCAGCACCGACCCCTGCTCATAGATACCTATCTTCAGTCCGGGATAGAAAGGTATGTTGCCAATCAGCATTCCAAATCCGATAGGAACCAGCAGCAGAGGCTCAAACTCGTACTTGATGCCTAAGAATATAAACACCAAGCCGACCAATATCATTGCTATGTGGCCCCATGTAACGTTGGCGAAGCCGGTATATTCGAGGAACTGTACCAGCTGCGTCGACATGAATTCCATGAAGCCACCTGTTGCCAAACTAATCATTTTCTACAGGTTTTATCCAATTACTACTAACACATCGCCCTCGAGGACACTGTCGCCCTTGCGGACTTTCACCTCTTTGACGGTACCGGCGGTGTCGGCCTCGATGTTGTTTTCCATCTTCATGGCCTCGAGCAACACCACAGTCTGGCCTTCCTTGACGGTGTCGCCAACGTTGACGAACACATCGAGGATGGTGCCAGGCAGCGGAGTGGTCACCTTGCTGCCGGCTGCGGCGGGAGCGGCGCTCTTCTGCACTGAGCCGCCCTGGGCCGGAGTAACCTGCGGACGCGGAGCGCTGACCACAGGTTTTCTCTGCTGTTTGATTTCCTGGTCGACAGTTACAACATAAGACGAACCGTTGACATCTACTTTTATCTCCTGGCCTTCGACTTCCTTGATATCGACATTATAGTCGTTGCCATTTATTTTCAACTTGTAGTTCTTCATCGCTTATTTTCTATTATTGAAATACTGGTTCATATTGTAGTACTTGGCATTCCACGGAGTCCACTCACGCTCCACCTTCTGTATGGTGATGACAGTGTCTTCCTCGTCGTGCAGCTCTTCGTTGTAGAGATGTATTGCGGCTGCAATGGCGGCAATCAATTCGTCCTCCGAGCTACTGCCGTCAGACACAGGCTTAATAGCACGCTCTTTGGGCTTGTCCTCTTTGCGTTTATCGTTCACGCCACGCATCAACTTGCCAGAACCTTGCAGGATGAGCGAGATGCACACCAATGCCAGGAAAACGACAGCGACGGCGACAGCGGTAAGACCTATACCCACAGGATCGCTCTGTTTGATCTTCTCAGCCTGTTTGGCCACACGGTAATGGTGGGAAAGAATTTCTCCATTCTCAAATGCCTCAAAGTTCATACCATGCAGAGGCAGTATGTTGATGTCGTAGCCATAAGGATTACGTCCAGCAATCATGAGCATGCCGTGTTCGCGATGCATGGCGTACATCGGGCTACTGAAGCAACGCTTTGCCAGCGGTTTCATCTCCTTGTCGAGAATGGTCACATAGGCCGAATCAGACTTTGCCGATACGAGCACTACAATATACTCGCCCATTGCTGTTACACTGACGGGCCGCAGGATGTTTTTCAAATCATGGCGCTTATGGGTGTTGTCGGTAACAAACACACCAACAGTATCCAACTGCCCGTCCTTCATAGCGACAAGATGGACACTGCACTCAACACTGTCAATAGCCACGAAAGCCCCCAACTGAGGAGCATAGCATATTTTTACACTCTGAAAGTCGACTGCCGGCACCATGTTGTGCATTGGGCACCCCTCGTGTGGAGCAGCCTCGGTGACATCCGGCTCATGGTGCGGTCCTTCGTGTCGCGGACCTTGCGCCATAACTGTCAGCATCGAGAAACTCAGCAGGCCAGTCAAGAGTATCTTATAAATACTGTTCATCTCTTTTTTAATTGTGACATCAAAACAAAACGAATATGTAGGCGCGCTACTGCGCGCCTACATTGTGCAGAGTTACTTGGCAGCCTCTTTGCAGCACTTCTCACCTTCAGCCTTCTTGCAGCATTTCTCGCCTTCGGCTTTTTTGCAGCAAGCGGTGGTGTCCTGAGCCATACCTTCGGCCTTGCAGCACATGGCGGTATCGCCTTCGTGGGCGCACTTGTGCTCGCACTGCTCCATCTGGGCGCAGGTTGTGTCCTCGGTAGCCTCAGCGGCTTTGTTGTTGTTGCAAGCAACCATGGCGAACATGGCGATGGCTGCGGCGGCAGTAAACATTACTTTCTTCATTTGTCTTGATGTTTTTATGTTTTGTTAATAATGTGATTTAAAGAGGGAGGTTGCAGTGCTTCTTCATGGGAAGGCTATCCTTCTTGGTCTGGAGGGCCTGCAGAGCGCGTATAACGCGGAAGCGGGTATTGCGCGGCTCGATTACATCGTCAATGTAGCCGTACTTGGCAGCATTGTAGGGGTTGGCGAACAGGTCGTTGTACTCCTTCTCCTTCTCGGCGATGAACTTTGCTTTCTCGTCAGCATCGGTGATTTCCTTCAAGGCACGGCCATGCAGCACCTCGGTGGCACCGCTGGCACCCATGACGGCAATCTGGGCGGTAGGCCAAGCGTAGTTGATGTCGCTGCGCAGTTGCTTGCAGCTCATCACGATGTGTGCACCGCCATAGCTCTTGCGCAGTGTGACGGTCACCTTGGGGACAGTAGCCTCGCCATAGGCGAACAGCATCTTGGCGCCGTGGGCGATGACGCCATTGTACTCCTGGCCGGTACCGGGCAAGAAGCCAGGTACGTCAACCAGAGTGACCAGAGGAATATTGAATGCGTCGCAGAAACGCACGAAGCGGGCGCCTTTACGCGAGGCGTTGCAGTCGAGCACACCGGCCATAGCCTTGGGCTGGTTGGCGACGATGCCGACGCTCATGCCTCCCATGCGGGCAAAGCCGACAACGAGGTTCTTGGCGAAATTCTCGTGCACCTCAAGGAACTTGCCATCGTCGACTATAGCGCCGATTACCTGCTTCACATCGTAAGCCTCGTTGGGATTCTCGGGGATAATCGAGTTGAGGCTGTCTTCCAGACGGTCGATGGGATCCTCGGTGGGAACAAAGGGGGCCTCCTCGAAGTTGTTGCTGGGAATATAGCCAATCAGTTCACGAATTAGCTGCAGCGAACTCTCCTCGGTCTCGCCGACGAAGTGGGCCACACCGCTCTTGGTGGCATGCACCATGGCACCGCCAAGTTTGTCGACAGAGACGTCCTCGCCCGTGACGGTTTTCACCACCTTGGGACCGGTAAGGAACATGTAGCTGTTCTCCTTGGACATGAGGATGAAGTCGGTAAGAGCGGGGCTGTAGACCGAACCACCGGCGCAGGGGCCGAAGATGGCACTGATCTGCGGCACCACACCCGAGGCCAGAATATTGCGCTCGAAAATCTCGGCATAGCCAGCCAGGGCATTGATGCCCTCCTGGATACGTGCTCCACCCGAGTCGTTCAGACCGATAACGGGAGCACCGACCTTCATGGCCTGATCCATCACTTTGCAAATCTTCAGGGCCATGGTCTCGCTCAGCGAACCACCGAAGACGGTGAAGTCCTGTGCGAAGACGTAGACCATGCGGCCGTTGATGGTGCCGTAGCCGGTAACCACGCCGTCGCCGAGGAACGACTTCTTCTGCATGTCGAAGTTCGTGCAACGGTGCGTCACAAACATGTCGAATTCTTCGAACGATCCTTCGTCGAGCAGCAGTGCTATGCGCTCGCGGGCAGTCAGTTTACCCGATTGGTGCTGCTTGTCGATGCCCTTTTGGCCACCGCCGAGGCGGGCTTCGGCACGTTTGTCGAGCAGCTCTTTTATCTTCTGTTCAAAAGCCATAGTGTTATTTGTTTTTTGATTTATTTGCAGCAAAATTCGGTCAGTACGCCGAGGGTCGATTTGGGGTGCAGGAAGCCGATATGGAGGCCTTCGGCACCGGGACGGCTCTGCTGGTCTATCAGGCGCACACCCTTATCCTTGGCCTCATTCAGGGCCTGGTCGGTATTCTCCATGGCGAAGGCGATGTGGTGCATACCACCCTTGCCACCGTTTTTCTCGATGAACGAGGCGATGGTGCTCTCGGGGCAGGTGGGTTCGAGCAGTTCTATCTTGACATCGCCGCAGCGGAAGAAGGCGGTCTTTACTTTCTGGTCGGTTACCTCTTCGATGGCGTAGCATTTGAGGCCCATTACGTCCTCCCAATAGCGGATTGCTTCTTCGAGGTTGGTTACGGCAATGCCGATGTGTTCAATGTGAGAAGGTGTCATGTTATTATATATTTTAATTTACTAATTTCTTTTACCTCACGCTGTTATAGCAACAGCACATGTGTATTGAGATTGCAAATATACGAACTTTTTCGGATATGCAATCAAAAAAGTTTCTTTCGTAAATCTTTAACGCTTGCGCAGCACCTCGAGGGCTTTTTGGTAGCCGTCGTCGGTGTCTTTCATCACTTTGTAGTAGTACTCGATGCCGAAAAGACAGCGGGCCACCTGGGCCTTCAGCATCAGCCTCATGTAGTTGTCGCTGTGGGCCGTCCTTTCTGGTTCTGTGGCTTCTTTCTCGCGGTCGCGAACCACGCCTTTCTCGATAGCTTCGGCTTCAAGCAGACTGTCGAGCCCGAAGCTGTCGTAGTTCTGCATAAACAGTTCGAAGGTCTTCACTTCTTTGCCTTTGCGGTGCATATCGGCCCAATGCTGGGGGAAGGTGTTGAGCAATCCTTTACCGCGCAGCGAGATGAAGTAGTCGCTCAGCCGCATGGTGTCTATCGGAACAAACACGTCGGGCATGATGCCGCCGCCGCCATAAACGGTGCGACCATGGGCGGTGGTGTACTTCAGCGAGTCGGCAAAGTGTATGGAGTCGGCATTGACCAGTTCGCCATGCTTGTAGCGGTTGTTCACATCCTCGCGGTATACGTCGCTGCCCTCGTCGTAGGGGCGTTGTATGCAGCGGCCGCTGGGGGTGTAGTAGCGGGCCGTGGTGAGGCGTATCTGGCCACCGTCTTTCAACGAGAACATGCGCTGCACCAAGCCTTTGCCGAACGACCGACGTCCTATCAGCGTACCGCGGTCCCAGTCCTGTATGGCGCCAGCCACAATCTCGGATGCCGATGCCGACCCTTCGTCGATGAGCACCACCAGTCCTCCCTGCCGCCAGTTGCCGCGCCCGTTGCAGCGGAAGTCCTGCCGGGGGGTGCGACGTCCTTTCTGGTACACCACCAGCTGGCCACGCTCCAGGAACTCGTTGGCCATGCCGTAGGCTATGTCGAGGAAGCCGCCGGTGTTGCCGCGCAGGTCGAGTATGAGCGACGTCATACCCTGCTTCTTGAGCGCCTTGAGGGCTTTGTGGAACTCGTCGACCGACGAGCGGGCGAAGCGTATCAGGCGTATGTAGCCAATCGTGTCGTCGGCCATGAAGTAGGTGTCTATGCTGTATATGGGCACCTTGTCGCGCACAATGTGGAATGTGTACTCCGTACCCTGGCGCAGCACCTCGATCACCACGGTGGTGCCCTTCTTGCCGCGCAGCTTTTTGAAGACAAACTGGTTGTTGACCGAGTCGCCAGTGACGGGACTGCCATCGACACGCAGCAGCTTGTCGCCCACCTCGATGCCAACTTTCTCGCTGGGGCCGCCGTCGATGACCGACTGCACCACGATGGTGTCGCTCACTATCTGGAACGAGATTCCCACACCTTCGAAGTTGCCCTGCAGCCCCTCGTTGGCACGCTCCACGTCCTTGGCGGCTATGTACATGCTGTGTGGATCGAGGGCTTTGAGCATGGCGTTGATGGCCTCGGTGCTCATGCGGTCCATGTCGGGGCCGTCGACGTAGTAGCCGTCAATGAATTGCATCACCTCGTCGACCCTGATCTGTCCTGCCGTCATGGTGTCGGGCAGCATCACTTTCTGGGCAACGGCGGTATGGAAACAAAAGGCGAATAGCAGCAGCGCTGTGGCAGGTATCTTTTTCATTTGTTTATGTTCAACTCTCTTGTATTAGGTTTTCAAATCCCCACGGCCGGCATCTGCTGGCTGAGGCAGTGGAACGACCCGAGGCCCCAGATGATGTCGGTCGAGTCGATGCCTATCACCTCGCGGTCGGGGAAGCAGGCCTCCAGTATGTAGGCCGCCTCGTTGTCTGTCAGGCAACGGTAGGTGGGGAAAATCACTTTGTCGTTGGCTATGTAGAAGTTGGCGTAGCTGGCGGGCAGCCGCTGGCCGTCGTAGAAGACCACGTCGGGCATGGGTAGCTCGACGATGGTGGGCTGTTTGCCGTTGGCCAGGCGGCAGCGCTGCAGCATGCGCAGGTTTTTCTGCAGGGGTTCGTAGTTCTCGTCCCATGCGTCTTCCTCGACGGCGGTGATGATGGTGTCGGGGGCCACAAAGCGGCTCAGGTCGTCGACGTGGCCGTCGGTGTCGTCGCCCACAATGCCGTCGCCCAGCCACACTATGTTGTCTACACCGTAGTAGTCGCGCAGATAGGTCTCTATCTGGTCTTGCGAGAGGTCGGGGTTGCGGTTGGGGTTCAGCAGGCACGAGGTGGTGGTGAGCAGGTCGCCACAACCGTTGACGTCGATGCTGCCACCCTCCATGACGATGCCGGGCTCGAACAGAGGCATCTCCGGCATCAGGTCGTGGATGCGCACCGGCACTTCGGTGTCGAGTTCGTAGGGGTACTTGCCGCCCCATGCGTTGTGGTTCCAGTTCACCATGGCGCGCTTCGACGGGTCGACGCGGTCGAGCAGGAAGGCGGGGCCGTGGTCACGGCACCAGGCATCATTGCTCGGTATCACATGCAGCCTGATGTTCTGCATATTGGTGTCGATGGCCTTAAGCTCTGCTTTAACGTGGGAAAGCATCGCTTCGTCGTCGACGTTGATGTGCACCGTCTCGCCCTCGGCCAGTGTTTTGACAAAGAGGTGGTACGAGGGGTAGATAGTCTCGATTTTGCCCGGCCACGAGTCGGGGTTTTTCGGGTAGGTGAGCCAAGTGGCTTCGTGCCGCACCCACTCGGCAGGCATGTAGTAGCCTTGTTCTTTCGGCGTCATTAATTGATAATTAAGGATTGTGAATTAAAGGGCTAGTCGATATACCGTTTGGTGATGTCGCCATAGCTGTCTATGCGGCGGTCGCGCAGGTAGGGCCAGTGGCGGCGGTAGTGGTCGGTCTGGTCGAGGTCGAGCTCCTCGATGTGGAGGGCTTCCTCGAGGTGCGGGGCTTGGTAGAGCACACGTCCGAAGGCGTTGGTAATGAAGCTTCCGCCCCAGAACTGCATGCCGCCTTCGAGGCCGGTGCGGTTCACGCTTACCACCGGCACCCCGTTGGCCACGGCGTGGCTGCGCTGTATGGTCTGCCAGGCTTCGTACTGCTCGCGGTTGTCGTGCTCGTTCTGGCGCACGTCCCAGCCTATGGCGGTGGGATAGAACAGTATCTGGGCCCCCTTGAGGGCGGTGATGCGGCTGGCTTCGGGATACCACTGGTCCCAGCAAATGAGGACGCCGATGGTGGCGAAGCGGGTCTTGAAGACCTTGTAGCCCAGGTCGCCGGGGGTGAAGTAGAACTTCTCGTAGTAGCCCGGGTCGTCGGGGATGTGCATCTTGCGGTACTTGCCCAGGTAGGTGCCGTCGGCGTCGAACACAGCCGTGGTGTTGTGGTACAGCCCCTCGGCGCGTTTCTCGAACATCGAGCACACAATAGCCACGCCCAGCTCGCGGGCCAGGGCGGCGAAATGCTGCGACGTGGGCCCCTCGGGGATGGGTTCGGCCAGGCGGAAGTTCTCGTAGCGCTCTTCGTCGCAGAAATAGAGCGACGCGAACAGCTCCTGCAGGCATATTATCTGGGCGCCGCCGGCGGCCAGCTCGCGCACCTTAGCGGTGTAGCGTTCAATGTTTTGCGCCTTGTCGGCCACGCAGCTCATCTGCGCAATTCCCACTTTCACTTTACTCATTTTGGCTTGTTTTTTGAGGCTGCAAAGATACGAACTTTTTGGCATTCGTCGCAAAAAAGTTTGCTTCCACAACCCATCCTCTCCCCTTCCCCTCCGCTTCCGGTCCGGTCGTTCTTATATCGTTCTTATGTATTTCTTATGTTGTATTTATGTTTAAAACATAAGAAATACATAAGAAATAGAACTGATTGTCAGGGCGAAAGGCGGGAGGTGGGAAATGAAGGGTTAAAATGGGGGGTGAGAAGTGGAAATTTATTTGTATCTTTGCCGACGCAAATGGAGGACGACAGGACATATTTTGCCGATGTGCTGCTGCCGCTGCATCTGCCTGACACCTATACCTATAGGATTCCGCGCGAGCTGGTTTCCGAGGTGAAGGTAGGTGTGCGGGTGGTGGTGCAGTTTGGTGCGCGGAGCGGCAAGATGTATTCGGCGCTGGTGCGCCGTGTGCACTGCGAGGCGCCGCGGTGGCGGGCCAAGTATGTGCTGTCGGTGCTCGACGAGGAGGCCGTGGTCGACGAACGCCACATGGAGTTTTGGGAGTGGATGGCACGGTACTACATGTGCTATCCCGGCGATGTGATGCAGATGGCGTTGCCGGCGGGCATGAAGCTGGCCAGCGAAAGCGCCATGATGATACACCCCGACTTCGACGGCGAGCTGTCGCGGCTGTCGAAGTACGAACGGCAGGTGGTCGACCTGCTCTCGCAGCACCCGGTGATGCGCATCGACGACATCGGTCGGGCACTTGGCATACAGAAGATTATGCCGCTGGTGCGGACCATGGTGGAGCGCGAGGTGGTGATGGTGGAAGAGGAGCTGCAGGAGCGCTACACGCCACGCAAGTCGACATACGTGCGGCTGGCCGACCGGTATGCCGACGACGAGGCGAAGAGGGTTTTGTTCGACAGCCTGGAGCGGGCCGGACGGACGAAGCAGGTGGAGCTGCTGATGCAGCTGATGCAGCTGTCGCACTTCGGCAAGGAGGCCGTGGCCAAGCGTGCGCTGCCGCAAGGGTCGGCGTTGAAGACACTGATAAAAAACGGCGTGCTGACGACCGAAGAGCGGAGCGAGTGGAGAGTGGAGAGTGGAGAGTGGAAAGTGGAAAGTGCGGGGAGCATTGTGCTGAGCGAAGAACAGAAGAGAGCGTTCGAGATTTTGGAAGGTGAAACAGAAGAAGCCTCTCACCTTTCACCTTCCACCTATTTGCTGCACGGCGTCACGTCGAGCGGCAAGACCGAGGTGTATATCAAGCTGATGGCACGCGAGGTGGAGGCTGGGCACCAGGTGCTCTTCCTGCTGCCCGAGATAGCGCTGACGGCGCAGGTCATCAACCGACTGCGGCACTACTTCGGCGACAAGGTCGGCGTGTACCACTCGCGGTTCTCGGCCAGCCAGCGTGTCGAGGTGTGGCGGCGCACGCGGGAAAAGGGCGAGGCACGACTGCAGGTGCTGGTGGGTGCGCGCAGTGCGCTGTTCCTGCCGTTTGTCGACCTGAGCCTGGTGGTTGTGGACGAGGAGCACGACGGGTCGTACAAGCAGATGGAGCCGGCGCCGCGCTACAACGCACGCGACGCGGCAGTGTACATGGCCGGCCTGTGGGGCGCACGCTGTGTGCTGGGAAGCGCAACCCCCAGCATCGAGAGCTACCACAACGCCATGGAGGGCAAATACGGGCTGGCGGTGATGAAGGAACGCTACGGCGGCTACCGCCTGCCGACGATAGAGTGTGTGGACATGAAGGAGGCATACCGGAAGGGCGAGGTGCGGGGCAATTTCAGCAAGAGACTGCTCGACGCTGTCGGCGAGGCGTTGGCCAATCGGCAGCAAGCCATATTGTTCCAGAACCGCAGGGGTTTCGCCCTGAGGCTGGAGTGTGACGACTGCCACGCCACGCCGCACTGCGTGCACTGCGACGTGTCGCTGGTGTACCACAAGGCCACGAACTCGCTGAGGTGCCACTACTGCGGCTACTCGATACCGGTGCCGGCTGAATGTCCGGCCTGCCACTCGACAAGGCTGCGCATGACGGGCATCGGTACGGAGCGCGTGGAAGAGGACCTGCAGATACTGTTTCCCGAGGCACGGGTGGCGCGCATGGACCTGGACAGCACCATGCAGAAGAACCAGTACATAGAGATACTGAACGACTTCGCCGAACGGAGGATAGACATACTGGTGGGAACACAGATGGTGACCAAGGGCTTGGACTTCGAGCATGTGTCGGTGGTGGGCATCGTCAACGCCGACAACCTGATAAACTACCCCAGCTTCCGCAGCTACGAGCGGGCCTTCCAGCAGATGACGCAGGTGAGCGGACGTGCTGGCCGGCACGGCGATAGCGGACGGGTGATACTGCAGACCTACAACCCGGGGCACGAGGTGATAGAGCGGGTGCTGGCGGCCGACTACGAAGGTCTGTACCGCGAGCAGGATGCCGAGCGCCGTGTGTTCATGTACCCGCCCTACTACCGGCTGATAGAGATCACCCTGAAGCACCGCGAGCAGGAGGTGGTGGACGCGGCGGCAGCATGGCTGGCGGCACAGCTGCGCGCCACTTTCGGCAACCGCGTGCTGGGCCCCGAGTACCCGCTCGTGAGCCGAATAAGGGCTTTGTACTACAAGTGCATCACCCTGCGCTTCGAGCGTAAGGAGCCGATAGCCGACGCCAAACGGGTGATGATGCAGATATCGGACGACCTGCACAAGCAGGATGGCTGGAGCGGCGTGAGCGTGGTGTTCGACGTGGACCCGTATTAGCGGATAGGTGCTATAGGGATTATAGGGACTATAGCAGGGCTGCTAAAAAGGTTGGGGTCAAGTGGTTGCAAAATAAATTTGGTGGGTTTACGAAAAAATAGTACTTTTGCAGCCGATTTCGCAAGATGAAATCCTAGAGAATTGGGCAAGTCTTATACGACCAGCTCCCATTGAATCCCCCAGGGTAGGAATACAGCAAGGGTGTTTGGTTGTAGCGGTGCGATATAAACAGCCAAGGAAAAGATGACTAACCAAGAGACAATAAAAGACCTCGTAGCGCGCAAGGAATCGCTGCGCAAGTTTTTGGATATAGAGGCAACCAAGGCCTGGATTGCCGAAGAAGAGAAGAAGACCGAAGCCCCCGACTTCTGGAACGACCCCAAGGAGGCCCAGAAGGTGGTGAAGGGTATCAACGCCAAGAAAACATGGGTGAACGCTTTCAAGGACGTGGAAGAGTCGTGCGGCGACCTGGAGGTGATGGGTGAGTTTTTCGAAAGCGGCGACGCTACGGAAGAAGAGCTGGTGGCACAGATAGCCACCACCCAGAAGAAGGTGGAAGACCTGGAGTTCAAGAACATGCTGCGCAACGACAGCGACCGGCTGGACGCCGTGCTGAGCATCAACGCCGGCGCCGGCGGAGTGGAGGCTCAGGACTGGGCCGAGATGCTGATGCGCATGTACATACGCTACGCCGAAACCCATGGCTACAAGGTGGTGATAAGCAACTCGCTCGACGGCGACGGCGCCGGCATAAAGAGCTGCACGCTACAGATAGAAGGCGACTTCGCCTATGGCTACCTGAAGAGCGAGACCGGCGTGCACCGGTTGGTGCGCGTAAGCCCCTTCAACGCACAGGGCAAACGCATGACGAGCTTCACCAGCGTGAGCGTCACACCGCTGGTCGACGACACGATAGAGGTGGTGGTAGACATGAGCCGCCTTTCGTGGGACACCTTCCGTAGCGGTGGCGCCGGCGGACAGAATGTGAACAAGGTGGAGAGCGGCGTGCGCCTGCGCTACCAGTACAAGGACCCCTATACCGGTGCCGAAGAGGAAATACTGATAGAAAACACCGAGACCCGCGACCAGCCCAAGAACAAGGAGAACGCCATGCGTCTGCTGCGCTCGCAGCTGTACGACCGCGAGATGAAGCACCGCATGGAAGAGCAGGCCAAGATAAAAGCCAGCCAGAAGAAGATTGAATGGGGGTCGCAGATACGCAGCTATGTGATGGACGACCGACGTGTGAAAGACCACCGCACCGGCTACCAGACAAGCGACGTGGCCGGAGTGATGGATGGCCACATCGACGAGTTTATCAAGGCCTACCTGATGGAGTTCGGCGCCGAGAGTTGACCCAAAGAGGCACTATCGGTCCTGTTCGCGATGCAGTAGTTTGATATTGACAGAAGGATAGCGACGGCGAAGCCGTGCAGCCAGCTGCTCGGCGCAATAGACAGAACGGTGCTGTCCGCCGGTGCAGCCAAAGGCCACGGAGAGGTTGGTGAAGTGACGCTCGAGGTATTTGTCGACGCTCTGCGCCACAATGGCTTCAACATTATCCAGGAATTGCGATACAGAGTCTTCTTTCTTGAGGAAGTCTATAACCGGACGGTCTTTGCCCGTGTATGACTTATACTCGGCATAGCGGCCGGGGTTGGGCAGCGCACGGCAATCAAAGATGTGGCCACCACCATTGCCCGAAGGGTCGACGGGCAACCCTTGCTTGTAGCTGAAACTCTGCACGACGACAGTGAGCTTGTCGGACTGGGGCTGACTGGTGGCGCTGTTGGCAGCAATGGCATGCCAGACTCGCTCGAGTTCCGGGAGGGCACAAGGCAGTGGGTGGTTTTCGACCACGGTGCGCAGGTTGGCCACTGCCAACGGGATGCTTTCGAGGAAATAAGGCTTGCGTTCGTAGAGACCACGATAGCCATAGGCGCCCAGGGTCTGCATGATGCGCATCAGAACATAGCACCAGTAGTAGTGCATGAAGTCGGGGTCGCCATGCAGGGAAACATAGTGCTGGAGCAACTCGGCTCGTATGGGTTCTGACAAGTCGCTCTTGGCACTGTAGAGAATCGACGCCACATCGTACTGGGCAGCACCTTGACGTCCTCCCTGATAGTCGATGTAATAGAGCTTGTCACCAAGCATTATATTGCGCCCCTGGAAGTCGCGGTAGACGAAATAGGAGCAGTCGGCTTCGTGCAGCAAGTCGACAAAATGCTCGAAGTCGTCTTGCAGAAGGTCCTCGTCGAAGGGAATATAAGCCAGTTTAAGGTAGTAGTACTTGAAGTAGTTGAGGTCCCACAGCATGGCACGGCGGTCGAACGCAGCGCGAGGGAAACCGACCGAGAAGTCGATGTCGCGGCCGGCTTTCTGCAGCCGGTCGAGGTCGGCAAGGGCTTGCTTGTAGAGATGGAGCATTTCGGAGTCGAAGCCCCCACCCAGCTGTTTCTTCGAGTAAAGGAGACCGTAGAGCGACTGGTCACCAAGGTCTTGCTGTAAGTAGTGGCAACGATCTTGGTCTACAAGATACACCTCTGGCACAGGCATACCCTTGGCACGCAGATGGTTGGTGAAAGAGAAGAAAGCCTCGTTTTCACGCACATTGTCGCCAATGGTACCGATGCAGCATCTGGTGGCGCCTCGAAGCCTGTAGTAACAGCGCGACGAGCCTCCGCCGCCAAGGGCCAGGCATTCGACACACGGTTCGTCGGCCCAAATGCCGAAGAGTGTGCACAGTCGTTCCATTATGCCTCGGCGGCTTCTTCTGAAGCTTGCTCTTCTTCGTGCTGGGCACGTACCTCATCAATCATGCGGCATTTGCCGGAGAAGACGGCGCCAGGCTCAATAGAGAGCTTGTTGATTAAGATGTCGCCACGTACGCGAGCCGATGCATGCAACGAGAGGAGTTCTTTCACCGAGAGGTTACCATTGACGGTACCGATGATGTTGGCATTCTGGCAGAGTACGTTGCCGTTGACAACGCCGCTGTCTCCTACGACCAGTTTACCATTGAGTTGGATGTTTCCTTCCAATACTCCATCAAGACGGAAGTCTCCTGTGGCAACGATATCGCCTTTAATCTGTGTGCCATCGGTAATGATATTGATGGCGGTGTTTTCCATTTCCATTGTTTTTGCCATGATGATATGTTTTACTGTTTTATTTATTTCAGGTAATATTTTCTAAAGAAGGCCATATAGGCATCAATATTCTTGCGATTGTAGAAGGTGGCATAGTTCTGTGTGCTGATAACAAACTCGGTATGGTCTGAATCGGCATAGCGGCGCAACGGACTCTCGGACTGCTGCAGATGACGGTAGTAGCCGACAGCCTCGGTAGCATCTTTGAAGCGGTGGACGTTGATGAGCTGTGTAGTGTCGGTAAAGAGCATGGCATCGACCTTGTAGCCACTATTGGAGTAGTATTGACTGTTGAAGTCGGCCAACCTGTACTGTAACTCGGTTGCTTTGACATTACGGTCATTGACTACTATCACAACATAGTATTGCTGATTCTCGCGGTGGCGATAGACCAACGCTTCCGGTGGAAGGTCGTCACCGGCAGGTTCAGTTGCCGCTTGTGTTTTTTGTTCTACACTATTGCGCGCCTTTTGCTCGTCACGCGGAGTGATAGTCTCACTGTAGCGGTCGGCAATAAACAAACTGTCGTCGTTGAGCATGGCGAGTTGAACCTCGGCAAGCGGTTTTATAGTATCCACATCTGAGGCCTGTGAGATAATATCCTGGAATACGGTAACGGCATCGCTCCGCTCACCACGTTTAGCTAACGCCAAGCCTTTCCAGTAGCGAAACTTCGGGAGCATGGCATTGCCGGGATACTGCTCTTCTGCTTGGTCAGCCAGACCGATTACAGATACATAACGCTTGCGGCTGTATAGGTCGTACAACTCGGCATAGTCTTCTTCTACCTGTTTATTGCGAGCAATGAGTTCCTTATAGTATTCGTTGTCACGTATCAGATTGGCAAAATCGCTGTCGGGGAAACCCATAAGGACCATGTCGCGATAGTAGTTAGCCTGAGGCGTATTACCTTGCTTGTCATATATACGGTAGAGCATATAGAACGCCTGCACAATCTCATCATAGGAAGTATAGTCCTTGGCCATACGCAGGTAACACTCAAGTGCTCTTGCTTCGTTGTGGAGCCCATCGTGGAAGATATAGCCTGCACCAAGTAGACTTAACGAAGTTAAAGAGTCTATAGAATCTATTGCTTCTTGTGTTTGGGGCAAATCTTTAAGATAATAAGCTACGCTGTGAGGGTCGTCTGGATTACCAAGAGATTGCACACCGGCAGCTGTCGAGTCGCGCATTGAGCCATCTGTATTTACCGCAGGCTCTCCGTCATCCGTTTCATCGGACATCTCCGTCAGCATTCCCATTCCTATCATGCCGCGATTGGATATGCACCAATAGTCTTCCAATGTTCGCATTCCCCAACGTTGGCGGAAAGTCTCTTTACCCTTTTGTACGGTATTCTGGTTGTAGAAATACCAGTCACCTTTCAGGGTGTTGGTCTGTGCTTTACTGTCAGCCATTAGCTCTTCCAATAGTGCACGCTCGCGTGCTGCTTCTTCCCGTTTACGAAGGGTGTCTATTTGGGCATTGATATGAGCCAGTCGCTCCTCTTCTGGCATTGTCGCTACAGTCATCAGACTGTCGTTTCTTTCATACACTCGCGTAAAGCCAACCAATTCTGTCAGCAGGTCGTAGCGACGACGTATAGAAGAATAGTTGGGAAAGTCTTTGTCTATGATATGGATTGCGGTATCATAATATGTTTGGGCAAGATCGTAGTTCTCGTAAAGGTCGTAAAGGACATCGGCCATACGAATGGCAGAGCGTGCTTTCTGTGCTTTGTTTGTGGTAGATACCGCACAACTGCGACGATAGTTATCGCACGCACGTTGGGCATCCTTCACACCGAGGTACATCTCCCCTTTTGCAAAATAAATCTGGTCTTTGTATTCCTCGTTCTTCTTATCATGTAGCATATCATCCAGCTGCTTGTCGAGTTTAGCTATGTCACTGTGTTCAAGGTCGGCGCAAGATGCTTCTCCCAACCGGGCGTTAAACTCCATCACATACTCGGGGTTGTAACCCAGCACTTGATGATAATACTTTGCAGCCACAGGACGTTTGTCGAGTTGCTGATATATTTGTGCCATTATAAACGTAAGGCGCGCTTTTGTCCGTCGACTCCCCGTGCTTTCAATTGCCTGGTGAATGTATTCAACTGCTTTCTTATACTTGCCTTGTGGAATCGTGGCCTCAACCATGGCAAGATATAGTTTATCGCGTTGTGAACGGCTGAAATTACCTTTACCAAGATTGATTACCAGTTGATCGAGAGCAACCTCTGCTTCAGTATACCGTTTTTCCCTAATCAAGCATCGTGCAAGGAGGACGGCACCCTCATCACCAGCCCTGGTACCTTTGAACTGATTTATGAGGATATTACAAGTATTCGACGTGGAGATATAGTCTTGCTTATAGAAAGTAGCATATGCTGTGAGCAAATAGCATTCTTTTATATAAGGCACATGCTCTTCGCCTCCAACAAAAATGCTGTGCTTTTTTATACCTTTAACACCTTTCTCAATAGCACGGTCCATTTCTGGATTAATACTTCGGGCATCATCCTCTGTACCTAAAGCCTCTACACCTATGATGCGGGTATAGTCGTCGACAGCGTTTTTTGCCAACTTCTCTCGACCTGCCTTTAAACTCTCATTTCCGTTCCACCATACATTATAGTGGCATGTAGTATTATGATACTGTATATTAGTCCACTTGGCCTTCTCGGTAGAGCAGCCTATCAACAGCATTACTGTGACGATAGTCGTGGATAATATGTACAGCCTTTTTTTCACTATTATACGTTAAAGCGGAAATGCATTATATCGCCGTCTTGTACCACATAATCTTTCCCCTCTACAGCTATTTTGCCTGCTTCACGGCATTTGGCCTCAGAACCAAGAGTTACATAATCTTCATACTTGATGACTTCTGCACGGATAAAACCCCGTTCGAAGTCGGAATGGATAATACCTGCCGTCTGGGGTGCTTTCATACCACGTCGGAAAGTCCAGGCACGGCATTCCTTCGGTCCGGCGGTAAGAAAGGTCTGAAGGTTTAGGAGACGATAGGCGGCTTTTATAAGACGGTTTACGCCACTTTCCGAAAGACCAATGTCTTCAAGGAACATCTGTTTCTCTTCGTAGGTTTCAAGTTCGGCAATATCAGCTTCTATAGCAGCACCTATTACAAGCACTTCGGCATTCTCGTCGCTGACGGCATTGCGTACAGCATCAACATAGTGGTTCCCTTTGACCACCGAAGACTCGTCTACATTGCAGACATAGAGAACCGGTTTGGAGGTAAGCAGCATTAGGTCTTTGGCAACTTCTGTCTGACCGTCGTCGAGGCTAACAGTACGTGCACTTTTGCCAGAGAGCAACGATTCTCTATAAAGGTCCATCACCTCGACAAGCTTCTTGGCTCGGGCGTCTCCACCTGCTTTTGCTTTTTTCACTTCTTTGTCATAACGGTTCTCTATTGTTTCGAGATCCTTGAACTGTAGCTCGGTATCAATAGTTTGCTTGTCGCGTACTGGGTCAACAACACCATCTACATGGGTGATATTGTCGTCGTCAAAACAACGCAATACATGTATAATGGCATCACAGTTGCGGATGTCGGCAAGGAATTTATTACCCAAGCCCTCGCCTTTGGAAGCACCACGAACGAGGCCAGCGATGTCTACAATCTCGACAGTAGCAGGCACAACACTGGCCGGACGCTCTATTTCTACCAGTTTAGCGAGACGTTCATCCGGGACTGTGATTACACCGACGTTGGGCTCGATAGTACAGAATGGGAAGTTCGCTGCCTGGGCTTTGGCGTTGCTAAGACAGTTGAAAAGTGTAGATTTGCCTACATTGGGCAGTCCTACTATACCACATTGCAAACTCATAGCTCTTTCTCAATTAAATATTGATTACGTGTGGTGCTGTTGCGACATACGAGCTCGCCGATGAAGCCTGCAAGGAAAAGCATGGTCCCCATGATGGTGGCAAACATGGAAAGATAGAACCAGACGCTACTGGTGAGCCCCATAATACCTGCCAGTCTCATAATAATAACGACCATCAGAGCAATGAAGCCGAAAAGAAAAGCGACACTGCCTATGGCGCCAAAGAAGTGCATGGGCTGCTTACCAAAGCGCGACATGAACATAATGCTCATAAGGTCGAGGTAGCCGTTAATGAAACGGTTCATACCGAACTTGGTAACGCCATACTCGCGCTTGCGATGCTGTACCACTTTCTCACCAATCTTGGAGAAACCAGCCCACTTGGCAATAACCGGTATATAACGGTGCATCTCGCCATAAACCTCGATGCTCTTCACCACTTCATGGCGATAGGCTTTAAGTCCACAGTTGAAGTCATGGAGATATATGCCGCTGAGCCGACGTGTGGTCCAGTTAAAGAACTTGGACGGGATATTCTTGGCCAGCTTGGAGTCGTAGCGCTTCTTCTTCCATCCGCTTACAAGGTCGTAGCCATCTTCTTTAATCATACGGTACAGCTCAGGCACTTCGTCGGGACTGTCTTGAAGGTCGGCATCCATGGTGATTACTACATCGCCATCGGATGCTACAAAACCTGTATTGAGCGCCGCCGACTTGCCATAGTTGCGGCGGAACTTGATACCACGGTATGCAGCATTGCGGGCGTTGAGTTCTTCTGTCACTTTCCATGTGGTGTCGGTCGAGCCATCGTCGACGATGATAACCTCATAGCTGAAGCCATGCTCTGCCATAACCTTATCTATCCACTCTGCCAGGTGCGGCAGCGATTCCGCTTCATTGTACGACGGTACAATTATCGATATATCTTTCATTTCTTATGTTGTTTTATTTCCGATTTCTCATTCCTGAAGATTATTGAAGCCACAAAAGCCCCGAAACTGCCCAAGACTGCCATCTCGACAACTGCCACCAAAGCCCAAAACAATGCCCAGTAGTGCAACTGCGGGTCTTGGGTAGTAATCTCCTTCTCCATCATATTATGGGTGAAGACGACGGTCTGCTGAGGAGCCAGTATACCGCCAATCCACAAGACAACACCATACACAAGCGCAGCAAGTATGGCGGTTCCGATACCAAAGAGCATGGCTTCTTTGAGGGTAATCTTCTTTTCGGGCAGTGAGTTGCGATAATAGGCGGTAAAAAGGAACACTGCCACAAGCAGGATGGCGTCGCACACATAGTTGGTGGGCGACGGTATTGGTTTGCCCATCAATAGACGAACCAACATATAGGCCGACAGCAGCGCTCCCGCAAGCAGACCGCATCGAAGGTATGCGCGGCGGTAGTTGCCATGTATTGTCGAGCCATATCTGTGGAATATTCCCATGTCTACTGTAGTGTCATTTATTACTTCTATCTTACATTTGCTTCAAGCGCCTCGCGTATCATGCGCTTCAACTCCAAGGTGCGTTTCTCGACCACACCTTGTTTTTCGGGCTTGTAGAGGTCGGCATAGCGGACTTGGCCAAGGCTGATGCTCGGCTTGGATATATTGCCACGTACATCCACGCCAATCTTTGCAAGGAAGGGATTCTTGAGTAACTCTATGTGGTAGCCGCATTGGTTGTCGAGCGTGTGCTTGCCCGAGGCGCAAAGGTGGTATTTCCCGATATTGATAAGGAAGGGATACACCTCTATTTCCTTGCGGAAGCAGGTGAGCTCCACATCGAGACTGTCTATCTTGATCTTGTTATCCTTGTCCTTCCAACTCTTGAACTGCATGAGCTTTGCTATCTGCGAGATGGAGCTGTTGTCCATTACCACAAGGTCGCGGCCACTGATGGCTGCCGAGCCGAGCAGCGAGCTCATCTTGGGCTGGTAGCGTGCATCTAGGAAGGTCTCGGCTGCAAGGTGGAAGTTGGCGTTGCCGTCGAAGGCGGCGAGCATCGGCACAAGGGTGTCGACTGCCGGTATCATGTCGAGCAGTTCATCGATTTGTATGTCGAGCAAGTGAAAGTCGAGAGCGACAAAGAGGTTGTTGGGCCGAGGCGACTTGTAGAGCGCGGTGAGCTGCATGGTGGCAGCCTTGCAGACAAAGCCTATCTGGTCGAGTATGGCCACGCCGTCCTTTATTGTTACCGAACCGGCCACATCGCCCAGGTCGTTGCCAAAGGCAAGGCTACGCTTCAGGTGGGTGTGGAGCATGAAGTCGACATCGCGCGGCACGATGAAGGGGTTGGCCTCTTTGGGCACATTGTCCTCTTCGCGCATCTGCTCCAGCGTGTCGGGGTTGCTGCCCATGCCGCTGAACATATCCATCAGCTGGTCCACATCGGTGTAGTGCGAAGTGAGGTTCAGCTCGCCGGTGAGCATCTTCTCATGGCTGAGCCAGTGTTCAAGGTTCTCGACCGAGCCGTACAGCTGCAGATCGCTGTTGCCGAGCTTGATGTCGGCGTCGGCAATATCGCACAACTCGGGAGTGTAGTGGAAGTCGAGGTTGTTGATATAGAGTTCCTCGCCAAGGATGGGGCTCTGCACCTTGGTCTGGCGCAGGTCGATGTCGAGGCTGGGGTTGTATTTGCGCAGTATGTTGTCCTGGGTCGAGTCCATGCGTATCGAGCCCGACAGCGACAAGGCGCTGAGGTCGATATTGTTGCTGTCCAATGCCGCCACGCTCTTTTCCAGGCTCAACTCCACGGCGGCGGCTATCTGCTCGCGGGTGATGTCGTTCACACCCACGTTGATGTCGGGTCGGCTCAGGTTGGCATGTATCGTGTTCATGTCGACCTTGAGCGTGCTGCCGCTGACATGCACTTCGGCCATCTTGCCTTTGTACTTCCTGGCCGGCAGCTGCAGTGCCACGTCTAGGTCGGGTGCCACAGCGTGTATGCTGTCGTAGGTCACGTCCAGCTGCCGCAACTTGATGGTGCCATTGGCCTTCATCTTGTCGAAGGCCTTAGCCTTAAGCTGACTCATCTTCAGGTCGGCATGCAGGTCGAGGTCGGCCTTGCCGTCGGCCACCACCGGCAATGTGTCGGGGAGCATGGGCTTGGCGTCCTCGAGCGGCAGGCTGCCTTTGAGGGCCACATCGAGGTGCATGTCGCCCAGCAGGTCGTCGACATTGCCCGTGAGGCTGAGGTCGGTATTGCGGGTATGCGCCTTGAAACTGTTGATGGCCACGCTGCTGGTGCCGCCCTTGCCCATGTCGAGAATGGCGTCGAGGTCGGCGCTGACGCGGTTGATTTTGTACGGCAACAGCTTGGGACTGTAGAAACGTCCGTCGCTGAGGGTGACGCCGGCCCTGACCACAGGCATGGTGCTGTCGCTCACCGTGCCGACGGCGGTGGCCACGAAGGCCACTTTGGCGTCGACGTCCATGCCGTCGAGGGCTTTGGTGAACTGTGCCGGTACGATTTCGAGCAGCGACTTCACCTGCCACGGGTCGTTCTCGCTGTTGTGTATGCTTACGTCCACCTGCATGGGGCGGTCGGCCTGAGCTAACGAGGCCTTGCCCTGGAGCTTGAGCGCGTACTCGTCGATGGCCAGACGACTTTCGTCGAGCTTGATGCACATCTGCCGCAGGTCGGCACTGAAGGGCAGTGTGACCGAGAACAGGTCGTGGCGCGAAGCCTGCAGCCGCTCGTTCACCATGTCGGTGCCACGTGTGTTCAGCCGGCCATTCTCCACGTTGAGTTTCAACTTGCCGTCGACCTCGTCGAGGTTGCCCTCGGCCTCGAGGTCGAGGTCGAGGTCGGCCAGCACCACGGCGAGGGTGCTGTTGCCGAGGCTGTCGCTGGTGGCCAGGTCGATGCCGTCGACCTCGATGTCTAGGTCGGCATCCACCCTACCCTCGCGCAGTGTGCCCACAAGTGCGAGGTCGAGGTCGTCGACCGTGGCGTCGATGCCACCCTGCAGGTTACGGTAGACGGCCTTGGCATTGCCTATCTTCACCTTGCGCAGGTCGATGTCGGGCAGGCTGTCGAGGCTGAACGCCGACTTGGTGCTGTCGTCGTCGCCCTTGGGGAATATGTCGTAGTTGCTGCTGCCGTCGGCCGACACGAACAGGCTGGCCTGCACGTCGTCGAGCAGCACCTGATGCACCACAACTTCCTTCTCCTTGAGGAAGCGTTTCACATCGACACCCACGGTGAGGCTGCCTATGCGTGCCACCGTGTCGCTCGGTGCGCCTTCGACGGGATTGACTATATAGACTTCGTCGATGCGGAGTCCTGCATCGGGGAAGGTCTTGAACAGTGTGAGGTCGACGCGCTCGAAGTGGGTCTCGCAGTTCACATAGCGGCTGGCCAGGTTGTTGACGATGCGCGTAAGCTGCGACGGCGTGAAGACCTGCCACAGCACTATGCCCACGGCCAGCACCACCAGTCCGAGCAACGAGCCGAGCGAAATCAATGCGATCTTCCAGCCTTTCTTCATACCCTTCTTCATTTCGTGTCGGCTTTAATCAGTGTGTACGAAAGGCCGTAGTCGTCTTCCCAGCGCATGGTTGTCGACGTGATCTCCTTTATGGTGTACACCTTGGGGACGGCCTGGTTGTCCATGGCGCCGCGGAATATGTGCGTCAGCACGTCCTCGTCAATGCTCCAGGTGTAGGTCAGGTTGCTTTCCTCCTCGGTGATGTCTTCGCTCGCATCCCAGGTAACGCCGGTGCGGTCTGTGTTGTAGCGCCAATACTCCTGGGTGCCGCTCTTCACCCACCGCCCCACGAGCTGGCTTTCGTCCACGTGGATGTGGGTGTCTTTGTTGCAGGCTGCAAAGAGCATGGCCAGCAGCGCGATGGCAGCAAATGCAAATCTCCTTGTTTTCATCGTATATCCCTAACCATTATTTCCGGCAGGGTGCGGCCCTGCTCGTCGTAGTCCATGCCGTAGCCGACAATAAATTCGTTGCCTATCGGACGGCCTATGTAGTCGACCTTGAAGTTGCCTCGGAAGGCGTCGGGCTTGAAGAGGAGCGTGCACACCCGCACGCTGGCGGGTCCGACGGCCTGCACGTCGCGCAGCATCTGCTGCATCGAGAGGCCTGTGTCGACCACGTCCTCCACAATCAGCACGTCGCGCCACCGCAGCTCGTCGCCGAAGGGCATGGCACAGTCGACCGTGCCGGTGCTGGACATGCCGCTGTAGGAGGAGTAGCGCACGAAGCGCACCTCGGCGGGAACCGTGAGGTGGCGCACCAGGTCGGCGGCAAAGATGAAGGCCCCGGTCAGTATGGGGCAGACCACGAGGTCGCGGCCGCGGTAGTCGCGGCTCACCTCGCCGGCCAGCCTCGCCACCGTCGCGTCGAGTTCGGCGGCCGTGATGAACGGCTTGAATTCTATATCCTTTATCTTCATCGGACTACTGTCTTGCCTACTGCTTTGTACCTTTCTTCTGTTCCCACTCCTCGGCTTCGGGCTCCTCGTCGGCTTCCATCACCACCCGCAGGCCGTAGAACTCGGTCTTGCCGGAGGGCACGTACCAGCTGCGGTCGAAGACGGCGCAGGTGGGCGAGGTGCTGTAGTAGTGGCCGCCACGCACAATGCGGCTGTCGCCCTGTGCGGCGCCACGGGGGTCGGTGAGTGGCTGCGAGCTGTAGGTGTCCATCCAGTCGGAGCACCACTCGGCCACGTTGCCCGCCATGTCGAAGAGGCCTAGCTCGTTGGGCTTGCGGCGCCCCACGGGATAGGTGCGGCCATGACTGTTGACGCAGAACCAGGCATGCTGCTCGAGCTGGCCGCGGTTGCAGCCGGCGTAGGCGGTGCCGCGCGAGTGGCGGCCGCCGCGGGCGGCATACTCCCACTCGGCCTCGGTAGGCAGGCGGAAGCGGCGCCCCGTCATCTGGCTCAGCAGGGTTACGAAGCGCTGGGCATCGTCCCACGACACCTGCTCCACGGGCAGCGAGTCGTTGCCGCGGAACTTGGCGGGGTTCTCGCCCATGACGAAGGTCCAGAGGGCCTGTGTTACCTCATAGGTGCCTATGTAGTAGCTGTGCAGCGTCACCTGGTGCACGGGCCGCGAGGCCTCGTAGCTGTGGCTCACGTCGCCATGGCCGTCGTCGCCCATGGCGAAGGTGCCGCCCTCGACCCACACAAGCTCGATGCGCAGGCTGTCGGTCAGGTCGACCACAGCCACCGAGTCTTGCGCCTTCAAGGTAAAAGATGAAAGGTGGAAGGCGAAGGCTACAGCCATCACCGCCACCGGCACAATACGTCCGTTATTTCTTTTTCCAAACATGACCATATCTCGTTTTCATCTTTCACCCTTCACCGTCCACCTCTCATGCCATGTGGTCGTCGCTCCACTTCTCGGGGTTCAGGCGCCAGGCGGCCAGGCTTTCGAGGGCGTCGGGGCGTATGTAGTCCTTCTCCTTGGCGGTGGCCACGAGGGTGTCGTAGTCGGTCAGGGTAACCAGGTCCACGTTCTCCTTCTCGAAGTTGTCGGCAGCCACCTGCAGGCCGTAGGTGAAGATGGCGGCCATGCCTTTCACCACGCAGCCTTTCTCGCGCAGGGCCTTGACGGCGATGAGTGAGCTCTTGCCCGTCGACACGAGGTCCTCGATCACCACCACCGACTGGCCGGCGTGGATCTCGCCCTCGATCTGGTTTGTCAAGCCGTGGCTCTTCTGCTCGGAACGCACGTAGACAAAGGGCTTGCCCAGCTCCTGTGCTACCAGCGCACCCTGGGCGATGCCGCCCGTGGCCACTCCGGCTATCACATCCACGTCGCCCCACATCTCGCTGATGATTTCCGTGAAGCGCTGACGGATAAAAGTACGTATCTCCGGATACGAAAGTGTTACTCTATTGTCGCAATAAATAGGCGATTTGCGACCAGATGCCCATGTGAAAGGATGCTCGTTGTTGAGCTTTACCGCTTTCACTGTCAATAAGAATTCGGCTGTCTGTGCAGCCATGTCTTTGTTAGTAATCATGCGGCAAAAATACAACTTTTTTATAATATGGCAAAACTTTTTTTCTATCACCCCGCCTCCGCCACCCCCTCGGCACCCCTTCCCCTGGCCTTCCGGTCCGCTCGTTCTTATGTACTTCTTATGTATTTCTTATGTTGTATTTATGTTTAAAACATAAGAAATACATAAGAAATACATAAGAAGTACATAAGAACTACCGGGAATTGTTAAAAAAAGGGGTCGGGAAAAGATTTTTGCACGGTATTGAAAAATATTTGTATCTTTGCAGCGCATTTTTGCACCGATAGAACAACACTAATATAATATATGGAACTGAAAGGCAAGATATCACAGATCATAGGCGCCGTGGTCGACGTAACATTCCCCGAGGGCGAGGCGCTGCCCGACATCTACACCGCTCTCAGCGTGCGCCGTCCCGACGGCACAGAAATCATCCTCGAGTGCCAGCAGGATATAGGCGAAAACACCATGCGCTGCATCGCCATGGACTCGACCGACGGTCTGGAACGCGGCATGGAAGTCGCCAACCTCGGCGGCCCCATCTCGATGCCCGTGGGCGAGAACATCAACGGCCGCCTGTTCAACGTCATAGGCGAGACCATCGACGGCATGCCCGCACCAGTGTGCGAAAAACGCTACAGCATACACCGCGAGCCCCCGAAATTCGAACAACTCTCCACATCGCAGGAGATACTCTATACCGGCATCAAGGTCATCGACCTCATACAGCCCTTCCTCAAAGGCGGTAAAATCGGCCTCTTCGGCGGCGCCGGCGTGGGCAAGACAGTGCTCATACAGGAACTCATCAACAACATAGCCAAGAAATACTCCGGCATGTCGGTGTTCACCGGCGTCGGCGAGCGTACCCGCGAGGGCAACGACCTGCTGCGCGAGATGATCGAGGCCGGCGTCATCAAATACGGCGACGAATTCGTCAAGAGCATGGAAGAAGGCAGCTGGGACCTCAGCAAGATAGACCCCGAAGCCCTCAAAGACTCCAAGTGCACCATGGTCTTTGGCCAGATGAACGAGACCCCCGGCGCCCGCGCCCGCGTGGCACTGGCAGGCCTCACCCTGGCAGAATACTATCGCGACGGCGACGAGAAGACCGGCGGCCGCGACATCCTGCTCTTCATCGACAACATCTTCCGCTTCACACAGGCCGGCTCCGAAGTGTCGGCACTGCTCGGACGTATGCCCTCGGCCGTGGGCTACCAGCCCACGCTGGCCACCGAGATGGGCCTCATGCAGGAACGCATCACCTCCACCAAGCGAGGCAGCATCACCTCGGTACAGGCCGTCTACGTGCCCGCCGACGACCTCACCGACCCCGCACCCGCCACCACCTTCGCCCACCTCGACGCCCAGACCGTCCTCTCACGCAAAATCAGCGAGCTCGGCATCTATCCCGCCGTCGACCCGCTCGACTCCACCAGCCGCATCCTCTCGCCCGACATCGTGGGCGAGGAGCACTACAACACCGCACAGCGTGTGAAGCAGATGCTGCAACGCTACAACGAGCTGCAGGACATCATCGCCATCCTCGGCATGGAAGAACTCGGCGAGCAGGACAAACTGGTCGTCTCCCGTGCGCGCCGCGTGCAGCGCTTCCTCTCACAGCCCTTCTTCGTGGCCGAAGCATTCACCGGCCTCGAAGGCAAGTTCGTCAACATCGAAGACACCATCAAAGGCTTCAAGATGATACTCGACGGCGAAGTGGACTACCTGCCCGAGCAAGCATTCCTCATGGTGGGCACCATCGAAGAGGCTATAGAGAAGGGCGAAAAGATATTGGCAGAGACAAAATGAAAGTAACCATATCGAAACCCGACAGCACCCTCTACGAGGGCGAAGCACGCCTGGTACAGCTGCCCGGCACGGGCGGCAAGTTCGAGATACTCGAGAACCACGCACCCATTATCTCGTCGCTCCAGAAGGGCACACTGCGCCTGCTGGACAATGACGGCAAGGAGCACCTGTTCGAGATACGCGGCGGTGTGGTGAAAGGCCAGCAAAACGAACTCATTATACTGGTGCAGTGATGACGCTCAAGTCTATCAAGCCCATTAAACCACGCGGATTCTTCATAATAGGCTTGGTGGGTCTACTGGGCTTGATGGGGTTTGTGGGCTGTGCGCACCACCGCCACGCCGACAAGCAGATATTCCGCTACAACGAGAGCGCCGGTATCGCGACGCTCGACCCCGCTTTCGCCAAGAACCAAAGCATCATCTGGCCGTGCAGCCAGCTGTACAACGGCCTGATACGCCTCGACACCGCCCTGCAGGTGCAACCCTGTATTGCCAAGAGCTGGACGGTGAGCGGCGACGGACTGGTGTACACCTTCACCCTGCGCGACGACGTACGCTTCCACGAGCCGGTGGACCGCTGTGTGACGGCGCACGACTTCGCCTACAGTTTCGGTCGCATCATCGATCCCTCGGTGGCCTCGCCCGGGGCGTGGATTTTCTCGGGGGTGGCCGGTTTCGAGGCCAAGGATGACACCACTTTCGTGATACGGCTGAAGGAGCCGTTCGCGCCATTCCTGTCGCAGCTGGGCATGGTATACTGCTCGGTGGTGCCGCGCGAGGAGGTGGAGCGCTGGGGCAAGGAGTTCCGCTCGCACCCCTGCGGCACGGGTCCCTTCCGCTTCCAATACTGGAAGGAGGGGGTGAAGCTGGTGCTGCGGCGCAACGACCGCTACTTCGAGCACGATGCCGACGGCCGGCGCCTGCCCTACCTCGACGCTGTGGCCATCACCTTTATCGTCGACCGCCAGACGGTCTTCCTGGAGTTTGTAAAGGGCAACCTGGATTTCATGAACTCGCTCGACGCGAGCTACAAGGACGAGATACTGACCCGCGACGGCGAGCTGAAGGCCAAGTATGCCGACCGCATTGACATGGTGTCGACCCCATACCTCAACACCGAGTACCTCGGCTTCCTGATGGACGGCGACGACAGCCCGCTGCACGACCGCCGCATCAGGCAGGCCCTGAACTACGGCTTCGACCGCCGCAAGATGATGCGCTACCTGCGCAACAACATCGGACAGCCCGGCGTGGGCGGCTTCGTGCCCCTCGGACTGCCCGGTTTCGACACCCTGCCCACCTACGGCTACGAGTATAACCCCGACCGGGCGCGACGCCTGCTGGCCGAGGCCGGCTACCCGGGCGGCAAGGGGCTGCCACGCCTGAAGCTGGGCACCACGAGCAATTACCTCGACCTGTGCAAGTACATACAGCAGCAGCTGGGCCTGATAGGGGTCGACGTGCAGGTCGACGTGAACCCGCCGGCGGCCCTGCGCGAGCAGATTGCCAAGGGGCAAAGCGACTGGTTCCGTGGATCGTGGATTGCCGACTATCCCGATGCCGAGAACTATCTCTCGCTCTTCTACAGCCCCAACCGTGCCCCCGAGGGTCCGAACTACACCCACTTCGCCAACCGCGAATACGACCGCCTCTACCGCACGGCCCGCAGCTGCACCGACCCCGAGCGCCGCATCGGCCTCTACCGCCAGATGGACAGCCTGGCCCTGCAGGAGGCGCCGGTCATGGTGCTCTACTACGACCAGATTCTGCACTTCACCCATCGCAACGTGCAGGGTATGCGCTCCGACGCCATGAACTCGCTCGACCTGCGCTATGTCACCATAGCACGGTAGCCCATCCCTTTTCCACCCCCTCTTCTTCCCTTCCCCTCCTGTCGTTCTTATATCGTTCTTATGTATTTCTTATGTTGTATTTATGTTTAAAACATAAGAAATACATAAGAAATACATAAGAAGTACATAAGAAATACCGGAGGGGAACCGGAGAGGATGGCTGGAAGAGCTGGTTCTCAGGGCGTAAGAAAAGGGGTGGAAACAGGGGCCTACGGGGCGAAGTCGCAAAACGGGTGTCAGTGGGCAGCGAAAAAGGTGCCGCGACCGAGGGTCGCACAATAAAAGTTTGCGCATATCAAAAAGAATGCGTATCTTTGCAGTTGGTTAATATTATATTAATAATACGCAAACAACTGATTAATAACATAAACACAAAACAACACACCATGAAAAAGAATATCTTTCTGGCGCTGCTGATAGCAGGTACGGCGACGATGACGTCGTGCGGGCTTGACGACGCGATGGATTTGCTGAAGCACCCTGTGTACGTGCAGGGCGAGGTGGATCCGCAGTTCGGCGTGCCGCTGGCCAAGGGTGAAGTAACCATCGACGAGATGCTTGGCATGTTCAGCTCGAGCTACGACGGCATGCTGAACATGGACTCGAACACCATAACCATCATGTTCGACGCCGGAGTCAAAGACTCGATTATAGCGCGCAGCCTCATAGGCGGCGGCGAAGAGACCGCCCCGGCGGCCCGGCCGCACAAGCGCGGCGGCGTGGCCACCAAGGACGTGCTGCTCTCGCAAGACACGGTGATCAGCTACGGCGTGGACATCACCCTCTTCGACGAGGTGGGCGACATAGACCTGAGCGACAGCAACATCCAGATAAACCATATATGGCTCACCTTCGACGCGTCGGTGGTTGGCGACTGCCCGCCATCGCTGCGCCCGAAGATAAGCCAGTATGTGTCGGCCCAGTTCGACAGCCTGGTCATCACCTACATCGACCATGACAACATACAGCATACCTTCGACGGCACCCCGCTGCTCAACCTCAACTTCGAAAACGTGCTCGCCGAGCAGAACCTGCATATCCCCAACATCGACGTGGCCCCCATCATCAACTCGATGCCGCGCCATATCGATGCCTCGTTCCGCTTCCGCTTCAACGTCGACGAATCGGTGTTCGGCGACCTGAGCGATGTGGCCCACTTCAACGAACTGCTCGACTCGATCGGTCTCACCAAGCTTGTATACACCGCCAACGTGCACGTCGAGATGCCGTTCGACATCTCAATCAAGAAGCTGCCCTACGACTTCGAGCTCGACCTGGGCGAGGAAGGCCTCTCGAGCCTGAACCTGCAGAGCACCCTCGACAGCATAGCCGAAGGCCTCGACGTCAACCTGGACGAGGCCAAGCTCACCCTGAACTTCGACAACGGCATCCCGTTCGACATGCGACTTATGGCCATCTTCATCGACGAATACGGCCTGCCGATGGGCGTGGAGTTCTTCAAGGATACCATACTGGCAGCCGATGTGGCGCTGGCCTCCGACGGCAGCGGTGCCTACGTGTCGGCAGCACCCAAGCACAGCAAGGTGCAGATAGCCCTCGACGCGGAACGCCTGGAACAGCTCAGCAAAGCCCGCAAGATAAACTTCCACCTCGAGCTGGCCTCGTCGGCCCGCAACGCCAATGGCGACCTGGTGCCCGTACGCATACAGCGCGACGACAAGCTGAGGATAAAGATGTACGCCGTGGTACACCCCTCGGTGACGGCCAACATACCTGTCACACACAGCCCCATCATTAAATAACCAACAAGGAGGACCACAAGATGAAACAGAAACTATTTATCGTCGCCGCCCTCTGTCTGTTGGCCACAGGCATGGTGCAGGCACAGTACAACGCCACCAACAACCTTTTCTACAACTCGTTCCGCATGCCGCAGAGCAACCAGCTCAACCCGGCATTCTTCCCCACCCGCAACAGCTTCTACCTGCAGCTGCCGTCGGCCGGCTTCAAATTCGGCAGCCCGCTGGCCCTGCAGGATGTAGTGCACGTGCAGGGCGATACCGCCACGGTGATCGACATCAACAACATGCTCGACGCCCTCACCGACAACAACCGCCTGATCACCGACATCGACGCCAACATATTCGGCTTCGGCTTCAAGGCCAACAACCTCTTCATCACCCTCAACACCCAGCTGAAAGCCAACGTAACCTTCGGCCTGCCGGTGTCGATCATCAACACCTTGCGCAACGGTAACGTCGACGAGAACGGCAATGCCGTCAACGAAGTGTCGCTCGTGGGCGGCGACCTGCTCAGCACGCAGGCCTACCTCGAGCTGAGCCTCGGCGGCGGCTACCACTTCGCCCCCATCGGACTCACCGTCGGTGCCCACGCCAAGCTGCTCTACGGTATAGCCAACGTCAACCTCGACAACACCAACACCGTAATACGCACCACCGACAACTTCGAGAGCATCGACATCGACGCCTACTACCAGATACAGGCCGCCACCGCCGTGCCGCTCGACTCGGGCAGCACCATCAACGTGAGTGAGCTGCTCGACGTGTTCCATGCCAACACGGGTCTCTCGTTCGACCTCGGCGCCCGCTACGACATGGGTCCCTTCACCTTCTCGTTCTCCATACTCGACCTCTCGGCCGGTATACACTGGACCCGCAACGTGCGCACCTACGAACCCACCGAGAGCCCGAGCCATCTCTCGTTCAGCGGTGTCGAAATCGCCAATGTCTTCAACGGCGGCTCGGTCAACACCGACTCCATCATGGCCCTGTTCAATGAATTCATCGACGGCCTGAAGCCCAAGAACTCGACCGAAGAGGAAGGCTTCTGGTACGGCGTGCCCACCCGCATCAACCTTGGCGCCGCCTACAACTTCGCCAAGATAATGCGCGTCGGCCTCCTGTTCCATGGCCAGTTCGACCGCGGTCTGCTCAGCAAGACCAACACCTCGGCCTTTGGCCAGAAGCTCGACATACCCAACACCTTCCGCTTCAACACCACTGTCTCCTACGGCATCAACCTGTTCAACTGGATGGAGCTGATGTTTGCCAACTCGATAGTCTACGACGGCGCGAAGATGAACTTCCTCAGTCCCGGCGTGGGCCTGGTGTTCACCCCGGCCACCGCCCTGCAGGTCTACGTCATGGCCGACTATGTCAGCAGCATGCGTGTAGTGGAAGCCAAAGCCTTCAACGTGCGCCTCGGCCTCAACCTGCTGTTCGGCAGCGGCGGCAGCAGCTGGGTCACCCTGAACTAATACAACCTGATGAATATAATAGCAATAGTGGGTCGACCCAACGTTGGTAAGTCGACCCTTTTCAACCGCCTCACCGAGAGTCGCGACGCCATTGTCGACAGCATCAGCGGCGTAACCCGCGACCGCCAGTATGGCCATGCCGACTGGAACGGTAAGCACTTCTCCATCATCGATACCGGTGGCTATGTAATGGGCGGCGACGACGAGTTCGAGACCGAAATCAGAAAGCAGGTGTCCCTGGCCATAGACGAGGCCGACACCATCCTCTTCGTGGTCGACGCCCGCGAGGGACTGACCCCGATGGACGAGGATGTGGCCGAGATGCTGCGCCGCTGCCCCAAGCCAGTGGTGCTGGCCGCCAACAAGGTCGACAACTCGGCCCAGATGGACGGCTTGGCCGAATTCTACAGCCTGGGACTGGGCGACCCCTACCCCATAGCCGGCATCACCGGCAGCGGTACGGGCGACTTGCTCGATGCCTTGGTGAAAGACTTCGACGAGGGCGAGGAAGACCCCACCGACGGCCTGCCCCGCATCGCCGTGGTCGGTCGCCCCAATGTGGGCAAGAGCTCGTTCATAAACACCATCACCGGCCAGCAGCGGTCGGTGGTGACCCCCATAGCCGGCACCACCCGCGACTCGATCTACACGCACTACAACCTCTTCGGGTTCGACTTCAACTTTGTCGATACCGCCGGCCTGCGCCGCAAGAGCAAGGTGTCGGAAGACCTGGAATTCTACTCGGTGATGCGCTCGGTGCGCGCCATCGAGGCGGCCGATGTGTGCATACTGATGCTCGACGCCAGCCAGGGACTGGAGCAGCAAGACCTGAACATCTTCTCGCTCATACAGCGCAACCACAAGGGCGTGGTGATAGTGGTGAACAAGTGGGACCTCGTGGAGAAGACCACCAACACCCACCGCGACTTCGAGGCGCTGATCAAGGAGCGCATTGCCCCGTTCGACGACGTACCCATCATCTTCACTTCGGTGATCAACAAGCAGCGCATCTTCAAGGTGCTCGAGACCGCCCGCGCGGTGTATGAGGCCCGCAGCCGCCGCATCTCGACGGCCGACATCAACAACGTGCTCCTGCCCATCGTCAAGGAGCAGAACCCGCCCCCCTCGGTGAAAGGCAAGTGGGTGAAGATAAAATACATCACCCAGCTGCCCACGCCCTACCCGCAGTTTGTCTTTTTCTGCAACCTGCCGCAGTATGTGCGCGACCCCTACAAGCGCTTTGTCGAGAACCGCATGCGCGAGCTGTGGGATTTCCACGGCGTGCCCATGACCCTCTTCTTCAGGGCTAAATAAGCAGTACATAATAACACATAAAATACAGTAGACACAATGAAAGTAACAGAAGAAAACTTCAACGAGATGATTGCCGCCGGCAAGCCGGTGATGGTTGACTTTGGCGCCACCTGGTGCGGTCCCTGCAAGGCCCTGGCCCCCCGCATCGAGGAAATCGAGAAGGAATACGAAGGCCGCGCAGTGATAGGCACCGCCGACGTCGACGAGTGCTCGGACCTGGCCGCCAAGTTCCGCATCCGCAACGTTCCCACCGTCCTTTTCTTTAAAGGCAGCGACCAGCCTGTGGACAAGAGCGTGGGCCTCGTGGCCAAAGAGACGCTGACCGAGAAGCTGAACGCGCTCCTTTAATGGACCAATCCAACATCTCGCGCTACAAGACGCTCGACTTTTATGCCCGCCATGTGGTGGAAGGCTTCATCACCGGCAGGCATAAAAGTCCTTTTCATGGCTTCTCGGCCGAATTCTCCGACTACCGGCAGTACAACACCGGCGAGAGCACGCGCAACATCGACTGGCACCTCTACGGCCGCACCGACAGGCTGTATGTGAAGCAGTTCGAGGAGGAGACCAACCTGCGCTGCCAGCTGCTGATAGACCATAGTTCGTCGATGCTGTTCCCCATAGAACGCCATGGCGACATCGACCACCCCAACAAGCTCACTTTCGCCGTCTATGCCGCGGCCGTGCTCATAGAGTTGCTGCACCGCGGACGCGACGCCTTCGGGCTCTCGCTGCTCTCGGACGGAATCGACCAGCAGACCCAGTGCCGCAGCAGCGCCACCCACCAGCGCTACCTGCTGCAGCTGCTCGACGGCCTGCTGCAACCCGTCGACGCCGAGCAGCGCCCACTGCTGGGCACCTCGATAGCCGAAGCGCTGCACCTCACGGCCGAGCAGCTGCATCGCCGCTCGGTGGTGGTGCTCTTTACCGACGCCTTTGTGCGCAGCTCGGAGCAGGAGCCTCTGTTCGACGCCCTGCGCCACCTGCGCCACAACAAGCACGAGGTTATCATCTTCCACACCTTCGACCGTGCCCACGAGCTGCAGCTCGACTACGATGCGAGGCCGCATGTCTTCGTCGACCTCGAAAGCGGACGCCGCCTGCGCCTGCAGCCCACCGAGATTGCAGCCGAATACCGCCGCCAGATGGAGCAGCAGCAGCAACTGCTGCAACAGCGCGCCATGCAGTACAACATCGACTATGTGCCTGTCGACGTGGCGCTCGGCTTCAACCAAGTGCTGTTGCCCTTCCTGCTGAAACGCAGCAAGCGCTACTAAACAAACCCATTGTTTTCTTTCCCGCCTAGCGGTTGTTGATGCGGCGCAGGTAAAGCACGATGCCGCCCGAGATGAGCACCAACGACCCCAGTATGACCCAGAAAGCCACCGTGTTGGGGGTGAACGGGAAGTCGACGTTCATGCCGAAGAAACCTGTCACCAAGGTCAACGGCAGCATCACCGTGTTGAAATAGGTGAGCACGCGCATGATCTCGTTGGTGCGGTTGGTCAGCAACGAGTCGAACGTCTGCGACAAACCCTCGATCAACTCGCCGTAGTCCTCGATCGAGTCGAACATCTTCTGGTACTGGTCCAGAATATTGCCCCAGTAGTCTTCCATGTCGATCAGCTCGGGGTCGACAAAGCCCTTGATGCCGCCGCTCTCGAACATGTGCAGCACACGCAGCTGCGGGCGGAACGTGGTGTTGAGCAGGATGACGTTGCGGCGTGTGACCGAGATTTGCTCGATGATGCTGCGCGCACGGCGGTTGAAGATGTCGTAGTTGATCAGGTCCACTTCGGAGCCCACGCGCTGCACCAGCGTGTTGGTCTCCAGCATCAGGCGGTTCAGAATGTGGTACAGCAGCTGGTCGCTCGTGGCCATCATCTGCTGCGTATCCTCGTCACCCTCGGCCAGGTCGTCGTTGATCTCGTCGAAAAACTTCTTCACCACCCAATGCGCCTTACCGACGGTGATGATGTAGTCGCGGCCCCAGAATATCTTCACCTCACGGATGCGGATAAACTTGTTGCCCTTGTCGAAATAGGGGAAGTGGAGAATGAGGAAATAATAATCGTCGTACTCGTCGATTTTCGGACGCTGGTTGGTGCCCCGGCAGTCCTCGATGTCGAGGGGGTGGAAATGATACTCGTCGAGAAGCATGCGATAGTCGTCCTCACTCGGGTTGGTAATGTCGAGCCATTGCAGCGACTGGTACTGGATTTTTTCAATCATCTTACACCTCCTCTTGCTGGTGTCAACAACTGATGGTCAACGTTCTACATTCGAGTATCTGTTAAATTTCGACTGCAAAGATACGCAAAAAAAACAAACCGCCAAATTAAAAGTGCACCCCACGCCCAAATTTCCCCGCCCCTCACCGTCCGCCATCCATAGCCCCTTCGACCCCTTCCCCACCCCATCCGCACCCCATCCCCTCCGGTCGTTGTACTATCGTTGTACTATTGTTGTACTATCGTTGTACTATCGTTCTTATGTTTTCAATAGTACAACGATAGTACAACAATAGTAGACCGAAGAAAACAACCCAGTATTTCAATGTGCATGCATTTTTTTTGCTTTTTCAAAACAAAACACATACCTTTGCTTTTGGAAAAGCACCACTTGGCATACATATATCAACTCATTTACAACAAGATAAGAAACAAACCTCATCATTATTTTTACACAGAAAAACCTTATCAACAACCAAACACCATGAAAACAATTCTATTATTCTTTTCAGCCGCGTGTTTATGCCTTGGCACACAAGCCCAAGTACATGAAGTCTTCCATCAACAAGTATCAAAGACAATAACACGAATGTTACCCAACGGCACAAAGATGACATACGTGCGTCCCGGACAAGTAGGCTTCCTCATCTTCTCCAACGCCACATCGCAACGATACATCGAGATGCCGTCTTTTTTGGACATAAATGACATGGAAGTAGCAGACGGAACTGTTTATTTCTGCGGTGAAAACTTAGGAAAAGCAGTGGTAGGAATCTTCCCTGTACCCGCTGCCACCGGCACTGCCTTTGGTCCGATGCTGTACTGCATCTGCCAGCCCGACCAGAACATCGCACCCACAGTCTTTAACCGTCTCGACGTCTATCACGGGAATAACCAATGGTACAACATTGCTCTCGTCGGGGAATCATCAAATGGCCACATATTGGCCGACGCCGTCCTACAACTGCAACCCGATACGACATGGAGTATCAACTTCATAAACTCCGACGCATTACGGTATACCGACGTTGCATGCCTCGACGACATTGTGGCAGTCGCAATAAAAGAATCAAACAGCTTGAAAATACAAACATTCTATCAAACACCATCATTCGTCAACACATCATCAACAATTGGCCAATACACCATTGTTGCGCCGGAAACAATACCGAGCGAGCGAATGCTGATAGAAAGAACCGACCGAAACTGCGCTTCTGTCGCTTTCCAGTCAGCCAACAACCAAGCTACTGTTTTCCACAGGCTGAAAGTGGACCCCAACACCGGAATACCTTCACTTTACGCTCCATCCTCCATTATCTATTCCTCGCCCAATGGCATTGCAAACTGGCGCATATACGACCTGCACAACGGTATCTTTGGCGGACGACCCTCCGGGTTTGTATATCTCATGGAACGTACCGACCACACCGCATCCGGCTATGCAGAACCCTATATAATAAAAATGCCGATTGCAACTTCGCCGTCGACGGTAGAGGCTTTCGTCCCTTATGTCGGCCAACAAATGTCGTTCGACCTCACACCCTCCATGGGTACTTTCTATTCCACGGGCACATCATACAGCGGTTTGACTGCCATCTACGACATCATACCGTCGGCAACCGGAACCTGCTACGATTTTGTCAAACTGCCTGTGTACACCATCAACTCCGCTATATTTGGAGAGTCTATCAACCCAAACACTGCTCATAAAACAAATCATTCGCTCGGTTACGGTCCGAACATGTCGTATACATTCCAACAAACAATCTGTTACTAAACATGAAAAGAATAGCTTTCATTTTGACGCTCTCGGCATTGTTTCATATCAATATCGTCGCCCAAAGCGTGCACCCGACAGGTGATACCATAGAACAGACCCCTCCTAACGGTTACTTCGACTGGTGGGATTGGGATGCAGCCATAGAGAACAAATCCGGCGTCGGCATTTCATATAATAGTGATTTTTCATCATTAAGAATCCTATGCATGCCCCTATATACACCGACACCGCTGCGGGTTGTCGGCATTGGAGCTCTGTTATTTGCACGTGATCCGAACACATATTGTCAAGTGGATTCTACCCGGTATCAACAATACTTGTACCTCTTCCAAAGCGACAATTCTTGCATGACAAAAAAAGGGAAAATACCAATCAATCTCAAAGACTCACACCGATATATACACATCACAGGTCCCGGCAAAGGCATTACTTATGACAATAGCGTATTGTTTTTCTCCAATGACTCTTCGACATGTTGTTCAAAACATCAATGGGACAGTGTGTTCTCTCTATATGAACACTATTTCGATTCGGCCATAACCGTCCATGACACTTTTTACCTAGGATTTAGCTTTTCCGGTTTTGACTGGGATAATCCCGATTCTTTGATTCATAAAGACATACTAAGAATAGGCATAGCATGGTATAGAAAATTACACTGTGAAGAAGTCGAAGTCCCAATCGATCTATGCATCCCAGAATCTGATTTAAACTATGTGCTGTATTATTCCTACAAAAGTGCTACTTGGAGAAGTACTTTAGATGACAGTTGGGTAAGCGACGAAGAAGCGTATCTTAGTAATTGGCCTAACAACTTCCACTTGCTGATGTATGCCATTTTGGAGACTGAAACGGGCGACAGCCTTGCCATCCACACCCCGGCGTTGCTAGCAGACGGCATCTTCATCTCCCCAAACCCAGCCTCCGACAGGCTCACTATTACCTCGACACATCGCATCAACCACGTCGATATCTACAACCAGCAAGGCATACTTGTGTTCAGCGAAAACCGAACCGGCCACACTGTCAATATAGACACAGGCACTTATCCGACTGGCCACTATATTGTGATAGTATCCACATACGACGGTTCTTTCTCAAAGAATGTTTCCTTAATAAAGTAACCCCAACACTCTACTGCCAATCATATACTGCAGTGAGTATCAACATACCGAAGTAAAGGGGTAAAGGGCCATACGGGTTGGCTGGTGAAAATAATTTTGCCATGTCGGAAAAAAGGTGTACTTTTGTACGATTTATCACCCCGACAAGGTGAGCAATAAGACATTGATAACTAATAAAAACAACAGAATAGAATGGAAATTACAGGCAAGCTAATTCAATTGTTGCCCAACGTAGAGGGCGAGTCGGCACGCGGCCATTGGGTGCGCGGCGGTTTTGTAATCGAGACTGGCGACGACTATCCCCGCAAGGTGGCCTTCACCGCGTTTGGTGAAGAACGTATCGCCATGGTGCAGAATGTGCCGATGGGCTCGATGGTGCAGGTAACCTTCACCCCCGAGAGCCGCGAATTCAACGAGCGCTGGTACACCGACCTGCGCGCCTCGCGCGTGCAGCCCTTCGTGCCCGGCCAGATGCCTCCCGCCAGCACGGGCTACGCCTGGGCCGGCAACGCCCCCGCCGCAGCCCCTGCAGCCCAGCCTGCCGCCCCGGCCGCTCCCGCTGCCCCAGCCCAGGGCTTCGCAACGGCTCCCCAGATGCAATCCAATGGCGACGACGACCTGCCGTTCTAATGACCAAAAGCGAGATAAGGCAGATGATGCGCGAGCGTAAGCGAGCGCTCGACAGCGGCGAGAAACTGCGCCGCAGCGAGGCCGTGGTGCGCCGCCTCGAAGCCCTCGACCACTACAAGTCGGCACGCGTCGTGCTGCTCTACTGGTCGATGACCGACGAGGTGCAGACCCACGACTTCGTGAACCGCATCTATCGCGACCGCACGGTGCTGCTGCCCTGCGTCGACGGCGACGACCTGCGGCTACGCCCCTACACCGGGCCCGACTGTCTGGTCGCCGGCGAACAATTCGGCATCGGCGAACCCACCGGGCCGGAATGGACCGACCTCGCAGCCATCGACCTCGTGGCCGTCCCCGGCGTGGCCTTCGACCGCAAGCGCAACCGCATGGGGCGCGGTCGCGGCTTCTACGACCGCCTGCTCAAGTCCACCCCCAACGCCGTCAAAGTCGGCCTGGCCTACGACTTCCAGGTCCTCGACGCGATCCCCGTAGAGCCACACGACGTGCCGATGGACTGCGTGGTAAGTGAGACATCAACCATAGGAGACCTCTAGCCATGCCCATGTTCTACACCCCCAAGCCGCGCCAGTTCCACTACCAGCCCCGCTTCTACGACCCCGAGAAAGAGCGCTGGGAAGCACTGAAGCAAAAATACGCCGACGAGCGCATGCTGCGCGAACTGCAACAAGCCGACCTGCCCGACCCGTCAGACAAGTCCGACGTGTCCGACCTGTCAGACCCGTCCGACAGCGACCTTGCCTACTTCCAGCGTCGCGTGCGGCAGCTGGACAACGAGCAACGGCGCAAGCAACGCGGCCTCACCTGGCGCGACCTCTTCCGCAAACGCGAGATGCCCCGCTTCAACTACAAGCCCCGCTTCGCCACCGACGCCCAAGCCGACGACAGCCAAGGCCAAGGCACGGGCGAGCACATCATGGACTTCAAGCAGCGTACCACCAAGATAAAGCGGCGGTTCGACGTAACGGACCCCGACTACCTGAAACCCATTCCCGCCACACGCATCATGCTCTACACGATGCTCGTGTGCCTATTGCTCTACTGGATATTGTTCTAACAAGCAATGCAAATCGAAGTACTCAAATCGAAAATACACCGTGTAACGGTGACCGAAGCCGACCTCGACTACATAGGCAGCATCACTATCGACGAAGCCCTCATGGAAGCCGCCGGCATCATAGAGAACCAAAAGGTCGAGATATACAACATCAGCAACGGCGAGCGCTTTGCCACCTACGCCATACGCGGCGAGCGCAACAGCGGCGTCATCGGCATCAACGGAGCCGCCGCCCACAAAGCCCCCGTCGGCAGCCTGATCATCATAGCGGCCTACGCCTACATGACGCCCGACGAGGCGGCCTCATGGCACCCCACCGTGATATTCCCCAACAACAACCGCCTGTGAGCCCCGACACCGCCACACCCAAACGCAACCGTCTGGGCGACCTGCTGCGCATGGTCGTCTTCCTCGGCATAGGAATCTTCTTCATATACTGGTTCCTCCTCAAGCTCGACGCCGGGCAGAAACAAGCCATCTGGCAGTCCTTCCTCGAGGCCGACTACGGGTGGGTGGCCGTGGCCGTGGCCGTGAGCCTGCTGAGCCACTTCGTGCGGGCCATGCGCTGGCGCCTGCTCTACGAGTCGATAGGCTACCGCCCCTCGCCGAGCCACATCTTCGGCTCGGTCATAGTGGGCTATATGGCCAACCTGGCCTTCCCGCGGGCCGGCGAGGTAGTGCGCTGCGCCACACTCCGCACCAGCGAGAACATACCCCTCGAGAAGTCCATCGGCACCGTTGTCACCGAACGCCTCATCGATATGCTCGTGTTCGTACTCATAGTGCTCGTCGGCATGCTCGCCATGTTCGGCCAAGCCAAGGACTGGCTATACAACACCCTCTCCGAGCGCTTCGACCACCTGCCCAATATGGCTATGATAGCCGGCGCCGTGGTGGCTGTGGTGGTGCTGGCCGTGCTCTTCTACAAACTGCTGTGGAAACGCCTGCTGCACATCAAACTGTTCAAGAAGGTCGACGACCTGGTGCACGGCATGGTCGACGGTGTGAAGAGCATACTACACCTCGGACCGCGACGCACCCTGATGTTCATCGGATACAGTGTCGTAATCTACCTGCTCTACATCCTGGGCGGATACATCATCTTCCAGGCCTTCACCCAGACCGCCAGCCTCGACTTCGGTGCAGCCTTCGTGGTGTACCTCTTCGGCACTGTGGGCATGACCTTCTCGCAGGGCGGCATCGGTGTGTACCCCGTGCTGGTGCAGCTGGCGCTCGACATCTACGGCATCGGCATGGAAGTGGGCACCGCCTGCGGATGGCTGCTGTGGGGTTCGCAACAGGCTGCCATCATAGTGGTGGGCGCTGCCTATCTGGTTTACTTCAGCCTCATGAAACGGAAACAAAAAGCATAGAATAGAAATGGAAAAGACACGCTGTTTAATCATTGGTTCAGGCCCGGCGGGCTACACTGCCGGCATATACACTGGTCGTGCCGACCTCAAACCCATCCTCTACGAAGGCGAGCAGCCCGGCGGCCAGCTCACCATCACCACCGAGATTGAGAATTTCCCTGGCTACCCCGAAGGTGTGGCCGGTACCGCCATGATGGACGACCTGCGCCGCCAGGCACAGCGCTTCGGATGCGACGTGCGCACGGGCTACATCGTCGAGGCACGGCTCGACAGCCGTCCCTTCCACCTGAAGGACGACCACGGTGTCGAGATAGAGGCCGACACGGTGGTGATAGCCACCGGTGCCAGCGCCAAGTGGATAGGCATCGACAGCGAGCGCGAGTTCTACGGCTCGGGCGTGTCGGCCTGCGCCACCTGCGACGGCCCGTTCTACAAGAACCAGGTGGTGGCCGTGGTGGGCGGCGGCGACACTGCCTGCGAAGAGGCCAACTACCTGAGCACACTCTGCTCGAAGGTGTACCTGGTGCACCGGCGCGACGAGCTGCGTGCCTCGAAGGCCATGCAGCACCGCGTGCTGAACAACCCCAAGATCGAGATGCTCTGGAACAGCCGCATCAGCCGCATCCTGGGCACCACCCTCGACGGTGTGACCGGCATCGAGCTGGAAGACACCAAGACCGGCGCCCACAGCGAGCGCGAGGTGACGGGCGTCTTCGTAGCCATAGGCCACAAGCCCAACACTGACTTCCTGGCCGGCCAGGTGGAGCTCGACGAACAGGGCTACATCAAGATACACCATCCCTCGACGGCCACCAACATACCCGGCGTCTTTGCTGCGGGCGACGTGTGCGACCCCAACTACCGACAGGCCATCGTGGCCGCCGGCCGCGGATGCATAGCCGCCATGGATGTGGAACGTTTCCTGCAAGAGAACTAGCCGATGACCATCGCGGCAGCACCATCGACATCACAGCTGAGCCACCGGTTGGCGCTGGCTTTGATGGTGCTGCTGTTGCTCCTGCCCGCCTGGGCGGGGGCCCAGGTGCGACGCACCGACGGCAACGGCCCGGGCACCACCCTCTCGAGGGGTCGCATACCCAGCATGGGGTCCAACACGACCGGCCAAGGCGGCCTGCAGATGGCCGACACCACGCTCAGCTCGGGCGACAGCGCAGCCACCACCGGCCTGCAATACCACAAGGAGACGCCCGACTCGATACTGCGCGAGCGCGTCTTCCTTTTCTACTACCGCCCCACCTACGTCAAGATTGACCAGCTGTGGAACCCCACACTGGCCCCGACGGGTATACAGTACAACGACCCGATAGACGCGCTGAACGGCAACTACTACCTGGGCAAAGGCCTTATAGGCCACCCCCACGTGAGCATCTACCCCACCCTGGCCGACGGCCTCGACATGCAGCTGCAGCCCGACCCCAACATCGTCTACGCCAAGCGTCCCACCAACATACGCCTCTACCAGACCATGACGCCCTACACGGTGCTCTCCTACAACTCGTCGCTCAACAAAGACTATCTGGTTCGCGTGGCCCACACCCAGAACATCAAGCCCGGCTGGAACGTGGCCATGGACTACCGCCTCATAGCGCCCGAGGGCATCTACACCGCCAGCTCGGCGTCGAACCACTACCTCGATGCCTCGACCAACTACTTCTCGCGCGACGCCCGACTGCAGGCCACCGCCGGCGTGGTGTGGAACAAGATGCGCATCGACGAGAACGGCGGCATCAGCGACGACACCTACTTCACCCAGCAGCGCCAGAGCAACCGCGCCGGAGTGCCCGTCAGGTACACCAACAAAGGCACGCTGCACAACGAGCTGGCCGCCTTCGGCCACCTGACCTACAACCTGGTGCGCCAGTTCGAGACCGAACGCCACCGCGACAGCATAGCGCTGCGCACCGAGGGCGACAGCATTGTGGCCGACACCCTAGACGTCGTCGACACCCTGCGCATCCACGCCCCGCGCGTGCTGAACGGCGGCATACTGGGCGTCGAGCTCAACTACGACCGCCGCAAGCGCGTCTTCGACGACTCGACGTGGTGGCAGCAGAGCAGCGCCACCATCTTCTGGACCAACGACGCCTACCCCGACCACCGCTGGCGCAACCCCCTGAAGCTGACCCTCGGCATCACGCCGCGCCTGCTCACCTCGGCCGTGGGACGCGACAGCCTCCACTACCGCTCGTGGCTCGACCCCTTTGCGCGCGCCGAGCTGGCCGTGGGCGCAGGTACCCTTGTGGCCGAGGCCGACCTGCGCGGGTCGCTCAACGACCAAGGGGTGCCCGACTCGCGATGGGCAGCCCATTTCGACATGCCGCTCGACTCTGCCCGCCACTCCACCGTGGGCTTCGGCGCCGTGCGTCAGACCAAGATGCCCGACGTGCGCATGGTGAAAGAGGCGCTGGTGAACCAGAACATCGCCCTGCAGTCCATCGTCTCCGACCGCTACGACTTCCACTTCAACCTGCGCGATGTCGTGGAGCTCGACCTGCACGCCAACCACCTGAGCCATAACACGTGGTACGACTCGCTGCTGTTCGTCCGCGAGGGCACGCGCCCCCTGTGGCTCTACCAGGCCTCGCTCACCATGCACCTTGCCCTGGGCTGGCTGCACCTCGACATGCAGCACCTGCTGCAGCACTCGACCGACAGCGTGCAGATGCCTGTACCCCTGTGGGCTACGAAGAACTCTCTCTATGCCGACGTCAACCTCTTCGGCCGCACCATACGTGCCCAGATAGGCATCGACATACGCTACCACACCCCCTTCCTTGCCCCGGGCTACGACCCCGCCAGCGGCCTCTTCTACCACCAAGACCGCACCGCCGTGGGCAACTACCTGTGGGGCGACGTCTTCGTCAACCTCAACATCAAGCGCGCCAGCTTCTATGCCAAGGCCGGCCACCTGAACGCCCTGTGGGAGACCCAACCCAACTACTTCATCCTGCCCCACTACCCGGGCCAGAAGTTCGGCTTCTTCTGGGGCATCACCTGGCATTTCTTCGACTAGTCATCCCCCTCATCACCCCTTCCGGAAGCCATCCGCCGGCCTTCCGGTCCGGTCGTTGTTCTATCGTTGTACTATTGTTGTACTATCGTTGTACTATTGAAAACATAAGAACGATAGTACAACAATAGTACAACGATAGTACAACGAGGCCACCGGAACCGGAGGGCCACCGGAACCGGAGCGGATGGGGCGAGGAAGGGGTCGCGGTGAGAATAAAACTGCGAGGGCACACAATAATAATAAGCACACTACGTTAAAAGAAAAAGTAAAGCGTAAGGTATGAAACGACTGATATTTGCAACCAACAACAAGCACAAGCTGGGCGAGGTGCGAGCAGCCCTGAAGGGGCGTGTCGAGGTGGTGAGCCTGGCCGAGGCCGGCCTGGCAGGCGAGATACCCGAGACGGCCGATACCCTGGACGGCAACGCGCTGCAGAAAGCCGAGTGGGTGTCCGCCCGCCTGCCGCAAGCCGCCGGCGGCCCCTACGACGGGGTCTTCGCCGACGACACCGGCCTCGAGGTCGAGGCCCTGGGCGGCGCCCCCGGCGTCTACTCGGCCCGCTATGCCGGCGAGCACTGCTCGTTCGACGACAATATAGACAAGCTGCTGCGCGCTCTGGACGGCATCGACAACCGCCGCGCCTGCTTCCGCACGGTGATATGCCTGCTGATGAACCACCAGGCCGACGGGCCGCTGTACTTTGAAGGCCGCGTCGACGGACAGATACTGCGCGAGCGGCACTCGAACGGCGAAGGTTTCGGCTACGACCCCGTGTTCATGCCCGACCGCTTTGCAGTGAGCTTCGCCGAAATGCCCCTCGAGGTGAAAAACAAAATCAGCCACCGTGGCCTGGCAGTGAAGAAACTGGCCGAATACCTATGAAGCGCGTCTACCCCATCACCATACAGAGCGGCCTCTCGCAGAGCGGCAGTTACCTGCTGATGCTGTGCGAGCCCGAGAGCAAGATGCAGATACCTATCATTATCGGTCCCCACGAGGCCCAGGCCATACTGCTGGCCAAGGACAACGTGAAGGCCCGCCGGCCGATGACGCACGACCTGATGCTGTCGATACTGGACAGCTACGGACTGCTGCTGCGCGAGGTGACCATCGACCGCGTGGAGGACGGCATCTTCTATGCCACCCTGCACGTGAGCGACGGCTTCAGCATGGGCGTGGGCGGCTCGGCGGCGGAGCACACCTTCGACAGCCGCACCACCGACGCCATCACCCTGGCGCTGCTCGCCGGCGCACCCATCATGGTGGAAGAAAGCGTGCTGGAAGAGACCGCCGTGCACCTCGACGTCGACCTGCAGGCAGCCCCCGTGGCCCAAAGTATAGAGCAACTGGAAGCCGAGCTACGCCGCTGCGAGGACAACGAGGACTACGAGCGCGCCGCCGAGATAATGGCTCAGATAGAGCAGATGAAAAAGGATCTATAAAGCCAGAATACCTATCACTTAGAATCAAATCACTTAGAACCTAGAATCAGCTTTGCAACGCCTCAGACCATACGTACTGCCCATAGCCATAGTGCTCGGGCTGCTGTTCCACCGCTGGTGTGCACTATTTTCGTCGGTGGTGCCGGTGCTGATATTCAGCATCCTGCTGCTCACCTTCACCGCCGTCGACCTGAAGCGGCTCCGCATGTCGATGCTCGACGTGTGGCTCATGCTTTTCCAGGTGGTGGTGAGCTCGGTGTGCTACATAGGCATCACCCTGCTGGGCGGCAGCCATCTGGTGGCCGAAGGGGTGCTGATAGGGGTGCTGTGCCCGGTCGCCTCGTCGGTGGCCGTGGTGGCCTGCATGCTGGGCGCCAACCGCGAGACGGTGACCACCTACACCATCGTGGGCAACCTGATGGTGGCCGTGGTGGCGCCGGTGGCCTTCACCCTGATCGGCGACCGGCCCGAGCTGAGCCTCACCGAGGGACTGATGCTCATGGTGGGCAAGATAGGCTCGACGCTGGCGTTGCCATTCTTCATAGCCGTCATACTGCAGTTCCTGCTGCCGCGGGTCAACGGCTTCTTTGCCAGCCACAACGGCGTGGCCTTCTACCTGTGGGCCCTGGCGCTCACCTTCACCCTGGGGCAGACCATCGACTACATCTTCCTGCACGGCGAGGGCAACTGGGGCGCCATAGCGTGGCTGGGCGGCCTGTCGCTGCTGTTCTGCATCGTGCAGTTCGCCTTCGGACGGTGGCTGGGGCGCCGATACGGCGACGTAGTGGGTGGCGGCCAGCTGCTGGGGCAGAAGAACACAGCCATGGGCATCTGGATGGCCAACACCTTCCTCTCGCCGCTCTCGTCGGTGTTCATGGCATTCTACAGCGTCTACCAAAACCTCTTCAACGCCTACCAGATAAGCAAAACGAAAAGTGGGAAAACCAAACAATGACAGACAAAAGCAATAAGATAAAGGCAGCCTTCTTCGACATCGACGGCACCCTGCTCAGCTTCCGCACCCATCGTGTGTCGCAGGGCACCATACGCGCCTTCGACCGGCTGCACCGTGCCGGCATACGCACCTTCATCTCGACCGGCCGCCCCATGGTGCTCATACCCCCGATGCCCGTCGACTTCGACGGCCACATCACCATGAACGGCGGCCTGGTGTTCACCCCCGACACCACCCTGCTCAGCAATCCGCTGCCAATGCAGGACAGCCAGGCTTGGCTCGACCACGCCAAGCGGCACAACTTGTGCACCATGTACTTCACCGCCGACAGCATGATGGCCTCGCAGCTGAGCCCCGAAGGCCTGCAGTTGCGCGAGCAGCTCGAGTTTCAGCTGCCGCCCGTGGTGCCCATCGACGACCTGCGCCCCATCGAGGCTTACCAGATTATAGCCGTCATGCCACCGAGCATGGACGAGGCCGTGGCCGCCGCCATGCCACACTGCCGTCTGCCCCGCTGGCATCCCGCCTTCACCGACATCGTCGCTGCCGACAACAGCAAGGCCGTAGGCATGGATGCCATCTGCCGCCACTTCGGCATCGAGCAGGCAGAGACCATCGCTTTCGGCGACGGCGCCAACGACATCGAGATGCTGCAATGGTCCGGCATCGGCATCGCCATGGGCAATGCCGCCGACACAGTGAAAGACGCCGCCGACATGGTCACCACCGACGTCGACAACGAAGGCATAGAACACGCCGTAAACGAAATACTTGCCCTATGACACCGGAAGAAGAACTGGAAGAAACCAAGCGTCTGCTGCGCTGCTACGAGGAGCTCGCCGTCGACCAACAGGAGGACGACAGTTTCATTGCACGCGGCAACGGTTTCTGCGACCGTAAGTACAGCGACGACTTCATCGAGATGCGCATTGCACAACTCACAGCACGAGCCGCCCAATTGGAAAGCAAACTACAATAACCCTCAAAACATGCTATTCGAGATACTGTTCATACTGATTGTGGTAAGCTCCATCATACTCGTCATCATGGAGAACCGCAAACCCAATGTGGCCATCTTCTGGGTGATGGTGCTCACACTGCTGCCTATCGTCGGACTGTTCTTCTACCTTCTCTTCGGCAAAGACCATCGCAGCCGCCGTGTGATCAAGCCCGACGAGATGAAACTACTGTCCGAGATACGCGACAGCACCAACTACGACAGCCAAGTGGCCGAACCTGACGAGAAGCGATTCTCGAAACTCGCCTCCATGATGCGCGGCATGGGCGACACTCCGCTTTTCGCAGGCAACGATGTGCGCATCTTCACCGACTTCACCCCCATGTTCCAGTCGATGCTCGACGACATAGCCACCGCCGAGAATTATGTGCATATACAGTTCTACAAAATAGAAGACGACGAGGTGGGGCGCCAGCTGGCCGACCTGCTCGTAGCCAAGGCGAAACAGGGCGTCGACGTAAGACTGATGTTCGACAGCTTTGCCAACCTCTTCGTGCGAGGCGACTACTACGACCGCATGCGTCGCGGGGGCGTCCGGGTCCAGTCGTTCCTCAAGTTCATTCCGTCGATGTTCACTCGCGACATCAACTGCCGCACCCACCGAAAGATTGTCGTCGTCGACGGTCGCGTGGGCTATACCGGAGGCATGAACATCGCCCGCCGCTACCGCGACGGCATCAACCACGGCGTATGGCGCGACACACACATACGCATAGCCGGGCCGGCAGTAAGCCAGCTCGAGGTGGCACTGCTCGCCGACTGGCGCTTCTGCACCAAAGAGATGCCCACCGACCACCGCTTCTTCCCTGCCGTCCAAGCCCATCCTTCAAACCGCAAAGTGCAAATCGTCACCTCGGGGCCTATGGATGAATGGAATACCGTGATGCAGGGCATGGTGCAAGCCATAGCACAGAGCCGCACAAAGCTATGGCTACAGACCCCCTACTTCATCCCTACCGAACCAATACTGCTTGCCCTACGCAACGCCGCCATAGCCGGTGTCGATGTGCGCATCATGATGCCCGACACCGCCGACCGTGGCGCCGTGATGCTCTATGCCTCGCAGTCGTACTTCCGCGAGATAATGAAGGCCGGCGTCCACGTATACCTCTACCACGACGGCTACCTCCATGCCAAGACCATGGTCGTCGACGACGACTTTGTAACCATCGGCTCCACCAACATCGACAGTCGGAGCATGGAACAGAACTTCGAGGTAAACGCATTCATATACGACCAACAGACAGTCCTGCGGCAACAGAGCATCTTCCTCGACGACATCGAGCACTGCCACCTCGTCGACCCGGCCGAATGGGAACATCGATCCATCTACCACCGCATCCTTGAGTCACTTTCCAGGCTATTAACCCCATTATTATAAAGCACACATCCGATTATGCAGAAACAGAAACGCGAGAACTTCAGCTCCAAGCTTGGCATCATCCTTGCCACAGCCGGCTCTGCCCTTGGCCTTGGCAACATCTACCGCTTCCCGTGCGAAGCAGGCGCCAACGGTGGCGGAGCATTCCTGATTGTGTACCTCATCATAGCGCTTGTCATAGGCACCTCGCTGATGACTACCGAGTTTATCATCGGGCGCCGGGCCAAGGCCAATCCCATAGGCGCCTTCCGCAAACTGCGCAGCGGCCCCTTCTGGCCATTTGTGGGCATCCTTGGGGTATTGTGCGCTTTCCTCATTCTGGCATTCTACACCACAGTGGCCGGCTGGACCCTTGGCTACCTCGGCAAGTCGGTGGCCGGGCATTTCTCCGGGCAAGACCTGCCTCAGATACAGCAACAGTTTACCAGCTTCACCAACCACCCATGGCTGCCGCTCGTCTGCCAACTGGTTTTCCTGGCCCTCACCGCTCTCGTTGTGGCTCGTGGCGTAAAAAACGGCATCGAGCGCTACTCAAAGATACTCATGCCTCTGTTGTTGGTGATAATGGTTATACTGTGCGTCAAGTCCCTCACCCTGTCCGGTGCACACGACGGCTTGAAGTTCTTCTTCAACCCCGACTTCTCTAAGCTTAACGCCAGCGTGCTCATCAACGCCCTAGGGCAAAGCTTCTTCTCGCTGTCCATAGGCATGGGCTGCCTCATCACCTACGGTTCATACATCAGCAAAGAGGACAACCTGCTCAGCAGCGCCACCAGCGTTACCTTGGCCGACACCCTTGTGGCCATCCTTGCCGGCATCATTATCTTTCCCGCTGCCTTCACCTTCGGCATCCAACCCGAAGCCGGAGCCTCACTGGCCTTCACCACCCTCCCCATGGTCTTCCAACAGATGACTGGCGGCTACTTCTTCTGCCTCATCTTCTTCCTTCTCTTGGTGATTGCCACCCTCACCTCGACCATCTCGCTCCTCGAAGTAATAGTGGCCGCGCTGACCGAAGAGCTCCACCTTTCCCGCCCTGCCGCCGCCATCTACAGCTCTATCGCCACCGCCTTGATAGGCATCCCCGCCACCCTCAGTTTCCGCAATGGCAGCATTCTGAACCTTGGCGGACACTCGCTCTTCGACCTCCTCGACCACATCACAGCCAGCTACTTCATGCCCATCGGCGGACTCTTGATAGTACTCTTTGCGGGCTGGTGGATGAAGAAGCCCGACACGATGGACGAGCTGACCAACGGCGGCACACTTTCGCTCCCAATACGCCGTGCTGTATACTTCATCATACGCTATATCGCACCCGTTGCCATCATAGTGATATTCGTAAGCCAAATGCTTAAATAATCATTCCTGTAATGATAAAAGAGCAGGCGGGGCAACACAATGTGTTGCCCCGCCTGCTTATTTGTGTCTATGTCTGGTTATACTATTTCTTCAGCCACTGGTCGAACCAATCGATGAAGTTGCGGTGCCAGAGGAGGCTATTCTGGGGCTTGAGCACCCAGTGGGTCTCGTCGGGGAAGTAGAGGTAGCGACTGGGGATGCGACGTATCTGGGCAGCGTTGTAGGCGGCCATGCCCTGCGAAGCCACAATACGGAAGTCAAACTCCGAGTGAATAACACAGATGGGGCTGTTCCACTTGTCGACGAATCGGTGCGGCGAGTTGGAGAAGCTCTTCTTTATCTGCGGATTGTTCCAATCCCAATAGGGGCCACCAAGGTCCCAATTCTCGAACCACATCTCTTCGGTCTCGAGGTACTGTTGCTCGAAGTTGAACATACCGTTGTGGGCCAGAAAGGCTTTGAAGCGGCGGCCTTCGTTGTAGCCTTTCACGTCGTGGTTGTGACCAGCAAGCCAGTAGATGCTGTAGCCGCCGAACGAAGCTCCGCAGGCACCGATGCGCTCACGGTCGATCTGCTTGAAGTTATTGGCAAAGTAGTCGGTGGCACTCATGTAGTCTTGCATGCAGAGTCCACCATAGTCGCCACTGATTTCCTCGAGCCACTCCATGCCGAAGCCGGGGACACCGCGACGGTTGGGGGCTATGACGAAGTAACCGGCTCCGCTCATTACCTCGAAGTTCCAGCGGGTACTCCAGAACTGGCTTACGATACTCTGAGGACCACCTTCGCAGAAGAGCAGTGCAGGATAGGTCTTGGTGCTGTCGTAGTCATAGGGATAAATGAGCCATGTGAGCATTTCCTTACCGTCGACGGTCTTGATCCAGTATGGCTCTGTCTTGCCCATGCGCACCTGCGAGAGGACGTCGTCGTTGAAGGTGCTGATCTTTTTACCCTCCGACTTATCGTCGCCGAGGTTGTAGGCATATAGGGTGGCAGGGTATTGCATGCTGACCTGCGAGGCGATGATATTGTCACCATTCATCTGGAAGCTATTGACGTCGTGCATACCGGCAGAAACCTGACGGATAGCCTTGGTCTCGCGGTTGAAGGCGAAGATTTCGAGAGTGCCACGGTACATCACCACGGCTGCCAGTTCTTTGTCGTCATTGCTCCAGCTGATACCACTCACGCCATAGTCGAAGCTCTCGGTGAGGTCGGTCCTGATGCCGCTAGCGATGTCCATCACCATCAGGCGCAGCTTGTCGGCCTCGTAGCCCTCGCGCGCCATGCTCTCCCAGGCAATCATGGTGCCGTCGTGGCTGAACACTGGGTTCTGGTCGTAGCCCATGATACCCTCGCTCAGATTGCGGGTCTCGCCAGTCTCGATGTTATAGAGGTAGATGTCGCTGTTGGTCGAGTGGGCATAGTCGTAGCCGGTCTTCTTGCGGCAGGTGTAGGCTATTGTCTTGCTGTCGGGACTGTAGTTGTATTGCTCGGTACCGCCCCACGGACGCATCGGGCTTTCGAAGGTGCTGTCGATGATATTGACTACCTTGTCCATCTGGGCCTTGCCGTTTTCCATAGGTACGTAGAATATTTGGGGAATTTCATCCACCCAGTTGTCCCAATGGCGGTACATCAGGTCCTCGTTGATGCGGCCGGTAGTCTTGTCCAATCCGGCATAGAGCTTGTCAAGGTGCTCGGGGCGCTCGACGGGGATGGTCGAGATGTAGACCAGCGACTTGCCGTCGGGGGCCACCTTGAAGCCCTCGAAACCACGCTCGCACTCGGCCACGACGGTCTCACTGTTGGAGGTGAGGTTCATCGAGAGTATCTGGTTGCCACGGCAGAACATGATGGTGTTGTCGTCGTACCACACTGGGCTGAACTCACTCTGGGCGGTAGTGGTGAGACGCTTGGCCTCGCCGCCCCCGTAGGGCATCACATACAGCTCGGCATTGTTCTTGTTCTGCTCCATGTCGGTGTAGCGCAGGGTGTAGAGCACCTGACTGCCATCGGGGCTGATGGCATACTCGCTCATCACGCCGAGGCTCCACATCACCTCGGGGGTAAAGCGGCCGTTCTCGACGGCCACCTGCGGTTTCTCCACAGGCTTCTCTGCCGGTTCTTTCGGCTGGCAACCTGCGAGGCACAGCGCCGCAGATGCCATAACAAATAGTGTTTTCTTCATAGTCTTGTTGTTATCTCTTGTTCTTGATTAGCTACTTCTTTGCGCCTTTCTGACTGTCGTAATAGGGGTCGGGCTTGCGGGTATCCACATTGTAGAAGTTGAAACCCGAGTGGCCCGGCTCGATGATGTTGATAAACTCGACCTCGGCGGGCAGGGGCTCGAAGGTGATGGAATAGACCAACACGTCGTAGCCGCCGATATTGTGGGCAAACTGCGACCGCTCGGGATACATGGTGATGCCGTCGGCCTCGACCATCTTGAAGCGCTGGCCGGTGTAGCAGTCTTCGATATACACGTCGGGCAGCAGGTACAGTCCGGCCTCGTTTATGGGCTGGTGCTTGGGGGTGCGTGCCTTGTACATGAAATACACCTTCGCCTTCAGCTGGTCGAGCTCAATTTTCTCGATGCTCACCGTCTGGGCATAGGGCGAACGGCTTTCGACATACGGGAAGTCGACCGTGCGCGGCAGGCGGGGTTTCACCCATTTGGGACGGTTGGGGTCGACCGGCCCCTGATAGCCCTTGGCGGGACGGGGTTGCTTGGTGCGCTCGAGCTGGAAGTCGCTCTCCACGGCGTAGCAACGCATGTTGGCGCCGAGCGAGAAGGTGATGGCACCGTCGGGGGCGCCGGTCTCCTTGGTGACGCGGTTGCGCACGTTGTGCTGGCTGTAGAGGCTTCCGGCGGCGCTACCGGTAAGCGACACCACCTTGTACACCAGCTTGGTGCCCTCCATGCCGTCGCGCTGCGTGGCATCGGGGCGGCCGAAGTCGGCCACTATCTCGTAGTAGCTCTTGCCCGTATAGATCTGTTCAAGCGTAGGGTCGGCCGACATGTAGCGCCCGCCCCAGCAACCGGTCAGCATCACTGCTGCCAGTAATACGATTGGGGTGTAAGGTTTCATTGCTATTCTTCAATTTTACCGTTTACAAAGTTGCCCGAGAGCACGGTACCGTCGGGGCTGGTGTAGGTGCCATGGCCGTTGAAGAGGTCGTTGCGCCACGAACCCTCGTAGTATCCGCCGTCGGAGAAGCGGCATTTGCCCTGACCCTCGCGGTGGTCGTTCACCCAGTTGCCGGTGTAGGTGGTGCCGTCCTTGAACGTGATGGTGCCTTGACCCGACATGTGGCCCATGTGGAAATTGCCCTCATAGCGGTCGCCGTTGGCCCAGACCTTGACGCCCTGGCCGTGGGGAGCGCCCGAGATAAAGGCGCCGTCGAAGCGGCTGCCGTCGGCATAGCGCAGGTAGCCAGTGCCGTTGCCCATGCCGTTCCAGTCGCCCTCGAGCACGTTGCCGTTGGGGAAACGGAAGGTGCCGTGACCCTTGATGGTGTTCTTCTCCCACTGACCGTTGTATTCGATGCCGTTGGCCCAGGTGTAGGTGCCGGTGCCATGCTGCATGCCTTTCTTCCACTGGCCGTCGTAGCGGTCGCCGTTGGGCCAGGTCATCAGGCCGTTGCCCTCGATCTTGCCACGCCCGTTGCGCTGGCCTGTATAGACACGTCCGTCGTCGTAGGTGGTGGTCTCCACAACCTGTGCAGCAACGCCGTTTGAGAGAAGGAACAGGGCGCCAGCGAGCAGCATCAGTCTAGTAGTCTTTTTCATGGTGTATCTTTTTTTGTTGTTTATATTGTTGTCTTAATTTCATTTTCCAACGGCCACCTCAACCTTTGCGCAGGCACCCGATGAGGAGTCCCAGTTTGTAGAAGTTGAACTGCGCCACGGTGATGGCGTTGCCCGCCACAAAGTGCGAGCGGAGCGGCCTTTTCAGCACGGCAAACAGTGCTGCCACCAGCCACACGGCACGGTAGCGGCGCAGTCGCTCGTAGGTCTTGAGCAGCCTTACCGACTGGCAGAAGCCGTGGTCGGTGCCCAGACGGCGATAGAGCAGTGCTAGGTTGGCCACCGCCTCGGCCGTCTTGTCCAGGAACTCGGCGTTCAGCTCCACCTGGCCGTTCTCTGCCGGATTGTCGATGTGCACTATCGGCACACCCTCCTGCTGCAGGCGGTAGCCGAACAGCGTATCTTCATGCCCGTAGCCATGCAGGCTCTCGTCGAAGCGTATCTGCTCGAGCACCGACCGCTCTATCATGAAGTTGCCCGTCATGAAGGCGCGGTAGGGGTTGCGGTTGCGCTCGGAGGCCGAGCGGCTTTCGACCGTGGTGCCATAGAGGTAGCGCAGCCTGTGTGCGTCGTCGTTGTAGCAGCGGTTGTAGGCCACGCCGCCCACCACCACCTTCGGCCCGTCGGCCAGGGTGTCGGCATAGCGCTGCAGGAAGCCGTCGCCCACCTTCATGTCGTTGTCGAGAAACAGCAGGTACTGCCCCGCGGTGTGCTGCAGGAAGAGGTTGCGAATGGCGGCACGCCCTATGTTGGCCTCGAGCAGCACGCGGCGCGCCATGCCGTCGATGGCGGCATTGGCCTGGCGCCACTGGTCGGTCGAGCGGTCGTCGATGCACACCAGCTCCACCTCGCCCGGCGCCATTTGCCGGCACTGCCGGTGCAGCGCCTCGACCAGGGGCACTGCATTGTAGTTGTAGAGTGGTATGCAGACCGAAATCATATATCTATTGTCAGGTTGTCGTAGGCCAGATGTACGCCGTCGGGCAACGAGGCCTCGACCTCGTCGTGCAGTCCCATCTCGTGGCTTATGTGGGTGATATAGGCCTCGCGCGGAGCCACGGCGGCCACCACCTCGAGCGCCTCGGGCAGCGAATAGTGCGAGTAGTGGTGATCGCGACGCAGGGCGTTGACCACGAGCACCTCGACCCCGCGCAACTTCTCCAGCTCGGCGTCGGCTATGTGGTTGGCATCGGTGATGTAGGCCACGGGGCCGATGCGGTAGCCCAGCACAGGCAGGTCCTTGTGCATCACCCTTACGGGCACCACCTCGACGGGTACGGGCGTGTGCTGCAGGGCGAAGGGGTTGCCGTCGACGGTGTGCAGTTCGGCTTCGGGCAGGCCCGGATACTGGTGCGGGGCGAATATGTAGTGGTAGTCGCGCTCGATGGCCGTGCGGGCCTCGGCGTTGAGGTAGATGTCCATCTTGCGGCGCTGCACGTAGTTGAACGACCGTATGTCGTCCAGCCCCGCCACGTGGTCGCGGTGGGCGTGGGTGATGAGTATGGCGTCCAGGTGGTCGACCCGCTGGCGCAGCATCTGCTGGCGAAAGTCGGGCCCGATGTCGAACAGTATGTTTAGCGGCTGGAAATCAGCTCCCGACTGGATACCGAGGCCGAGCCGTCCGGCATCGGCGGCGGCAATGGTAAGCAACGCCGACGTCCGCAACCGGCTATCGCAGGGGTTGGCCGAGTTGCAGACGTCGCAGTGGCATGCTATGACCGGCACGCCTTGCGATGTGCCTGTACCGAGAAATGCCAGTCTCACTCCTTGTGGGTCAGTTTGAAGCCCACACCGTGCACGTTGACTATCTCGACAGAGGGGTCGGGCTTGAGGTATTTACGCAGCTTGGTGATATACACATCCATGGAGCGGGCGGCGAAGTAGCTGTCGTCCTTCCATATTTTCTGCAGGGTGGTGTTGCGGTCGACCAGCTGGCCGAAGTTGATGGCAAACATACGCAGCAGGTCGCATTCCTTGGCCGTCAGCCGCTGTATGTCGTCGCCGAGCATGAGCGTCTGGTGCACATAGTCGAATGTGAAATTGCCTATACGGAACACATTCTTGTCTGGCCGGTCCTCGTTGAACGAGCGGCGCATGGTGGCGTTCAGGCGCGCCAGCAGCTCCTCCATCGAGAAGGGCTTGGTGATGTAGTCGTCGGCCCCCACCTCGAAGCCCTTCAGCTTGTCGGCCTCCAGGTTCTTGGCCGTAAGGAATATGATAGGCACCTTCTTGTCTATCTTCCTTATGTCCTTCGCCACAGCGAAGCCATCCTTGAGCGGCATCATCACATCGAGGATACAAGCGTCGACATCCTCTTCGTCGAAGCTCGACATGGCCTCCTCGCCGTCCTTGGCCCACACCACGGTGTAGCCTTTCTGCGTGAGATAAGCTTTCAGGATTGTTCCAAGGTTGGGATCATCCTCTGCTACCAAAAGTTTAATTCCGAGGTTCATATTCGTATCTATTGTGGTTATATTGTCTACGTTGTTTTGTACCCCACTAACACGGAAAATTGCAATTTATTGCGTAAAATGTTAATTTTTTTTTGTTAATTCAGCCATCCCCCTGATTATCAACACCACCTCCCCCAGCGCAGCCACCGTCCCCACCACGCCACCGCCACCCCATCCGCCAGCCATCCCCTCCCCTTCCCCTCCGGTCGTTGTACTATCGTTGTACTATTGTTGTACTATCGTTGTACTATTGAAAACATAAGAACGATAGTACAACAATAGTACAACAATAGTACAACGATAGTAGCGAAGGGGGCCAGGGAGGCGAAAAATGGGGGTCGGGAGGCAGATTTTTTTTGGTAAATTTAAAAAAAGACATATATTTGTTGGTCGAAAAAAAACGGACGAAATCCAAAAACATACACTATATGAAGAAAATAGCAACTACATTGTTTGCGCTGGCAGCCCCGATTTTGGCGTTTGCCAGCGAGGCAGACCTTAAAATGCCACAAGGATTTGCCTCAAGTAGCGACGCTTCGATCCTCTACTGGGGCTTTGCCGTGGTGCTGCTCGGATTACTGTTCGGCTTTTGGCAGTTTAGCAAAGTGCGCAAGCTCAAGGCCCACAAATCGATGCTCGAGATAGGCAACGTCATCTTCAAAACCTGCTCGACCTACCTGAAACAGCAGGGCAAGTTCCTGTTGCTGCTGTTCGTATTCATAGGCGCCGCCATAGCCCTCTACTTCGGCGTGCTGAGCGACATGCCCGCCAAGGGCGTGCTGATGGTGCTGGGCTGGACGGTGGTCGGCATACTGGGCAGCTACGGCGTGGCCTGGTTCGGCGTCCGCATGAACACCTACGCCAACGCACGCATGGCCTTCGCCTCGCTGCGCCGCCGCCCGCTCGACCTGCTCAACATACCGCTGCGCGCCGGCATGAGCATCGGCATCGTGCTCATCTGCGTCGAGCTGGTTCTCATGCTCACCATACTCCTCTTTGTCGACCCCGACTTTGCAGGCTCGTGCTTCATAGGCTTCGCCATCGGCGAGAGCCTCGGCGCCTCGGCACTGCGCATCGCCGGCGGCATCTTCACCAAGATTGCCGACATCGGAAGCGACCTGATGAAGGTGGTCTTCAAGATTGGTGAGGACGACCCCCGCAACCCGGGCGTCATAGCCGACTGCACCGGCGACAACGCCGGCGACAGCATCGGACCCACCGCCGACGGCTTCGAGACCTACGGCGTCACCGGCGTGGCCCTCGTGAGCTTCATCCTCCTCGCCGTGCCCGACCCCTCGATGCAGGTCAAGCTGCTCGTCTGGATATTCGTCATGCGCATCCTCGGCATCGTAGCCTCCGTGCTCGCCTACTATATAAATAACATGATAGCGCGCGCGCGTTACAGCAAGGCCGACGACATCAACTTCGAACAGCCCCTCACCTCGCTGGTGTGGATCACCTCCATCCTCAGCATCTGCGGCACCTTCCTCGCCAGCTGGCTCATCCTCGGCGGCCTCGGCAACAACTGGTGGCTCGCCCTGAGCATCATCATCAGCTGCGGCACCCTCGGCGCTGCCCTCATCCCCGAGTTCACCAAGCTCTTCACCTCGCCCACGTCGAAGCACGTGAAAGAGGTCGTCAAAGCCTCGGAGCAAGGCGGTGCCTCGCTCAACATCCTCAGCGGCCTGGTGGCCGGCAACTTCGGCGGCTTCTGGACCGGCGTGGTATTCTTCGTGCTCATGCTCATCGCCTACTTCGCATCGTCGTTCTTCGGCCTGGGCGACATCTTCGGCACCTACTACAGCATCTTCGCCTTCGGCCTCGTGGCCTTCGGCATGCTGGGCATGGGTCCCGTCACCATCGCCGTCGACAGCTACGGCCCCGTCACCGACAACGCACAGAGCGTCTACGAGCTCTCGCTCATCGAGGACGACATCGAGAAGACCTCAAAGGAAGTGGAGAGCGAGTTCGGCTTCAAGCCAGACTTCGAGAAGGCCAAATACTACCTCGAAGCCAACGACGGCGCAGGCAACACCTTCAAGGCCACGGCCAAGCCCGTGCTCATCGGCACCGCCGTGGTGGGCGCCACAACTATGATATTCTCGCTCATCCTGATGATACAGAAGACCCTCGGCATCGAGCCCGAGACCATTCTCAACCTCCTCAACCCCTACAGCATCCTCGGCTTCATCCTCGGCGGATGCGTCATCTACTGGTTCACCGGCGCCTCGATGCAGGCCGTCACCACCGGCGCCAACCGCGCTGTCGAGTACATCAAACAGAACATCAAGCTCGACCCCAACGCCCCCAAGAAGGCCGACATCGCCAAGAGCCAGGAAGTGGTCAAGATATGCACCAACTACGCCCAGCGTGGCATGATCAACATATTCATCGCCATCTTCTGCTTCGCACTGGCCTTCGCCTGCCTCTCCAGCCCTGAAAGCATCGGCGGCCAGAACGCCGTGTGCCTCTTCATCAGCTACCTCATCTCCATCGCCGTCTTCGGCCTCTTCCAGGCCGTCTTCATGGCCAACGCCGGCGGCGCTTGGGACAACGCCAAGAAGGTGGTCGAGGTCGACATGCAGGCCAAGGGCACCCAGCTGCACGACGCCAGCGTCGTGGGCGACACCGTGGGCGACCCCTTCAAGGACACTTCGTCGGTGGCCCTCAACCCCATCATCAAGTTCACCACCCTCTTCGGTGTGCTCGCCATGGAGATCGCCATCAGCGTGGGCTTCCGCAGCATGGCACCCTGGTTCGGCATCGTGTTCCTGCTCATAGCACTCGTGTTTGTATACCGCTCCTTCTACAAGATGCGTATCAAATAAACCAACAGGAAATAGCAAACTTCGACGGTCCGGCACAATAAAATGTCCGGACCGTCGTTACAATAGCACCAAATGACCCACTATGGAAACACTGAAACAATGCATGCAGGAAGTGGAGCGCATCTTCGCCGAAGAGCAATTCCTGGCCGAACCCCACGAACTGTATGAGCCTATAGACTACACCCTCCGCCTGGGCGGCAAGCGCATACGCCCCTCCATGCTCATAGCGGCCAACGCACTCTTCGGCGGCGACACAGCCACCGTGCGCGGCGCCGCCCTAGGCATCGAGACGTTCCACAACTTCACACTTCTGCACGACGACCTCATGGACCGCTCGCCACTGCGCCGCGGCCAACCCACGGTGTACACCAAATGGGACGAGAACACCGCCATACTGAGCGGCGACACCATGTACGCCCTCGCGTGGCGCTACTTCCTGCGCCAGCCGTCGCCACGCCTGCACGAGATACTGCAATGCTTCAACGAGACCGCCATCGAGGTGTGCGAAGGGCAGCAGTGGGACATGAACTTCGAACACATGACACTCGACGAGGTGAGCCTCGACCAATACACCGCCATGATACGCCAAAAGACAGCCGTGCTGCTGGCCGGCGCACTCAAGATCGGTGCCCTCTACGCCGGCGCCCCGCAGGCCGAGATAGACAAACTCTACCAGTTCGGCATCCACCTGGGCATCGCTTTCCAGCTGCAGGACGACCTGCTCGACGGCTATGGCGACACCGCCGTCTTCGGCAAAAAGACAGGCCAGGACATACGCGACAACAAAAAGAGCTACCTGCCGCTACTGGCCCTCGGCAAGGCCGACCCCACGCAGGCCGACACCCTGCGCACACTGTTTGCCGCCAAGGACAACATGGACGAGGAAGAAAAAGTGCGCCGTGTGATGGACATCTACGAGCAGCTGAAGCTCAAAGACGATGTGGAGCACAGCATCGACACCGAATTCCATGCCGCGCAGATCCATCTCGATAGCATTGCCGCAGCCGACACCCGCAAACAGCCACTCCGCGACCTTATGGAGACCCTCGCCGGAAGAAAAAAATGATATTTTTTGGCCAGGTAAAGAAAAAAGTGTATATTTGCACAACAAAACAATATAGTGGAAATACAAACAATAAATTAATAATCAACACACTAACAACATCATGAAAAAAGTAATCGCCTTGATGTCAATAGTAGGACTGTTGACATTTGCCAACTTCAACCACGTGATGGCACAAGATGCCGCCGCCGCTGAAGCCACTGAACAAGTAGCCGCCACCGACGAAAACGCCGTTGTGGAGAGTGTCGAAGCAGAAGAGGCTCCCGCCGAGGAGACCGCCACTGCCGACGACGACACCAAGTCGTTCCACCAGGTTCTCAAAGAGAAATACATACAAGGTGGTGCAGGCTGGATGACCCCCGTGCTCCTCTGCCTCATCTTCGGTATGGCTCTCATCATCGAGCGTATCCTCTACCTGAACATGGCTACCACCAACGTGCAGAAACTCCTCGAGGGCATCGAAGAGAACGCCAAGAAGGGTGACTGGAAAGGCGCCCGCGAACTCTGCGCCAACACCCGCGGCCCCGTGGCCAGCATCTTCGTGCAGGGTCTCGACCGCATCGACCAAGGTCTCGACAACGTCGAGAAAGCCGTCACCAGCTACGGTGGCGTCCAGATGGCCCGCCTCGAGAACAACATGACCTGGATTGGCCTGTTCATCGCCCTCGCCCCTTCGTTCGGTTTCCTCGGCACTGTGGTCGGTATGGTCCAGGCCTTCGACGACATCGAGACTGCCGGTGATATCAGCCCGACCGTTGTCGCTGGTGGTATGAAAGTCGCTCTGTTGACGACCATCTTCGGTCTCATCACCGCTATCATTCTCCAGATTTTCTACAACTACATCCTCACCAAGATTGAGAGCCTCGTCGACCAGATGGAAGACGGCAGCATCAGCTTCATGGACATCCTCGTGAAGTACCACAAATAATGGTTGCCTCTTTTGAACGGTGAAACTAAATCAATAACCTAAAAAAGACAACCTTTATGAAAGAAAAAACCGATAAACTCGTCACTTGGGTTGGCCTTGGCATAGCACTGCTCTGCACCGTGCTGAGCATCGTGTTCGCCATGAACAACGGTGACGTCAAAGACCTTGCGGCCGTAAAGGCAAACGGCCTGTTCGACGCGACATTCTATATCCTGCTTTGCCTTATCATTGTCTCGATTATAGCCATTGTCGCATTCCTTTGCGTCAAACTCGCAGCCCGCTTCAAAGAAGATCAGGGCTATTGGAAGAAGTTCCTCGGCTTGGTGGCCGCCGTCGTGGTGGTCTGCCTCCTGGCCTTCCTCCTTTCGTCGGGCAACGACGTAAGCCAGGCACTGATGGAGAAACACGAAGTCTCCGAAGGCACATCGAAACTTATAGGCGCAGCCTGCATAGTGGTCTACATCCTTGTGATTGCCGCTGCCGTCGCTATCGTCTATACCGAGATTGCCAAATCCCTTAAAAAGTAAAGAACTATGGCAAGAAAGACTCCCGGACTCAACACAGGTGCAATGTCCGATATCTCGTTCCTGTTGCTGGCCTTCTTCCTGATGGTCTCCAACATCAACACCGATATGGGTATTGCACGTAAACTTCCCCCTCCCCTGCCGGAGGACGCGGAAGCACCCGATGTTCGTGAGCGCAATATCTTTGTCGTGCTGGTCAATAAAGACGACCGGTTGCTGTACAACAACGAGTACGGCCGGATTGAGGACCTGAAGGACCGTGCCAAGGAGTTCCTTGGAAACCCCAACAACCTCCCCAACCTGCCCGAGAAAGTGGCCACCGATATACCTCTGCTGGGTACAGTAGATGTATCAAAGGGCGTCATCTCGCTGCGCAACGACCGTGGTACCTCGTACGACATGTACCTGCAGGTGCAGAACGAATTGACAGCTGCTATCAAAGAAATGCGCGACGACTTATCTACCGCACGTTTCGGCAAGAAGTTTGCCGACCTTACCGAACAACAACGCGAAGCTGTCGAGCAAGCCATTCCCGTGGCTATCTCGGAAGCCGAACCCACAAAGATAGGAGGTAAATAATGGCACGTTTTACTGGAAAGAAAGCTAAATCGACGCCCGAATTGAACATGGGCTCCATGAGTGACATTATCTTCATGCTCCTGTTCTTCTTCATGGTTATCACCACCATGCGTGAGAGCTCGCTCTATGTGAAGATTATCCCACCGCAGGGTAGCGAGGTAACCAAACTCGAGAAGAAAAGCCTTGTGAGTTACATCAACGTTGGTGTACCCCTGCCCGACCAGCAGAAGAAGTACGGTACCGAACCCCGTATCCAGCTCAACGACCAGATTGCCGAAGTGTCGGACATCATACAGTTCTGCGAGCTCGAGCGCTCGGCCCGCCCCGAAGCTGACCGTCCCTTCATCACCACTGCCATCAAAGCCGACAAGCAGGTGCGCATGGGTATGGTTTCGGACATCAAGCAGGAGTTGCGTCAAGCTGGCGCACTGAAAATCTTCTACAACGCCAGCAAAGGCGGCAAGAAGTAACTATCTACCAACCTGAATACAGAGGGTATCATCTTGAGATGGTACCCTCTTTCTTTTTTCGATTATGCAGTCCCCTTTCTGGACTTCTTCTCCGTCTCAGTTATGACAACATGCAATGTTGAAGTGGCGTGGTGGTGATTATGAACAGGTGTTGATAAATTGTTCTTGCCCAGTCGTGGAAATGTGTGTAATTTTGCATCGTCAAAAAGGTTGATGGTCTGCCGTGTGCGGACAATAGGGAATCGCGTGCAAATCGCGAGCTGTCGCGCAACTGTAAGTTCCCGCCAAGAGTGGTGCCTTATGCCATTGGAAGCATGATTTCCGAGAAGGCGCGCCACAGAAGGGAGAAGCCAGGAGACCTGCCATCGACCGGGGACAATGCTTTTCGCGTCAAAAAGCCACTGTCAATCATACCATATTGGTGCCTTGGTGCACATGAATGGTGGCTTTTGGATGACGAAAGCCCAGAGTGAAAATGTATGTGTAAACAATAAAGATATAGCGCAATGGATACCAACTCTTTCTCCATCACCAAACGCGACGGAACACAGGAACGGTTCTCGCTCGACAAGATTATGAATGCCATCATCAAGGCTTTCAACGCCCAAGGTGAACCTATCGACCTGGGACGACTGTCGAAGATATTGGCACGCCTAGACATCCACAACGGTATTACCGTCGAAGAGATACAGAACCAGGTGGAGGAGGCCTTGATGCAGGAGGGCTATTACCGCATTGCCAAGAGTTTTATCCTCTACCGCCAGCAGCATACAGAGGACCGCGAGACAATGGAGAAGTTGCGCTTCCTGGCCGACTATGTCGATGCGGCCAACGCCGCCACAGGCAGCAAGTACGACGCAAACGCCAACGTGGAGAACAAGAACATTGCGACCCTGATTGGCGAATTGCCGAAGAGCGGTTTCATCCGCCTCAACCGCCGTCTGCTGACTGACCGCATCAAGCAGATGTATGGCAAAGAACTGGCCGACCGCTACCTCGACTTGCTGACACACCACTTCATATATAAGAACGACGAGACATCGCTCGCCAACTACTGTGCCTCGATAACCATGTATCCGTGGCTGCTGGGCGGAACGGCGTCGATAGGCGGTAACTCGACGGCACCGACCAACCTCAAGTCGTTCTGCGGTGGTTTCATAAACATGGTCTTTATGGTGTCGTCGATGCTTAGCGGCGCTTGCGCCACGCCAGAGTTCCTGATGTACCTCAACTACTTCATCGCACTCGACTATGGCAAAGACTACTGGAAAGAGCCCGACCGCGTGGTAGACCTCAGTATCAAACAACGCACCATCGACAAGGTGATTACCGACTGCTTCGAGCAGATAGTATACAGCCTCAACCAGCCAACGGGCGCCCGCAACTACCAGTCGGTGTTCTGGAACATTGCCTATTACGATGAGCCCTACTTCCGCTCGCTCTTCGGAGAGTTCCGCTTCCCCGACGGATCGGAGCCCGACTGGAACGGTCTGAAATGGCTGCAGAAACGCTTCATGAAGTGGTTCAACCAGGAACGCACCAAAGCGGTGCTCACTTTCCCCGTCGAGACCATGGCCCTGCTCTACGACAAGGATGGCCGATTTGTAGACCAGGAAATGGCCGACTTCACCGCCGAGATGTATGCCGAAGGACACTCCTTCTTCACCTATATCAGCGACAACGCTGACTCGCTCAGCAGTTGCTGCCGCCTGCGCAACGAGATTACCGACAACGGCTTCTCCTACACCCTTGGAGCCGGAGGCGTGTCGACAGGCTCGAAAAGCGTGCTCACCATCAACCTCAACCGCTGCATACAGTACGCCGTCAACAACGGCAAGGACTACCGAGAGTTCCTCACCGACATCATCGACCTCTGCCACAAGGTGCAGTTGGCCTACAATGAGAACCTCAAAGACCTGCAGGCTCATGGTATGCTACCCTTGTTCGACGCCGGCTACATCAACATTGCCCGCCAATACCTCACTATCGGCGTCAACGGACTGGTCGAGGCCGCCGAGTTCATGGGTATACCCATCAACGACAACCCGCAGTACCGCGAGTTCGTACAGACGGTGCTCGGTCTGGTCGAAAAGAAGAACAAAGAGTACCGCACCAAAGATGTTATGTTCAACTGCGAGATGATACCCGCCGAGAACGTAGGTGTGAAACACGCCAAATGGGACCGCGAAGACGGCTATTTTGTGCCTCGCGACTGCTACAACTCCTACTTCTACATCGTCGAGGACACCTCACTCTCGGTACTCGACAAGTTCCGCTTGCATGGAGCACCCTACATCGAACACCTCACCGGTGGCTCGGCCCTGCACTGCAACCTTGAAGAGCACCTCAGCCAGCAGCAGTACATGCAGTTGCTAGAGGTAGCTGCCCACGAAGGCTGCAACTACTTCACCTTCAACATACCCAATACTATCTGCAACGACTGCGGCCACATCGACAAGCGCTACCTGAAGGAGTGTCCCAACTGCCACTCGCAAAACATCGATTACCTGACCCGCGTAATCGGCTACCTGCGCCGCGTGTCCAACTTCAGCAAGCCGCGCCAACAAGAAGCCGCCCGCCGATACTATGCTCAAGTACATTGATACTGCCGTAGTCTTTCAGGAACTGCCCGACGAGGTGACGCTTGCCGTAAACCTCTCGGGCTGTCCCTGCCGCTGCCCCGGGTGCCATTCCAAACACCTGTGGGGCGATGGCGGCCAACCTCTTGACGACGAGGCAATCGAGCACCTGCTCGACGCCTGCCACCAGCATATCAGCTGCATCTCGCTCATGGGAGGTGACTCGGCGCCCGCCGAGGTCGACCGTCTGGTGGCCGGCATTCGCCAGCGCCACCCACGCCTCAAGACGGCCTGGTGGAGCGGACGCTCACTGCTCTCTCCCTTGGTCAACATAAACAACTTCGACTATGTGAAACTCGGCCCCTACCTTGCCCATCTGGGACCGCTCAACAGTCCGTCGACAAACCAGCGCCTCTACCGCGTAGAGCGTGGCACCTTGGTCGACATCACACAGCGGCTACGCAAAAAGGGCCCTAAAGGCCTCCTCAATCAGGCCGACTGCCACAATGTCGATGCCAAAACGACTGCGGTCGACCGACTGTAGATTATATTTCGAAATAAAGATACGCTCAAAGCCCAGCCTGTCGGCCTCGGAAATGCGTTGTTCCACTCTGGACACCGGCCGCACCTCGCCCCCCAATCCGAGCTCGGCGGCAAAGCAGTAGCGCGGCGAAACGGGGATATCCACATTGGAGCTCAGTATGGAGCAGGCCACTGCCAGATCTATGGCGGGGTCGCTCACGCGCAATCCTCCTGCAATGTTCAAGAACACGTCCTTGGCGCCGAGCTTGAAGCCACACCGCTTCTCGAGCACAGCCAGCAGCATGTTCAGGCGACGCATGTCGAAACCGTTGGCGTTGCGCTGTGGAGTGCCATACACCGCCGACGACACCAGGCTCTGCACCTCGACGAACATTGGCCTTGCCCCCTCGAGGGTGGCACCCACGGCGGCGCCGCTCAGCGTCTCGTCGCGCTGACTGAGCAGGAACTCGCTAGGGTTGGAGACCTCGCGAAGCCCGTTGCCAGCCATCTCGAAGATGCCTATCTCGGCCGTCGAGCCGAAACGGTTCTTCAGCGCACGCAATATGCGGAAACCGTAGTTGCGGTCGCCCTCGAACTGCAGCACCGCGTCGACTATGTGCTCCATCAACTTGGGGCCGGCCAGACTACCGTCCTTGGTGATATGGCCTATGAGAAGCACCGGTACTCCTGTTGACTTGGCAAAGTGCTGAAACTCCGACGTACACTGCCTTATCTGGCTCACACTCCCTGCCGGCGAATCCACCTCCTCGGTAGTGATAGTCTGTATCGAGTCGACCACCAGCAGGTCGGGCCGCACGGCATCGACATGCTCGAAAATGCGCTGAGTGACCGTCTCCGACACCACAAAGCACTCGGCTCGGGCCTCGCCTATACGGTCTGCGCGCATCTTTATCTGCTCTTCGCTCTCCTCACCGCTCACATACAGCAGGCGCTGGTCGGTGATGGCCAATGCGGTCTGCAGCAACAAGGTGCTCTTGCCTATGCCAGGCTCGCCGCCTAGCAGCACCAGGCTGCCGGGCACCAGTCCCCCGCCCAGCACGCGGTCGAACTCGGCGCAGTGGGTCGAGATACGTCGCTTCTCGCTGTAGGTCACCTCCTGTATCAGCTTCGGCACCGACTGCAACTTGGAGCCCTGTTGCTTGCCCTTCGCCGGTTCGGCCTTTACCACCTCCTCGACGAACGTACCGAATTTGCCACACTCCGGACAGCGGCCCAGCCACGATGCCGACTGGTAGCCGCACTCCTGGCAAAAATAATATGTCTTTGCTTTAGCCATTGGTTCTTCGTTAGAACTCTTCGTTCACTTTATCAATACGATACACCTTGTCGCCCCGACGCAGCATCTTGGTGGTGGCGAAGCTGAAGCGGTCGCCTTGATGCACTTCGGGCACGGGGTCGCGGTCGGTCCGCAACTCTTCTATCGTGGCACGGTAGACACCGGTGGTCTCGCCTATCACCATCACCTCGTCGCCCACATGCAGGCTTTCGGCGGTCTGCATCTGCACCTCGGCCACGCCGATGCGGCCGAAGTAGTTGCGCACCAGGCCTAGGAACACCTTCTGCTCGGTAGCCTGACTGCCGTAGCGGTCGCTCCACTCGCCAAGCCGTCGGCCAAGGTAGTAGCCGTCCCAGAAACCACGGTTGAACACCGTAGCCAATCGGTTGGTCCACTGCTCGATGCGCTCGGGGGTATAGGTGCCTTGGGCAATGGCTTCGACGGCCTCGCGGTAACACTCGACGGTGGTGCGCACATAGTCGGCACTGCGCCCGCGACCCTCTATCTTCAGCAACCGCACCCCGGCACGCACTATCTTATCTAGGAAGCCAATGGTGCACAAGTCCTTGGGCGACATAATATACTCGTTGTCAATCTCCAACTCGAGGTCGCTCTCTTTGTCCTTCACAATGTATCCACGGCGGCAGAGCTGCAGGCAGGCGCCACGGTTGGCCGAGTAGTTGTAGTTGTCGAGCGAGAGATAGCACTTGCCGCTCACCGACATGCAGAGCGCGCCGTGGGCAAACACCTCGACCTGCACCAGCTCGCCCTTCGGGCCACGTATGTCGTTGGCTTCGATATAGCGGGTGATTTCCGCCACCTGTGCCAGCGGCAGCTCACGGGCCAGCACCATCACGTCGGCGAAGCGTGCATAGAAGCGCACAGCCTCGACATTGCTCACATTGCACTGGGTCGATATATGCACCTCCACACCTAAAGCATTGCAATAGGTAATCACCGCCATATCACTGGCTATCACCGCCGTAATACCTGCAGCCTTAGCGGCGTTCACCAGAGTGTGCATTGCCTCGATTTCGGCGTTGTAGATAATAGTGTTTACGGTGAGGTAGGTGCGCACACCGGCAGCCTGAGCGGTAGCCACAATGCACGGCAGGTCGTCGACGGTGAAGTTGGCGGCGCTGCGCGAGCGCATGTTCAGCTTGCCCACACCGAAGTATATGGCGTCGGCGCCGCCCTGCAGGGCGGCGCTGAGGCTCTCCCACGACCCCACAGGGGCCATAATCTCTATCTTATTCATTTAGCGTACAGGTCTATAACCGTCATGGTGGTCCACTCGGTGGGCAACAGTTTCTCGTCGCGGAAGGTGGCGTCGACCGTGGTGCGACGACCCGAGAAGACCTGTTCGACGAAGCCGCAGAAGAGGTCGACCGAGTTGGGGAGGAAGCTGGCCACCTCGTGCCCCACACCCTCGCAGCGCACTATCCAACAGGGGTAACCACCCTTGACGAAGGCGTCGAACACCTTGTCGGCACCATAAAGCGCATGTTTAAGTAACCGCGGGAACTTCTTGTACGACACAATCTTGTCTTTAGTGCCATGCATCAGCATAGTGGGGGCCGGAGCGCTCTGGTACGAGGGTTTGCCCTTGCACATCACGGCGCCGGCGTAGGGCACCACGGCGGCGGGCATCCAGCCTTGCGGCAGCTCGGCGGCAGCGGCCAATCCGTTGGCACGACAATAGTCGAGCTGGAGCACGGCGATGGCGCCGGCCGAGCAACCGGTGAGCACTATGCGTTCGGGGTTGATATTCAGCATCCCGGCATGTTGCACCACATAGGCCACGGCAGCGGCGCAGTCCTCGGCCGCCATGTCGATGGTGTGATGGAACATGTTGGTTATGCCGGAAATACCCTTGTACTGCTTGTTGTGGACTGTGTCGAGCAGACCGAGGCGGTAGTCGGGGCTTACCACCGTGTAGCCGCGGGCCGTAAGCTGCCGTGCTATAGACTGTTGCAGCTGGTCGTCGCGCCGGCCGCTCACAAATCCGCCGCCGAATACGGCCACCACGCAGGCGCGGTCGCCACGCGGCACTTCGGGGCTCCACACGTCGAGCCTCAGCGCGCTGTCGCGTTCGACAAAGGTGTAGGTACGCTTCTCTTGCGCCGAGGAAACCAGCGGTAGCAATACCGCTATTATCAATAGTATACGTCTCATCACTTAAAGTTAAAAACTAAATCCCAGACCGGCACTCAAAGTAAAGTAGTCGTGGTTGAGGTTCTGGGTCTCATCGTCCAACTTGTCCAAGAAAGTGTAGCCCAGCCGAAGTGTAAACATCAAGTCCCGGCCGCCGACACGGATTTGCAGCTGAGGCTCGAGCAGCAGGTTGGTGTTCGAATAGTGCTCCTCGGCGGTCACCTCGGGCGGTTCGGCGTTGTTGAAGCGATAGTAGTCGATCTTGGGCATGAAGGCGCCCGCCTTGATGCCGAAGCCGAGCTCGAAGGGGCCCAGCCGGCGCCAGCCGGCGTTGACCTGGGCGAAAGGCAGCAGGTAGTGGCCTGTGTACCTGTGCCTGCTGTCGTTGGTTTTTCCCTTGGTATGGTCGATGCCGCCATAGCCGGCACCGAAGTAGCCTTCCAGCACAAAGCGCTTTCCTATAGGCTTGTACACTCCCGGCGCAGCCTGCACATAGTAGTTGTCGCCGCCATAGTTGGCGTGCAGCTGCCCTGCCAGCCAGTCGGTGGCGGCATAGGTGAACGTGGTGTTAAGGTTTACCGCATCGGGCAGTATGATCACGGTCGAGGCACTGACAGCCACGTCGGCGCGCAGCTCGCCCTGGTGGTCGACCAACGGTATGTCGACCGACTGTGGGTGATAGACCGAGCACGACGCGGCCAACACGGCCATTGCAACAAGTAGAAATCTAGTTTTCATAGGCAACTTGTTTTGTTTCTCTCGTAACGACGACGCGAGAAAAATATTGTGTCGCCATGCGGCAAAAAATGGCGTTTTCAAGCCTTCCCCTAGCCTTCCCCTCCGGTAGTTCTTATGTACTTCTTATGTATTTCTTATGTATTTCTTATGTTTTAAACATAAATACAACATAAGAAATACATAAGAACGATATAGAAGGGGTGGAGAGCATGGTGAGGAGCGTGGGGAACGGCGAGGGGAATGCGAGGGCTGGAGAGTGATATGCAAAAAAAATTTGGCCACATATAAGAAAAGTGGTATATTTGCACAATGCTTCGCCGAGCGGAGCAGTGGTTAAACAACCTGATGCACAACGGATTTGCCGCACCGACGGCCATCACGGGGCATCAGTAGTACTAAACAATAAAAACATCAAACCGATGGAAGAGACCGACACCATGCAGACCCCTCAGCCCGAGGAGATGCAACCCACCACCACCCCCGCCGAGGTAGCCGCCGAAGCCACCGCTGCGGAAGAGACCACAAACACCGAGGCCGCCGCCGAGACGGCCGAGACCGCCAGCTGCGAAGCTGCTGCCGAGCCTGTGGCTGAGACCCCCGAGGTGCAGCCCGAGGCCGCCGAACCCCAACAACCCGCCGCCGAAGCCGAGGCCGAACCCGAGGCCGACTACACGACCATGGGTCGCGAAGAGCTGGTGGCCGCACTCGCCGACCTCATGGGCGACGAGGTGCAGAAGATACGCAACCGCGTAGGTGCCATACGCAACCGCTTCAACGAGCTGGAACGCGAGGCACAGCGCGCCGCTTTCGAAGCCTATCTGGCCGACGGTGGCGACAAAGAACAGTACGAAGAGAAGAGCGACGCTGTGGCCGAACGGTTCCACGAGCTGTACGACCAGTTCCGCACCCGTCGCCAACAATACATCGACAACCTGGAGGCCCAGAAGAAGAAGAACCTGGAGACCAAGCAGGCCCTGATCGAGGAGCTGCGCACGCTGGTAGACTCGGACGAGGAACAGGTACGCACGGCCCTCGACAAATTCAACGACATACAGGAACGCTGGAAGAACGTGGGCGAGGTGCCGCGCGAGCACATGAACGACCTGTGGCAGAGCTACCACTTCCAGATCGAGCAGTTCTTCAACAAACTGAAGATAAACCGCGAGCTGCGCGCACTGGACCAGAAGCGCAACCTGGAGCAGAAGATACAGCTGTGCGAGCAGGCCGAGGAGCTGATACTGGAGCCGTCGGTGACCAAGGCATTCAAGGGTCTGCAAGACCTGCGCGTGCGCTGGAAAGAGACAGGCCCCGTGCCCGCCGAGCAGAACGAGGAGATATGGCAGCGCTTCCAAGCCGCCGCCCAGCAGATAGACGAGCGCCGCAAGGAATACTACGACCAGCGCAAGGAAGAGCTGGACAACAACCTGCTGGCCAAGCAGGCACTGGTCGACAAGGCCACCGAGCTGACCGAGAAGGAGCCGCAGAGCGTGAAGGAATGGAACGACACGACGGCGGCCCTCGACGAGCTGCTCAAGATGTGGAAGACCATCGGCGCCGTGCCCCGCGACGTGAACGAGGAGATCTGGTCCAAGTTCAAAGGCATGATCGACCGCCACTACGAGCAGAAGAAGGAATACTTCAGCACCATACGCGACGAGCAGAATGTGAACTACCAGAAGAAGGTGGAGCTGTGCCTGAAGGCCGAAGCCATTGCCAAACGCGAGGACTGGAAGAAAGCCACGGAGGAGCTGCTGGCCCTGCAGCAGGAGTGGAAAGCCATAGGCGCCACCAACCGCAAGGTGAGCGAGAAGGTGTGGCAGCGCTTCCGTGCCGCCTGCGACGAGTTTTTCGCCAAGAAGGGAGAGTTCTTCAAAGAGCGCCGCTCGTCGGAGCACGAGAACCTGGCAGCCAAAGAGGCCATCATCGCCGAGCTCAAGGCACACCAGTTTGGCGACAACCGCGAGGAGAACCTGGCCGCCATCAAGGAGTTCCAGCGCCGCTGGGCCGAGGTGGGCTATGTGCCCATGGCCGAGAAGGACCGCCTGCAGAAGGAGTTCCGCGGCGAGATAGACCGCATCTTCGAGCAGCTGAAGATCAGCGCCCGCGAGGCCGAAGAGACCGCCTATCGCGAGCGTATACGCAACGTGGCCGGCGACGCCAAGCGCTTCGTGAGCAACGAGAAACAGGAGCTGCACGACAAGATAGAGAAGCTGCGCGCCGACCTGAACCTGTGGGAGAACAACCTGGGCTTCCTGGCCTCGAGCAAGCAGGCCGACCTGCTGAAGGCCGAGTTCGAGAAGAAGATGCAAGGTGCCCGCCAGCAGATAGCCCTGCTGCAGGCCAAGCTCCGCATCCTGAACGAGACCGAGAAAGAGGCCCAGAAGGAAGAAAAGAAGGACGAATAATGGCCAAGCCGAACACATGGGCCAAAGGCATCGCTATGGTGCTTTTGGCCTTTACACTTGCCGCCTGCGAGCGGTCGCAACCGGTGCACCTGGCCCGGTTGGAGCGTGTGGTGTTCGACACTCCCACGGCCGAGCTGCGAGAGGAACTGTCGCGCCGACGGGCCGAGTTCGACACGCCGCTGCTGAACATCGACCCCGACGACGGTCAGTACATGCAGATGCTGGCCGACTTTGCCGCCGACCCCGGCATGCGCTACGTGTACGGCAAGGTGGACAGTCTGTACGGCGACCTGCAATGGCTCGAGAAAGAGCTGGGGCAGGCGCTGGCGCGTACCGATGCCGTGCACTACGACGGCTTCTACACGCTGGTGTCGGGCGACTTCGAGGACTACAGCCACCGCGTGTTTTGCTCGGACCACGAGCTGGCCATAAGCCTGGACCACTACGCCGTCGGCGAGCTGCATGCCGGCGTGCCGGCCTACATAGTGCGGCTCTGCCAGCGACAGTATATCGCGGCCGACTGCATGGCCGCCATCGCCCGGGCCCACATCGCCGCTCCCGAAGGCGAACCGACACTGCTCGACTATGCGGTGGCCGAGGGCAAGGTGCTCTACTTCCTCGAGCAGACCCTCCCTTTGACCCACGACACCATACTGCTGCGCTACAGCGGCGACCAGCTGCGCTGGATGCAGAAGAACGTGGAGCAGGTGTGGGGCTGGCTGATAGAGAACCGCATGCTCTACTCGCACGACTACGGCCAATACCACAATCTGGTCGACGAGGCTCCGAAGACCAACGCCTTCGGCGAAGGGTCGGCTCCACGCACTCCGGCCTACATAGGCTGGCAGATCGTGAAGCAATACATGAAGAAAAGCAATATTAGCACAGAAGAACTGTTTGCCCAGACCGACAGCCGCAAGATACTGACCCAGTCGGGCTGGCGTCCCTAAAGAAAGACTTACCGCATGAAGAACAAAGGGTTTGAAATACCGGCATACATACTACTGAAACTGCTACTGGCCCTGTGCACCCTGTGGCTCACCCAGGTGCTTTTCCATTTGGCCAATCTGCGCCTCTTCCACCTCGACGGCTTCGGCGAGTGGATGGGTGTGGCGTGGGGCAACGTGGTATTCGGTATCGCCACGGTGGGCGCATTCCTGCTGCCGTGGATGCTGCTGATGCTACTGCCCGTAGGTGCCCGCCGCAAGCGGTGGTACCGCATATTGTGCGAGGTGCTGTACATTATACCGGTGCTGCTCATGGTGATACCGCGCGGCGCCAACGCAGCCTACTACCAGTACACCTACCGACTGCTGTCGGAAGAGATATTCTCTTACCTCGGCATCGGCGGACAGATGGGGACCCTCGTGCCGCTCTTCGCCGTCGACTACTGGTATGCATGGGTATTCCCGCTGGCCATCATCGTGGCGTTCTTTATGGTGAACAGCCGCATACGCCTCAACCTGCGCTCACGCGTCAATGTGAAGCCCGTCGCCCGTGTGGCCGGGATGGCAGTAGGACTGCTGCTGGCCTGGTTCATGGTGTGGGGCGGCTTCGGCCACATGCTCAGGCTGAGCGATGCCGGCCACTACTGCCAGCCAAAGAATGCCGCCCTCGTGAGCAACGACAGCTACAACATACTGCGCACCTTGCTCAACCCCAATCTGGACGAGGTGGAATACATGTCGGACGACGAACTTGTGAAGATCTACGAGCCACTCTATTCCCCTCGACAGGCCTCCCCCACCCTGTCCGCCGACAGCGCCGGCAACGTCGCCACACAGCGCAACGTGGTACTCATCATCGTCGAGAGTCTGGGGCAGGAGTTCATGGGCTGCTACAACACCCAACCCGACGCCGAAACCCGCACACCCTTCCTCGACTCGCTGGCGCAGCACTGCACCCTCTACGACGGCCGCTCCAACGGCAAGAAGAGCATCGAGGGCATCACCGCCATCACCACAGGCATCCCCAATCTCATGAGCCGCCCGTTCATCAACTCCTGCTACTATGCCGACGACTTCGAGGGCATACCCACCGTGCTGGGCCGTCATGGCTACTATAGCGGCTTCTTCCACGGCAGCTACAACGGCGAGATGGGCTTCGACAGCCTCTGCCGCCGACTTGGCTTCGACGAGTATCTGGGCAAGGACGAGTTCGAGGCCGACCCGCAAAGCAAACCCACCGACTACGACGGCGCCTGGGGCATCTTCGACGAGCCCTTCCTGCAGTACATGGTGCGCCACCTCGCAGGCTTCCGCCAGCCCTTCTTTGCCGAGGTCTTCACCGTCACTTCCCACCACCCCTTCCCTATCCCCGAGGAGCACAAGGGCCGGTTTGCCGAAGGACGCCACCCCATACTGAAATGCGTGGAGTACACCGACTACTCCCTACGTCGCTTCTTCGAGGAGGCGCAGAAGCAACCCTGGTACAACAACACGCTGTTCATCATCACCGGCGACCACAGCGGACACGGCCTCACACGCGAGTACAACGACTACGATGGCTGGTACCGCATACCGCTGATGATCTTCGACCCGCAACGCACCGAGGGTCATCGCAGCAACCGCATAGTGCAGCACACCGACCTCATGCCTTCGCTGGTCGACTGGCTCGGCATCCAGGACGAGCACTTTGTCGCCTTCGGACAAAGCGTGGTGCAGCACCCCGAGCGCGGCTGGGTGGTCTACTACGGCAACGGCTACTACGTGCTCGAAAACAACAGCGCCAGCGACGGCGACCTCCACGAGACCAGCGTCCTCATGGGCGACGTGGCCACCGGCGAAGAGAAAAACCTGCGTTTCCTGAAGGCTATTGTTCAACAATACAACCACCGAGTAATCAACAACCAACTAAAAGCACAACACTATGAAGACTAAGACCCTCATCGTCGTCAACCCCATTTCTGGCATCGGCCGCCAGAAGAAGATAGAGCAGCTGCTGAAGAAGAACCTCAATGCCGACCTCTTCGACTACGAGGTACGCTATACCGAATACCGCCACCACGGTACCGAGATTGCCCGCGATGCCGCCGACCGCGGCTACGACTGCGTGGTTGCCGTGGGCGGCGACGGTTCGGTGAACGATGTGGTGCAGGGCATCAAAGACAGCGACACCCGACTCGGCATCATACCCTGCGGCAGCGGCAACGGCCTGGCCCGCTCGCTCAAGCTGCCCCTGCAGCCCTGGATGGCCATCCGCGTCCTAAACCAGCAGTACAAGCAGACCATCGACAGCATAGTGGTCAACGACAAATGGGTCGTGGTCAACGCCGCCGGCTGCGGCTTCGACGCCTACATAGCCCGACTCATGCATGCCGCCAAGACCCGCGGCCTCGCCGCCTACACCAACCTGGTGCTGCGCGAATACACCCGCTACAAGAACTCCGACTACCACCTCGTCGTCAATGGCCAGGACTACTACCGCAATGCCTGGTTCATCGCTGTGGCCAACAGCCAGCAGTTCGGCTACAACCTGGCCGTAGCCCCCAAGGCCAAGCTCGACGACGGACTGCTCGACATCAGCATCATCGACAAGGTGCCCCTCGACCACGTGCCCATCACCGCCCCCCTTGCCTTCACCAACCACCTCGACCTCTCCCAGCACGTAGAGATGTTTAAAGCCAAAGACGTGCTTATCGAAGGCAACGCCGACCGCTGGGTGAACCTGGACGGCGAGGGCGAGAACATAGGCACCAGCGTCCACTTCGTGGTCCATCCCCAGTCGGTCAAGATATTCGCACGCGACATGAAATACCCCCTGCGCGAGATCTCACCTGCGCTGGGCGACATCATCATAGACCCACGCCGATGAGCAAGAAGCAACCCATAGGGGTAGTCTACTCGACCAACCCCGACTTCCAGTACCAGTACGACGACCAGCCTGAGGCCGTCACCCTCGAGCCCGGCCGGCAGCGCCTGCGCGTCAGCCTCGACCGCCACCATCGCGGAGGCAAGACCGTCACCCTCGTCGACGGCTTCGTCGGCACCGACGCCGACCTCCAGTCGCTAGGCAAGACCCTCAAGGCACGCTGCGGCGTGGGCGGTTCGGCCAAAGACGGACAAATCATCATCCAAGGCGACTTCGTCGACCGCGTAAAGTCCTTGCTTAAAGAAATGGGAATGGGCGTCAAGTAGCCACGCCCCTGGACGGTCCCGCTACCTGACCCGGCCGCCCTTGTAGAAGTGCTTGCTCCAGTAGCCGTCGGACACACTGCTGACGCACACGCCCGCGCTGGTCGACGAATGGGCGAACAAACCCTCTTTCAGGTAGATGCCCACGTGCGACACCTTGCCCTTGCTGTTGGTGAAAAACAGTATGTCGCCTTCGGCCAGCTGGCCTTTGCCTATCAGCTCCACGTCGCGCAGCATGTCGTTGGCCGTGCGGCTCAGGTTTTTGCCATACACCTCGCGGTAGACGATACCGACAAAGGCCGAGCAGTCGACCCCCTTGCGGTCCGTGCCGCCGTACTTGTAGGGCACCCCCAGCCACGAGTTCACCGTGGAGTAGAGCAGCGTGTTGTCGTCGCCCGTGCAAGTCAGACCCAGCGCGTTGAAGCACTCGCTACCGTCGGCAGCCACCTGCTTCTTGGCCTTCACCGGCGTCGCTATGACCGGCACCTCGTCCACCCGCTCGTCCACATACAGCTGCCCTATCACGAAATCCTCGTCTTCCAGATCGCGCGACATGAAAGTCTTCAGGCTCTCGCAACCCGTCAGTAGCAGGCATCCCGCCACAGCTGTTATGATTACTCTTTGCTTCACACCTAGTCTTTCACTACAAATATATCTTCGTCGGCACGCTTCATGTAGTAATTCTCGCGGCCGTAGTGTTCCTTCACATCCAGACTGCTGCGCAGCTCGGCGGCGGCGGCGCTGTCGGCCACTATCGCCTCCCGCAGTGTCTGTTCCTCGCGGTGCAGCTTGTCGACCTGGCGGTGCAGCCGCGAGCTGACCCGCAGGCTGTAGTCGTCGATAAACACTATCACCGCCACAAACACCAGCGTGGCTATCACATACTTGTTGGTCAATATCTTCACCCACCGTTTCATCTCACCTTCAGTTTCTGTCCCACACGTATATTGTCACTCTTCATGCCGTTGCGCTTCTTGAGCGTTGCCACACTGATGCCGTGCTTCGAGGCTATCTTGTACAGTGTGTCGCCCTTGCGGACGGTGTAGTATTTGCCGCCGCCGCTCGAGCTGCTGCCGGCCTTGCTGCCTTTCGACCGGGGCTCGACCCTGATAGGACGGCGCTCCAGGCTGTCGGCCGTGCGACGGTAGATGGAGTCCTGGTTGGTGATGAAGGCCTCGAGCTTCGACGTGGGCAGGCACAGCGGATACATCTGTGTCGACGCCGGTATGTAGCCCACGCGGTACTGCGGGTTCAGCGTCTGCAGCTCGTCCATCTCCATGCCCGTGGCTTCGGCCACATAGCACAACAGCACGTCGCGCACCAGCATCACCGTGTCGGCGCGCACCGGCAGGTTCAGCTTGGTGGGGTGCAGGCCGTGCAGCTCGTAGTAGTTCATCACATATACCACCGCCGTGAAGGCCGGCACGTAGCCGCGCGTCTCGCGTGGCAGGTTCGGATAGATGCTCCAGTAGTTGCGAGCGCCGCCGCTGCGCGCGATGGCCTTGTTCACATTGCCCGAGCCGCAGTTGTAGGCCGCAATGGCGAGCTCCCAGTCGCCGAAGATGCGGTACAGGTCGCTCAGGTGCCGCGCCGCCGCCACCGTGCTCTTGTAGGGGTCGCGCCGCTCGTCGACCACCGAATTGACTTCCAGGTCGTACAGCTTGCCGGTCGAGTACATGAACTGCCACAAGCCGGCGGCGCCCACGCGCGAGGTGGCCTGCGTGTTCATGGCGCTCTCCACGATGGAGAGGTACTTCAGCTCTTCGGGAACCCCGTAGCGGTGCAGGGCGTCCTCGAAGATGGGGTGGTAGTACTCGCACAGGGTCATCATCACATCGAGCCGCGTAGCCATGTGGCGCAGGTAGAAGCCGATATAGTTGCGCACCACGCTGTTGTAGGTCAGGGGCACCACCGTGTGCAGTGCCTGTAGGCGATGCTCGAGCACACTGTCGGGCAGCGCGTCGAACTCCTCCATCGAGAAGCGATGGCTGCTGTGCATACGATGGTGGTTGTGCTTGCGCAGGTAGTAGCTGTTCAGCAGGCTGTCGTAGGCCTCGGTATAGCGTTTGGTCATCACCTCGGCCCCGTCGGCCTCCTGTGCCACCACGCGCACGGGCACCACGCCCATAGCCACTGCCAGCAGCAGATACAATATGTTGCGGCTCAATTTCATCGTCACTTGTAACGCAACATCTCGACTATTATTATACACCCCGACGATTTTTTTTCCATCTCCTTTCCAATTTCTATCTTTCAATCATCAATTCCCACCTATCACCTTTCACCTATCACCTTTCACCTCACTCCTCTCACCTTACGATGAATATCGAATTTCGAACTTCGAATTTCGAATTTAGACTCTCCCCTTCCACCTCTCACCTATCACCTCCCACCTATCACCTATCACCTTTCACCTCTCCCCCTCCGCCCGTTCTTATGTCGTTCTTATGTACTTCTTATGTACTATTTATGTTTAAAACATAAGAAATACATAAGAAATACATAAGAAGTACATAAGAAGTACCGGAGGGGAAGCGGAGAGGATGGCTGGCGGAGCTGGTTGTCAGGCGGTTACGAATGGGTCAAAAACCAGCCGAAATCTTAAATCCTTTAAGGTTTAAGTTAAATAGGGTTAAAACGGCCGCCTTGTAGGCTGCCGGCACCGGCGATGGATGGTGGCGGACGGGGGGCCGGATTAACATATTTTATCACTCGTCAGGGCAATAAAGGAGGTGATATTTTGTTACAACGGTAGTATACAAAACACAAAGCCTACTATGAGAAAGTACATATTTGCCAGCGTGGCGTGCATAGCAATGATGATGCAGGCATGCGCCCAGAATCCGAACGAGGTGGCCACCCAGGCCGTGCCGCAGGCGACACAGGCTGCGCCGGCCCGCCTCACCCTGACCGACTTCACCGACGTGGCCCAGGCCACCATCGACGGCGTGGTGCACATCAAGACCGAGATGACGCAGATGACGCCCCTCTACCAGTCGTTTTTCGGCTTCATCATACCCCAGGGGGTGCAGAAGCAGGTCTACAACGCCTACGGTTCGGGGGTCATCATCACCAGCGACGGCTACATACTGACCAACAACCACGTGGTGCAGGATGCCGAGCGCATCAGCGTGACCTTCAACGACCGGCGCGAGCTGCCGGCCCGTCTGGTGGGCAACGACCCCGCCACCGACCTGGCGGTGATCAAGGTCGAGGCCGAGGGGCTCACCTACATACCCTTCGGCAACAGCGACCAGGTGCGCGTCGGCGAGCCCGTGCTGGCCATCGGCAACCCCTTCAACCTCACCTCGACGGTGACCAGCGGCATCATCAGCGCCAAGGCCCGCAACATGCACATCATCGACAACCCGCGCACCAACGAGACTCCGCTCGAGTCGTTCCTGCAGACCGATGCCGCCGTCAACAGCGGCAACAGCGGCGGGGCGCTGGTCAACTCGCAGGCCCAGCTCATCGGCATAGTGACCGCCATTGCCTCGGGCAACGGCAACTACATAGGCTACTCCTTCGCCATACCGGCCAACCTGGCCGTCAAGGTGGCCGGCGACCTGCAGCGCTACGGCTACGTGCAGCGCGCCTACCTGGGCGTGCAGGTGGCCGAGGTCGACGCCAACGTGGCCCGCAAGACCGGCGCCCGCTCCACCCGCGGCCTGCTGGTGGCCGTCGTCACCCCCGACTGCGCTGCCGCACGCGCCGGCCTGCGTCAGGGCGACATCATACTGCATGTGGCAGGCAAAGAGGTCAACACCTTTGCCGAGATGACCGAAGAGCTGGGCCTCTTCAGCCCCGGCGACGTGGTGGAGGTGGACTACGAGCGCGACGGCCGCACCCAGACCGTCAAGGCCACCCTGCTCAACTCGAAAGGCAACACCGACATAATACGCCGCTAAACCAACCCCCACAGCACCCACACACCGAGTGAACCTCGACGAGCGATATGCCGAAATGACACAGCAGCCGGTCAAGCTGCTGGTGTGCCGCATGGCCGTGCCCACCATCATAGCCATGGTGACCACCGCCCTCTACAACGTGGTCGACGCCGCCTTCATAGGGCGCCTCTCGACCGGCGGCACCGCCGGCATAGGCATCTCGTTTGCCTACATGACCATCGTCCAGGCGCTGGGCTTCTTCTTCGGCCACGGCTCGGGCAACTACATCTCGCGGGCCCTCGGCGCCAAGGACGTGGGCTCGGCCACCAAGGTGGCCACCGTGGGCTTCGGCACCCCCATGCTGCTGGGACTGCTGGCGGCCGCACTGTGCCTGCCCAACCTCAGCGCCCTCAGCACACTGCTCGGCGCCCCGCCCGAGGTGGTGCCCTACGCCAACGACTACCTGCGCTACATCGTGGCCGCCACCCCCTTCATGATGTCGGCGCTCACCCTCAACAACCAGCTGCGCCTGCAGGGCAACGCACGCTTCGCCATGGTGGGCATAGTGAGCGGCGCGGTGCTCAACATCGTGCTCGACCCCCTCTTCATCTTCACCCTCGACATGGGTGTGAGCGGAGCCTCGCTGGCCACCGCCATCAGCCAGCTCTTCGCCTGGGGGCTGCTACTCTACGGCACCACACGTCCGCAATGCATACACCTCAGCCTGCGCGACTTCCGGCCCTCGTGGCACATCTACTACGAGATATTCCGCGGCGGGCTGCCCTCGCTCTTCCGCCAACTGTTCAACTCGGCCGCCGCCGTGGCCCTCAACTACAGCGCCGCCCTCTACGCCCTGCCCGGGCAGGAGGCCTCGGCCGTGGCCGCCTTCGCCGTGGTGACGCGCATCATGATGTTCGCCTTCAGCACGGTGCTGGGCTTCTGCCAGGGGTTCCAGCCAGTGTGCGGCTTCAACTACGGCGCCCGCCTCTACGGCCGCGTGCGACAGTCGTTCCTCTTCACCCTCAGCGTCTCCTCGCTCTTCCTGCTCGTCATCTCGACGGCAGGCTTCATCTTCGCGCCCCAGGTGGTGGCCCTCTTCCGCTCGGAAGACCCCGTGCTGCTCGACATCGGCACCACCACCCTGCGCTGGCAATGCGCCGCCTTCCCGCTCATAGCACTCTCCACCACCACCAACATGCTCTTCCAGAACATACGCATGACCCTGCCCGCCACCCTGCTCAGCATAGGCCGCAACGGCATCTTCTTCCTGCCGGCCATCATACTGCTGCCCATGGCCTTCGGACTGCTGGGCGTGCAGATGGCTCAGGCGGTGGCCGACCTGTGCACCTTCCTCCTCTCGCTGCCCTACGCCGTGTGGATCAGCCGCAAGCTGGCTGCCGGCATGGCCTGAGGTGCCGTCGACGGAAATTATTTTTCGTTTACTGCCCGCAATCTAAGAAATTTGTGTAAATTTGCAGCCCGAAACAAACGTTGCAACAATGAAAAAAATAGCACAAACCCTTTGTATTGCCGCAGTTGCGATAGCCATGGCCGCCTGCGGCGGGAACAAACAATACACCATTACAGGCAGCGTGGCCGACGACCAGTTCGACGGCGCCATGGTCTACCTGTACAATAACGGCGAGGTCGTCGACAGCGCCAATATCAGCAACGGCCACTTCACGCTGCGCGGCACCGTCGAGCAGCCCTGGGTGGGCATGGTCTATACCCACAGCGAGAGCGCCCGGGCCATGCTCGACTTCATCGTCGAGCCCGGCCAGATAGAGCTCGACCTGCTGGACGACCACGTCGGCGGCACCCCGCTCAACGACAGCCTGCAGCTGTTCCTCACGGCCAACGACAACTCAGACCTCGACGCACAGCTCAAGGGCTACCTGCAGCTCTACTACACCGCCCCGTCGGCCGAGGTGCGTGCCCAGGCCGAACACCTCTACGACTCGGTCGAGGCCATCGGCACAGACCGCACCTTCGCGCTCGCCAACAAGATGTACGACGGCAACCGCGACAACGTGCTCGGCGCCTATGCCCTCGGTGTGCTTTGCGGCACCGACCGCCTCACCTATGCCATGCTCGAAGAGAAGCTTGCCGACGCCGCCCAGGTGGTGAAAGACTACAAGCCCGTGGCCGACAAGCTGGCACAGCTGCGCGCCATAGAACAGACCTCGGTCGGCAAGCACTACACCGACATCGAGGGCGTCGACGGCCGGCTGAGCGACATCGTCGAAGGACATGTGGCCCTGGTCGACTTCTACGCCAGCTGGTGCGGCCCATGCCGCGCCGAGATACGCGACAACATAGTGCCACTGTGGGCCAAATACAAAGACAAAGGTCTTGTGGTCGTGGGCCTCAACGTGTGGGAGCGCGGCGATGCCGCCGCCCGCAAGGCCGCCCACGAAAAGGTGATGGCCGACCTCGGCATCACCTATCCCCAGCTGGTCGACAGCACCCGCACCGCCACCGACACCTACGGCGTGCAGGGTATCCCGCAGATAATGCTCATCGGCGCCGACGGCACCATACTGGCCCGCGACCTGCGCGGCGCCGCCATCGAGGAGGCCATAGTCAACGCGCTGGGCAAATGAGGAAGCTGTTAGGTTTTATGGGCTTGATGGGTTTGATGGGTTTACTGCCCGTCGAACCCCTTATGCCCATAAAACCCAGTCAGCACGTCCTCGCCCAGGATACCAACCGGCTGTCCCTCCACATCGACGGAAGCACCTTCTTCATAGACAACGAATACTTCGGCGACCGTATCAGCGGCTACACTCTGCCTGGCTTCGTCCTGCAGCCAAAGGTGGAATGGTGGCTGGGCGGAGGCCTGACCCTGCAGGGTGGCGTACACTGGTTGTACTACTGGGGTGCACGCGACTACCCGGCCACGACGGCCTACGGAGCCTATCCGGTGTACGACAGCGTCGCACGGCCAGTGCATCTGCTACCGTGGCTGCAGGCCGAATATAGATTCACGCCGCAGCTGAAGCTCGTGCTGGGTTGCCTCAACGCCTACCACCACCATCTGCCCATGCCGATGTACAACCCTGAGCTGGGCATAGTGGGTGACCCCGAGACCGGCTTCGAACTCAACTACAGCTCGCGTTTGCTGGATATGGACATCTGGACCGACTGGCGCGAATACATCTGGGACCGTAGTCCGGTACCGGAGAGGTTCACTGCCGGTGCCAGCGGCGAACTGCGCTTCGACATCGCCAATGGCTGGGGTGCCGTGTATGTGCCGCTCCACTTTGTGGTACAACACGAAGGGGGGCAGAACATGTCGGTGGACCACAACATCAACAACAACTTCAACGGCGCCACAGGACTGGGTATGCGCATACAGTGGAGAAGTAACATATACACCGAATTCAGCTGCCGCGCCTTCTGGTATCACCAGCATGGCAACGCCGCCGTGCCCTTCTCCAACGGCTGGGGCCTCTATCCCGAAATCATCTTCCACCCCAACAGCCATTGGTCGCTGGCCGCCAGCTACTGGCAGGGGAAGGACTTTGTGCCGCTGCTGGGCAGTTGGCACTTCAGCAGCCTCTCCGCCAACACTCCCGGGCTGACCTTCGACCGTACCCGTGTCGTTATGCTTTATGCCAACTGGGGAGATCCTGTAGCCCTCAAGAGCCACTACCTGCGACTGTATTGCACCCTCTATCATTACCTGCCCTCCACAGGCACCTTCGCCGATGGAGCCACGCGGGAGTACGGCCACCGCAACCAGCTGGCCTTCGGTGCCGTGCTGTCGTTTTTCCCCAATATCAAACTGCACTAAATGTTCTCCCTCTACAATATCCACGGTCCCATCGCCTCCATTCCCGAACCCACCACAGCCACCGTCGGTGTCTTCGACGGCGTGCACCGTGGCCACCAAGAGCTGCTTTCGCAGATGAAAGGCGCGAGGCTTGTAGTGACTCTGACCAGCCACCCTTCCTTCGTCCTAGGCCGTCGCGACAGCGAGTACTGGCTCGACGACCCCGACGAGCACCTGCGCCTGCTCTTCGAGGCGGGGGCACGGTATGTCGCAGTACTGCCTTTCACACGCGATGTAGCCCAGATGTCGGCCTGCGAGATGGCGCGCCTGCTGCACGACAAGCTGCAGATGCGTGCCCTTCAGCTGGGCTACGACAGCCGCTTCGGTAGCAAACAGAACGACGACTTCGGTAGCCTGCCACAACTGGCCGCCGAGTTGGGTTTCACCCTGCATCGCGGGGAACCCTTCCTCGTCGACGGCAGTCCGATAAGTTCCAGCCGCATCCGCGAGAGCCTCGCCAGTGGTGCCGTCGAGGAAACCTCTTCGCTGCTAGGACGTTCCTACAGCATCACCGGCGCCGTACAGCACGGTCGCGGCGTTGGCCACACCCTGGGCTTCCCCACAGCCAACATCGGCCTGGGCCACACGCGAAAGATGCTGCCCGCCGACGGCGTGTACATAGTCCGCATGGCCGGCCATATAGGTATGGCCAACCTCGGCACCGCCCCTACCTTCGCCATCGACAAGACCACCCTCGAGGTGCACCTGCTCGACTACCAGGGCGACCTATACGGCCAGACCGCAGATGTGCAGTTCCTGCATCGGTTACGCCATACCAAACACTTCGACTCCATTGATGCCCTGCAGCAGCAGCTGCAGCAAGACCTTGAACAAGTACGCCGATGGTCATAACTCTCTTTCAGCAAGACATTGTATGGGCCGACGCCGAGGCCAACCGCCACAAGGTGGAGCAAGCCCTGTGCGATGCTCCACGGACCGACATCTTCGTCGTTCCCGAAACCTTCACCACCGGCTTCGGCGACCACATGGCCGCCCTCGCCGAAGAGCCCGACGGTCCGACCCTATGCTGGGCGCAAAGAATGGCCGCAGAACACAACTGCCTATTTGTAGGCACTTGGATTGTACGCGAGGACGAGAGCGACCGCTGCTACAACCGGCTGCACTGGGTCTACCCCGACGGTACTTTCGGCACCTACGACAAAGCCCACACCTTCCGCGTAAGCGGCGAGTACGACATCATTGCCCGCGGCACCCGTCGCGAGATATTCGAATACAAAGGCTGGAAGATTAAACCCGCCGTCTGCTACGACCTGCGCTTCCCAAAATGGCTGCGCAACGACGACCTCGACTACGACCTGCTGCTCGTATGCGCCAACTGGCCGGGCTCGCGCCACGAGGCCTGGACCACCCTTCTCAAGGCACGCGCCATCGAGAACCTCTGCTACGTGCTGGGCTGCAACCGCTGTGGCACCGATGGCGTGGATGGGAAATACAGCGGCAACAGCGCCATCGTCGACTACAAAGGCTTCGCCGTCGCCGAAGCCGAACCCGGCGTCGACGGGTTGACGACCGCCACCCTTGATAAAGAGAAACTTGACGCCTTTCGCCAGAAATGGCCCCTCTATCTTGACTTCGACTAAATGAACAGCAATATCGAACAGAAGCTTGGCTTCGACCGCATACGCCAGATGGTAGCGGAGCAGTGCACCAACACCCTCGCCGCCCGCATGGCCGACGAGATGCACTTCACCTCCGACTACGACACCTTGCTCCACGAACTGCAGCTCACCGAAGAGATGCGCCAGATAGTACTCATGGAGAGCGAGTTCCCACAGCAAGACTTCATCGACCTCACCCCCGTGCTCACCCATCTGCGTGTGGGCAACACCTTCATGCCACTCGAGTCGATGTTCGACCTCAAGCTCTCGCTGCGCACCATCCGCGAATGCTACCGCTTCCTCACCGCCGAAGAGCACCAGCAGTACACCGCCCTGCGCAACCTCGCCGTCGAGGTAGAACTGGGCTATGGTGGCAAAAGCTCCCAGCTCAACGTCATCAACTCACTGCTGGGCAAGCTCATCGACGACCACGGCGAGCTCTACGACAACGCCTCGCCCGCGCTGGCCGAGATACGCCGCACCAAAGCCCGCAAGGCCGCCGAGGTCGACGCCCAGGTGAACAGCGCGCTGGCCCGCGCCAAACGCGAAGGCTGGGCCCCGGAAGGCGCCGAGGTTACCATCCGCGACGGCCGTCCCGTCATACCCCTGCTCACCACCTACCGCCGCCGTATGCGCGGCCTCATACAGGACGAGAGCGCCTCGCGCCAGACCGCCTTCGTCGAACCCGCCGAAGTGGTGGAGCTGGGCAATGACCTGCGCGAACTCGACTTCGACGAGCGCCACGAGGTGCAGCGCATCCTCCTCGCCTTCAGCGACCGCCTGCGTCCTCTGCTGCCCCAGCTCGAAGAGGCCTACCGCTTCCTGGCGCGCGTCGACTTCCTGCGGGCCAAAGCCCGTGTGGCCGTCGAGCTCAACGCCGCAGTGCCCACTCTGCACCCAGAACCCCGCATCGACTGGCTCGACGCCCGCCACCCACTGCTCTACATGCAAAAGAAGGACGCCGTGGTGCCCTTCTCCCTGCGCCTGTCGAACCAATCCGACAAAGCCGACCAATGGCGCATCCTCATCATCTCGGGCCCCAACGCCGGTGGCAAGTCGGTACTCCTCAAAGCCGTAGGCCTGATACAATACATGCTGCAATGCGGCCTGCCGGTACCGCTGCGCCCCACCTCCGAATGCGGCATCTTCTCGGCGGTATTCATCGACATCGGCGACCAGCAGAGCATCGACAACGATCTCTCCACCTACACCTCGCACCTGCAGAACATGAAAGCCCTCATGGCCGAAGCCACCAGCAGCACCCTCTTCCTGCTCGACGAACTGGGCGGTGGCACCGAACCCCGCTCGGGCTGCGCCATCGCCGAAGCCGTGCTCGAAGACCTCTACGACAAAGGTGCCTTCGGCGTCGTAACCACCCACTTCGCCGACCTCAAGCTGCTGGCCGACCGCATGCCCGCCGTCGCCAACGGCGCCATGCTCTACGACACCGACCGCATGCGCCCTCTCTACCGCCTCAGCGTCGGCCACCCCGGCTCCAGCTTCGCCTTCGAGATTGCCGAAAGCATCGGCTTCCCAAAAGACATATTGGACCGCGCCGGCGAGATGGTGGGACGCCAACAGCTCAACTTCGAGCACCAACTGCAGCAACTCGAGCTCGACAAGCAGGAGATAGCGCGCCAGCGCGAAGAGCTGCGTGTGGCCGACGACCTGCTCAACGAGGTGACACAGAAGTACCAACGCCTCAACGACAACCTGCAAAGCCGCCGCCACGAAATCATCGGCGGCGCCCGCCGCGAGGCTCAGCAGATACTGGCCGACGCCAACCGCACCGTCGAACGCACCATCAGCGACATCAAGAGCGCTCAGGCCGAACGGCAGGCCACACAGGCAGCACGCGCCAAGCTGGCCGAAGCTGCCGAACACAACGACACCGAGTTCCGCAAGCTGAACAACCAAGCCGCAGCCGCCAAAAACACAAAAGCCCACACCCGGAACCCCGAGTCGGGCCAGCAGCTCCCCATAGCCGTCGGCACCATAGTGCGCATCGACGATCAGGACACCTACGGCGAGGTAGTCGAGATAAAAGGCAAAAAAGCCACCGTCGAGAGCAACAGCATACGCATGTCCATACCCCTCAGCCGCCTCACCTCCACCGCCAAACAGATAATACCCCTCGCCAAGCAGCCGTCGTCGCAAGCCTACTCCTCAATCTTCTCCGACATCAACGAGAAACGCAAGCAGTTCAACCCCACCCTCGACCTGCGCGGCCACCGCGCCGACGAGGCTGTCGACCTCCTCTTCCACTTCCTCGACCAAGCCACCCTCCTCTCCGAGAAAGAGGTGCGCATACTACACGGCAAAGGCTACGGCATACTCATGCAGGTAATCCGCCAGCAGCTGCAAGCCTCGCCGGTGGTCAAATCCTTCCGTGCCGAACGTGTCGAACTCGGCGGCGAAGGCATCACCGTCGTCCAACTCCATTAAGCACCATCCTCTTAAAACCCGTACCTGGAGCTCACCAATCAACCCACGCTCCCCTCGAGCGACACACTCAGCAGCTTCTGGGCCTCGACGGCAAACTCCATCGGAAGCTTCTTCAGCACATCCTTGGCATAGCCATTCACTATCAGCCCCACGGCACTCTCGGGACTGATGCCCCTCTGCTGGCAGTAGAACAGCTGGTCCTCGCTTATCTTCGAGGTCGTGGCCTCGTGCTCCAGTATCGCCGTGTGGTTGTCGGCCTTGATATACGGCCATGTGTGCGCACCGCACCGGTCGCCCAGCAGCAGCGAGTCGCACTGCGAGTAGTTCCTCGCATTCTCGGCTCCACGCCCTATCTGCACCAGTCCGCGGTAGCTGTTGTGACTGCGCCCCGCGCTGATACCCTTGCTCATGATGGTCGAGTGCGTGTTCTTGCCCACATGAATCATCTTCGTGCCCGTATCGGCCTGCTGGCAGTTGTTGGTGACGGCCACACTGTAGAACTCGGCCGTCGAGTCGTCGCCCTGCAGAATGCAGCTGGGATACTTCCAGGTGACGGCGCTGCCTGTCTCCACCTGCGTCCAGCTCAGCTTCGAACGGCTACCCTTGCAGATGCCGCGCTTGGTGACGAAATTGTAGATGCCGCCCTTGCCGTCCTTGTCGCCCGGATACCAGTTCTGCACCGTGCTGTACTTCACCTCGGCATCCTTCATCACCACAATCTCCACAATGGCCGCGTGCAGCTGGTTCTCGTCCCTCTGCGGCGCCGTGCAGCCCTCCATGTAGCTCACGTAGGCACCCTCGTCGGCCACTATCAGCGTCCGCTCGAACTGGCCCGTACCCTTCGCGTTGATGCGGAAATACGAACTCAGCTCCATCGGGCACCGCACCCCCTTCGGGATATAGCAGAACGAGCCGTCGCTGAAAACAGCACTGTTCAGCGCCGCGAAGAAATTGTCCCCCGCCGGCACCACGCTCCCCAGGTACTTGCGCACCAGGTCGGGGTGCTTCTGCACAGCCTCGCTTATGGGCATGAAGATTATGCCCTTCTCCTCCAACGCCTTCTGGCTCGTCGTCTTCACACTCACCGAATCCATGATGGCATCGTAGGCCACACCCGCCAGCGCCTCGCGCTCGCGCAGCGGTATGCCCAGCTTGTCGAACGTCGCCAGCAGCTCGGGATCCACCTCGTCCATGCTCTTCTTCTTCTCCTGCTTCGGGGCGGCGAAATATATAATATCCTGATAATTCGGCGTCTCGTACTCCAGGTGCGCCCAGTCGGGCTCCTTCATCCCCTGCCAACGGCGGAACGCCTGCAGGCGGAACTCCAGCAGCCACTCCGGCTCATTCTTCTTCTTCGAAATCAGCCGCACCACCTCCTCGTCCAAGCCCTTCCTTATAGTCTCGGTATCGATGTCGGTAGTGAAACCAAACTCATACTCCTTGTTCGTAACTTCCTGGATTATATCTTCCATATACTTCTACATTCTAATTTCTAGGTAACATATAACGCCACTTGCAACCAAATATTGCGCACCCGACAAAGTAAATTGAAAAATGATGGTATCCTCCACTCCCCACTCTCCACTCTCCACTCCCCACTCTCCACTCTCCACTCTCCACTCCCCACTCTCCACTCTCCACTCTCCACTCCCC
>CACYZN010000018.1:192248-208814 GCA_902778925.1 uncultured Bacteroidota bacterium
CTCCGGTAGTTCTTATGTACTTCTTATGTATTTCTTATGTATTTCTTATGTTTTAAACATAAATACAACATAAGATATACATAAGAACGACATAAGAACTACCGGACCGGAAGCGGTGGGGAACCCGCCGGGCACAATAAAAAACGGCCCGCGGCGTTGATGTAGATGATGAGAACAGTGAGACATAGCACCGAGGCCGACGCCGAGGCGATAATGGCGATGTACGACCACTCGCGCTCCCTGATGCGGCAGGCCGGCAACACCACCCAGTGGGTGGGCTACCCCACGCGCCAGCAGCTGCAGCGCGACATAGAACGCGGCAGCTCGTATGTCGTCGTGTCGGCCGACGGGCAGACGGTGGGCACCTTTGCCCTGGTCGACGGCGACGAGCCCACCTATGCCATCATCGACCACGGCCGTTGGATCGACACCCGCACCCCCTACGCCACACTGCACCGGCTGGCCTGTGCGCCAAGCACTTCGGGTGTGGCTGCCGACGCCTTCGCCTTTGCCAAGAGCCGCTGCCGCCACCTGCGCGTCGACACCCACGAAAGCAACGGCGCCATGCGCCACATAGCCGCACGCGAGCAGATGGTCTACTGCGGCATCGTATACATGGGCGACGGCACCCCGCGGCTGGCCTACGAATGGTGGCGGTGGGACGAGGTGCCGCAGGGCCTGCAGCACTTTGTCGAGCAGCAGGTGCTGCCGCAGTACGACCACTTCGACGCCGCCCACCGGCGCGACCACGCCCTGCGCGTCGTGGCCCGCGCCATGTGCCAGGCCGCCGACCTCACGTCGCCAGCCCCCAACCTGCCGGCCATGCTCTACGCCGCCGCCGCCATGCACGACATAGGGCTCGCGGCAGGCCGCGAACGCCACCACCTCGAGTCGGGCCGCCGGATACGGGAATGCTGCGTGCTGCACCGCTGGTTTTCCGACGACGAGATAGAACAGATAGCGCAAGCCGCCGAGGACCATCGCGCCTCGGCCCAGCAGCCGCCTCGGTCGCCGCTGGGCTGCATCGTGGCCGAAGCCGACCGCGACGTGGAGCCCGAGACCATAGTGCGCCGCACCGTCGAGTACGGCCTCGACCACTACCCCCAGCTGGACCGCGAGGGACACTGGCAGCGCACACTGCAACACCTCGACGAGAAGTATTCGGAGCACGGCTACATCAAGCTCTGGCTCGACCACTCGCCCAACGCCGAGCCCCTGGCCGAGCTGCGCGCCCTCATACACGACCACGCGCGCCTCCGCCCCCTATTTGAAACGTATTACAAAGCAACATGAACACAATACTGATTATACTGGCCTTCATCTGCCTGGCCGTCGGTCTGGCAGGCTCGATACTGCCAGCGCTGCCCGGTCCCCCGCTGGCATGGGTAGGCCTGCTGCTGGCCAGCTTCACCCCCCACGTGCACTGCAACACGTGGATGCTGGTGGGCACGGCGCTGGTGGCCGTGGCCATAGGCATCGTCGACTACGTGGTGCCGTCGCTCAGCACCAAGCACTACGGCGGCTCGAAATACGGCATCTGGGGCTGCAACATAGGCCTCGTAGTCTCCATCTTCGGCCTCCCCTTCGGCCCCCAGGGCCTGCTGGGCGTGGTGCTGTGGCCCTTCATAGGCGCCCTCGTGGGCGAATACCTCAACCAGCACGAGCTGCGGCCAGCCCTGCGCGCCGCCTGGGGAGCCTTCATAGGCTTCGTAAGCGGCACCCTAATCAAGGTGGCCTACTGCGTGGCGCTGCTGATTGTGGTGATAATAAAGCTGGTGTAGGACTACTCCACCCCCTCGAGCGACATCAAGGTGCGTACCGGCGCCAACGGCTCGAGCAGCCGGCGTCCACCCAGGGCGGGCAGCTCGACCAGGAAGACAAACTCCTTCACCCTGACGCGGCGTCCGCCAATGACATCGTCGTTGAGGGCGTTGGCAATGCCCAGTGCGGTGCCGCCGGTGGCCAGCAGGTCGTCCAGCAGGGTGAGCCAGATGGTGTCGTCGCCGGGCTCGACCAGGCAGGCCGCCAGGTCGGTGCGACGGTAGAAGACCTCGTCGCTCCCGTATTCCTTCTCGATGCACACACGCTGTATGTCGCCTTCGGCGTGGGGCAGCTTACCCTTCTTGCGTATAGGAACAATGGTGCTCACATGGTCGCTCACCGACAGCAGCGGTGCACTGAAGAGGAAGCCGCGGGCCTCGACGGTGGCGATATTGGGGGCGGTGCAGAGGGTGTCGAGCTGCTGCACGGCCTGCCGGAAGGCCTGTTTGTCGTGCAGGAAAGGCAGCACATCGATAAAGTCGATACCGGCTTTCGGGAAATCGCGGTAATGCTTTATAACGTCTTCGAACATATCGTGGTTGGTTTTGTGCGTTAATATGAAAGGGAGCTACAGCGCCCACACCAGCAGTCCGCCGCAGATGATGACACCCGAGACGAAGAGGTCGATGAGGCAGTAGCCCATGATGTCCTTGGCACTGAGGCGAGCTATGGCCAAAGCCGGCAAGGCCCAGAAAGGTTGTATGAGGTTGGTCCAGGCGTCGCCCCAGGCGATGGCGGTACCGGTCAGCCCGGGGTCAACCCCGAGGTCGGCACCGGCGGTGAACATGATGGGGGCCTGGATGGCCCAGTGGCCTCCGCCCGAGGGCACAAACAGGTTGAGCACGGCGGCGCAGAGAAAGGTGAGCAGCGGATAGGTGGTGGGATTGCTGATGCGGATGCAGGCGTCGGCCAGGACGGTACCCATGCAGATGCCGCTGGCACCGACACCGGTGATGATGCCCATGATGCCGGCGTAGAACGGAAACTGCAGTATGATGCCGCTGGCGCCGGTTGCAGCCTTGCCGAAAGCGCGCACATAGGCCACCGGCGTGCCGTGCAGCAGCAGGCCCAGGGCGAGGAAAAGCATGATGACGGCGCCCAGGTCGAGCGTGCCGCCGCCAAAGCCGAGGCGCAGCACCAGGTAGGCCAACAGCAGCAGGGCCGGCAGCCAAGCCAGCACACGGCTGTGCTCGAGCCGCTGTGCGGGGGTGGCATCGGACTGGGCGGGCAGGTTGGGTTGGTCGGACTGGTCGGTTCCGTCGGCCAAAGCCTGCGGGTCTACCGTCACGGCGTCCTGCTTGGGGTGCATCAGACTGTTGACCACGGTGATGGCCACTATGACCAGCAGCACCATGACAAGGTTGTGGGGATCGAGAATGGTCTGGCCGACGGGTACCGGCGCTGTGAGGGCGCCGTTGGTGGCGGTGACAAGGGCTTCGCCCGGGGTGGCCATGGTCAAGGGGATGGAGCCCGAGAGACCGGCGTGCCACACCACAAAGCCGCTGTAGGCCGAGGCGATGAGCAGACGGTAGTCGACACCCTGCATCTGGCGCGCTATCGCTTTGGCAAAGATGACGCCCACGATGAGTCCGAAGCCCCAGTTGAGCCAGCAGGCTATGGCCGACACAACAGTCACCAAGGCGATGGCGGCGGGGGGTGTCTTGGGCACACGGGCCAGGGCGGCAATGCCACGTTTAATGCTGGGAGCGGCGGCGAGGGTGCTGCCACACACAAGCACCAAGGCCATCTGCATGGCAAAGGCCAGAAGGTTCCATACTCCCCCACCCCAGTGCTCGAGCACCTCGACGGGTGTCTGGCGGCAGATGGGCATGGCCAGCACCGCAGCCACAAGGGTGAGGAGGATGGCGAAGATGAAGGGCTCCGGTAGCCAACGCTGCACCAAGCGTACACAGAACTTAATCATACTACCAACCCATTATATCGCGTATCTTGTTGGGGATGTCTATATTCTCCTGTATGCCGCTGAAGCGGTCGGCACCGGGGCCGAAGGCGAAGACAGGCACCATGCAGCCGGTGTGGCTGCCCCAATAGAAGCGAGTGGTGTTGAGGCCCTTCTCTATGTCGCCGTCGGGCAAAGTGAGGCCGCCGGTCTCGTGGTCGGCGGTGACGACGACGAGGGTGTTGCCGTCCTTCTCGGCCCAGTCGAGCACAGCGTGTAGCATAAGCTCGAAGTCGGCCAACTCGGCACGCAGGTAGGCCGAGTCGTTGTCGTGGCAGGCCCAGTCAATCTGCGACCCTTCTATCATCATGGCAAAGCCTTTCTGGTTGCGGCCAAGCATCTCGATGGCCTTCATCGAGGCGGGGCGTAGCACATCGCCGCGTTCGGGTTCGGGCAGGGGTTTGCCGTCGTAGAGGAGTCCCACGAGGCGGTCTCCTTGGAAGGCCAGCACCGAGTCGAGGGTGCGCACCACGGTGTAGCCGCGGGCGGCGAGGGTGTCGAACGGCATGAGCGAGTCCTTGCGGTTCTCGGGCAGGAAGTATTTGTAACCGCCGCCTATCATGACACTGTGGGCCGACTGGGCGAGCTGCACAGTGAGTGTGTCGTACATCTTGCGGTAGGGCACATGGCCATAGGTGGAAGCCGGGGTGGCATCCATAGCGTCGCTTACCACCACGAAGCCGGTGCTGAGGCCATGGGCAATGGCATCGTCGAAGATGGTGGGATAGCGCTCGGCGTCGGGGCCCCAGTTGACGTGATAGTTGTCGACCTTGCGGCCAGTAGTGAGGGCGGTGCCGCCGGCCGAGGAATCGGTGCGGTAATGGTTGCGCGAATAGGTGCGCGAGAAGCCGCTGAAGGGGAAGCGCAGGAAGGCGCTATTGTTCTCGCGCTCGGCCACCACCGAGGCGTAGACCTGTGCAACGCCCATGCCGTCGCCAACGATAAGGATGACGTTCTTGGGGCGGGGGGGCTCTTTCTTGCATGTGCATCCACAGCCGAGTAGCACTGCGGCAAGAAGGACGGGGATAAGGGTATGTTTCATAGTATTGTGGTGTTTCATTGTTCGGAGATCAGAGGCAGTATCTCGTTCTCGAAGATGTCGCGCCGCACGATGCGGTAGTGGGGGTGGTAAGCATTCTTGAAGGACTGGCTATGGCTTATAACAAAGCGACGGTCGGGTTGCGCAATACCTTTGGCACTTCGCATCACCGCCGAGGTGAGCACATCGAGCGGTATTGTACTGTCGGCAACCAACGATAGGTTGACACGCACGAAGTTGCCCTCGCAGAGCGTGTACTCGAATAGCGGCAACTTGGAATCAGTCATTTCGCTCAACTCTTCACTGATGTAATGGGCACAAGCGGCGCTATCGGTGAGCAGATGGCCCGGACCATATAGATCTTGGAAGACCAACTTGTAGAGGTCCTGCGACTCTGCGGCTGGATACTTTTCCACATACTCCAACAGTGCGTCGGCACAGGTGAGAGGCATTTCGGGAGCCTGACTGGATACCTCGGAATCGACGGGTTTGGGTTGACAGGCGGCAAAGAGCAGCACCGCAGCTATACCGGCAAGGATTTGTTTCATCGTTCTACGCGTTTTACTATTAATATGCTCAACTCCCAGAGGAGGTATATAGGTACACTGACAAGGGACAGTGTGAATGGGTCGCCGGTGGGCGTGATGATGGCGCCGACTATCACAATGACCACTATGGCGTGGCGGCGGTAACGGCGCATCATAGCCGACTTGAGCATGCCTATCTTGGCAAGCAGCCAGCATAGTATCGGCAATTCGAACACGATGCCTAGCAGGAGGGACAAGATGCCCAGAGTATTGGTGTAGCTGGCAAGGGTAATGGTGTTCTCCACTTCGGCGTTGACTTGGTAACCAGCGAGGAAGCGTACTGTGATAGGAAAGATAACAAAGTAGTTGAGTGCCACTCCAGCCAAGAAGAGTAGATAGCCCGTCAACACAGCACGCAGCGCAAGTCGGCGTTCGACGCTGTAAAGGCCTGGCGCCACGAAAGCGAAAAGCTGATAGAGAATGTATGGGGAAACAACTATGAAACCCGCCCAGAGGGCGACACGCATGTGGGTGAGGAACTGCTGGGTTAGCTCGACACTTATCAGTTTCAGGTCGGAAGGTTTAGGGTGCAGTATAATGGAGAACAGCTGTTCTTTGAAACAGAAACAAACAACCATGGCGACAAGCATAGCCAAAACGATACGCCACAGTCGACTGCGAAGCTCGTCGAGGTGCTCCCAGAAGGTCATTCTTTTTTCTGTTCGTCACCCTCGATGCCGTTCATTCCATCCTTGAAGCTCTTCACACCTTTTCCCAGACCGCGCATCAGTTCCGGTATCTTCTTACCGCCAAAGAGCAGTAGCACTACAAGCACAATGACTATTATCTCCCATGTGCCCAAAAACAATAGGTTCATACTAACGAGTCTTTAAGTTTGTTGGTATAATCTTCAATCATACGCATCTTGTCGGGGATTGCGATATGCTGTGGACAGTGCTTTAAGCATTCACCACAGCCGATGCAATGGTCGGCTTGACGCAAACGCTCGATGCTCTTGTCGTAGGAAGTGAGGAAAGCTCGGCGTGCACGACGGTATTCGCGCTGTTCTACAGTACCCTCGGTTGCAATATTGCCTTCATTAAGGCTTTTATTGTAGAATGCAAAGATGCCCGGTATGTCGAGGCCATAAGGACAGGGCATGCAGTACTGGCAGGTGGTGCAGGGTATGGCCGGGTAGTGGGCAAACTCGTCGGCGACACGCTGCAGCAGGGCCATCTCGTCGTCGGTGAGCGGTTCTGCCGGGGAATGGCTCCGCACGTTGTCCTCCACATGCTCCATTGCACTCATACCACTTAGTGAAGTCATGATACGCGGATACATGGACAGGTAGCGGAAAGACCACGAGGCAAGGCTACGGTCGGGCTCACGCTCCTTGAGGATTGAAGCCATGTGGTCGTTCAGGTTGGCAAGACGTCCACCCAGCAGAGGCTCCATGATTACGATAGGGATGGCTCGATTATCGAGTTCTGTATACAGGTGTATCGCATTGACGTTCTCCGGCTCAATCTCGTGGGCATAGAGCCAGTCGACATAGTTCATCTGTATCTGGGCGAAATCCCAGTGGTATTTCTCATGTAGTGCAACCACTTTATCGAACTCCGACTGAAGGCCGTGGAAAGACCAGCCGAGGTTGCGTATATGGCCTTTCTCACGTTCCTCCATCAGGAAGTCGAGTACGCCATTGTCGACAAAACGCTTCTCAAAGTCGCTAGTCCCGTCTGGATCAACACCACCGAACGAGTGCAGGAGGTAATAGTCTATGTGGTCGACCTGCAGTTTCTCGAACGACTGCTCGTACATCTTTATACTTGCCTCGCGTGTCCATGTGCGGAAGTTGCTCATCTTGGTGGCAACAAGCCATTTTTCACGTGGATGACGACTGAGGGCTATGCCTGTAGCCTCTTCGGACATACCGCGGCAATAGACAGGTGCTGTGTCGAAATAGTTGACGCCGTGGTCTATGGCGTAGTCAACCATACGGTTTATCTGCTCCTGGTCCAGCTTAGCATCGGGATTCTCCCTGAGGCTGACACCGCCCTCTGTTGGCAGGCGCATCATGCCGAACCCTAGAAGGCTCACATCCTGACCATGCGAATCCTTGCGGTAGGTCATTTGTCCTTCAGGTACAGCACCGGCATTGAAACCTTCGGCACGTGTGGCATTGGGGTTGTCGCACCCTGCCGCCATGGCTGCACCAGCCACAGCAGTGCCACCCAGCACCTTCAAAAACTCTCTTCGATTCATATATTATCGCTTGTCTACTTGTTCTTTCAGCTGTTTGCGCTTCTTTCCGCTCGACCAGAAGCCATACACCTCGCTGACATTGCTGGCTGTCGAGAAGGCGGTTATCTTCTCATCCTTCATCCAGGCCAGAATCTTGCTGAACTCGTCTTTGTTGAGCAGCACTTCAAGCTCGATGCTCTTCTCGCCACTGTAGCCTCCAGTGACCTCGTAAAGGGTGCATCCACGATGCAGTGTATGGATGATATACTGACGGATGCGTTCATAGTCTTTCGACACAATGCAGAGGCGCTTGTGGTTGTTGAGGGTTGCTGTGAAGTAGTCTACCACCAGACCGTTGATCCAAGTGCCGATAAGACCGATGATAACCATACGGAACTGGTTGTTGGGGATAAAGAAGGCTGTGCAGCAAATGACGGCGCCTGCGATAGAGACGGAAGCTCCGATGTCGAAGTGGAGGAACTTGTTTACTATCTTGGCCAGGATGTCAAGGCCTCCGGTAGAGGCGTTGATGCTAAACATCAAGGCTTGTGCAGCGCTGAGCAGAAGGACGAAACAGCAGAGGTCCAACCAGGGGTCGCCCATGATGGAGGCCGAACCAGTGATGGGGTTGTCGTGGGCAAGGATATACTGTCCCATCTTCTCGCCCGTCTCATATTTGGCATCCCACGGCATCACCCATGCCCAGAAGTTGGTCAGCGGACCGAGTATCAAAGCCGTGTATACCGTCTTGGCGCCAAACTCCTTGTTGATAAGCAAGAATGCCAATATAAGCAGTATGATGTTGATGACGGTGATATAGGTACCCAGATTGCCGCCAAAGATGCTGACCAGCACTATCGACAGACCGGAGATGGTGCCGATAATAAGCTTGCTAGGTACAAGGAAATAATAGACCGCGGCGGCGGTAACTGCCATTCCCAGGGTCATGATGACCAGTTCTTTCCAGAACTTGAAAGTGCCCATGTACTTGATAAACTCCACGAGAGCTTCTTTGATATTTATACTCATAGTTTGTTTGTTGTTGTTTATTTTTTAGTTGGATTATTTCATTACTATAACATTCATATCTCGGCGTGTACCTCGCGACCTTCCACGTATATGGCCGTCATGGGGCGGGCGGGACAATAATACTCGCATGCGCCGCATCCCATGCAACGTGCTTCGTTGACCACGGGTCGGGCAAAACCGGCGTCGTTGGTCACCATGCTGATGGCCGCCGTGGGACAATGGCGGGCACAGGCACCACACTGGTCCTTGCCAGTGGCCGATATACAGTTCTCAGTAAGTGTAATGGCACGACCTATGCTTATAGCCGTCTTTTCTTCCTTGCTCACCGGCAATATGGCTCCGGCCGGACACACCTCGCTGCAACGGGTGCAGGCAGTGCGGCAATAGCCTTCGGCATAGTTCAACTCCGGCTGCATGAACGATTCCAACTTGGTGGAGGGCCGCAACACCTTCTCGGGGCACTGGCTGACACAGAGCTGACAGGCAGTGCAGTGTTGGCTGAAGTTCTTCTGGCTGCGGGAACCAAACGGCTTCAACGGCACCACCCGGTCGGGCACCTGTTTACCGGCCAACACGGCCAACCCACCGTCCATCTTCTGCTCTTGCGCCTTCACCGCCAAAGCCGTCCCGACGGCCACCGTCGTGGCTACAAACCTGCGGCGGCTACCGTCGACAGGCTTGTCTTCCTTGCCTTTGGACTTCGTGCTACGGGGAGCAAGCTTTATCGCACCCTCTTTGCACTCGCCAAGGCAGTTCCAGCAGTCGACACAGCGCGATTGGTCCACCTGTCTGTTGGCGCTGTCGATACACATTGCCTTGCAGCCACGCTCGCAACGGTGGCAACCCACACACTTATCGGCATCAATCCTTATGCCAAAAATGCGGTAACGGCTCACCAAGCTCAGCAACGAGCCCACCGGACACACTGTGTTGCACCACAGGCGCCCCCAGCAGAAACTCATCACTCCGATAACCGCAAGGGTGACAATAGCCACCACCTGCGGCACACCGCCGGCATGTATCTGGGTCACAGTACGGGCATAGGCGCTGTAGGGCGCTATCAGCACTGCGATCTCATTCAGTCCAACGACCATCAACACAACAAAAATGGCCAGTACAGTATAGCGCAGCCAGTTTGCCGGCTTGCGATAGCGGAACTTCTTCTTGGGGAACACCAACTTGTGCACCCAGGTGAACAGGTCCTGCAATATTCCCATGGGACATACCACGGCGCAATAGAAGCGGCCTATCAGCAGTGTAACCACCAGCACACTAATCACCAGCACCACATTCAGTGCCAGTACGGCCGGCAGCAGCTGCACCTTCGGCATCCATCCCAGCCAGTGGCGCAGCACCCCTGTCGTGTCCAACAGCAGTGCTGTGATGCCGAACAGCATCAATGCCGCCAATACTATCCTTATTACTTTAAGCGATTTATTCATAAGCCTTGTCAACTTTTACTGTTTCTTCAGCATCGCATACACCGCCAGGCCCGCCACACTCTTGATGCCGGTCTTGCGGGTGATACTCTTGCGGTGCGTATTCACCGTGTTCACCGAGATCTTCAGCCTCTCGGCCACTTCCTTGCTGCTTGCACCCTGCGCCACCAGTTCGAGCACTTCCTGCTCGCGGTCCGACAGCTGGAAGTCCTCCGGTCCCGAAAGCAGCATCTCTTCAATCTCGGCATGCTTCTCGAGGTCGCGGCTCAGCTGCATAATGTCGAACACCAGCTCCATCATCTCTTCGTTCAGTCGCTCGCCGGGTATATACTTCAGTATAATCTGGGTGAGGTCCGTCAGCTTGTCTTTGATGTTGTCGTGGCTCCGCGCATACTGTTCGCTCACCACACCACATTCCATGGTCTCGCCCAGGCAACGTTCCTCGCGCCTCACATGCTCGCGCACCTGCTTGCAGTAGTCGGCGAAGTATTTCTTCAGCACTGCCGCCGACTGCTCGCCCACCTTCTCCACGATGTGTACCAGGTGATGCTGCAGGTGCGGCAGACGTTCCTCGACATAATAGTTGTGCGAAGCATGCAGATGCTCCACGACCAGTTTTCTGTCTATCGCGGCCACATCCTCGTCATCGGGCCTATAGTCGTCGAATGTATAGATATTGCACACCATCAGGAACAGTCGTTCCTCCACACCATAGTCCCTACACACCTCGCGCACAGTTTTCTCGCCAAAGCCCAACGGTATGCCGAAGCGGGGCAACATCAGTATCAAATCATAGTTGGACGCTATCATGTCAGCCATCTTGACGCCCCCAGTGAATATAGTCCGTTTCATGCGGCAAAAATACTAAAAAAAAACAATACCGTGAGAAAAATCATCTTTTGCCGCCTTTCAGCTCGCGCACCGTCGCGTAGGGGGCATTGTCCGATAGCGTTATTTCGTACTTGTGCTTGCCGTCCTTGCTCTGCGTGTAGCGGCGGTCGCCGTCGCAGTAGGGGTATAGCGGACGGGTGCCATAGATGGCGTAGCCGTTCTTGTCGAGCCAGCGGCCTATCTCCTCCATGCGCTGCAAGGCTTCGGCCGGCAGGTTGCCGTCGGCATCGGGACCCACGTTGAGCAGCAGGTTGCCGCCCTTGGCCACCACGTCGCACAGCATGTGTATCAGCGTCTTGGTGCTCTTGTAGTTGTCGCCGGGCACATAGCTCCAGCTGTCGCCCATGGTCATGCAGGTCTCCCACGGGTAGGGCAGCAGGGTGTCGGGCACCTGCTTCTCAGGGGTGCGGTAGTTTTCGTACTTGCCGCCAACGCTGCGGTCTACAATGATCATCTGCGGGTTCCTGTCCCTTGCAATGGAGGCCAAGCGGTGCATGTCGATCTCCTGCACCTGCCCCGAGCAACCCAGCCAGGGACGTGTCTCGTCGTTGACGCTCCAAGCGGGACGCACCCAGCCACCGTCGAGCCACAGTATGTCCACCCTGCCGTAGTTGTGGGTCAACTCGTGTATCTGGTTGTAGGTGAAGTCGCAGTAGCGCTGCCAGCGGTCGGGGTGGTCGGCTATGCTGTAGTTGACGTTGCGGTCGGGTGTAGCCCACTCGTGGGCCCAGTAGTCGTCGCAGTGCCAGTCGGGCTTGCTGAAGTAGAGGCCTATCCACATGTTCTCCTTGCGGAAGGCGTCGACCACGCCGCGCGTGAAGTCGGTCTGTGCCGGGCAGTCATTGCCCATGCTGGTATAGTCGGTATGCTTCGAGTCGAACATGCAGAAGCCGTCGTGGTGCTTGGTGGTGAAGACCACATACTTCATGCCACCCTTCCTGGCCGCTTCGGCCAAGCCTTGCGGGTCGAAGTGCTTGGGGTTGAAGGTCCTGTTCAGGTTCCAGTAGGCCTGCTGGTAGCGGTGGTAGTCGCCGTCCTTGGTGCCACGTATGGGGCGCCCGTCCTGGCCGAGGCGTTCGCGCGAGACCCAGCTCTCGTTGCACAGGTTCCAGCTCTCCACACAGCCCCACTGGGCGTAGATGCCCCAGTGCATCATGAAGCCGAACTTGAGGTCCTGCCACTCGCCGATGCGCTGCACGATGGCGGGGTCGCTCTCGGCTATGCTGTCGTGCTGGGCCTGAGAGGTGAGAGGTGAAAGGTGAAAGGTGATAATCAGGGCTGCTGCCCAAAGGGTCTTTTTCATTTTCTGTTGTGATAAATAAACGGTAAGTCGATAAGGTCGCGGTCGTCGCTGCTGAAGCCCACCTGCATGGTGAAGCGGGTGCCGTCGGCAGGCTCTTCCAGCTGGCCGGTCTTTTCGTTGTACTGGCGGAACCAGTAGGGGTCGAGCTCGACGGTGAAGGGCACCAAATGGTTCTCTTCGGTGAGCGACAGCGAGGCGGTGCCCACCAGCTGCTTGACGGGGGCGTCGGCGTCGGCGGGGTTTTGCAGGTAGACCTGCACCACGGTGCGGTGCTGAAGCGCGTTGGGGGCATCGGTGTTGCAGAGGCTGAGTGTACCGCTGACGGTGAAGTCGGCCTCCGATACCGAGGGCTCTTTGATGGAGAAGAAGCTATAGCTGTAGCCGAAGCCGAAGGGGAAGAGGGCGTCGTCGCCCGCGAGGTAGCGATAGGTGCGGCGCTGCATGGCATAGTCGTCGAACGAGGGCAACTGGTCGGTAGAGCGGTAGAAGGTAACGGGCAGTCGGCCGAAGTCGTCGCGCTCGCCGAAGAGCAGTTGGCGCACGGCGGTGCCCATTGCCTCGCCGCCATACCAGGCGTAGAGCACGGCGTCGCAGTCGTCGATTATGTTTTCTAGGGCTATGGCGCTTCCGGCACAGAGTACCAACACCACTTGGAAGCCCTTGCTTTTGTATGCTTTTATCTCCGCCACCTGTTCCTTCGGCAGCTCTATCAGTGTACGGTCACCCTTGAAGAAACCTTCTTTTTCCACTGGCAGTTCCTCGCCCTCGAGCTGGGGGTTGAGGCCGCCGCAGTAGATAACGGTAGGCATTGCGGAGCTGATAGGGCTTCGCTCAATATCCTCATGAAGTGCTTCGCCGATGGTGATGCAATGTTCCGGTGTGCCGTTGTAGTTGCCCAAGGGCATCAGGCTGTCGTAGGCGTTGGGGCCGGCAAGGATGATATTGGGCAACCCGCGAAGCGGCAGCACGCCGTTGTTCTTCAGCAGCACCATGCTCTGGGCGGCCACATCGCAAGGAAATGCGTTGTAGACCCATCTGTTATCAGGTTTGGGCTCGTCGGTGGCGGCGAGACGTACCTTCAATATTCTGCGCACATGCTTGTCTATCTGGCTCTCGGGCACCAGTCCCTGCTGCACGGCCTCGCGCAGGGCAGGGAGTCCGCTGCCGCACTCGAGGTCCACCTCGCGGCCGAAGGCATCGCCGTATGCCGCGGCAGCGGTGGCATGGGTGCGGTGGCGCGGTATGACGGTGTCGGTCTCGTAGGCGTCGTTCAGCGCCCAGCAGTCGGTGACGAGGATGCCGTCGTACCGCCACTCGTTCCTCAGTATGTCGAATAGGCGACGGTTGGTGCAGCAAGGCTCGCCGTTGAGACGGTTGTAGGCGCACATCACCTGCTTGACATCGCTGTGCTGGATAATATATTCGAACGCAGGCAGGTAGGTGGTGCGCAGGTCACGGTCGGAGACTGTGCTGTTGAATTCGTGGCGAGTGCCCTCCGGGCCACTGTGCACGGCCAGGTGCTTGATGCAGGCGGCGGCACCTGTCGACTGCAGACCGCTGACGCACGCAAGGCCCATCGATGCGGTCAGGTAGGGGTCTTCGCCGTAAGTTTCCATGCCGCGCCCCCAGCGCGGGTCGCGGAAGATGTTGATATTGGGGGTGAAGAAGGTCAGCCCACCGTAGTCGCCGTGGTAGCCGGTGTCCTGCGCCTCACGGTACTTGCTGTAGGCTTCCACTCCGACATTGCGGAACACCGTTTGAACCAGGTCGGGGTTGAAGGTGGCAGCCAGTGCGATGGGCATGGGGTAGACATGGGCGATGCCCGCACGGGCCACGCCGTGCAGCGCCTCGTTCCACCAGCTGTAGGCCGGCAGGCCCAGGCGCTCGATGGCGGGATTTTGGTGCACCATGAGCGAGAGCTTTTCGTCGAGCGTCAGGCGGCTCACCAGCCACTCCACCCGCTCGTCGACCGTCAGCGTGGTGTCCTGCCACGCCCACCGCTGGGCCGCGGCGCGCCCGCCAAAGATACCTATAATACACACTACCAAACAGGTAGCATACCTTACCGTAGAATGTTTCATTTTGCAAAGATAACAACTTTTTCCGACATACACAACCCTATCATCATTTCCCCCTCCCCACCGGTCCCCCTCCCCTTCCCCTCCGGCCGTTGTACTATCGTTGTACTATTGTTGTACTATCGTTGTACTATTGAAAACATAAGAACGATAGTACAACGATAGTACAACAAAGGCCACCTAGACCGGAGGGGATGGGGCGAGGATGGGGTCCAAGTGGGTCGACATTGAAACAATATCTGCAAGCCGACACAATAAAAGTGCATTGCTGCCGTTGTATAGATTCAAAACATAAAACAACAGCACCATGGACCTCAGAGGAAGAAGACAAAGCACCAACTACGAAGACCGCCGTTCGGGCAACGGCAAGAAGATAGCCGGCATCGGCGGCGCAGGCGCCATCATCGTGGCGCTGCTGGCACTGCTGCTGGGTGGCGACCCGCAGGAAGCCATGCAGCAACTGGGCGGCCAGATGGGCACCACCGAAGCCTACACCCCCACCGAGCAGGAAGAGCAGTTCAAGACCTTCGCCCTGCAGGTGCTCGCCTCGACCGAGGACGTGTGGGACGAACAGTTCCGCCGCATGGGCCGCACCTATACCGCGCCCAAGCTCGTCCTCTTCCACGGCAGCGTCTCGTCGGGCTGCGGCAACGCCACCTCCGACGTGGGCCCCTTCTACTGCTCGGCCGACCAATGCGTCTACCTAGACCTCGACTTCTTCAACCAGATGCCCAAGCAGCTCGGCGCCGGCGGCGACTTCGCCTGCGCCTACGTCATAGCCCACGAGGTGGGACACCACGTCGAGAACCTGCTCGGCGTGCTCGGCGACGCCCACCAGCAGATGGCACGCCAAGGCGAGACCGAGAAGAACCGCACCTCGGTGCGCATCGAGCTCATGGCCGACTACCTGGCCGGCGTGTGGGGTCACCACGAGCAGAAGATGTTCGGCTCGCTCGAGGACGGCGACCTGGAAGAAGCCATCGACGCCGCTCAGAAAATCGGCGACGACTACCTGCAGCGTCGCGCCCGCGGACAGGTATACCCCGAGAGCTTCACCCACGGCACCTCGGCCCAACGCATGCGCTGGCTCAAGAAAGGCCTCGCCAGCGGCGACATACGTGGCGGCGACACCTTCTCGCCCAGCTACAACAGCCTGTAGCGACTTTTTTTCACAGCGGCACAATAAAGCAGCGCCAACGTCGTTACAATGTTGTATACACCTATACGCAAAACGATTATGACCACACGCCAGATAACAGCACAGATACCGGCAGCCTACTACGACACCATTGTGACGATGTTCAAAGGGTTGGGCATCGACTACAAGGAGAATTTGCCGTGGAATGCAGGAAGTGCGTATGTGGGAAGCAGGAAAGATGAAACTCAAACCGGCGGAGGATTTGCTGAATGAGTTGTAGGATTAGCTATCTGCCCGAGTTCGAACGGGAATTAAAGCGTCTTGCTAAACGCTACCGTTCCATGAAGGACGATTATGCCTCGTTACTCAAACAGATTAAGGATAATCCTGCTGCCGGCATCGACATGGGCGACGGCATACGCAAGATACGTATGGCTATCACCGCGAAAGGTAAAGGCAAGAGCGGCGGCGCGAGGGTGATAACCTATAATGTTGTGACAAAGGTGGAAGACAACGAAGTGGTGCTTGTGACTATCTATGACAAGGCTGAGGTCTCAAGTATCAGCAAGCGTGACATCGTCTCTCGCCTACGCTCCAACGGATTGATATAACAGACAATAAACAACAAACAAATACACAGTATAATGAAAACCACACCGTACACCGATTTACACATCAAGCTCGGCGCCAAGATGGCTGAGTTTGCAGGCTACAACATGCCCATCCAGTACACCACCCTCATCGAGGAGCACAACAACGTCCGCAACAACGTGGGCGTGTTCGACGTGAGCCACATGGGCGAGTTCCGCGCCAAAGGCCCCATCGCCAAGCACTTCATGCAGTATGTCACCACCAACAACATCGAGGACCTCTTCGACGGCAAGGTGCAGTACACCTGCCTGCCCAACGGTCAGGGTGGCGTGGTCGACGACATGCTCGTCTACCGCGTCCATGACGACGAGTACTTCATGGTGCCCAACGCTGCCAACATCGACAAGGACTGGAACTGGATGAGCCAGATTGCCGACAAGATGGGTATGGAACTCGGCAAAGACTTCGTCAACGAGAGCGAGCAGTGGGCTCAGCTCGCCGTCCAG
>CACYZN010000019.1 GCA_902778925.1 uncultured Bacteroidota bacterium
ATTGTGCGTTAGTGACTCAAATTGTTTTCCATATGTTTTCCACGAGACACATAACAATATGATTATCAGTATATATACGATTCCCTCCCGGGGTACAAAAAAAAGGAAGAGGGCCTGTTGGAAAACAGGCCCTCTTCTTTTGTATACCGTACCAACACTGGGGTTGCCAGTGTTGATACGGTGCTGATGTCGGGACAGAGGCGGCCTGCGGCGCAGGCACAGCCTCTCACATACTACCAGCCGCTGCCGAAGTAGCTGTTTCCCTCTTCCTCCCATTCTTGCTGGGCATAGTTGTTATAGCCGGGAGCCAAGTTCCCGTCTATTTCAAATTGGTCAAGGAACAGACGCAGATTATTCGTCAAACCACTTGCGGCATAGCCGTGTTCCATCTTGAAGCTGACCACTGTCAGCGTCGGGGCTATATATTCTTTCTTTGTTTCCATGGCTCTTAGAATTCAATTGTGGGAACTAAATACATGTGGTTGGCCACCATTGGGGTGGCGGCGCTGGGGTTGGTCTTCATCTTGCCGAAGACCTGTTTGCCGTCGGTATCGAAGCCCATAACCTGGATAGCACTGACCGTCTTGACGGTGATGGGCACGCAGAAGCTGATGCTGTTGCCACTGTTGATGACCTTGCCGCCCTCACCGTTGTTGGTGATGGTGAAGTCCATCTGGCTGGCGTACTTCGCATCCACACTGTTGCCGTTCTCACCCACCATGCCGCCGGGCACTGCCAAGCCCTGCTCGGCCCACTGCACGTTGATGCTGTGGATTGCATCCAGGTTTTCGGAGGTGGAGCCGCTGCCATAGGTGATGATGCGCAGCGAGCCCAGCGTGTAGTTCTGGGTCGCGGTGAGGGTCAGCTTCAGGCCAGCGGTCAGGTGGTCGAACTTCAGCAACTCGCTACCGTCAGGCTCTTCGGCGGCCATGGGGAAGATGATTCTGTGCTTGTCGCCTCTGAAGTCGATGTTGAGGCTGTTGATGGTGAGGGTGGTGCCGTCGAAGGTCACGTTGTTGCCGTTGGCGTTGGTGGTGGCGGGATAGACGGCCGTCAGGGCGCCGGAAATCGGGGCGTCGAGGTCGATGTAGTAGGAGCCATCGTGCTTGGTGATTTGGCGCGTGGTACCGTTCAGGTTTATATACTCGTTTTCAACCCACTCGGCATTGTTGATATTGGTGGGGTCCATGAGTACCTTGGCGCCGAAGCTCATAGGCTCGCTGAGCAGGCGTATTCTCAAGTTGTCCTTGGTGCAGCTGCCGGCCAACAAGGCCAGCACAGCTGCTACTGCTATTATCTTGTTTGTCTTCATGTCGTTTTCACATTTAATAGTTATACCGTTATTCCGTTACCACTATCTTCTGGCTGTTGCCACCCATGCGCAGGACGTACACGCCGGCGGCGGGGAAGCTGGCCTTGGAGAGCTGGTAGTTGGACGATGAAATCTCCTGTGCGAAGATGCGGCGGCCCAAAGCGTCGTAGGCTTCGAGGGTGCCATCGCCTTCGATGGTCCAGCCGTTGCCGTTGCGGAAGGCAAAGTTGCCGGCGCTGACGGTCTCGCCGCCGGGCACGAGCTTGACGATGAAGCGCGAGGTGATGTCGCCCATGTTGGCCCTGAAGGTGTAGGACTGGCTCAGGAGGTCGATGTCCTTACCCGTAACCTTGTCGATAAGGTGGAGGTAAGCCACGTCGCCGCTGGCGCTGATGGTGTAGTCGCCGATGCCGCTGAAGACCATGTCGAAGCTCTCGCAGCCGTTGCCGAGGTCGGCGATGGCGTACTTCTTGCCGTTCACCGGTATGCTGAGGGCGGGGGCGTTGGGCTCGAGGTGGCCGATCTTGGGCAGCACGGCGCTGCCGTCGAAGCGGGCGTAGGCCACGTCGCGGAACTCACCGTTACTCACCGTGAAGGTGATGGCGGGGCTGGCGGCGGGAGCGCTCTTCTTGGAAGGAGTCGCGTCATCGATGATAATCTGTTCGGACCCGCTGGCGTCAGTGTGGACGAGGAAGCCCTCGGCCACGCCGATGGTGCCGGCGTCATGTGCGAGCCACAAGCCGTTGGGCTGGAGGGTGTAGTAGTTGCTGTAGCTGATGACGTGCGGGAACGGGTTGCCGATAAGGTTGAAGCCGTCAATGTTAGCGTCGGCGCAAGCGTTGGTGATGGAAACCTCCTTGTTGCCTTCATTGTCGTAGCCGACGAAGGTGAGGGTGGCGGCGGTGCTGCGGCGGTAGATGTAGCCCTTGCCCAGATCGAGGGTGGTAGTGGGCTTGTCCCAGGTGCCGGTACTCTCGGTGTAGCCATAGAGGTCGTAGGTGTCGCCGGTGAGGTTCGTTACACCGGCCAGCGTCTCGTTGTCGCCGCTGTTGTGGACAGGCGAAGCGATGGCATACCACTTGTTGGCGTCGATAGCCTTGGTGTAAGACTCTGGTGCAATGACCACCTCAACATCATCGATGCAGCAGCTCCATTGACCACTGTAGTACCAACGGAACACCAAACGTGCTGCTTCGGCAGGCACATTGTTCAGGTCGGTAGTGCGCTGCACCATGGAACCTTCATTACGTTCGTAAGTCTCAATCTCAGTGAAGGTGTTGTAGTTCACGTCTCCATCTGTGATGTAACCCAAAGTAAGCGTGCCATAGGAGGAACTTTCCGTCTGCATCCAGAATTTGATTTCCAATTCGCTGAGTGCATTGGAGAATATAGGCATAGCGGCATAGCAATAGCCGGAGCCGTAGAAACTGAGGGCTTTGGTGCCATTGTGGAGATAAACGTAGCTACCAGTTCCTTGTCCGATGATGTGTGGTGTGGGGGAGCTTGCCCCGTAGCTGTTCCAGCAAACAGGCACTTCGCCAGCCACGTTGTAGGCTACGCCAGTGTAGCCTTCAAAGCCTTCACTATAAGTATTGTTTTTTGTGACGGTAATAGCCTCGCACTCGGTATTGAAGTTGAAGGTCGACGAAGGATCGCTTTCTTCCACAGCGGAGCAGTTGGCCACCACATAGTATACGTAGCTGGAGGAGGGCTCCAGATTTTCCAGAGTGTAGGGGTTGTACTCGGTAACACCCGACACTTCGTGATATTCTGCTTCGGAAGTCTTCTTGTAGTAGATGGTCCATTCGGTCTCGTTGAGGCCGGGAGTCCAGACCAGGTCGGCCGTGGTGGTGGTTATGATTGTGGCATCAAGACCCGTGGGAACGGGGCAGGCCACCATGGTGGTGAAGCTCTCCACGTTGCTCCAGGCGCTCTGGTCGGTATTGGAGCAGTAGGTGCGCACCTTGACGGTGTAGGCGGTCGCGGGATCGAGGGTATTCTCGGGGGTGAGATAGCTGATGACGCTGCCGTTGACGGTATAGCCGCTCGTTACGTTGACGAGGTGCTCCTCGTCGCCGTTGAAGCAGAGCTGCCAGCTTGTCTCCTCGTCGCTGTTTCTGGTCCAGCGGAGGTCAACATAGGTGTTGGCATAGGCGTACACGGTAAGGGCAGTGGGAGCGAGACACGAAGGCAGGGTTGTGAAGTTGACAGTGTTGCTGCCGGTTGCCTCCTGGTTGCCGCCGCAGACGCCATAGACCTTAGCCTCGTAGTAGCTCTCGGGGTCAAGGCCGGTGATGGTTTGGGGGCTGGTAGCGTTGTTCACAGTCTGCCATTCCCCGTAGACTCCGGGAACGTTGTAGGCATAGTTAATGTCATCGATAGATAGATTAAGCTGATCAGCAGGAGCGGTATAGACGATAGCAACATAACCCATGCCGGAATAAGCGCTCAGGTTATATGAATATTGACCGTATGTGGTGGTAGGAGTTACATCACCGTCCGTCAACTCGATAGTGAAATCGGAAGCGTCAACGTTGCCGGTTGTGGAAAGATACACACGGAAATTGTCGTTATAAGAACCACCCTTCTTAGCATAGAAACTGAAGGTGCCACCCAGCGCAATTTGGGGCGATACCAAATAGTCTTGGTGAGCATAGGAACTATTGTAGGTGGCTTTCATGGAATAACTACCACCATGGGCATTACCGTTATAGCGGCTCCATGCATCACCATGTCCATCGCCATCGATGGTAGTCCAGCCTTGCATGCCGTCCTCGAAGTCGTAGGTTTCGTTGACAGAAACGGGAGCGGTGGTGGCCTTGCGATACTTCACTGTGTAGCCATCGTTCTCGGCATGGGTGGTCCACGTTACGGTGGCCTCGTTGGCGATTACGGTGCCGACGGCGAGGTTTTGTGGGCTGGGGCAGGCAGCGAGTGTGGTGAAGGGAACGGCGGCGCTCCAGTCGCTATAGCCGTCGGTGCCGCAGTTGTCGCGTACCCACACCTTGTAGTCGGTCGAGGGATTAAGGCCGGATATCAACTGTGATGTGTTAGTGATGCCGGAGATATAGTTCGGTGCGGCGGGTTCGTCGGGTACAGTGTTGACATCGGCTGTGGCCCAGTAGATGTCATAGCTCTGGTGGAGGGTGTTGCCAGCTACAGCGTTCCAACTTGCAGTGGCTTGGCTGCTGGATATTGTAACATCTGCCACGGCCAGGCCGGTAGGCGTCACATTGCCGTCGATGGTGGCGAAGGTAACCTTGGTGATGCTCCAGTCGCTCACACCGTCCACATTACCGCAGTTGGCGCGCACGTAGGCGTAGTAGGTAGTGCTTTGAGCAAGGCCTTCGATGGTAGCGGGGTTGGAGGTCACGTCAACAGGAGTAACGCTGTTCGGGTTAAAATCGGGGTCAGTGCTATAGGCGACCTGCCAGGCGGTCTGACCTTCCGCACCGTTGGTCCAGCTCAGAGTGGTCGAATGGGCGGTAGTGGTGCTGCAGGCGACATCCTTGGGTTTGCGGCATGTAGGAATCTGCTCGACAACAAAGTTATCCATGTATGTTGCAGTACCATATTGGCTTTCACCACGCAGAATGATGTAGCAACTGCCACTTATGCCAATTGGAAGTTCGTAGGTATACCACCTGTTGCCAGTTGATTCTGCCGGAATTACACTGCTTGACACAGAAAACACGCGAGGAATGAAGGCCAGCTCTGTAGCACCTTCGATTTCTCCGTCAGTACTAACATACACTCTTATACCTTCTGCCGTTTTATCAGCATAATTACTGGTACGATATACATCGAGAACAAATTGGTAGTTGTTGTTCGGAAGTGTCATCTCTGGAAGTCGGAGTTTAGTCTGTGTACCTTCGGACATATCATGCAGACGGAGTTGCTTTGTACTATTGTTGTCGTTGGTACCACTCCATACCTCGAAGAAATAGGTACCAGTACCAGCAAGATGAATATTCTCCCAGCAGGGAGCTTCAAGCTTAACGCCGGAGCTGCTGGCATCGAACCCCTCGAAATTCTCATTCCACGGGAAGGTTGCAATGGCTTCGCATGCGGTGGCGAACTGGCATTTGGCAGCGCTCCATTCACTGTAGCCTTGTTCATCGCAGTTGGCTCTCACATAGGCATAGTAAACGGTACTTGCAGTAAGGCCGGTGATGGTGCCGGGTTTTACGGTCACGTCAACAGGAGTCACCGAAGCCGGATCGAAGTTGGGGTCGGTAGAGTAGGCTATTTGCCAAGCAGTTTGACCTTCGGCTCCATTGGTCCAATCCAAAGTGGCAGTGGTTGTGGTGGAACTTACAAATGTAGGCGACGAAGGTTTCACGCAGGGAAGCACTTTGCTCACTTTGAAGTTGTCCATATAGGTTGCGCTACCATATGAGCTTTCGCCGCGCAGGATGATATAGCAGGTGCCAGTGAACGGGATGGGCAGTTCGTAGGTGTACCAACCAGAGGCGCTTTCAACACCGACGACACCGCCGTCGGTCTGTGTGTAGTTGCGATATAGAAAACCAAGCTCGGTGGCACCTTCTATTTCGCCGTCGGTGCTGGCATAAACTCTCACACCTTCCGAGGTGTATGAAGATCCTGACGCATTGCGATACACATCGATGGTGAAAATATAATTGTCGCCTGCGGGGAGCGTCATCTCAGGCAGACGCAACTTAGTCATAGTGCCATTGCTCATGTCTGGCAAATTCAGTGTTTTTGTGCTGCCAGCCTGATTATTCGAGGTGGAAATTTGGAAAACATTTGTTCCACTTCCGCTAATGTGCTCGTTCACCCAGCAGGGGGCGCTGAAAGCACCGGTGTTATGGCTGTCGAAGTTCTCGCTCCACGGGAAAGTGGTAACGGCTAAGCAAGGGGTTAAGAAAGAAGAACTGGTCTTCCAGCTGCTGGTGGGGGTAGTGCCGTCGCACACGCTCTGCACGCGGGCCTGGTAGGTCGTGGCAGGTTCGAGGTTAAGCGTGGTGGTGGTGAGGTTCGTGCTAGAAAGCACGGTGGCCCAGTCGTCGCTACCGGCCTTCAGCTCCACGTTGTATCTGCCGCTGCCGCCGCCCCAAGTGAGGGTGGCAGAGGTGGCGGCCAAGTTGGAGACATCGCAAGTGGTGGGTTTCTCGCACACGTCGCCGCCCTGCTGGGCAGGCTCGTAGGTGAATTCAGCTTTCGGCAGGTAATTACCAGTTGAATAAGGATTGGAAACAGGAGGTGTAATGTAATAGTCATAGCCACAAGAGCTGGTAGTGGCCAAATAGTAATAATTTACAGATGGCGTGTTGGAGGCACTCCAAATGTTGAAGCAGAGGTTTCCTCCTTGATATTCAAAAGGAGTGGTGAATTCAATCACTAATTCGCCACCTGTTACAGTAAGTGTTGTGCCTTCATAGACTTTTGTGGCAGAGGCTTGGTTATACTGCCATGCAGAACTTAAAACGGTGCTTGAAGCAACTTCTTGCACATATACTGTGACAGTGTTTGAATAGTTTGTGGTGGAAGACGACGACGAAAAGAATTTAACAGCCGTAATCGACGCACCCTCCATCTCCTCAAGTAAGCTGGCAGGGTAAATAAACTCTGTTTGTGAGCCACCACCACTTTTTATGGGAGCATAGCTTCCCGTAGCTGTTCCGTCACAGACCAAGAGTGTTTCCTGTGCCCTCAGGCCCAGCGGGGCGAGCAGCGCAAATGCGACCAGCGCCAGCTTCATAGCCGCTTGTCGCAGGGTTGTTTTTTTCATTTGTGTAATAGTTACCATAAGCTTAAAATTTTGGTTAATATTGTCAAAAAGAGGCACTGCCCGCTAACGCGAACAGCAAAACGATTTCTCCAGCCGGCACGCCGACACAAACGGCGCATCAAATCTGCTCAATGTTCGATAGATATATGAATATTTAACATTCATGTCTTTCGTATTACCTTGCTGCAAATATACACATTATTTTCTTTACTTTTTAAATTTTAACATTATTTTTTACATACCCCCTGCCGGCGGGTCAAGGGTAGGAGGTGCGCCGTACGCAGGCTGTGCCTGCCATCTGCGCCGCAGCCGATGCGTTTTTTCACCGCCACAACAGCGTGTGAAATCCGACTTTAGTAGGAGTTGATACGGACTTGATACGGACTTGATACGGACTTGGTACGGTGTGGAAGCCTGCCACAGGACGGGCGGGGGCGGCGATTGGCGGCCGACAATTTTTATTGCGCGTTATTTGAAATTTATAGCTATATTTGCAAAATGTATTTGGAATTGTTCACTCAATATAGCTCACTATGAAACAGACTGTTACCTTATTATTCCTTACTTTATTGCTGTTTTGTTCCTGCAAGCGGGACAAGGGCATCACTAGCGGATGGACCGACACTCTGCCGGTCGAGGTGCTTGTGGTCGACGCCGGCACGGCGTCCACGGAGCGCAACTATGTGGGCGACATCGGGTCGGAGCGCGAGGTGACGCTCACCTTCATGCTGGGCGGCACGCTGACCCATGTGGCTGTGCACAACGGGCAGCGTGTTGCCGAGGGGCAGCTGCTGGCCGAGGTCGACGCGACGACGGCGCGCAGCATGCATGCCGCCGCGCAGGCCACTTTGCGGCAGGCCGAGGACGCCTACCGGCGCCTCGAGGCCGTGCACCGCGAAGGCGGCATCAGCGACGTGCGGTGGGTCGAGATGGAGACCGACCTGGAGAAGGCGCGCCAGACCGAGCTGAGCGCCCGCAAGCGGCTGGAGGGCTGCTCCATCCGCGCCCCCTTCGCGGGCGTGGTGGCCTGCCAGGACCACCATGTGGGGCAGGAGCTGAAACCGGGCGAGAGCTTTGGCCGCCTTATCGACATGGGGCGCCTGCGGGTCAACTTCTCGGTGCCGGAACAGGAGATCTCGCTGATACAGATGGGCGACGTCGCCGAGGCCACGGTGCCGGCACTGGACAACCGCCGCATCGACCTGCGCATAGCCGACAAAGGCTTCATAGCCAACCCGCTGGGCCACACCTACCGCGTGCACGCCGCCATTGTGGCGGGCGACCTGCGCGGCATACTGCCCGACATGGTGGCCAAGGTGCATGCACGGCTGGGCACGCTGGGCGGCATCGTGGTGCCGTCGGACTGCGTGCAGGTGATGCCCAATGGCACCATGGTGTGGGTGGTACAGGACGGACGGGCGCAGCACCGCACCGTGACGGTGGGCGACTTTGTGCGCAACAACGTATACATCAAAGCGGGCCTCGCCGCAGGCGACACCGTGATAACGGCCGGCCAGCAGAAGCTGTACACCGGCGCCAAAGTGAAAGCCACCGTAGCCAACTAAAAAAGCCCAGACTCCATGAAACGCAGAGGCAATATGATAGAGGGAACCATGAGGAGTTTCCCGATACTGGCGTTCTCCATCGTCGTCATAATAATCATGGGCATCTATGCCCTGCCGCACCTGAACAAGAACGAGTTCCCCAACGTGGCGCTGAAACAGGGCGTGGTGGCCGTGGTATACCCCGGCGCCACGGCCGAGGAGATAGAGGAGCAGGTGGCCGGCAAGGTGGAGGAGTTCCTGTTCACCTTCACCGATGTCGACAAGACCAAGACCTACTCGTACAGCCAGAACGGCATGCTGTACGTGTTCGTGACGCTGGTGCACTCGAACGAGGATATGAAGGTAACGTGGGCGCGCATACGCGAGGGGCTCACCCTGTTCCGCCTCACCGACCTGCCGCAGGGGGTGGCGGCCACGGCCGTCATCGACGACTTCGGCAACGCCTCGTCGCTGCTGCTGGCCATCGAGAGCGCCGAGCGGTCGCCGCGCGAGCTCAACGGGGTGGCCAAGAAGCTGTCGGCCAAGCTGCGCACCATCAAGGAGATGGGCAAGATAAGCATCGTGGGCGACCAGAAAGAGGAGATAGCGGTCTACATGGACCCCATGAAGCTGACGCAATACGCCATCTCGCCCTCGGTGGTCTCGACCGAGCTGGCGGCCCACGGTTTCCGCACCATCTCGGGCAAGGTGAGCAACAACGAGGGGCACGCCATGGTGCACGTCTCCATACCCTTCGACAACATCTACGACTTGGGCGAGATGGTCATCTTTGCCGACCCGGTCACGGGCCAGACCCTGCGGCTGCGCGACGTGGCCACCCTGCAGCCCCGCTACGAAGAGGCCAAGCCCCACATCAGCTACACCGACGACAGCGTGCGGGGCAACCGCTGCATCATGCTCTCTATCGAGATGCGCCCGGGCAACAACGTGGTCGACTTCGGCACCAAGGTGGAGAAAATCATCAAGGAGTGCGAGCAGACCCTGCAGCCCGACATACACATACACCGCATCACCGACCAGCCCAAGGTGGTGGACCACTCGGTGCGGTCGTTCCTGCGCGACCTGATCGAGGCCATCCTGGTGGTCATCTTCGTCATGCTCATCCTCTTCCCGCTGCGCACCGCCCTCGTCAGCTCGACGTCGGTGCCCATCTGCATCGCCGCCACCCTCGGCATCATGTACCTGCTGGGCTTCGAGCTGAACACGGTCACCCTGGCCGCCCTCATCGCCGTGCTCGGCATGATTGTCGACGACTCGGTGGTGGTCATCGACGGCTATTCCGACCTGCTGCGCATGGGGCACTCGCGGTGGTACTCGGCCGTGGTGTCCACCACAAAGCTCGCCAACTCGATGCTCTTCGCCACCATCTCCATCGCCATGATGTTCTTCCCCGCCCTGGTCATCATGAAAGACAACATCATGGGCGACTTCATCAGTCTTTTCCCCTGGACCATCCTGATAGCCCTGGCGTGCAGCTTCCTCTATTCCGTGCAGGTCATCCCCTTCCTTTCGTCGCGCCTCATACGCCGCAACGCCGACAGCAAGCCCACCCTGCTGGAGCGGGCGCAGAACGGCTTCTTCGACTGGCTGCAGCGCGGCTACCAGCGTCTGCTCGACTTCTGCTTCCGCCACAAGAGGCTCACCGTGCTCAACGGCTTCTTCTTCATCCTCCTGGGCGCTTTCCTCTTCACCCAGATCAACATACAGATACTGCCCAAGGCCGAACGCGACAGCTTTGCCGTGGAGATACACCTGGCGGCCAGCTCGTCGATCGAGGAGACCGGCCGGGTGGCCGACTCGCTGGCGGCCCTGCTGCAGAGCGACCCGCGGGTGAAGAGCATCACCTCGTTTGTGGGCATGTCGTCGCCCCGCTTCCACATGACCTACGCCCCCCAGCTGGCGTCGGACAACTATGCCCAGTTCATAGTCAACACCACCGGCGAGGACGACACCAAGGCGCTCATAGCCGAATACGCGCAGCGCTACGAGCACATCTTCCCCAAGGCGCAGATACGCTTCAAGCAGATGGACTACCAGGCTACCCTCTCGCCCATCGAGTTCTACATCAAAGGCGACGACTACGGCAGCATCGAGCCCGTGCGCGACACCCTGCTGCGCATCATGAAGGAGACTCCCAACCTTTTCTACGTGCACTCCGACTACGACGAGACCGAGGAGATGGTCGACATAGTGCTTAAGACCGACGTGGCCAACCGGCTCGGCGTCACCCAGTCGACGCTGTCGGTCTTCCTGAGCGGCGCCCTGTCGGGCAGCACCCTCACCTCGCTGTGGGACGGCGACTACAACATACCCATAGCCATCTACTCGGAGGGCAAGCACGAGATCGACTACGGCTCGCTGGGAGACATACTGATACCCTGCGCGCAGCCGGGCGCCTGGGTGCCGCTGCGCCTGGTGGCCGACATCAAGCCCCGCTTCCACCACAACAACATGCCGCACCGCAACGGTGTGCGCTGCGTCACCGTGTCGGCCGACGTGATGGCCGGCGTAGGCCAGATGGCCGAGTTCCGCAAGGTGCTGCACAAGCTCGACAAGATAGACCTGCCCGAGGGCGTCAGCGTCGAACCCGGCGGCACGATGGCCCTCTCGCGCAACCTGCTGCCGAGCCTGATGCTGTCGGTGCTGGCGGCCATAGGCGTGATGTTCCTGGTGCTCCTCGTCCACTACGGCAAACTGGGCATCTCGCTGCTGGCCATCTCGATGTCGGTGCTGTGCATCTTCGGCGCCGTGTTCGGACTGTGGCTGTTCGGCCTCGACTTCTCGGTGACGGCCACACTGGGTCTCATCTCGCTGGTGGGCATCATCGTGCGCAACGCCATCATCATGTACGACTACGTGGCCGAGCTGCGCAACAAGGAGCTCATGTCGGTGCGTGACGCCGCCTACCACGCCGGCCTGCGGCGCATGCGCCCCATCTTCCTCACCTCGGCCACCACGGCGCTGGGCGTGATACCCATGATACTGGCGGGCACCATGCTGTGGATGCCCATGGGCGTGGTGATATGCTTCGGCACCCTCTTCACCCTGCCGCTGGTCATCACCATCCTGCCCGTGGCCTACTGCCTGGTCTTCGAGAACAGGAAACGCCACAACTTCCGCCCCTACCTCGACCGTGTGAAGCATTAACCCCCGAAAAGCCATGTCCATGAAACGTACACTATACCGACTCCTTACGCTTGCCGCCCTGCTGGCGGCGCCGGCCCTCGTCCCGGCCCAGGAACTCACCCTCGACAGCTGCATCGCCCTGGCGCGACGCAACAACATCGACATACGCACCTCGCAGCTCGAGGTGGAGCATGCCCGCGCCGTGAAGCAGCAGGTCTTCACCAAATACTTCCCGCAGGTGCAGCTGAACGGCCTGGGCTACTATGCCGCCCAGCCGCTGTTGCGCTTCAGCATCGACGACATACAGTCGAACGACATGCGCGAGCTGCTCACCGATATCTACGAGCTGGTGTCCGAAGCCGGCGGCGACGTGCACCGCGAGGTGACGCTGATGGCCCACGGCGCCAGCGGCTCGGTGATGGCGGCCCAGCCGCTCTACGCCGGCGGCCGCATCGTGACCGGCAACCGCCTGGCACGGCTCGGCATCGAGGCCGCCGAACTACAGGCCGACATGAAGGCCCGCGACGTGATAGAGAACATCGAGTCGACCTACTACCTCGTGACGGGGCTGCAGCAGAAGGTGGCTACCATCGACGCCGCCCTGGCCCTCATCGACTCGCTCGACCGCACCGTGCAGTCGGCCCTGGCCAACGGCCTCGTGACCCGCGCCGACGCGCTGCAGCTGCAGCTGAAACGCAACGAGATGACGGCCAAACGGCAGCAGCTGGCCAGCGGCATACGCCTCAGCAAGCGCCTGCTGTGCCGCCAGATAGGCCTCGCCTACAGCGACAGCCTGGCCTTTGCCGACCCCGCCGCGGTCTCGCAGCCCCCGCTGGCCTACTGCTACGACCCCCAGGGCGACTCGCTGCGCCCCGAGATGCGGCTGCTGCAACTGGGCGTCGAAGCCGAGCAGCTACGCCGGCGCCTCACCCTGGGCGAGACCCTGCCGCAGCTCACCCTCATGGGCACCGCCTACTATGGCGACATCATCAAGGAAGACCCCGCCGGCAACGCCGTGGCACTGCTCTCGCTGTCGATACCCCTCACCGCCTGGTGGGAGACCGCGCACAAACTGCGCCAGCACGACCTGCGCATCGACGAGGCCCGCCTGCGTCAGGAACACCTGAGCCAGATGATGTCCATCGAGGAAGAGAAAGCCTACAGCGACATGGTCGACGCCTACCTGCTGCTGCGCTCCGACTCGGCGGCCCTCGACGTGGCGCAGGAAAACTACCGCATCGCCAACCTCAACTACACGGCCGGGGCCACCACCCTGTCCGAGGTGCTGCAGGCCCACGCCCTGCTGCTGCAGGCACAAAACGCCATCACCGACCGCACCACCACCTACGTGGTAGCCCGTCGGCGACTGGGCGACCTGCGGAAAAGCCGCTAGCGGCCGCTACTTCTCCTTGGTCCAATAAACAGTCTCGCTGATACCCAGCAGCGACCCCTTCAGCGCCAGCCGTCCGTCGGCGGCAAAGCTGGCGGTCAGCTTGGCGCGCAGTCCACGCTGCGGGTCGTAGATCTTGGTGTCGCCCCAGCGCTGGCGCTTGGCGTCGTACTTGAGGCCCGTGAAGAGCTCGGTCTGGTCGGCCGGCCTCGTGCGCAGACTCTTGTCCGGATTCTTCCTGTCCAGTATCTTGTTGCCCTTGGCATCGCGGTCGTGCTCCATCCAGACCACCTGGCCGCGATAGCTGCCGTCGGCCAACCTCTCGATCTTCACACGGAAGCGGTCGTCGCCCTGCTTGCCGCTGTAGGTGCCCACAATGTTGTCGGCCTTGGCGTTCAACCCCTGCTGCGCCACCGCCGGCACGACGCCGGCAAGCAGCAATGCAATCATCAGAAACAGCTTCTTCATAGCTCGTAGTGTTGTCGTTTTCGCGCTGCAAAGATACACACTTTTTCCGAACCGCAAGCCAAAAAGTCGAAAAACCCACCCCTTCCCCACCCCCGTTTCACCCCCTCCGCACCCCTTCCCCACCGGTTCCGGTCCGGTAGTTCTTATATCGTTCTTATGTATTTCTTATGTAGGTGAAAGGTGAGATGCTAAATTCGGAATTCGAAATTCAAAGTTCGAAATTCACCGTAAGGGTGAGAGGGGAAAGGAAGTTAGAAGTAGTGAAAGGGAGTGAGAGGGAGTGAGAGGGAGTGAAAGGTGAGAGGTGAAAGGTGAAAGGTGAGATGCTAAATTCGGAATTCGAAATTCAAAGTTCGAAATTCACCGTAAGGGTGAAAGGTGAAAGAGAGTGAAGGGGGAGTGAGAGGGAGTGAATAAAATATTTTTGGCAGATTGTTTTTATTTTGTATATTTGCAGTCTCGAACCCGAGAGAAGAATAACATAAACAATTACATAATATGTCAGAAAACCAGATAATTAATAAAGAGGACCTCGTGGTCCGATTTGCTGGCGACAGCGGCGACGGCATGCAGCTCAGCGGCACGCTGTTCAGCGATGCGTCGGCACTGACCGGCAACGACATTGCCACCTTCCCCGACTATCCCGCCGAGATACGTGCTCCGCACAACACCATAGCCGGCGTCAGCGGCTACCAGGTGCACGTGGGCAACCACATCTACTCGAGCGGCGACAAGTGCGACATACTGGTCGCCATGAACCCCGCTGCCTTCAAGTCGCAGCTGAAGTGGGCCAAGAAGGGTGCCACCGTCATCGTCGACATCGACACCTTCACCGACGAAGCCATGGAGAAGGCCGGCTACAAGGAGAACCCCTTCACCGACGAGCTGGAGCGCGCCTACACCATCATCAAGGCCCCGATCACCAGCTTCACCGAGCGCATCGGCGAGGCCCAGGGCGTCGACAAGAAGACCGCCGACAAGAGCCGCAACATGTTCGCCCTCGGCATCATCTTCTACTCGACCCACAAGACCCTCGACCACACCTTCGCCTACCTGGAGCGCAAGTTTGCCAAGAAACCCGCCGTCATCGAGCTCAACAAAGCCGTGCTGACCGAAGGCTATGAATACGCCGACAAACTGGAGGTGATGCACTCGCACATCTTCGAGGTGGCCCACGCCGACAAGATGGAGAAGGGCCGCTACCGCAACATCACCGGTAACGTGGCCACCGCCTGGGGTCTGCTGGCCGCCAGCGAGAAGAGCGGACGCCGCCTCTTCCTGGGCTCCTACCCCATCACCCCGGCTACCGACGTCATGGTCGAGCTGGCCAAGCACAAGAGCCTCGGCGCCCGTGTGTTCCAGGCCGAAGACGAGATTGCCGGCATCTGCAGCGCCATCGGCGCCAGCTACGCCGGTGCCCTGGCCTGCACCAGCACTTCGGGTCCCGGCCTGTCGCTGAAGAGCGAAGCCCTGGGTTTGGCCGTCATGACCGAGCTGCCGCTCGTCGTGGTCGACGTGCAGCGCGGCGGTCCCTCGACGGGTCTGCCCACCAAGACCGAGCAGAGCGACCTCGACCAGGCCCTCTACGGCCGCAACGGCGAGGCTCCCCTGGTAGTCGTGGCCGCCAGCAGCAGCGCCAACTGCTTCTACTGGGCCTTCAACGCCGCCAAGATAGCCCTCGAGCACATGACCCCCGTCATCCTGCTCACCGACGGCTACCTGGGCAACGGCAGCCAGCTGTTCAAGATACCGAGCATGAAAGACATGCCCGAAATCAAGCCGCGTCTGGCCAAGGAGAACGACCCGAACTACCGTCCTTTCCGCCGCGACGAGGAGAAGTTCGCCCGCGAGTGGGCCCTGCCCGGCATGGAAGGCCTGAGCCACCGCGTCGGCGGACTGGAGAAATGCCCCGACGGTCCCCTGAGCACCGACCCCGAGAACCACGCCCTCATGACCCGCAACCGTCAGGAGAAGGTGAACCGCGTGGCCAACTACATACCCGACCAGGAGGTGACCGGCAACCCCGACGCCGACCTGCTCGTGGTGGGCTGGGGCGGCACCAGCGGCGCTCTGACCCTCGCCGTCGAAGAGATGAACAACGAAGGCAAGAAGGTGGCCTACACCCACTTCAACTACATCTGCCCGCTGCCCAAGAACACCGGCGACATACTGCGCAAGTACAAGAAGATCGTGGTCTGCGAACTGAACAACGGCCAGTTTGCCGGCTACCTGCGCACACAGTTCCCCGAGTGCCCCATGACCCAGTACAACAAGGTGATGGGCCTGCCCTTCGAGGTCGGCGAGCTGAAAGAGCACTTCAACAGTTTAATTGGATAAATAACGATGGGAGTCAAGGAAAGTTAAAAGAAGTCAAGGGAAGTTAAGGGACAATACTGCCAGCACGGCACAATAGCTTTTGCAGATACAGAACATTTGTCCTTTAACTCCCAGCGAGCAAAGCGAGCGATAACTTCCTTTAACCACTTTAACTCCCCCCAAAAATAAAGATATGGAAAAGCATTTTGTTCCCAAAGCGGATAAAGAATATACCAAGGCTGATTTCCAGAGCGACCAGATGGTGAAGTGGTGCCCGGGCTGCGGCGACCACGCCATCCTCGCCGCCCTGCTGGCCACCTTCCCCAAGACGGGCTACAAGAAAGAGAACGTGTGCATGGTGAGCGGCATCGGCTGCTCGAGCCGCATACCCTACTACGTGGACACCTACGGTTTCCACAGCATCCACGGCCGCGCCTGCGCCATCGCCACAGGTGTGAAGCTGGCCAACCCGGCCCTCAGCGTGTGGGTGAACATGGGCGACGGCGACTCGATGGCCATCGGCGGCAACCACCTGATCCATGCCGTGCGCCGCAACCAGGACCTGAACATCACCATCTTCAACAACGAGATCTACGGTCTGACCAAGGGCCAGTACAGCCCCACCACCAAGTTCGGCCAGATAACGAAGACCTCGCCCTACGGCACCATCGACTACCCCTTCAACCCGGGTGAGCTGGTGATGGGCGCCCAGGGCACCTTCTTCGCCCGCACCCTCGACTGCGTACCGCAGCTGAGCACCGACTGCATGACCCGCGCCGCCCAGCACGACGGCTGCTCAGTGACCGAGGTGTTGCAGAACTGCGTCATCTTCAACGACAAGACCCACGCCGCCATCACCGACCGCGCCGTGCGCGACGACCGCACCATCGTGCTCGAGCACGGCAAACCCATGCTCTTCGGCAAGAACAAGGAGAAAGGTCTGCGCTTCAACGGCCGCCAGCTCGAAGTGGTCACCCTCGGCGAGAACGGCATCACCATCGACGATATCATGGTCCACGACGAGACCACCGAGGATACCGGCATCCACATGATGCTCGCCCACATGGGTCCCGCCTCGAACCTGCCCGTGGCCCTCGGCGTCATCCGCAACGTCAAGAAGGTCTCCTACACCCAGCTCTACGAAGAGCAGATGGACGAGCAGATGAAAGTCGGCAAATACAAATGCATGGACGACCTGCTGAACAGCGGCGACACCTGGGAGGTGTGAGGTGAAAGGTGAGAGGTGAAATTCGAAATTCGAAATTCGAATTTCATAGGAACAGTGAAAGGTGAGACGCTTTAGTTTTTAGAGGCTGCCTTATGGGCGGCCTCTTTTTTTTGTTTTTCTTTACCCATTACAATTATTTTTGTATCTTTGCACTTAATATAAAAGACCTGTACCATGAAAAAGATTGCCTTCACACTGCTGGCTATGTGCATCTTATGCGGCACATGGGCGCAGACCTCGAAATGCGGCATAGACACAAAAGCCCTCGTCAAGGAAGAAATAGCCTCCGGCGCCGCCACCATACGCTTCCTGGCCAAGATGGTGCCCGACTTCGACCGCGGTCCACTCGTCAAGGCCGGCATCACCATCGGCGCACAGGCCGGACAGATCGTCACGCTGACAGTGCCCGTCGACAAGCTCGACCTGCTGGAGAGCAACGCCGAGGTGCTGCAGTACAGCATATCGCACCGCATCGCGGCCCCCATGTGCAGCAACACCCGCGTCGACACCCGCACCGACAGCCTGCTGCTGGGCGAAGGCACCATCGACGGCAACCGCTACGACGGCACCGGCGTCTATATCGGCATCACCGACTGGGGTTTCGACTACACACATCCCAACCTGCTCGGCATGAACGACGGTTCCGTGCGCATCAGCCGCGCTTGGGACCACTTCCGCCATGCCGGTCCCGCACCCGAAGGCTTCAATTTCGGCACCGAGATAGTGGGCGCCGAAGCGCTGCTCGAAGCCAGAGGCGACACCTCGAACCTGTACAACTACGGCACCCACGGCACCCATGTGGCCGGCATCGCCGCCGGCCGCGGCCGCGGCTCCAAGCACATAGGCCAGGCACCCAACGCCAACCTTCTGCTCTGCTCGTTCGGCCTCGGCGAGGCCGACTGGATGGACGGCGTGGCCTGGATGCGCAACGTGGCCCAGGCCGAAAACCGACGCCTTGTGGTCAACAGCAGCTGGGGCATGTACAGCTTCAGCACCCTCGACGGCACGTCGCTCTTGAGCCAGGCCATCGACTCCTGGACAGACCAAGGCACCGTGTTCTGCACCAGCGCTGGCAACAACGGCGACGTGGCCTTCCACATCGAGCACACCTTCAACAGACTGGACACCCTCAAGACCGTGGCGACCTATTACAACTACGTGCCCGAAGCCATAGGCCAATGCCTCATCATGTGGGGCGAGGAGCAGCACGACTTCGGAGCCTTCTTCCGCATGGTGAGCCACGACAGCGTCTGGACAAGCCCCACCTACAGCACAGCCGACGGCATCAACAACGCCACCGGCGACAGCTCGGTCTACGACACCCTGGTGTGCGGCGACATACGCATCCCCTACCGCGTGCTTATCGAGCACGTGAACCCCTTCGACAACCGTCCCCACATACAGATGGACGTCAACAAAGACCTGAGCCTGCAGCTGCAGCTCTTCATCGTGGCCGAAAGCGGCACCGTGCACGCCTGGAACGTGGCCAACAAGACCAACCACGCCGGCAACGAAGGCACCCCCTTCAGCAGCGGTGGCATACCCGGCTTCGAGAACGGCGACAAGATGTATGGCATCGGCGAACCCGCCTGTGCGGCGAAGTGCATATCCGTCGCAGCCCACTCGGCCGACCGCTGGAACAACTCGCACACATACTATAACAAAGGCGGCCTTGCCTACTTCACCAGCTACGGCCCGCTGATCAATGGCGCACAGAAGCCCGATGTCTCGGCGCCTGGCGTCGACGTGGTCTCGTCTATCAGCGCCTGGACCGACGGCAGCTACACTCCGGTCACCACCCAGCAGGTGGACGGCATCAACTACAAATGGGCGGCTATGAGCGGCACGTCGATGTCAGGCCCCGCCGTCACCGGCGTGGTAGCCCTCATGCTGCAGGCCGACCCCACCATCAGCACCGCCCAGGTGCGCGACATACTGTGCCTCACCACCCGCAACGACGAGTACACCGGCCCCCTGCACGCACGCGACAGCGCCAGCCTGCGCTGGGGCTGGGGCAAGGTGGACGCGCTGAAAGCCGTGAACCAGGTGCTGCGCAGCGTAAGCATCGAGACGGCCGAGAACTACCGTCTGCCGCTGCATGTATACCCCAACCCGGCTTCGCATACGGTAAGCATCAACACCGGCTGCGGCGAGATGCAGAACATGAGCATCTACACCATCGACGGCCGCAGCATGATGCGCCAGGCAGTGACCACCGAGACCCAGATAGACATAGCCGACTGGCCCAAGGGAGTGTACGTGCTGCAGGTGGGTAGCCGCGTGGAGAAACTGATTGTGAAATAAAGGACATGCTCAAACTGTTCGGCAAAAACATGGGGTTGCAGGTACTGCTGATTCTGGCGGTGGTGCTTGTACTGTGGTGGCAGCCACTGGTGTCGCCACCCGCCATGGCTTTGTCCGAATACGACGGCGTGCTCTATGGCCTTATAGTGAAGATGCTCGGCGGCCTGCCCCGGCTGGCTGTGGTCATCGCACTACTGTCGGTAGTGGGCGAAGCCATAGCCCTCAACCTGCTGCTCGCCAACGCCGGACTGGTGCCACAGACCACACTTCTGCCCACACTGCTCTATATCGTGGGCATGAGCGCACCGGCCACCACCCTGAGCCCGCTGGTACTTGTGAACGCCATATTGATTGTCTTCCTGTATCAGCTCAGGATTAAAGGCTCGCTGCTCACCATCTCGACAGAGAAGATATGCTCGGCCACCGCCCTCATCGGTATATGCACCATGATATACCTGCCGGCGGCGGCATTCCTAATAAGCTACCTACTGGTGGCCGTGATGTTCCGCCTCTATGGCTGGCGTGACTGGGCCGCCATGATTCTGGGACTGGCGGCACCCTATGTGCTGCTCATACCGGTGCTGTATGTCTCCAACCGGCTGGACTGGTGGCTCGATGCCACAGCGGCCACGATGGGCCATCTGGGCATCAACACCACCGGCGGCGACACCCTGTCGCTGATTGCCGACATCGTGCTGGCGGCGATAATCGCCGTAAGCTTGATAGGGCTCTGGGGCAAGCTGAACGAGAAGACCATGCAATGGCAGACCAACGCCTCGACAGTGATGCTGCTGGCAGTGGGAGGCCTGGCCATGCTCTTCTGCACGCATCTGCTACCGGTCACCATAGCCTATTTCGCCATTCCCTTCGCACTTTGTGGCACACACCTGCTGCTGCCCGAACGCACCCGCCGTTCGGCAGGCTCGAAGCGAAGCCACAACTGGATTTACGACAGTCTGTTCATTCTCATCCTTGTTGCCGCTCTGCTATGCTGAAACCATACCATACACCGGGGCGCCTGGAGGCGGGGTGCGACGAGGCCGGCCGAGGCCCGCTGGCGGGACCAGTCACGGCAGCAGCCGTACTGTTGCCACCGGACTACGAGAACGCCATGCTCAACGACTCGAAGCAACTCAGCGAACGTCAACGCAACCTGTTGCGGCCTGAGATAGAAAACACTGCTTTGGCCTGGGCGGTGGCCACCATAGAGCCGCCGGAGATAGACAGCATCAACATACTGCATGCCGCCACCCACGCCATGTGCCTCGCCGCCCTCGCCCTGCTCGGCGAACCAGCGGACAACGTGGTATACGGAGGCACCATGCTCGGCAAAGCCAAACCCGCGTTCCTGCTGGTCGACGGCAACCGTTTCTACAACGAAACCCCATTGCCCTACCAGTGCGTAGTGAAAGGCGACGCCACATACATGTCCATAGCCGCTGCCAGCGTGCTCGCCAAGACCTACCGCGACGAGGTCATGCTACGGCTACACGCAGAATACCCACAATACGGATGGGACCACAACAAAGGCTACCCCACGGCCGACCACTACGCCGCCATCGAAGCCCACGGCCCCACACCCTACCACCGCCGCAGTTTTACACTTTACAGACAACATACATTATTTGAATAGATATTATGCTTAATTTCATCAAAGAAATACGGCGCAAGCAGATTGTAAAAGAGCTGAAGAACGCCCCACGAGAAAAGAAGATAGACAATATCGAGGAGGTGAAAAGCATTGGCGTCATCTGTCGCCTCAGCGACGAGCAGCACTGGAACATCCTGAACCACTTCGCCAAGGTGATGGAAAACCAAGGCAAGCATGTGTCCATCATCGCCATACAGCCGAAAGACCAGGAGCTGAGCTTCGTAATCACACATCAGGCCACCTACAAGTGCCGCATAGGCACCGACTTCAACGTGTGGGGACTGCCCAACGAGGAAAGCATACGCCCGTTTGTAAGCCAGCACTTCGACCTGCTGATCGACACCATAGGCGAAGAGAACTTCTTCTCGCAGTACATAGCACTGCGCACCGAAGCCAACCTCAAAGTGGTCTATGCCACTCCCGCCGAAGACCCAACGGAGGTCTACGATCTCATAATACGAGGCGACGGCCAAGTGGAGCTCAAAGGCTTCTTCAACAATGTTATCGAATATCTTAGCATGATAAAGAAATGAAAGCACAGCTTTTTTCAGGCGTAGGCGTGGCATTGATCACTCCGTTCCGCCGCAGTCAGGAGACCGTTGATTTCACCAAACTCGAGGCCCTTATCGAAGACATCATAGCCTCGGGTGCCGACTATATCGTGGCCCTCGGAACCACCAGCGAGGCTGCCACCATGACCGAGAGCGAACGCGCTGCCGTACAGGAATTCATCGTCGAGACCGTCGACGGCAAACTGCCCATCATGCTGGGCCTGGGCGGCAACAACACGCTGAGCCTCACCGACACCATCGCACGGCTCAACTTCGACGGCATAAGCGGTCTGCTGAGCGTGACGCCCTACTACAACAAACCCAACCAACGCGGCCTCGCCGCCCACTACCGCTCCGTGTCGGAAGCTTCGCCGGTGCCGGTGGTGATGTACAATGTGCCGGGCAGAACCGGTGTCAACATGACCGCCGAGACAACCCTGATGCTGGCCAACGAATGTCCCAACATCATAGGCATCAAAGAAGCCAGCGGCAACATGCAGCAGATCATGGAACTGCTCCGCAACCGGCCGGCCGGCTTCCGCGTCATAAGCGGCGACGACTCCCTCACCTACCCCATGCTTGCGCTGGGTGCCGACGGCGTCATCTCGGTGCTGGCCAACGCCCTGCCCCGCGAGATGAGCCAGATGGTGCACTTCGCCATGAAGAGCGACCTAAAACACGCCCTGCCGTTGCACAACCACATGCTTCCACTGATGAACGCCATCTTCGACGAGGGCAACCCCACCGGCATAAAGGCCCTGCTCGAGACCCAAGGCAAGATAAACAACGTGCTGCGCTTGCCGCTGGTCAAAGCCTCCAAACAACTGAGCAACAAACTCACCCAACTATATAATGAATTTGCAAACTAAACTGGACGAGGTCCGTGCCGAGTACCTGAACCGCATGACACGCGGCGACATAGGCCTGCTGCAGCAGGTAGAACAGTATGTCACCGCCCACGACGGCAAGATGCTGCGTCCCCGACTCACCCTGCTGGCTGCCGCCACACTGGGCGAAGAACACCTAAACTCGAGAAGGACCATGCTCCTGGCCACCGCCGTCGAGATGCTGCACAACGTATCGCTGCTGCACGACGACGTGATAGACCAGGCCGACGAGCGCCGCAGCAAGCCCAGCGTCAACGCCCGCTGGGGCAACAGCGTGGCCGTACTCGCAGGCGACTATCTGCTGGCTCAGATCATGAACCTGCTCGACGAGATCGACAACCGAGAGGCCTCGCAACGCATAAACAAGACGGTGATGGCCATGGTCGAAGCCGAACTGCTGGCACAAGAGGTGGCCCAGGGCCAGAAACTCGACGCAGAGACCTACCTGCGCATCATCGACGGTAAGACTGCACGCCTCTTCGCCACCGCCGTAGCACTCGGCAACCCCGCATACGAGGATTTCGGCCTACACTTCGGACGGCTGTTCCAGCTGCGCGACGACATCGACGACGGAGAAGCCTGCCCGTTTACCAACCACCTTCTTGAAGAAGAAGAGCGCATCTTGTCCACAATCGACACCTTGCCCTTGCAATAAAAAGACAACACCTGATACTTATATATAAAACAACATAGTATGAAAAAGATATTTTTCTTCGCTCTCGGACTCGTTCTCGCAACGGCCCTCGCAGCACAAAACACCAAACTGCCGCAGAACATCAGCCTGAAGGACATCGACGGCCAGACCGTCCAGTCGTCGGTCATCCAGAACAACGGCAAGCCCATCATCATCAGCTTCTGGGCCACCTGGTGCAAGCCCTGCAACCTAGAGTTGAATACCATCAAGGAAGTCTACGACGAATGGCAGGAAGAGACCGGCGTAAAGCTGGTAGCCATCTCTATCGACGACGCTCGCTCGGCAGCTCGCGTCAAGCCCTGGGTCGACGGCAAAGACTGGCCCTTCGAGGTATACCTTGACCAGAACCGCGACTTCGCACGTGCCCTCAACGTAGGACCCAACCCGCCCCACACTTTTGTGGTGAACGGCGAAGGAGAAATAGTGTGGCAACACACGGGATACCTGCCTGGAGCCGAAGAAGAAGTTATCGAGAAGGTGCGCGAGTTGCTGAAATAGCCACCACACTCACACCCGCTCCAACAGGAAACTCACCGGCCGGAAGCCATCGTTGCAACTAATCATGGCCGAGTGGGGATTGCGCATCCAGCCATCATAGAAGTTGCCTCCGCCGGCCGCCAGTTGCTCCACGAACTCAGCCATGCTTCGCCATGCACTGTCGCACAAGCCCTCGGGCTGCCGGCCTCCATGGCTCGTCCAGGTCTGCCCTTCCACCACATCGCAAGCATGCTGTATGGGGTTTTCGTATTGTGCCTGCAGGTCTTTGTAGTCGGCTTTACGGATAGCCGTTATCCTCACATCGTAACTCATCGTCCCAAACCTATGCTTCCGAATTTGCGCATCATGGCATCCCACCATTTCGGCGGCAGTATAGCATGGAAGAACAGCAGAGTGTGTGAAAGTCTGCCGGTGCAGTAACGGGCACGAGGGCGCCTGCTGTTCACCGCTTTCCTTATGGCCTTTGTGATCACCCTCGGCGAAGAGAGATACTTAGACCGGTAACCCCATTCCATGGCGTCGGCCCATCGGTTGCCGGCCTCTTCGTAAGGGGTGCCAGTCGACGACTCTTTCAAGTGCCGCGCTGCTATTATGCCCCAGTCGGTCTTTATCGCGCCGGGTTCTATCTTCACCACGTCGATGCCGTATGGCTTCAGTTCCATGCGCATGGCATCGCTCAATGCCTCGACCGAGTATTTAGAAACGTGGTACCAGCCACCGAAATATATCACCGAGCGGCCAGCCACCGACGAGAGGTTCACAAGACGGCCGCTCCCCTGCTTGCGCATGGTGGGCAGCACCAACTGACACATTCTGGCCAAGCCAAACACATTCACCTCCAGCTGCCTGCGGGCCTCTTCCATAGCAACGTTCTCGACGGCGCCGAAGTAGCCATAGCCGGCATTGTTCACCAAGACGTCTATTCGTCCTTCGCGACGCAGCACCTCGTCGACGCACGTCTGCATCGACTGCTCGTCGGTCACATCCAGCCGCATCACCTCGATACCGTTGGCCTTCAAAGGCTCCATCAACTCGGTGCGACGTGCCGCGGCATACACGTTGTGGCCACATGCGGCCAAATCCTGTGCGGCATCGAACCCGATGCCGCTGCTGGCACCAGTCACAAGTACCACTTTCTTCTGTCTGCTCATAATTATTGTGTTTACAACAGAATAGGTAACGCGGCGACAGTCCGATTATTGTATCTACCAACAAGATAATAGTCATCAAATCGTCACAAAACAAACACCGCCACCCTGTCGGGTGGCGGTGATATTAAAGACCTAAGTGTGGGGTCAGTCTTTGCGCACCGGCTCGGAGGTGAGTCCGACGCCGAGTTTCTTGAAGATCTTACGGTCGACTTCGCTGGTTATGTCTGTTTGTCGATATAGTTCACGAAGGCTTGGTTGACGAGGCGTGTGCCGCCGGGGGTGGGGTAATGGCCGGTGAAATACCAGTCGCCTGGGTGATTGGGGCAGGCTTCATGCAGTCCTTCGATGCTTTGGAAAACCAATTCGACAGGAGCCTGCATGTCTTCGGGACGGAGCCTCTCCACAATCTTACGGTTTATTTCCTCGACGGTGAAGGGCTCATAGACGGCTCGCACGCGGTTCTGCAACTCTTCTTTGGGCTTCTGCAACTCGCGTTGGCAGGCTTGGTAAGTGTCGACTACCAGCTGCCGCATGCCTCGTTCCTCGATGAGGGCCATCGTGGCGCGGAAGGCGCAGAACTCCTCCAATCGCGGCATGTCGATGCCGTAGTAGTCGGGGTAGCGTATCTGCGGAGAGCTGCTGACCATCACGATTTTCTTGGGGTGCAACCGGTCGAGGATCTTGAAGATGCTCTCGCGCAGCGTGGTGCCTCGTACAATGCTGTCGTCGATGATGACGAGGTTGTCCTCGTAGGGCCGCAGGGAGCCGTAGCTGATGTCGTAGACGTGGGCGGCGAGGTCGTTGCGCTCGCTGTTGTCGGCGATGAAGGTGCGCATCTTGATGTCTTTCCACACCACCTTTTCCGTCCTCACCTCGTCGTGAAGTTTACGGAAGCCGTCGGTGATGCCGTAGTAGGCCACCTCGGCGGTGTTGGGGATGTAGGAGAAGACGGTGTTCTTGATGTCT
>CACYZN010000020.1 GCA_902778925.1 uncultured Bacteroidota bacterium
GAGCTTCTGCATGTCTATCTGCGCCACCTCGCCCAGGCCGTTGCAATGCGGACATGCGCCGTAGGGCGAGTTGAACGAGAAGGTGTTGGGCTCGGGCTCGGGGTAGGAGAGGCCGCTGTCGGGGTCCATCAGCATACGGCTGAAATAGCGTATGCTGCCGTCCTCGTTATTCAGTATCATCAGGATTCCCTTGCCCTGCCGGAAGGCTGTCTGTACAGCCTCGCGCAGGCGTGTGGCGTTACGGTCGGCACGCAGGCGGTCCACCACCAGCTCAATGTCGTGCACCTTGTAGCGGTCCACCTGCATCTTATAGGTAATCTCCTTCACCTCGCCGTCGACGCGCACCTTGAGGAAGCCGCGTTTGGCCACCTGCTCGAAGAGTTCGCGGTAGTGACCCTTGCGACCCTTCACCAGCGGCGCGAGAATCATGATGTCGCGGCTGCCGTATTCCGTGGTGATAATCTCCAGTATCTTCTCCTCGCTGTACTTCACCATCGGTTTGCCGCTGACGATGCTGTAGGCTTTGCCGATGCGGGCGTAGAGCAGACGCAGCAGGTCGTAGGTGTCGGTCAGCGTGCCCACCGTCGAGCGGGGGTTGTTGTTGGTGCTCTTCTGTTCGATGGAGATGACAGGCGAGAGGCCTTCTATCAGGTCCACGTCGGGACGTTCCATATTGCCGATGAAATGGCGCGCATAGGCCGAGAAGGTCTCCATATATCGGCGCTGCCCTTCGGCGTGGATGGTGTCGAAGGCCAAGGATGACTTGCCGCTGCCGCTGAGGCCGGTGAAGACCACCAGCTTTCCGCGCGGTATCTCCAAGTCCACATTTTGCAGGTTGTGCTCCCTTGCGCCTAATATCTTGATGCTATTGTCGTTGCTCATTGCGTGCATTGTAAATCTCAACTGCAAAGATACGGATTTATTTCCAAACAATAGCATAAAAGACACTGACTTCTACATAAACTCATCTCTTCTAAAATACACATGCGGAGAATCATGTAGTGCACAGATGATTCTCCGCGTGTGTTTTGTGTGAAAAAAGAACTCGAGCTCCGTCTTCCTAGATCTTAGTGTAAGTCCTAGTGTTGATTCTGGTCGTGTCACCTTTGTATTCGTATTGAACCTTCATTATAGTTCCTGTTATTTCTCCAGACAAGAAAGTGATTGTATAATTGCCGGTGCTACTATTGTGATTCTCTACGAAATCCTGAAATGTCACTTTGCTGCCATCCTTTCTGTATTTCCCTGTCCCCATCGTGCTGGCAGATGATGTGATATGGTAATTTTCATCGGCATCATAACTAGTTGTTTGGCCATCGAAGAATTCAATTACGTCACAGGATTTGAAATAGTACCAGTCCTCAATTTTAGTGGCCCATTTTGTTCCGTCCAAGGAGTGGTCAATATCCTTTTCATCATCTTTGTTACAGGATACGGTCAGAAGCGTGGTTGCTGCAAAAAGCAATAGAGTGACCTTTTTCATATATTTGCTCATCGTTTGATTTTTTTTGTAAGCTCTTCCGCACCCCGTTGAGCAAATATAATAAGAAGCGTGGTGCCGTTACACCATTCCTGTATGGAGGTCCTAGGAATTACCTTGTATAGAGAAGATGCAATTAGCCCACGCTGAACAGCGAAGACCATTACACAAATTCTGCTATACGTGAGTTTCCTAGGTTCCCATACACAGAACAAGCGTAAACGCTTCGTACGATTTCACTGCTGAAATCGGGTGCAAAATTACAAATAATATTCCAATTGGCAAAAAATATTTTGGCGACAGGGGAACTTTCCGCCCCTGTGGGGGATGTGTTTTGTTATGTCGGTGTCGTTAATAATCATGTCCGAAGACCTGTTTGTTAAACGGTTAAGTCGCTGATTATGACGATATGTCAACAATATATCAAGATAGTTCAACGATTTAAAATCGTTAAACTATCGTTGAACTAACGTTGATATATCGTTGAAATGGTTGAGGATGAGTGGTTTGTAAAAGTGGCGTTTGGGTTGGTATGGTAAGGGAAAGTGCCTCCGAGACCTGGAGGTGGGGAGGCACTAGGGGGTGGGGAGACCGATGTGGGCTGCTCAAATACTTTCAATTACCGTGGTGTCGTGCTTGCCACGGATGATGGTGTTGTATTCGGTGCCTTTCTTGGTGGGTATGCGCACCTTGTAGGTCTTGTTGCTTTTGTTCTTGAGGGTGCTGGCTGTGAGCCAGGGGTTGTGGCTGCGCAGCATCTTGTAGCTGGTGCCGTTGTCGGCGGCGAACTGCACGAGGTCGACGTTCTGGCCCGTGAGCTCCACCTCGGTGGTGGGCAGCTCTGGGTAGGTGTCGCAGCGGCGCACGTGGTAGCCGTAGGCTGTGGGGTTCTGCATGATGAGCTTGATGGCGAGTATGCGGAACACGTAGCGTTGGGTCTCCTGGTTGAGCAGCAGGTCGTAGTAGCTCGACTGCTGCTGTGCGTCGAGGCGCCGGCCGAGGCCGTTCTCGCCGCAGTTGTAGGCCGCGGCGGCCTCGGTCCAGCCGCCGAAGCGGCGCTTGAGGTCCTTGAGGTAGCGGCAGGCGGCGCGGGTCGAGGCCTCCAGGTGGTTGCGCATGTCGACGTCGTCGCCTATCTCGAGGCCGTACTTCTGGCCGGTGGTCTTCATGAACTGCCAGTAGCCGACGGCGCCGGCCGACGAGGTGACGCACTGCAGGCCGCTCTCGGCCACGCACAGGTACTTCAAGTCTTGCGGCACCTTCTCTTCGCGCAGCACGCGCTCGATGGTGGGGAAAAAGCGCACGGCCCGCTTGATGTAGAAGAGGGTGCTGCTCTGGTAGTACATGTTGCTCACCAGCTCGCGGTCGAGGCTTTCGCGCACGTAGTAGAGGTTGAGGGGCACGCGCTCGCCGCAGAAGCTGAGGGTGTCGGGCATGGGCGGGGCGTAGATGTGGTAGCCGGCCTGTATGGCGCGGCAGTGCACCTCGTCGGCGTCCTGCTTGCGGGTGGCAAAAATAAAGGCTTCTCCGGCTATTGCCAAAGAGGCCAGTATGATGGCGGCGATGCTCAGTTTCTTCATGGTTTATTACGTAATCACGTTAATTTCGTTATAACGTAACTGCTTCAATTATCATGCGTGCCACCTCGCGTTTGCTCAGCAGGGGGCTTTCCTTGCGGCTGCCGTCGCGGCCCAGGATGGTCACCTTGTTGGTGTCGACCCCGAAGCCGGCGCCCTTGTCGCGCAGCGAGTTGAGCACTATGTAGTCGAGGTTCTTGCGCTCGAGCTTGCCTTGGGCGTTCTCCAGCTCGTGGTCGGTCTCGAGGGCGAAGCCCACCAGCGTCTGTTCCTCCTGCTTCATGCCGCCGAGGGTGGCCAGTATGTCAGGATTCTGTACCAGCTCCAGGTGCATGCCTTCCGAGCCGTTCTTCTTGAGCTTGTGGTCGGCGGTCTCGGCGGGCCTGTAGTCGGCCACGGCGGCCGAGAGGATGGCGCCGTGGCAGTGGGGGAACACCTTGGTGGCGGCGGCGTACATCTCGCGGGCGCTCTCCACGCGGGTCTCATGGATGTGGGCGGAGAACGGAGAGCGGAGAGTGGAGAGTGATGTTGGACCTGTCACCAGCTCCACTTCGGCGCCTTGCTCGGCCAACGCCTCGGCCAGGGCGAAGCCCATTTTGCCGCTGCTGTAGTTGCCTATGAAGCGCACGCTGTCGATGCGCTCGTAGGTGGGGCCGGCGGTGACGAGCCACCTTTGAGTGGAGAGTGGAGAGTGGAAAGTGGAGAGTGATGCTATGCATGCGGCGATTTCTTCCGGTTCACTCATGCGGCCCGGGCCGGTGGTGCCGCAGGCCAGCTCGCCGTCGGCGGGGCTCACCATGGCGATGCCCCAGCTGCGGAGGGTCTCGATGTTGCGTTGCACGGCGGGGTGCGCCCACATCTGGCTGTTCATGGCCGGGGCCATCAGCACATGCTGCGGCGGCATGGCCAGCAGCAGGGTGGAGAGGGCATCGTCGGCAATGCCGCCGGCCACCTTGCCTATGATGTTGGCCGTGGCGGGTGCCACGACGAGCAGGTCGGCCCAGTCTTTGAGCGAGATGTGCTCGGTGCGGCCCGATGCGAAGAGGTCGCAGTAGAGCGGGTTGGCCGACACGGTCTCGAGGGTGGCCCGTGTGGTGAACTGCAGGGCGTGCTCGGTGGCGGCGCAGCGCACGCTGTGCCCGGCCTTGACGAGCAGCCGCACCAGTTCGGGTGCCTTGTAGGCTGCTATGCCTCCGGTGATGCCGACTACGATGTTCATCTATCAGGCGTTGATGATCTGCTCTTCGAGCGACTCGAAGTGCTGGGCCTGCTTGTCTTCCTTGGCGGGGTTGCGGTAGTATATCTGGCCTTCGAGGTATTCCTCGGTGGCCTCGAGGGTGGGCTTGGGCTGACGCTCGAAGCGGCGCACTATCTCGATCTGCTCGCGGTTCTCGAACATCTCGTCGATGGCGTCGGCACTGCTCTTGAAGTCGTCTATCTTGTTGTGCAGTTCTCTCTTCTCGTCGGCAGCGATCTGGTTGGCGCGTTTGGTGAGCACGGCCACGGTCTCGTAGATGTTGTCGGTCATTTGGCTGAAGTCAGCCGTGTTGCGCGTGATGGTGGTGGTTACCACTTTTTTCTTCTCTTCCATTGTCGTTGTTGGTATATTCGTTTGTTTTTCTTCGTTTTGCGGTATGCTACTGGCGGTCGGCGCCGGCGGCCTCGTCGCTTTCGAGGTTGGCCAGGGCGGTGCGCGTGCGGGTGTAGATGTCTTGCGCCTCGGCCAGGTACTTCGAGTTGCTGAAGCTGCTGCTGAAGCGGTCGAAGTCGTTCACCACCTGCTGCAGGCGTTCGCGCTGCTTCTCCTCGCGGCTGCCTATGGCGAACAGGTAGCCCGAGCGGAGCAGGTAGAACATGGCGTCCTCGCGCATCGGTGCCTCGGGGTAGAGGCTAAGGAAGTTCTTCAGGCTCTCGTAGGCGGCGCTATACTCCTCGATGAAGTAGTAGCCGTAGGCTATCTCGTAGTCTTTCTTCATCAACTTCACACGCATCTCGTCCAGATAGCGGTTGGCCTCGGGTATGTGGTTGCTGCGTGGCCACCGCTCGGCAAAGGTCTCGAACTCCTCGATGGCCTCGCGCGTCAGACGCTGGTCGAGCGTGTAGGGCGGCGAGTCGATGTAGCGGCAGTAGGCCGACAGGAAGGCAGCCTCCTCGACGCGGTCGCTGTAGGGAAACTGGCGGGCAAAGCGCTTGAACTGGTATGCGGCCGTGTAGTAGTCCTTCTCCTTGTAGAGCGACTGGGCATAGTACCACGCGATGTTCTCGGCGTTCTCCTTGCCGCGGTAGTGCAGCGTCAGGTTCTCGAACAGTTGTATGGCCTTCGAGAAACTGTTCTCCTCGTAGTATCTCATGGCGGCGGCGTACTTCGCCTCGTAATCGTTGCTCTTGAGCAACTTCTCGACGTTGCTGCAAGACACTGTCAGCAAGCCGATTGCAACGATTATCGTTAGTTTTTTGGCCTTTTTCATAGGGTGCAAAGATACAACTTTTTTTCGATGTACGCGCAATTTTAATATAATTTGGAAAATAAATACGTCCCGACAGCCCCCCGTTCGCCCCCTGCAACCCCGCCGCCGTTCCAGCCCCCTCGCCACCCCTCCCGCGGGCCTCCGCCGAGCTTGTTTTTCACTTAATTTAGTTTAAATTAACATCGCTTAACGTTCCTGCGGCCTTCCGGCATGCTTCCTATCTGCCTGATAGCCAGCCCCGCTCCTGCTCCCCACCGGATCCCCTCTGGTATTTCTTATGTACTTCTTATGTATTTCTTATGTATTTCTTATGTTTTAAACATAAAGACAACATAAGAACGACATAAGAAGTACATAGGAACGGCCGGAGGGGGTGCTTCGGGGAGCGCCGCCCGAGGTGCCGGAAAGCCCTGCAACAACGCGGCGAGAAGGGCGAAAAACGCCGAAAACACAGTGTCGGCCGCCTGTTTTTTGCCAGCCGGAAAGAGTGCGGTGTGAAAAATAATTGTCTGTAAGACCGCCAGTTGCAAAATATTTTTACAGAAAAAACTCCAAATCGAAAAAATATTCGTAATATTGCCGCTTGAATATAGGCCTATAATATGAACGAAATAACGTTGAAAAAGAAGCTGCGCGGAGCCCTGCTGGGAGTGATGCTGCTTGCATCGGCCACGGCAGGCGCCCAGGATGTAGGCTTCTCTCAATTCTACGCCAATCCCCTCTACCTCAACCCGGGATTTGCCGGCACCGCGGTGGCGCCGCGCATCTCGATAGCCTACCGTGCCCAGTGGCCCGGTCTGGTGAGCGCCTTCTCCACCATCTCGGCGTCATACGACCAGTACTTTCCCGACCTGCACGGCGGTGTTGGCGTCATCGTCCTCTCCGACCGCGTGGGCGACCATGGCGCGCTGAGCACCAACACGCTGGGTGCCATGTACGCCTTCAACTTCCGCATCACCCGCGAAATCAACATCAGCGCCGGCCTCCAGGCCTCGCTCATGAACACCCACCTCAACTGGTCGGACTACCTGCGTTTTCCCGACCAGATCAACGCCGAAATGGGCTTCTCCTACAACACCACGGCCACTCCCCCCGAAAGCCTCTCCAAGTTTGGCCTCGACTTCAACTTCGGCGCCGTGGCCTACGCCCGCAAGTGGTTCGCAGGCTTCGCCCTGTCGCACCTCACCCAGCCCAACGTGGCCTTCTACTCCGAAGACCGCGTCCCGATGAAAATCACCCTCCACGGTGGCGGCCTGATAAACCTGGCCGACGAGGAGCGCCGCCAGTCGTCGCTCGGCCTCGGTCAGCCCATCATCTCGCCCAACATCGTGTACCAATACCAAGGCGGCCTGCACTACTTCAACTACGGCCTCTATCTCGATTGGGTGCCCTTCCTGGTGGGCGTGTGGTTCCGCCACGGCACCGCCAACGCCGACGCCTTCATCTTCCAGGTCGGTGTGCAGCAAGACCACTTCAAGGTGGGCTACAGCTACGATGTGACAGTGTCCAAGCTGGCCAACAACACCGCAGGCGCCCACGAGATTACGGTGGGCATCATGCTGCCCGTGCCCGAGCAGAAGAAGAAAGTCAAGGCCATACGCTGCCCGTCGTTCTAAAGCAAACGAAAGTTAAAAAACGACAATAATGAAACAAAAACGCCATTCGGGCGTTATAAGGTAGAAAAGAACAATACAAAAGCAAGATATATGAAGACATTCAGATTTACGCTGATGGCAGTGGCAACCCTGTTGCTCCTGACCTCGTGCTTCGGACGCAAGAAAACTTCGTCGGTAACCGGATGGAACCTCAACGACCCGAAGTGGGGCGGCTACGAGCTGTCCGACCGCGTCGAACTGCCCACGGCTCCCGGCCTCGTCTTTATCGAAGGCGGCTCGTTCGTGATGGGCCATGTGAGCGAGGACACCCGCTACAAATGGGACAACACCCCGCACACCGTCACCGTCTCGTCCTTCTACATCGACGAAACCGAGGTGAGCAACGCTGCCTACGGCGAGTTCGAATATTGGATGAACCGCGCCTACGGCGAGGAGTACCCCGAGCGTGTGCGTGCCATCATCCCCGACACCGCCGCCTGGCGCGACAAGCTGGCCTGGCGCGAGAGCTTCGTCGACTACTACTACCGCAGCCCCTCCTATCAGGACTACCCCGTCGTGGGCGTCAGCTGGGAGCAGGCCAGCGCCTTCTGCGTGTGGCGTACCGACCGCCTCAACGAGAAAGTACTCATCGAGAACGGCATCCTCGAGCTCGACCAGGAGAACGTGAGCTCCAACCCCTTCCAGACCGACGTCTACCTGGCCGGTGCCTATCAGGGCGACACCAAGGGCTCGATGCGCGACCTCGACCCCAACGGCGACGAGCGTCAGGTGCGCAAGAGCGACGGCTTGCTCTACCCCCACTACCGCCTGCCAACCGAGGCTGAATGGGAGTTCGCAGCCCTCGGCACCATCGGCAACACCTACGACGAGCGCGTGGTCGAGCACAAGACCTACCCCTGGGCTGGTCAAAGCCTCCGTTCGGCCAACAAGAAATACTACGGTCAGTTCCTGGCCAACTTCAAGCGCACCCGTGGCGACGCCATGGGCGTGGCCGGCAACCTCAACGACGGCTGGGACTACACCTGCCCCGTCAAGTGGTACTTCCCCAACGACTACGGCCTCTACAACATGGCTGGCAACGTCAGCGAATGGTGCATGGATGTCTATCGTAAGGTCGTCAACCCCACCGGCATCGACGACAACGATCCCTTCCGTGGCAACGTGTACTACACCTACGAGGTCGACGAGGACGGCGAAGTGCTCGTGGCCGACGACGGCTCGCTCGTGAAGAAGGAAGTCGACTTCGAAGCCAACCGCCGCAACTACCGCCAAGCCAACAATGTGAACTACCTCGATGGCGACCGCGCCTCGAACCTCAGCCAGGACAATTGGCTCGAGCGTAAGGCCGATGCCGACGAAGAGGAATACGAAGAAGAGTACGAAGAAGAAACCGAAGAGGAAGAAGGCGAAGCTGGCGACGAAGTGCAGCTCACCGGCGAAGACCTCAACACCAACCTGATGTACACCCGCGAGGCTCGCGACAAATCGACCATCTCGTCGCTGGTGAACAACAAGGTGCGTGTGGTGAAGGGCGGCAACTGGAACGACCGCGCCTACTACCTGCAGGCCTCGACCCGCCGCTTCTACGATCAAGACAAGTCTACATCGTGGATTGGTTTCCGTTGCGCCATGGACCGTCTCGGTTCGCGCACTACAAAATAGTAAGCATACTATTGCTATTCCTTCTGTGCCTCGGCCATCAGGCCGTGGCACAGAAGTTTATTCAGTATACCGCAGGTATGGGGTCGCGCGACCCCGAGAACTCGCAGGTGTGGATTCTCTACAACGGCGTGGTGGCCACCCACGAAGGCATGACCCTCGAGGCCGACTCGGCACACTACGATACCGAGGAGAACAGTTTCACCGCCTTCCACAACATATTTATCACCCTTAGCGACACCACCTTCATCTACGGCAACCAGCTCTACTACGACGGCAACGAGCGGGTGCTCGACATCTGGGACGACACCGTGGTGTTCATCGACGGCGGCACCGTGCTCCGTGCCAACCACCTGACCTACGAGCGCAACCGCTCCACGGCCTACTACACCCTATGGGGGCATGGCACCAGCGACGACCGCGTGCTCGACAGCCGACAGGGACAGTACAACTCCGAGCTCAAGGAGTTCTACATCTATAACGACGTGCGCCTGCGCGACTCGTCGATGCTGCTCGTTACCGATACCCTGATATACAACACAGTCACCAAGGTGGCCCACTTCGAGAGCCCGACCCATATCTACAGCGACTCGTCGACGATATACAGCGAGCTGGGCGACTACAATACCGATACGCGGTACGCCATCTCTTTCCGCGCCTCGCACGTCGACAACCAGGGCCGCACCATCGACAGCGACACGCTGTATTACGACGAGGTGCAGGAGTATGGCCGCGCCATGGGGCATGTGGTGATAATCGACTCGGCAAACGACATTACCTGTACCGGCCGTTATGGCGAGACCCATCAGAAGCAGCGCTTCTCGTTTGTGACCGATAGCGCCCATGTGCTCTTCGTGAGCGACGGCGACTCGCTGTTCATGCACGGCGACACGATATATGTGACCAACGACAGCACCAACAGCCTCGAGACCGTGCGTGCCAACTACAAGGTGAAGGTCTACCGCCGCGACGCGCAGGCTATGTGCGACTCGGCCTTTTACTCGGCCCCCGACTCGCTGCTCACCCTATACAAGAATCCCGTGTTGTGGTACGAGCACTACCAGTGCACGGCCGACACTATCAGCCTGCTGCACGACACCTCGGGGATGAAGCGGGCCTATCTGCGCAGCCGGTGCTTCGCCATACAGCAGGTAGACCGCGAGAAATTCAACCAGCTGAAAGGCAAACAGGGCGTGGTCTACTTCATCGAAGGCGAACCGCAGTATGCCGATGTGCTGGGCAATGCCCAGATTGTGTTCTACATCACCGAAGAGGACTCCGTGGGCAACCCGCAGCTGGTAGGCGTCAACGCCGGCATGGGTACCGACCTCCGCATTTATTTCGACACTACGAGGTCGGCATCGCGTGTGGTGGTGTTCGACAAGCCCGACATGCAGACCTACCCTGTCATGCAGTTGCCCGACGACCAACGTCGTCTGCCAGACTTCAAATGGCTCAGTCAGCGACGGCCGCGCAAGCCTGAAGATGTATTTGTGTGGTGACAAAATGTCAGTATGGACTGCCAATGGCAGTCTTTTTGCTATATCTATATCAAAAAACTAATCGACAATGAGCAAAAAAGAGCAAAATAAAGAACAGCAAGAAGAACTAAACAATCAGAACGTCCAAGAGGAACAAGAAGCGACGGTAGAGACTGAAGGCACCGAAGAAGCACAGCCTGCCACCGAAGAGGACAAGGTGCAGGAACTGGGCGAGAAACTGGCTACACTCAACGACAAGTACCTCAGGCTTTACTCCGAATACGAGAACTATCGCAAGCGTACCAATCTTGAGAAGGCCGACCTGCTGCTCAATGGCAGCCGCGAGATGATGAAGGCTATACTGCCCGTAATCGACGATTTCGAGCGCGCCCTTGCCGCTACCGGCGACGACGAAGGAGTGAAGCTTATCTACAACAAGCTGATCAAGATACTCGAGCAGAAAGGCCTCAAGGCCATGGAGGTGAAAGGCGAGAAGTTTGACGAGAACCTACACGAGGCAATCACCCGCATCCCGGCACCCGATCCGGCCCAGAAAGGCCTGGTGATGGATGTGGTGGAAAAAGGCTATTACCTCAACGATAAAGTGCTGCGCTACGCCAAGGTGGTCGTAGCCTGCTGAAAGGAGAATACTGTTTATGGCGAAGAGAGATTACTATGAGGTGTTGGGCGTCGACAAGAACGCCACCCCCGAAGAACTAAAGAAGGCCTACCGCAAGTTGGCCTTGCAATATCACCCCGACCGTAACCCGGGAGATAAAGAGGCAGAGGAGAAGTTCAAAGAGGCGGCCGAAGCCTACGATGTGCTGAGCAACCCCGACAAGAAGGCTCGCTACGACCAGTTCGGTATGGCTGGCATGGATGGCGCCTATGGCCAGGGAGGCATGGATATGAACGACATCTTCTCGCAGTTTGGAAGCATCTTCGGCGACCTCTTCGGCGGAGGCTTCCGGACCGGCTTCAGCGGATTTGGCGGAGGTCCTGCGCGCCGCGTGCTGCGCGGCACCAACCTGCGTATCAAGGTGAAGCTCACGCTGGAGGAGATAGACCGTGGTTGCGAGAAGAAGATAAAGGTGAGCAAGTATGTGCCGTGCAAGACCTGTGGCGGCAGTGGCGCCAAGGACGGCAAATACGAGACATGCCAACACTGCCATGGTAGCGGTGTCGTAACCGAGGTGAAACGCACCATATTGGGTCAGATGCAGACCCAGAGTGCCTGTCCGCATTGCGGTGGCGAGGGCCGTATCATCAAAGACAAATGTCACGACTGTCATGGCGACGGCATAGTGAAAAGCGACGAGATAATAACCATCAACATTCCGGCAGGTGTCCAGGATGGAATGCAGCTGGCCATGCAGGGACAGGGCAATGCTGCTCCACATGGCGGCATTGCTGGCGATTTGATAGTCCTCATCGAAGAGTTGGAACACGACACCTTCGAGCGTCAAGACGCCAACCTTTACTACAACGCCTTCATCACCTTTAGTGAGGCGGCACTTGGAGCCTCGGTGGAAATACCCACGCTGACCGGCAAGGTGAAGATAAAGATAGAACCCGGCACACCGTCGGGCCGTGTGGTGCGACTGCGTGGGAAAGGCCTGCCGGTGGTGAATGGCTACGGGCGTGGCGACCTGTTGGTATGTCTCAATGTGTGGGTTCCCAAGAACCTAAGCAAAGAGGAGAAAAAGACCCTCGAGGATTTGCAGAAGCACGACAATTTCAAGCCTAACCCGACCAAGCAGGAACGTGGCTTCTTCGACAAGATGAAAGAGATGTTCAATTGATGACGGAAGCCTTCCTACAATACGTTTGGCATCATCAGATGCTCGACCGCGGGCTGACCACCACCGATGGCCAGCCTGTTGTCGTGTTGCGTCCAGGCGACCTGAACCGTGATGCCGGCCCCGACTTCTTCAATGCACACCTGCAAGTAGGAGACATGGAGTGGGTAGGCAACATAGAGGTCCACATACATACTTCGGACTGGAAAAGTCACCGCCACTCAGAAGATGCCGCTTACAACAATATAATACTCCATGTGGTCTATGAGCACGACTGCGAGATAACACTGCAGAACGGCACAACCCCACTTACCCTTGAGCTGAAGCCTTATATGCACCCTTCTTTGGTAGAGCACTACGATGCGCTTATGTCTCCTGTGGAGGCAGAGAGTATACCCTGTAGGCACCAGTTGCCCGAGGTACCACAGCTTGTGCGGTCGTCGACCCTGGAACGTCTTGCAATGGAACGTATCGAGGGAAAGAGCGAGATAGTGCATCGCATGCTCGACGAAAGTCACGGTGGCTGGGAGCAGACGTGCTACTGGCTTGTGGCACATTATTTCGGCGGCAAGGTAAATGCATTGCCGTTTGAGTTGTTGGCCAAGTCGACCGACCAACGTCTGCTGGCCCGTTGGAAAGACGACCCATGTCGTTTGGAGGCTTTGCTGATGGGGCAGGCAGGCTTCCTGAACAATTACTTTGAAGATGACTACCCACGTAAACTGCAGGCCGACTATGACGCATTGCGTTCTGGTGCCAACTTGGAACCTATGGGTAGCCATCTATGGAAGTTCTATCGCATACGTCCGTCGAGTTTCCCAACTATACGTATAAGCCAGTTTGCACAGTTGATGCATCATTCGAGTAATCTGTTTGCCACACTGCTTGACATCAACGATGTTCATGATATTGAGAAACTGTTCAACCAAGAAGCCTCTGACTATTGGATTGACCATTACAAATTCGACGTGCCAGCTTCCCGTCCTACGCATAAGCATATCGGCAAGATGCTGACCCAGTCGCTTATAATTAATGCATGGGTACCGCTATTGTATGTATACGGTGCCATGCGTTGTGAACAAATATATAAGGACCAAGCCATAGGCTTGCTCATGCAATTACCTCCAGAAGATAATGCCGTAGTGCGCCGCTGGCAGCAGGCTGGAATCGCTGCTGTCAACGCGGCGGAGACACAGGCACTGCTGCAACTCGACAGCCACTACTGTCAAAGCAACCGTTGCCTCGAGTGTCGCATCGGCTACCATATATTAAAACACAAATGAAAGCCTCAGAAGTAGCAACCATAGTAAAGGTTATATCTTTTCAACTACCGCAGCCTGCGATAGACGTAGAGCATTTGCTTACCGACAGCCGTCGTCTGGTGTCACCGCGTGGCACCATGTTTTTTGCCATTCCTACCACCCGTAACAGCGGTGTGCGCTACATCGCAGATCTTTATGATGCAGGAGTGCGCATGTTTGTAGTACCTGCCGACTGTGATGTGAACTATGCCGATGCCAACATCTGGCGGGTGTCAGATGTGATAGGAGCCTTGCAGCAGATAGTAGCTCATCATCGGGCGTGTTTCCAGATACCCGTGGTAGGTATCACAGGAAGTAATGGCAAAACCATAGTGAAAGACTGGTTGGTGCAACTGCTCTCGCCAGAAAAGCGAGTGTGTGCAAGTCCAAAGAGTTACAACTCGCAGATAGGTGTTCCGCTGTCGGTATGGCAACTTTCCGATGCTGACAATGTGGCAGTCTTCGAGGCTGGTATTTCGGCTGCCGGCGAGATGGTTAATCTGCAACGTGTGATACAGCCCACAATAGGTCTGTTTACAAACATAGGCGCGGCTCACGACGAGAACTTCCTTACCCGGGGACAGAAGATTGCAGAGAAATTGCAGTTGTTCACCCATTGCGACACCCTAGTATACTGTATCGACCATAAAGATATACATTCTGCCGTGAGTGGCATAGAGACATTCCGACATGTGAAGCTCTATACCTGGGGACGCTCGGAAGAAAGCGATGTACGGCTGGTCTCTGTTACTACACATGCTACTGCCACAGAGCTTGTTGTTGAAACCAAGGGACAATCGTTCACAGTAACCATCCCGTTTGTGGACCGTGCTTCGTGTGAAAATGCTATGCATTGTGTGGCATTGCTGCTGTTGCTTGGCTATCAGCCCGACGTTATTGCAGCCCGTTGTGCGCACCTGTCACCTGTCGAAATGCGCCTCGAGATGAATGAGGCTACAGGCAACTGTTTGCTAATAAACGACAGCTATTCTCTCGACCTCAATTCACTTGCAATAGCACTTGATTATATTGGACACGTTCAACAGCATGTCTCAAAGACCCTCATCCTTAGCGATGTGATGCAGACTGGTGTGCCTGACCATGAGCTCTATACCCGGGTGGCAGATCTTGTCGCAAGCCGTGGTATCACGCGCATCATCGGTGTGGGTGAGGCAATATCGCGTTGCAGAGACTGCTTCAGTGCTATCCAGGCCGATTTCTTTGCTACTACCCAGGACTTCATAGACCGCTTTGATTTCTCGTCGCTGCAAAATCAGACTATCCTGCTCAAGGGTGCACGAGTATTTGCATTCGAGCGGGTTGCGAAACTGCTGCAGCGCAAAAACCACGAGACAGTGATGGAGGTGAATCTTGATGCGTTGGCTCATAATCTCAATTATTTCCGTTCACGTCTGCGTCCTACTACTCGCTTGATGGCCATGGTCAAGGCTTCCAGTTATGGTGCCGGACGTGTGGAGGTGGCTTCGGCTCTGCAGTTCAATCATGTTGACTATCTTACAGTTGCCTATGCCGACGAGGGTGTGGAGTTGCGCCGTGGTGGTATACAGTTGCCCATTATGGTGATGAACCCGGAGCAGGCTTCGTTCGATGATATAGTACGTTACCGTTTGGAACCGGACATCTACAGCTTCCGCATTCTCGACCTTTTTGTTCAACATCTTGTTACCATTGGTGCAACAGAATACCCCATCCATATTGAGTTCGATACAGGCATGCACCGGCTTGGGTTTGACGGTAGTCAGGTTCCGCAACTACAGCAAAGACTTGCTGAGGTTAACCGACAACTGGTGGTGCGAAGCGTGTTCACCCATCTGGCTTGCGCCGACGACCCGGCGATGGACGACGTCACCCGCCGACAGATTGAGCGTTTTCGGCAATGGAGTGCGCCGTTGCCTGGCATAAAACACATACTAAACTCGAGTGGTATCACACGTTTCCCAGAGGCACAGATGGATATGGTGCGACTTGGAATCGGCCTATACGGTATCAGTCCGCAGCCGGAGGTTCAGTCAGAATTGAGGCAAGTGAGTCGTCTGGTGACCCGTATTTCGCAGATTAAGGAGATACCTGAAGGTGATACCGTAGGCTACAACTGTCGTTGGAGGGCAGAGCGAAATTCGCGTATTGCAATTCTCACTATTGGTTATGCTGACGGGCTACATCGTGGTCTTGGGTATGGACGTGGTCGTGTGGCTATCGGTAACGCTGAAGCTCCAATTATCGGCAGTGTGTGTATGGATATGTGCTTTGTCGATGTGACGGACATTCCATGTGCTGAAGGTGATCGAGTGGTGATATTCGGACAAGGCGATTTGTTGCAGCGTAATGCCCAAGCAGCTAATACAATTCCATACGAACTACTTACTGCTGTATCCCCTCGTGTAAAGCGTGTTTTCTATCATGAAGAGTAAATTGTATTTTGGATGATTTTTGAAACAAAATGGGGGTGTTATGCGTTATAATGATTATTGTATGAAGAAGATATTGTTGGAAGAACTAGGCGAAATATTTGCCAAGGGAATGAATATTAGGGCCGATATTGTGCCAATAATAGGTAAGGACAGTGAAGACCTGTTGCTTGATGATGGGGTTATTGAGGACGAGATGCCGGTGTTGCCGGTGATGGATCAGGTGCTACTGCCAGGTGTACTGTTGCCTATAGCAGCCACTCGCCAGAAGTCGCGCCGCTTGCTGAAAGAAAACGACAGTAATGGAAACCATATACTCGTTTTTACCCAGAAGAATACTGAGGAAGACCCGACAGATTTGGATCTCTATCCAGTAGGTGTTGTGGCCAAGGTGCTGAAGGTTTTTGAGATACACGGAAATGTGACTGTGGCTGTACTGCAAGGTGTGACGAGATGTCATTCCCTTGTACTTTCAAGGCTTGACCCTTATATGGTGGGGCACGTTACTTTGGCTCCCGAGAACGATGAAAACATGGCAACGCCGATGTTCAAGCGTCGTGTGAAGCGGTTGCGTACTGAGTATTCCGAGCTTATGAAGTCGCGTATGCAGGACGAGGATTTTGCATCGATGCTTGGTAATATAGGAAGCGACAAGATTTTCATAAACTTCGCAGCCTCGCATATGGAGGTCGACGCGACAGTGAAATACCAGTTTTTGGCCTGTGAGGACTATTATGCCAGGGTGAACAAGATGCTGGAGCAGATGAAAACCTTGAAAGGCATCGAAGAGTTGCGCCGCGAGATAGACAGCAAGACACAAGACGTAATAGGCAAGCAGCAGCGCGAGTACTATCTTAGGCATCAGCTTGATGTGATACAGGAGGAGCTTGGTGACCAGAAGAAAGACGAACCGTGGGGCGCAAATCCCGACCTCGACGAATTGAACGCACGTGCAGAGAAGGCCGAACTCGTCGAGCCTGTAAAAAGTCTGTTCGAAAAGGAAATGAAGAAGATGCGTCGCATCCCACCCATGTCACCGGACTACACTACGCAACTCAACTATCTCGAGACGTTGCTTGATGTGCCGTGGCATAAGGCTGTCGACGAACATTTTGAAATTGCCGAAGCACGGCGTGTGATGGATGCAGACCATTATGGTATAGAAAAAGTAAAAGAGCGTATTATAGAATATCTGGCGGTGATGAAGCGTCAACGTGAGCACGATATAAAACCCAAAGCACAAGTGTTATGCCTTGTGGGACCTCCAGGTACTGGTAAAACCTCGATTTGTCGTAGTATAGCTGCTGCTATGGGACGGCCATACCGTCGTGTGGCGTTGGGTGGATTGCATGACGAAGCTGAAATCCGTGGCCATCGTCGCACTTATATAGGGGCCCTTCCCGGGCGTATCATGCAAGAAATGATTAAGGCAGAGGCATCGAATCCGGTATTTGTGCTTGATGAGATCGACAAGGTTCAGCGCAGTTCCTTCAACGGCGACCCTTCGTCGGCCTTGCTTGAGGTATTAGACCCCGAACAAAACTGCCACTTCCATGACAACTACATCGGTGTTGACTACGACCTCTCGCAGGTATTCTTCATTGCCACTGCCAATAGTCTTGGAGAGATACATCCGGCACTATTGGATCGTATGGAGGTGATAGAGTTTAGTGGTTATGTGCTCGAAGAAAAGCTGCAGATAGCTCAAAAACATCTGCTGCCGCGCATCTTGAAAGAGAATGCTATCGATCGTCGCAGCCTTCGTGTGCCCGAGGTTGTTATAACAAAGGTTATAAATGAATACACCCGTGAAGGTGGAGTTCGACAGCTCGAGAAACAGCTCTCTAAACTGGTGCGGCATCGTATTGTGATGATAGAGAGTGGAGGCAAATCTTCGGCTACGATACATGTCGATGAACTGAAAGATGTGCTTGGATTGCCGATACACAATAGTGAGCGTAGTCAGCGAGAAGCTCGAGAAGGTGTAGTAACCGGTTTGGCATGGACTCCGGTCGGAGGAGAGATACTATTCATCGAGAGTTCGCTGAGCAAAGGCAAAGGTACATTGACTATGACAGGTAATTTGGGAGATGTGATGAAAGAGTCCGCTACTCTGGCATTCGAATACCTTAAGTCTAACGGTGAACGCTTTGGTGTAGATGTCAAGAAGATAGAGTCTAGTAATGTGCATATACATGTGCCTGAGGGAGCCACTCCTAAGGATGGCCCTTCTGCAGGCATTACCATGTTTGTGGCCATGGTATCGGCATTCACCCACCGCAAAGTACTCCCCAATATAGCAATGACAGGAGAGATAACGCTGCGTGGTGATGTAACACCTGTGGGTGGCATAAAAGAAAAAATACTGGCTGCCAAACGTGCGGGTATCACTGATATCGTGCTTTGTGAAGACAATCGGCGTGATGTGGAGGATATAACATCCTCGTATCTGGAAGGTCTGAAGTTCCATTATATTAAAAGTATGCACGAGGCATTGCCGCTCTCGTTGGTCGAAGGTAAATCAACCCTCAAGAGTAGACGAAAATGAGGAAAAGCTTTTATCTGCTGTTGACTGTGTTGTGTGTGTCAAGTACTATAGTGGCACAAGAATCTGCTTTTGTGGCCGAGAAACAGACGTTGGCGGTGTTGCCGGGGACGGCATCCAGTCTATCGGTAGTGGATAGCACACTGTATTGCTACTCATCGCAAGTGCTGCTTGCTGTGCAGCGTTCCGGTAGGCAAATTATAGGGTTTTGGCCAGACACAACTGTTGTCCAACTTGAGGACGGTATAAACTATGTGGTTCGCCACCCCGCGAGTTCAGATATATACTTCACTCGTATTGACCGACATGGACTCTCGATACTGTACCAATGTATTGTCCGTGAAGGGAAGCGTGCCAAGGTGAAGAAAGTGAAAATGGATGGTATGGCGGTAGAACACCCAACATTTTCTGCAGATGGCAAGATAATGGTGTTTGCTTCGCGAGAGCGCAAAGGGTCATACGGCAGTTCGGATCTGTGGTATTCAGTGCTTGAAGATGATAAATGGAGCAAACCTGTGAACTTGGGTCGAAGGGTGAATACTCGCTACGATGAAGTGTCGCCTTCGATGTATGGAGACTATTTGATATTTGCTTCCAACGGTCGCGAAGCTGGTGAACAAAGTCTCGATATTTATGTCACGCGGCTGGTTTCCGATACACATGAATCGGACACTGTAGGTATGTTGCAGATCGGCACGCAAACGGTGCAGAGATTGCCATGGCCCATAAATGACGTTGCTGCCGATGACTGTGAACTGGTAGTTGATACGTTGCATAATTGCGGTTATTGGCTTTCGAGCCGAGACAAAGGGTCTATATACTCATTTGCAGGAACCCTTGATGGAATGATAGTGTGGGGTAGGGTATTGGATAAATCAGACAAGCCATTGGCTGGCACCCGTGTAATGGCTACGCAAGATGGTCGATATGTGTGCTCGACGCAGACTGACAGCACTGGCGTTTACAGTTTGTATTTGCGTCGCGACCAGTATTATGGCATTACGGTGTATCGTGACGGTTATTTCACCGAAAAAAGAAATCTAAACACAGTCAGTTTTGATAAAGATCGGCTTTTCGCAGAAGAGAGGATAGATATACAACTTGATGGCCTGCCTATCGGCGAAGTAATGCAATATGATGATCTATTTGGTGATGGCACCGATGTGAACTTGAGCCGCTATGGACGAGAACAGTTGGCACAATTGGTACGGTTTTTACACGATAATCCGTCGTATGCTGTCTCGTTCTCACTTAGCTGTGATGTTTCCAGCGACGAAACATACAATATGTTGCTCACAGAATATCGTATGAAGGCATTGAAGAGTTATATGGATGAAGAACTTCCTGCTGCGGTAGAGACATCATACAGAGCAATGCGACTCGAGGCAGAAGGCGGTGGGCGATCAAGACTGAAAGTTGTTGTCGGTAGAGTGGCAAAAAAAGGCAGTAAATAGGAGGTAGGAACCGAGCGAAACGGCACTTTTGTTATGAAGGTGCGAAAAATATCGTACTGTAAAATAGATAAATAAACAAAAATAATAAAAAATATTTGGCCATATCGGGGAAAAGTAGTACTTTTGCACCCGATTTCCGAGAGAGGAAATCACCTAATTGTTCGGGGTGTGGCGCAGTTGGCTAGCGCACTTGCATGGGGTGCAAGGGGTCGAAAGTTCGAGTCTTTTCACCCCGACCAATTTCTAAGGGAGGAACATCTGTTCCTCCCTTTTCTTTTACCCATGGCTTATTATCCACAATGGTGCGTTCCTACACTGTAGGGGATGTACTTCGGTGTACACCTTTATGGCGTTTTTTCCACAAGTTGGTATGTAATTCAGAAAAAACATGTATATTTGCAGCGCGAATAGGAGTAAAGAAAAACACTACTAAACACCTGCAAACTATAGAATAGAACAAGAATAGACAATATACAGATAAAGCGTTTACGCTCACAGAATAGCCTTGAAATTCCACATCTAAACTATTCTCCAAGTGAAGCAGTAAACGCCTGCGATGATATCGTGGGCTTTACTTATGGAGAATAGGGTCGTGGAACACCTCAAGGCTAATAAGCAAGGTCCACGACTTTTTTGTGTAAAACATTCATCAAATAAAAGCAATATGAAGAAGACTCTACTCGTTTTATTGACTCTGCTGCTGCATTGTTCGTCTGCGTGGGGCTACAATGGCTATGTTGATTTGCCGTCTGGTCAGAGGCTTTACTACAACCACTACGCCAACAGCATGACTGACCAATGGATAACAATCACAAGCCCTACCGATAACTATCAAAACTATTGGGAGGGGTACCTAAAGCCAGTTGGCGCTCTTGTTATTCCGGACAGTATCACGCATAACGGAGTCAAGTGTCCGGTTACGGCCATTGGCAGTGGTGCTTTTTACGGGTGTGATGGTATTACGTCCGTTGTTATCGGCAGCAACATCACGTATATAGGAACAATGGCTTTCAGTGGATGTACGGGCTTGGTTTCGGCTGTTCTGCCCGAAGGCATTACCTCAATCAGCCAGCAACTGTTTGCTGGTTGCACATCGTTGGCAGGAATAATCATACCAGAGAGTGTTACTTCTATTGGTTATTCTGCTTTTAATGGGTGCACTGGCCTTTCGTCTGTAACCATTCCAGATGCTGTTACAAGCATAGATAACTATGCTTTCATGAATTGTGCCTTGGATTCGCTGACAATCGGAAGAGGACTGAATAATATTGGTTCCTATATGTTTCTGGGAGACAGCTTGGTGTATCTCAACTATAACTGTTCGAAGAACTTTTTTGAGCAAATAGTGAAGGCGCGACTGGAGACGGTGATTATCGGAGACTCCGTGACAACCATATATGCCAATGCTTTTGCGGAGGCAGGAAATCTCGCAACGATAACAATTCCGAGCCATGTAACAGTGATAGCGGACTATGCATTCAGGAACTGCACGAGCTTAAACAGTCTTGTCATCCCCGAGAGTGTTGTCTCGATAGGGAAGGGTGCTTTCTATGGTTGCTCGGGGCTGGCAAGCATAAATATTCCAACGGGTGTTACCAGTATCCCTATAAGTACGTTCTATAACTGTACCAGTTTGACAAGCGTCAGTATACCCGACGGAGTTGCTACGATAGGAGTCAATGCTTTCTCTGACTGCATTGGGCTACGGAAACTATCAGTTGGACGCGGGGTTACGAGTGTGGGTAATGGTAAATCATCATTCTCTAATGTTTATTTGGACACGCTTGTATATAGCTGCAACTACAATATACTAGGTGCAATAAACAAGGACAGCCTGCGTGTGGTGGAGATTGGCGACTCGGTAACATCTATAAGCGAATATGCCTTCAGTGGCTGTATGAAGTTGACAACCATCTCGCTGCCGAATACAATAAGTTCTATCGGTGGCTCTGCTTTCAGGAACTGTAGTAGCCTGACAGATATTATTATTCCAGATGGGGTTACTTCTATTGGTAGTTTTGCCTTTAGCGGGTGTACGGGGTTGAATAGCATTGTCTTGCCCGACGCGGTAGCATATATTGAAGAGCAGGTATTCAAAGATTGTACTGGACTGACTGATATCCATCTTGGTAGTGGCGTTACTTCGATAGAACCTGGGGCCTTCAGCGGTTGCACCAAACTAGAGACTGTGAATATTCCTGCCACATTGACGGATATTGGGCCCAATGCTTTCTACAACTGCACACAACTGGAGCCTGTAACTGTGCCCAGTGTGGTGTTGTGGATAGGAAACGACGCCTTCTACCATGTAAAACTGATATACTATAGCGGCACTGCCACCGGTACCCCATGGGGTGCGCTGTGCGTGAATGGGTATCAGAAGGACAGCCTCTACTATGCTAACAGCTCGAAGCAGATGCTGAAGGGTGCACACCCAAAGATTGTATGTCCCACCATACCGGCCTCGGTGATTACAATTGGTGCCAATGCCTTCGAAGGATGCGACAGCATGCGCACATTGACGATACCTGTGGGAGTTACCAGTATCGGCGAGGGTGCGCTGAGGGATTGCGGTAGCCTTGAGGCGCTGAACTATACATCCACCTCCTGCGCCAATATTGGCGGCGTTGGCATGTTCGGCGGTCGCACGAGGATAACTACGCTGAACATTGGTGATAATGTGGAGGTGATACCTGCAAATGCCTTTCGCGGTTGCGTGGGACTGACATCGGTGGCAATACCGGCCAGTGTCGCCTCGGTTGGTTATTATGCTTTCTACGAATGTGACAGCCTTACGAGGGTGGACTATGCTGGCTCGGTGGCCGACTGGTGCGACATAGAGTTCTACGATGCAATGTCCAACCCGATGTATTACAGCCACAATCTCTATATTGGCAACGAACCGGTAACCTACATAGACCTGCCGAGTGGCGTGGAATGGGTGGGGCAGTATGCTTTTTACAACTGCCAGAGTGCGACTGGCACCCTGATTGTGCCTGCCAGCGTTACCAGCATTGGACACCACGCCTTCTATGGTTGCACGGGGTTGACCGACGTGCAGTTCAACGCCGTAAACTGCACCGCTGCCGCCAATGGGAGGCAAGGGGGCAATTATTACAACAGCAACAACCTAGACTCCCCCTTCGAAGGCTGTACCGGCATCGCGACAATAACTATCGGAGGCGAGGTGACGCAGATACCAGACTACACCTTTAAGGGTTGCAGTAATGTGGCCTCAATCGTCGTAGACCGAGCTACTCCGCCCGCTGCCTACAGCAACACCTTTACAGGTATACCGCAGTTTATACCTGTCTATGTGCCGTGCGGTAGCATGCAGAACTACTACGATAACAGCAGTTGGAGCTATTTCACCAACATCGACGACAACTGCGACGTGGCTGTTATTACCGCCACGGAGAACAACCCGTTGTGGGGTTCGGTTAGCGGCAGTGGCGAGTACGCTGTCGGTAGTGAGGTTCAACTCACGGCTACAGCGTTCTTGGGATATATGTTCAAGCGCTGGAGTAACGGCTCAACCGACAATACTCTGAACATTACAGCCAGCACCAACATTACTTACACAGCGGTGTTTGCAGATGCTCCTATTATCGATACCATCAATGTGTACGACACCATTTATAGCAATGTGCTGGTATACGACACCATGCATGTGATGGACACCACCATAGTGTATGATACTGCTGATGTGCCTGTAATAGTCTACGACACCACTATGATTCCGATAACTTCATACGATACAACAATATTGCCAGTAATAACATATGATACTACAGTTGCGCCAGTATACGATACTACCATAGTGTACGACACGGTCGAAGTGGCAGTAATAATATATGACACCACTGTATTACCAATAACAACATACGATACAACAATAGTGCCTGAAATAATATATGATACTGCCGTTGTGCCGGTCTACGACACCATGCAGGTGATAGATACTACCATAGTGTACGACACGGCCGAAGTAGTGGTGATATTCTACGACACCACTATCTTGCCAATAACTACATACGATACAACAGTAGTTTCAGTAATAACAAATGATACTACCGTTGTGCTGGTCTACGACACCGTGCAGGTGATAGACACTACAATAGTGTACGACACGGCCGAAGTAGCGGTGATATTCTACGACACCACTATTTCTTCAATAACATTGTATGACACAACAGTAGTGCATGATACTACCGTTGTGCCAGTTTACGACACCACAGTGGTATCAGTAACGGCATTTGATACAACAATGGTTGCCATAACGGTATATGATAGTACGCTTCTGCCTATTCATGACACAATAATACAGACCGAGACTGTTGTTGATACATTGACAGAAATTGTGATTGATACAATGACAGTGTCAGATACCATTTGGCTGACGCAGTACGATACGGTTTGGCTGCACGACACAGTGCATGTGCACGACACCATATATGTGCCGCAGGATGGCATAGAAGACGTTGGGGAAGCTGCCTCCAAGATCTATTCAAGCAATGGCCAGATTGTGGTCGAGGGTATCTATGGCGTTGATGTGCATATATACGACGTGGTGGGACGCCAGATTGAGGCAGTCAAGCGACCGGACAGCCAGACAATTCGGTTCAATGTACCTTCGACAGGCACCTACATGGTAAAAATAGGCAATGCCCCGGCCCGAAGGATAGTCGTAGTAAGGTGAGAGGTGGAAGGTGAAAGGAAATGGTAAATGAGTGATAACTTGTTGTTTGGCGAAAATGTTGCCAATTGTCTGTGGCTATATGGGGAAAATTATGTATCTTTGCAGCCTCAAACAATTAAGTATAATTATAAAAACCAATAAGCAATGAACAAATTCGATCCCGCAACCGCTATTCAACGTATTGATGGTCGCGATGCCAACCGTGGCGTAAACCCCGCAATCTGCGACTCGGCAACCTTCACCTTTCCTGAGGCTCACCTTATGACCGAGACCTTCCATGGCGAAACCGAGGGCTACTTCCTCTACAGCCGCCACTGGAATCCCTCTAACCTCGCCCTTTGCCAGCGCCTTGCTGCTATGGAAGGCACCGAGATGGCTTGGGTTACCGGTTCCGGCCTTGCCGCCATCACCAGCGCCCTGCTGCACGAAGTGAACGCTGGCGACCACATCGTGGCCAGCATGACCACCTATGGTGGCACCTTCGCCTTCATGGCCAACTACCTGAAAAAGTTCAATGTGAACTGCACCTTTGTGAACATGCAGAACCTTGACGCTGTTAAGAAAGCCCTTGACGAGCACCCCAACACCAAGGTTGTCTACACTGAGACGATGAACAATCCCCTGCTCCGCATCGCCAATGTTCCCGAGCTGAGCAAGATGGCCCACGCCCACGGCGCCAAGTTGATTGTCGACAATACCTTCACCCCGATGATTTTCAGCCCCTGCCGCCTGGGTGCCGACGTCACCGTCTACTCGATGACCAAGTACATCAACGGTACCAATGACTGCGTGGCCGGTGCTATCTGCGGCAGTGCCGAGTATATCAACAGCCTTATTGATGTGAACAACGGTACCTGCATGCTGCTCGGTCCCGTGTTGGATCCAATGCGTTCGGCTTCCATCAACAAGAATCTGCACACCTTGCACATCCGCATGAAGAAGCACGGCGAGAACGCCATGTACCTGGCTAAGCGCTTCAAAGAGGTGGGCTTCAAATACAACTACCCCGGCTTGCCCGAGCATCCCGACTACGAGCTCTTCTGCTCGATGATGAATGAGGGCTACGGCTTTGGTGGCATGATCAGCATCGACATGGGCACCGCTGACCGCGCCAGCAAGATCATGGAGCTCATGCAGCAGAAGGGTGTCGGCTACCTGGCCGTCAGCCTTGGCTACTTCAAGACCCTCTTCAGCAACAGCGGCAAGTCGACCTCGGCATGAGCGAAGGCCTCATTCGCTTCTCGATGGGTCTCGATAACGACATCGAAGCCACCTTCCAGCTGATCAAGGAGAGCGTCGATGCTTTCAACAAGTAAAATATTATAAATAGTGCCTATAGTAACTATAGTTTCTATAGGCACTATATTTTTATAGTCATGAAAAAAATAGCAGTCATTCTCAGCGGTTGTGGCAACCGCGACGGCTCGGAACTTCAGGAGTCGTTGAGCCTGCTACTGGCCATAGACCGTCGAGGCTGGCAGTACCAGTGCTTTGCTCCGGAAGGCTTTTTTGAGGTTGTGCCCCATATTGAAGTCCAAGATGAAGAGGAGGAAGGTACAGTCCTTGATATGGAACAGCGCGACATCTTTGTAGAGAGTGCCCGTATTGCCCGAGGCAACCTGCTTCCGTTGGAACAATACAACCCTGCCGACTACGATGCCCTGGCACTTCCTGGCGGCATGGGTGCGGCTCGAAATCTGAGTACATTCGCCTTCGATGGCCCTCGTATGGAGGTTGTAGACAGCGTTCAGGATGCTATACTTGAGACCTATCGTGCAAAGAAACCGGTGGTGGCCATGTGCATCGCCCCGATGGTGGTGGCCAAGGTGCTGGGTCGCTACGAGGTGGAACTTACGTTGGGCCCAGATAACAACCAGGCTTCAGGCGTGGCCAAAGGCTTTGGCTGCAAGGTACAGGCTTGCGGTCCCACCGACGTGTGTGTCGATACCGAGCACAAGGTGATAACCACTCCCGCCTATATGGCCGCCACGCGCATCAGCGAGATATTTGCCGGGGCTGAGAATATGGTGTCCGCTTTGGCCGAGATGCTTGGCTGATACCTTTTTGGGAAGCCGCCAACTGATTTGTAACTGGTTTGTGTAACCGACAATGGATATACAAAACACAGTGCATCATTTAAAAGGCATTTACACCGAAGTAAAACGGCCTTGCATCATTGCAAGGCCGTTTTGCTACATTGTTTCATATGGCCATTATTATCAATTGGCCTGTGACAATCTTTTCGACAGCTTTCAAAAATAATTGGTGCTGCAAAGACTCATTTTTGCCATATTTTCTCCCATTTGTCTTTCGGGTCTTCTTTTATGACGCTTTCGTATGCGTGATAGTCTTTGGCGTCGCGTTTGTATCCTATACCGCGTATCCACGAAAGATACAAACCAATCTGTATGTCTTTACCCGTATCATCTTTTTGACTTACATACCAATCATTGCTTGTTGTTATCAAATCAATTACCTCTTGACGTGTGAGTATATAAAAGTCATATTCTGCTTTTGTCCCTTCTCCTTTGATATGCACAAACACCCACGGACCGACCACCTTTTCTTCCAAATCTTTGATGTGTCCTTCGCAGTCAGATATGAGACCTGTCCGTATGTTGGGGTTTTTACTTGGGTTCGGACAGGTTTTGACTTGTATCAAGCATGTCTCTTTCCCATTTATGCAAATTAAATCGGCACCTTTAAAGTTCCGTATGGCATCATTTAGGTTGATGGCGTTCCAACCCATTTCCAGCAGTTTCAGCTTCACCGCTGTTTCCCCGATAAGTCCGATTTGTGCATAGTTCATGGCTACTCCTCCGTATTTCGGTGTTGCCACCATTTGTTACGCCAGCCGTATTTTTCTCCAAACTGGCTCATCAGTTCATAAGCCTCATAATTCTGCATAAACGATGGTGTGATTTGTGCCCTTGTGAGCATTCTTTTTAGGCGTGGGAGGTTGGATTTCTCGCCGTAAGCTTCATACAAGAACTTCACGTTTCTTTTACACAGCGACATGGGGTTGCTCCAGTCAAGGTCGTTAAACACCGTTCCCACGCGTATCAGGCTCTTGGACTCTTTAAGGGGGATTGCCTCATTATAACTCTTCATCAAGGCTGGCTCGCCGGAATTCAACATCTTGTCGACAGGGAATATCAATTCGGGATTCTTATCAGCCCACACGATGTCACCAGTATAAATGTCATCACCGAAATCGTCCTTAAAAGCAGTTCTCATACCTGCGAACAGCACTCGGTGAGCATAACCTATGTGGTGCGGCTGGCCGTGGAAAAAAACATCGCAGATACTTTCGTTGTGGTCTTCTTCCCACATCTCATTTGTGTCAAAAACATAGAAATCGTATTCCTCGGGAGAAAATTCACTGACGAGGAACTGACCGTATGGTTTGTAGCCAAAACAGTTTTCATCAAGAACATAGCGGATGGAAACATTCCACTCAGCAACTGAACCGAAAGAGATTCTATACCAATCTCTGTTACATAGGTCATGTAGCATGGCCTCATCGAAAACAGCGTCTTTTGGTAGATTAACGTTAGTCATATTGTTTGTTTTAAGAAAAAACAAAACCATTCCGCCCATATATATTCCGCCATAATAACGTCCAACCCATCGATTTTATTGCTTTTCAGCGAAGCAAAAGGCTGCAAATTTGAGGCCTGCAATCAACGTGGAACGAACGGCTGAGGCCGTCGTGCTTATGCTATCTTCAAGCTTGTTCTTGCAGAATGCGTTTTGAAGAAACGCGCCATTGTATATGGTTTGTATATGCATTCTATATGCATTTATATATGTTTTCTATATTCAATGTATATGGTAAGTATATTCTGGGGATATGGTAAGTATATGCTAGGTATATGCTGGAGATATGCTGGAGATATGGTAGGATTGATCGGTGTGGAAATACGGGTAAAAAATAGGGCGTCCCGGATGGAGACGCCCTTTGTTATCAACAGTCGCTATTCTTTATTTGCCGGCCTCGGCTATGGCGATGTATTTGTCGATGTCCTGCCATTCGGTGCTCTCGGGGTAGTTGGCCTTGATCTGCTTGAAGCAGTCGAGTGCATTGCTGTTGTTGTTCAGCATGAGGTAGCCCATGCCAGCCTTGAAGAGAGCGGTCGGGGTGGTGATGAAGTTGGACTCCATCTTGGCGGCTTTGGTGTAGTGGCTCACAGCTTTCTCGGTGTTGCCGAGTTCCATTTCGGCGTCGCCCTGCATCATCTCGGCGAGGGGTTTGGTGAAAGTGTCTTTGCCGCTATATTTGCCGAGCCATTTGTTGGCCTCGTCGTAGTTGCCCATGCGGAGGTTGGCGATACCGGCATAGTATTTGGCGAGGTTGCCGGCTTTGGTGCAGCCGTAGTTGTCGATAATTGCCAGGAAACCGCGGTAGGTGTCGTCGCCATTGAGGGCTTTCTCGAAGTCGCCTTGAGCAAACCATTGTTCGGCGGCGAACATCTCTTCGGCGGCACGTACTTCGCGAGGTTGGAAATACCACTTGCGCAAGCCAAAGATGGCGACCACTACCACCAGTATGGCAACGACCACGATGGTAATAATCTTTTGGTTTTTCTGGATAAATTCTTCCGAACGGGTGATGATGTTGCCCATCTCGGTGTTCTTTTCTTCAATCTGCTTTTCCATATTGTTATCTTGTTTTTTTTCTCAAAAAATCGCGTGCAAAGATACTACTTTTTCCGCAATAATGCGGTAAAAAAATGAAAAAGAAGTGCCCACGGGAGAATTTCGACTGGTTTGGTGTGTTTTGCTGCCTCTGGTAATCAGTGATATATGAAATTATTCTAAAAAATATTAAGTTTTTTTTTACCTATAAATATATTTTACATATTTTTGCATTTGATTATTGACTAACAAAAAAACTGACAAATATGGATACGAAAACGAAATACTTAGGTCTCGAACTGAAAAGCCCGATTGTGGTTGGCAGTTGCGGCCTCACTTCGGATGTGGACAAGATGGTGCAGATGGAGCAAGCCGGTGCCGGCGCCGTGGTGATTAAGTCCATTTTTGAGGAACAGATAATATATGATATAAAGCGCAACACCCATGTGGTGGCCCCGACAGACAATTATGGCGACAGCTACGAGTACATAGCCATGCATGTGGCCGACGACTCGCTGGAGCGCCATTTCTCGATGATACGCGAGGCCAAGCAGCGCCTCACCATACCGGTCATAGGCTCTATCAACTGCTTCAGCTATGAGAACTGGCTCACCTATGCCCAGAAGTTCCAGGATGCCGGATGCGATGCACTGGAGCTCAATATGGCCATATTGCCATACGAGACCTCGCTTTCGGCCGACGACGTGGAGCGCACGTTCAACCAGATCATCAACACCCTGCGCAAGACCGTTACCATTCCCATCAGCATCAAGGTGGGCACCTACTTCACCGACATGGCCAAGCAGATGCAGCAGCTCTCGTGGATGGGCATACAGGGCGTTACCATGTTCAACAAGAACGTGCAGGTGGATGTCGACATCGAGAACGAGACCTTGAAAAATGCCTCGTGGCTTTCCAACCCGGGCGAGCTGTACAACACCCTGCGCTGGGTGGCCATCTTGAGCAAGAAGATGCGCTGCGACGTGAGCGCCTCGACCGGCGTGTCGAGCGGCGACGACGTGGTGAAGCTGCTCTTGGCCGGTGCCACTTCGGTCCAGGTGGTCAGCGCACTGTACCGCGACGGTATCGACACCCTGCGCCAGATGAACGACACCCTGCAGCAGTGGATGCAGCGCAAGGGCTACGACAACATAGCCGCCTTCCGTGGCAAGCTGGCTGTGGCCCCGGCCGAGAAAGCCTCGGTGGCCATGCGCACCCAGTTCATGAAATTTTTTGCAGAAATAGTATAAAATAGTAAGTAAATACCATTCCACAAAAACACCGTTACAAAATGGAACAACAAGATCAAGAAAGAGTAGTGAGCTTCTTCCGGTTTGAGGACCTCAGGGTCTACGGCAAAGCGACCGATTATGCCTCGTGGCTCGGTATGCAGTTGAGCACGGCCAAGTCCGAGAGCGAGAAGACCCTCGCCGCCTCGGCCTGCCATTCGGCCTACGATATAGCGCTCAATATCGCCGAGGGCTCGTCGCGCAACAAGACCCAGTTCGACCACTACCTCAAGATTGCCAAGACCGTAATACGTGAGTGCGTGGTGTACACCGAGGTGGCTCGCAATATGGGCCTTTTCAGTGACGAGCAGCGAGAGCAGTCGCGCGAGTACCTGATGGAGCTGACCCGCATGATCGGCGCGCTGATCATCAGCCTGCAGCGCAATGCCGAACGCCGCCAGATGCACACCGACAGCGATGGCGACAGCGAGGCCGACCCCTACGCCAACGACGAGATGTCCTACTGAAAAAACACGGTGAATGAAGCCTCCGGGCTTCATTCACCTTTTTTATAGCAATGTGATTTATGCTGCCACAACTAACGAAACTGAAACCCACCGAAACTGACAATTTCTTCCTCATGGCCGGACCCTGTGTGGTCGAAGACCATGAAAACCCTTTCGAGGTATGCCGTCACATGGCCGAGCTGTGCGCCCGGCTGGGTGTGCCCTATATCTTCAAGTCCAGCTACCGCAAGGCCAACCGCTCGAGCGTGGACTCGTTCGCGGGCATCGGCGACCTGGAGGCGCTGCGTCTGCTGCGCGAGGTCGGCGAGCGCTACGACGTGCCCGTGGTTACCGACGTGCACACTGCCGACGAGGCCCGTCGCGCGGCCGACTATGTGGAGGTTCTGCAGATACCGGCCTTCCTATGCCGGCAGACCGACCTGCTGAAGGCTGCGGCCGAGACCGGCCGCGTGGTGAACATCAAGAAGGGCCAGTTCCTCTCGCCCGAGGCCATGGCACAGGTGTGCGGCAAGATGAGGGCTTTCGGCAGCCACGACTTCATGCTCACCGAACGTGGCACCACCTTCGGCTACCAGGACCTGGTGGTCGACTTCCGAGGTGTGCCCACCATGCAGAAGAACGGGGTGCCGGTGGTGGTCGACATCACCCACTCGCTGCAGCAACCCAACCAGCCCGGCGGTGTGACCGGCGGCCGCCCGGATATGATAGAGACCATAGCGCGTGCCGCCATAGCGGTGGGCGCCGACGGACTGTTCATGGAGACCCACCCCGACCCGTCGCGTGCCAAGAGCGACGGCGCCAACATGCTGCGGCTGGACCTGGCCGACGGCCTGCTGGAGCGCCTGGTGGCAATACGGAAGACCATCGTCAATCTATAGGGATTATAGTAGCTATAGGGACTATAGGGGCTATGGTCGCCATAAAATCTTTTATTAATACAAATGGAACTCAATCTTACTAAACCAATCGTCTTTTTCGACCTCGAGACCACCGGAGTGCAGGTGGGACACGACCACATAGTTGAGATATGCCTACACAAGGTGATGCCCGACGGCAGTGCCGACACCCGCGTGGAGCGCGTGCGCCCTGTCGACCAGAGCGGCAACACCGTACACATACCTGAGCAGACCACCGCCGTGCACGGCATAACCGATGCCGACGTGGCCGATAAGCCCACCTTCGCCCAGCTGGCGCCCAGCCTGATGGAGTATATCGGCGACGCCGACCTGGCGGGCTACAACAGCAACAAGTTCGACGTGCCGCTGCTGGTCGAGGAATTCCTGCGCGTGGGTGTCGACTTCGACCTCAAGTGCCGTCGCCTGGTCGACGTGCAGAACATATTCCACCAGATGGAGCAGCGCACGCTGGTGGCCGCCTACAAGTTCTACTGCCACAAGGACCTCGAGCATGCCCACAGTGCCGCCGCCGACACCATTGCCACCTACGAGGTGCTGAAGGCGCAGCTGGACCGCTACCAGGGCGTGGACTACAAAGACCGCGCGGGGCGAGTGAGCCAGCCCGTGGTGAACGACATCGCCGCCCTGAGCCGCTTCACCGCCAACAGCCAGTGGGCCGACCTGGTGGGCCATATTGGCTACGACGCGCAGCACCGCGAGGTCTTCAACTTCGGCAAGCACAAAGGCAAGCCGGTCGAGGAGGTCTTCGAGCAGGAACCATCATACTACGACTGGATGATAAAGAGCGACTTCCCGCTGAGCACCAAGAAGCTCATCACCGAAATATGGGAGCGCAAGAAGCAGCACAAGCTCGACCAGCTGAAGGCCCACTTCGGCAACAAATAAAGAGACAGGCACCCCCGCGGGTGCCTCTTTTTTTGTCGCAGCGCAGCTGCCCTATTTAAGAAAAATTCACATAAAACGCCTCCTGGCCGGACTTTTGGGCGAAAATGGCGTCTTTGTAACTGCCTCTGAACCAGCTCCGCCAGCCATCCCCTCCGCTTCCCCTCCGGTAGTTCTTATGTACTTCTTATGTATTTCTTATGTATTTCTTATGTTTTAAACATAAATACGTGGCGGGTGTAGTATGTCAGAAGCGCACCTTGACGCCGAAGGTATGCACATTGCCCATGCCGGTGGCGCGGCGGTAGGTGGGCAGCAGGTCGACGTAGAAGCTGTACTCCGTGGGGACGAAGGGCTTCAGGCTGATGCCCACCTCGACACGTAGCTGGAAGAGGTTGTATACACTCACCCCGCTTTGGTCTCTGTCCCAGTGGCCCGAGGGCGAGAGACGTTCGAGAATGTATCGCTGTAGGAAGTTGATGCGGGGCTCCAACCCTAGGTACAGGTCGGGGAAGATGTAATTCCCGGATCTGCTTTGCGGCCGGTAGTGCAGCCTTGCGGGTAGGGCGAAGTACATGTATGTCAGTGTCTGGCGGCGGTTCGCCATGGGATTGACGGTGTCGATGTCCAGTATGCGAAGGTCGAGTTTGGTGTTGTTGCTCAGGAATTGGTAGGGCATGCCGAAGTCCAGGCCGAGGCTCAGACCCCAGTGGCGGCTCATGGGAATGGTATTGGTATGCATACCAACGACGAGCACCACCTCGCCAGCCATGGCATAGGGGTTGTTGTACTTGTGGTCGAACGGTTGGGAGAATTCCAGGTCGAAGGTGTTGCGCATGTATTGCAGGCCGTCGGCGAACCAGCGGTTGCGGGTCTTCACCGTCAGGTGGCGGGTGCTGTCGCTGCGGGTGAGGTTGCCGTGGCTCTCGGGGTTGCGGTCGTGGCGCACGTCGGGGCTGTCGAGGCTATCCACCGTCAGGGTGCTGCCTTTCATTGTGCTGAGCTGCACAAGGAGAGGGTCGCTGATGGTGCCCACGCGGGCGGTGGCGTTGCTGTCGAGGCTGAGCGAGAGGCCGTTGTTGCAGCCGATGTAGTCGGCGCGGAAGACGGCACGGCTGCGCAGATTGATTTCGCCGTCGTAGACAGTCTTAGGCTTGTTGAGCATCAGCAGAGTGTCGGCGTTGACGGTGGCTCTGGGGAAGAGCAACAGATGGCCTATAGGCTCGCTGTAGTGCACCTCCACCACGGTGCCGCGCGGCATGCTGTTGTTTTGCCAGATGGCGAGGGTGCCGTCGGCATCGAGCTTGCACACTTTGGGCTCGTTGCCTTCGGTGAAGTAGTACTCGCAGGGTGTGGCTATGCTAACCATGTTCACTTTGTCGTGCACCAGGCGGACATCCCATCCCTCGTGCACCTCGATGTACTTTATCTGTCCACCGAGGGGCTGGTCGACGATGTATTCGGTCTGTGAATGTGCGGCGAATGCTGTCAGGCAGAACGCAAGGGTGATTATGTGTGTCTTCATGTCGTTGTGGTTATTTGTTGAACATGATGGTATATTGTGCAGCTTCGGCGAGTTGCTGGCTGCCGAAGAACTCTATGTGTATGTTCTTCTTTGTCGGTTCCTGTGTGCCTTCAGGCTCGGGGCAGCCCTTGGTGCAGGCCAGCAGGGTGCTGGTGCGGCGCATCACGCGGCGCGTGGGGATGGCGGGAGCCGCTTCGGCAGGCTGCTCCACGGCGGGCAGGCTTTCGGGCTCGGGCAGGGCTTCCGGGCTTTCGGCTGCGATGGGCTCGGCGGGCACGGTGGGGCTCGGCACGGCAGGCGCCGGTTTCGCTGTGTGGCGTATGGGCGCTGCCGTTGGCTCCACGGACTCTTCTTCCTGCGGCATCGGCGCTTCCGGTGTGATGGTGTGTGCCACCAGCGTCGGTTCGACGGTATCGTGGCGGAATAGTGGTGACAGCAGGAGCAGCAGCAAGGCTACTGATGCGGCTGCGGCTCCGGCCCATACGGGCCACAGGTGCCTATGGTGGCGGCCCTGGCGGCCTATCATGGCGGCCAGCTCCTCCTGCCGGCGGCGGTTGGCCTCGACAGTGCGCTTGGCCTCGAACAGTTCCAGCAATTCTTTATCTTCCATCTTTCATGGCTTTTAGTGCGCTCATGGCGCGGGACAATGTTGTGTATACGTTGGCGCTGCTCATGCCCAGTCGGCGCTGCATCTCGTCGTGCGGCAGCTGCTCGATGTAGTGCAGCTGTATGGCGCGCCGCTGCACCTCGGGCAGGCGCTGCATCATGCGGTCGAGCTTGGCGGCGCGCTCTTCGACGAGGGCGGCCTCGGCACGGGTGTCGTCGTCGCTCAAGTCGGCCAGCTCGTCGATGCCGGCGGTGGGCCGACGCTGGCGCAGGGCGCTTATGCAGCGGTTTCTGAGGGTGTGCATGGCATAGCCTTCGAGGCTCACCACACGTTGCAGGTCGCCTCGCCGCTGCCACATCGTCAGGAACACCTCCTGCACCGCGTCCTCGGCCTCGTCGGCCGACCCCAGCAGGCGCTCGGCGAGCATCTGCATTCGGGGCTGTAGCGGGAGCATGCGGCTCAGAAACTGGTCCTGTTTCATCCTTGTGGTGCGATGATGGTTACACTATAATGACGCATCACATGCCAAAATCTTACAAAAAAACTATTTAATTCTGCAGTCTACAATCTCGATGCGGCGCGACATGGCGGCACGCAGGCTGTAGACCGGGTCGCCAGAGGGCATGGCCGAGGGGCGTGTGTCGATGCCTTGCGGCAGCCGATGTATCTGCAGCCTGCCGTCGGCGAGGGCAAGGGCTAGGGCGCCGTTGTGCCAGGTGCGTACGGTGTTGACGAAGGCCTCGATGCGGCGCCGCGAGAGGACGCGGTTGTACTTGTCGGTGTACAGTGGCGAGGCGTAGCCCGAAACGGTGAGCGTCACGGTGTCGCCGGCCTCGAGGTGGTGGGCGATGTATTCGAGCAGGTCGATGAGGTGGCGGTAGTTGCCTTCGACGCAGGTGTCGAAGAAGAGGGCCATCTGGGCCGAATCGGTGGCCGAGGGCTGGCGGCCGAGGTAAGTGGGGCGCAGGGCGGCGTAGCGGCGCTGGCAGTCGGCGTAGGTGACGGCGGTCAGGCTGTCGCGGCTCTGCGGGTCGGGCTCGTCGTTGTGGAAGTAGAGGAAGAGGGGCAGTGGGGGAGGTGGGAGTGGAGAGTGGAGAGTGGAGAGTGTGGTGTCGGGGGCAGGCATGGTGTCGACGGAGGGCATGGTGTCGACAGGAGGCACTTCGGCCACTTGCCACTGGGTGCTGTCCACCTGCCAGGCGTAGATGTCGTTGCAGCACATCGAGTCGGTGAGGAAGTAGCTGTCGGTGCGGTTGCTGGAGAGGTAGCCTGCGAGCGGGATGCCGGTGGCCGAGTCGCGCTGGGTGATGGTGAAGTAGATGTCGTTCTGCTCGCTGTTGAGACAGGCGCATACGGGCTCGGCGGCCTGCCAGGTGTTGCGGCTGCCGACGGCGCAGTAGATGTCGAAGCCGCCGTGGCCGCCGCTGCGGTCGCTGCTGAAATAGAGCACATGGTTGGGCTGGTCGTAGAAGGGGGTGATGTCGTCGGCCGCCGAGTTCACCTGCGGGCCGAGGTTGACGGGCTCGGCGGCCACGCCGTTCTTCACGATGCTGTACCACAGGTCCATGCCGCCCATGCCACCCGGGCGGTCGCTGGCGAAGTAGAGCACCAGTGTGCTGTCGGCCAGCCGGCCTATGGCGGGCTGGGTGGCGGTGTAGTCGCGCAGGTTCACCGCGCCACGCAGCCGCTGGGGTTTGCCCCAGCCGCGCTTCTGGCGTGGCGCCCACCACACCTCGCAGCGCAGGTCGGGGTCGTCGATGCGGGCGCGGGTGAAGTAGATGTCGTGGGTGAGCGGGTCGAGGCAGAGGTTGGCGGTGTGGTCGCGCTTGTCGTTGATGCCCCAGCGCGAGAGGCGTGGGCGTGCCATCTTGCCCGAGCGGGCTATGCGGGCCTGGTAGATGTTGGTCTGCTGGTCGCCGAAGCTGAAGTGGCGGTTGCGGCGGTCGTGGCGGGGTTGCAGGCTGCTGTACACTAGCACGGTGTCGCCCACCCGCAGGGCGCCGGTCTCGCTGCCGGCGGTATTGTAGGGCTGTTCGAGGTGTACCACACGGTATTGGGCCGTCGAGAGGAAGGGAAAAAGGCAGAAGGCGGAGAGCAGGCCGACGCAGAGCATCAGCCGAGACAATCCATACTGTATGTTTGTTCCTTTCATATTATTCACCTTTCACCTTTCACCTTTCGCCTTTCACCTTTCACCTCTCACCTTTCACCTTCAAAAAATGGGGCATGGCAGCGATGAGCGCTTGGCCGAGCGCTTGGCAATCATGTAGACCACTCCGACCTCGAAGGCACCGATGGTGTGGCTGGCCGAGGCAAGTCGCGAGAGGTTGGCGTCGTAGCTGAAGGCGAAGGTCCATTCGCGCCAGAGCACACCGAGGTTGATGGCGGCAGCGTCGCCGTGGCGTCCCAGCAGGCCGGCCGAGAAGGCCAGGAAGTCGGGCGACGACTCGCGGATGTACCAGCGCACGTCGCAGCCGTAGACCAGCTCGTTGAAGTTGCGTTGATGCTGGAAGCCGAGCACCGGCATCACCCCCCACTGCGATGCCGTGCGCCACTCGCCGCGGGCGTAGACGGTCAGGCGGCGGCTGAGGCGTGCGTCGCTGCTGAGTTCGGTAAAGCTGATGTCGGGCTCGTTGATGTTGCGCATGGCGATGCCTAGTTTGGTATAGAGCGACTCGTTGAGCTGCCAGAACCAGGCAGCGCCGGCGCCGAGAGTGGGGTAGAGGGCGCGGGTGCGGACGAAGGCCTCGGTGGCGTCGTCGGCCACCATGCGGTCGGGCGAGAAGCCCGACTGGCCCACGCCGGCCTCGAGGGCGAGCGATAGAATGTGGTTGCCGTCGCCCAGCCCCTGAAAGTAACTGACAATGGCCGACGCCGAGGTGGAGCCATAGTCGAGGGTGCCCGCGCGGTCGGCCGAGAGCCAGAGTCCTGCGCTGAGGCCGTTCATGTTGCGCGAGCTACGCGTCAAAGCAAACTCGGCGGTGGCGCTCACAGTCTGGAAAGGTGTGCTCACCGAGGCCCATTGGTTGCGGTAGACCACACCGAAGCGTCCTGTGCCGTCGAAGAAGCCGCTGTAGGCGGGGTTGAACAGTAGCGGGTCGAGGTCGAGCATGGAGAAGTGCTGGTCCTGGGCTCTTAAGGTGAAAGGTGAGAAGTGAAAGATGAAAGGTAGGCTGATGCAGAGCAGCAGTCTCAACACTTTATGTATGGTTTTGCCTTTCATCATGTTTTCTCGCCTTTCACCTTTCACCTCTCACCTCTCACCTCTGGTGTAGGGAGGAAGGGCTATGTCGGCGAAGTCGCCGCGCTGGTATTTGAAGTAGGCGGCGCTGGCCACCATGGCAGCATTGTCGGTGCAGAAGCTGAACGGAGGAATGAAGGCATGCCAGCCGTGTTTATGGCAGATGCGCTGCAGCTCACTGCGCAGCAGACTGTTGGCGCTCACGCCGCCGGCAATGGCTACCTGGCGCACGTGGTGGTCGAGGGCGGCACGCTCCACCTTCTTGAGCAGGAAACTGACGATGGTGTGCTGTATCGAGGCGCAGAGGTCGGCCTTGTGGTGCTCTATGAAGTCGGGGTCCTCCTTCAGCCTGTCGCGCAGGAAGTAGAGGAACGAGGTTTTGATGCCACTGAACGAATAGTTGTAGCCTGCGATATGTGGGGTGGCGAATTGGAAGGCGTCGGGGTTGCCCTCCTTGGCGAGGCGGTCGATGATGGGACCGCCGGGGTAGCCCAGATCCATGATCTTGGCGGCTTTGTCGATGGCTTCGCCGGCCGCATCGTCGATAGTGGTGCCGAGCACTTCGATGTCGAAGTGGTCGTGCAGCAGCAGTATCTGGGTGTGGCCGCCAGAGACAAGCAGACAGATGAATGGGAACGAAGGAGTGGAGAGTGGAGAGTGGAGAGTGGAGGACTGTCCGGGTGCGGCAGCCTTGTTCTCTGATCTCCGTTCTCCGTTCTCCACTTTGATAAAGTGGCTCAGCACATGGGCCTGCAGGTGGTTGACCTCGATGAGGGGTTTCCCCAGGGCGGTGGCGAAGCTTTTGGCGAAACTAACGCCTACGAGCAGCGACCCCAGCAAACCGGGCCCGCGGGTGAAGGCGACGGCGTCGATTTCGGCCTTGTCGATGCCGGCCTGCCGCAGGGCAGTGTCGACCACGGGGATGATGTTCTGCTGGTGGGCGCGCGAAGCAAGTTCGGGCACCACGCCGCCGTACTGTTCGTGTACTTTCTGGCTGGCGATGACATTGGAGAGCACTCGCTGGTCGCGGAGCACTGCCGCCGAGGTGTCGTCGCAGCTCGATTCGATAGCTAATATGGTTGTCATAATCGGCTGCAAAGATACGACTTTTTTTGCATTCGGCCTAAAAAATGCCGCCTGGGGCCTTGGCGCAGGGTGAATGCGCTGGTGCTACTGTACCGCATTATCATCGCATAAGGGCCATGACGGCTATACGTTGCAGCAAGGGGAACGGGCGGGGAAAAGGTGAAAGAAAAATGTTAAAAAACGAGATAGTTCTTTGCTGTTTGGAAAAATTAACTTATCTTTGCATTGTTGAAGTAAAACGAAAGAATAGTTTAACACTTTAAAAAACAACGTAAAATGAAGAAAATTATCATCGCAATCGTAGCAGTGTTCGCAATGAGCGCAGCAGCAAGTGCCCAGTTCTCCGGTGTCGGCGTCCGCCTCGGCGGTGGCCAGGGTTATGGTGCCGAACTTTCCACCATGTGGAATTTTGGCAACCGCGTCGAGATTGACCTCGGCTGGGGTAACGGTGACAACCACACCGACTTCACCCTCACTGGTATCTACCAGTGGCAGGGCGAGCTTGGCAGCGGCTTTGGCTGGTTCGCCGGCGTTGGTGCCCGTGTGGCCTATTGGCAATGGTCTGCTGGTCACGCCAGTGACAGCGACATCGCCCTCGGTCTGGCTGGTCAGGCTGGTCTGGAATATCAGTTCAGCGCCATCCCCATTCAGCTGAGCCTTGACATCCGTCCTTGCTTCTATCTCATCCCCGAGACCAACTTCCACTGGGGTGACATTGCTCTCGGTATCCGCTACATGTTCTAAGACAAGTAGATGTACTGAAAAGAAGAGGGAGGCCGTCAGCTATGCTTGGCGGTCTCCCTTTTATTTAACCTGGGATTATGAGACACGGTATTGTAGTGGGAATTGCTTTTTGGGTAGTCGTTATGCTGTTGTGCGATGAGGCAGCAAAGGCGCAGTGGCAGTCGGTAGGACTGCGTGTGGGAGGAGGTGTGTCTACGAGTGCCGAGGTGGCGATGCAGTGGCAGGCCGGTCCGGACCGAGTGGAAGGTACCGTGGGGTGGCTCAAGGAGGGACACCATGTTGACCAGACGCTTGCGGCACTGTGGCAATGGTACGGCGTGGCACGCGACGGCTTCGAGTGGTATGCCGGCATAGGCGTGCATGCGGCTTGGCGCCAGTGGGAATCGGGGTATGGTGACCCATCGTTAGTGCCAGCGCTTGCGGCGCAGGTAGGGCTGCAATACGACTTCGACCGTGTGCCGCTCTCCATCACAATCGACATGCGCCCCCGTTTTGAGATGCCAGCCGCCCGCCTCATGCTCGGCGAGGTGGCTGTAGGACTAAGACTACGTATCGAGCACTTTGTAGTTTTTGATTAGTAATATTTATTTTGCTATATCACAAAAAGTATGTACTTTTGCAGCGGGAAAATAAAACAAAAAGCAATATGAAATATTCAATAGGAGTAGACATGGGAGGCACCAACACAGACATGGGCCTCGTTACAGAAAACGGCAATATAGTACAACGCCGCAATATACCCACCAACGCCTATACCGAGCTCGAGCCCTATGTGCACGACATGATGCGCGAAATAGATTCGATGGTGGCTGAGCAGTCGGGTATCGATGGTATGGCGGTACAAATCGACGGTATTGGAATCGGCGCCCCCAATGGCAACTTCTATACTGGATGTGTGGACAATGCCCCCAACCTTACCATAAAGGGAAACCTCAACTTTGAGAAAGAAATACACAAATACCGCGATGTGCCTGTGGTGCTCAGCAACGACGCCAACGCTGCCGCCTATGGCGAGTATGTGTACGGCGGTGCACGCGGCATGAAGCACTTCATCATGTTTACCCTTGGCACCGGCGTAGGTAGCGGCATCGTCATTGATGGCCGTTTGGTGCATGGCTCGACAGGTGCAGCCGGCGAACTTGGCCACGCCATCCTTTATCAGCATGGCCGCAAGTGCAGCTGTGGCCGCGAAGGTTGCCTCGAGACCTATACTTCGGCCCGCGGTATAGTGCAGACCTACTGCGAGCTGAAAGGTTGTGAGGTGAGCCCTGACATCACCAGCAAGAAAATAGGCGAGCTGGCACACCAGGGAGATCCTGTGGCACTGAAGACCTGGGAGACTGTGGGTGACCAATTGGGCCTGGCGATGGCCAACGCTGTAACATTCTCGGCCCCCGAGGCTATATTCCTTATGGGAGGTCCTGCTCAGGTTGGAGAACCTCTGCTGCGCCCTCTGCGTGCTGCTTTCGACAAGTATATACTCAATATCTTCAGTGGCACATGCCAGATCCGCATGAGCGAACTCCGCGCCAACGAGGTGGCCATCCTCGGCGCCGCTGCCCTGATAAAAATGCCTAAATAATTAGTATCGCTGGAGTCTAGATACCTTGTGTTTTCTGGATATTCTAGAAATAAGATAATATGAAAAGACTATACTTCCTTTTGGTTGGCGTGGTGCTTTTTGCCGCCTGTGGCGAGAAGAGTCTCACCTCGTATGTCAATCCCTTTGTTGGTACCGATGGCCACGGCCACACTTTCCCTGGCGCCATAGTGCCTTTTGGACAGATACAGCCTTCGCCAGACACGCGCCTCAGCGGCTGGGACGGCTGTAGCGGTTACCATTACAGCGACGACACTATATACGGTTTCAGCCACACCCACCTCAGCGGCACAGGCTGCGAGGACTATGGCGACGTGTTGTTGATGCCGGTCGACGAGGTAGAGTTGCGCGACAAGGTGTGCTTCGGCCCCACTATGCGCGATGGCTACAAACACCACTTCCAGCATAGAAACGAGAGCGCCCAGGCTGGCTACTACCGCGTTATGCTCGACGACAACGGTCTCCCATGCACGGTTGTCGAGCTCACCGCCGACCGCCGTGTTGCCTACCACCGCTACACTTACACGCAGGACCAAGGCAACGCCTTCGTCATCGACCTGCGCCACCGCGATGTGCTCCTCGACGGTAACATAAGTGTCGTCGACGGCATGATTGTGGGACACCGCCATAGTTCGGCTTGGAACCCCGACCAGCACCTCTTCTTCGCCATCCGTTCCAACGAACCTTTCAAAGAGGTACGTTTCAGTGATGACTCTACCCAGGCCATTGTTCTGCTTAACACCACAAAGCAAGTGGAACTGCAGGTGGCCATCAGCGGCGTGGACATCAACGGTGCCATCGGCAACCTCATTACCGCTAAATACCAGAACTTCGACGACGCTCGCCGTGCCGCTGACCGCACATGGGAGGAAGCCCTCGGCAAGCTGAAAGTGGATGGCGGCAGCAAGGAACAACGCCGTTGCTTCTACACAGCGCTTTACCACTGCATGACCTCGCCCTACCTCTGGAGCGACGAGGATGGCCGCTACCGTGGCACTGACAACCAAATACACGTCGCCGACGAAGGCCGCGAGGTCTATACGGTCTTCTCCCTTTGGGATACCTACCGCGCCCTGCACCCCCTGCTGACGCAGATTGAGCCCGAGCGTACTGTGGACTTCGTATATACCGCCATGAAGAACTTCGAGCAGGGTGGTGAACTGCCCATGTGGGAGCTGGCAAGCTATGAAACCCACTGCATGATAGGCTACCACGCCGTACCTATGATGCTCGAGGCCTTTATCCACTTGGCCGAGCCTGACGGCACGCTGGCCGGCTATACTCCGAAGCAGATGCTCGATGCCATGGTGGCCACCAGTAACCGCGACGAAGCCCAGCGCTCCTATGCCGAGCAAGGCTACCTCTCGTCCGAGCTCGACAACGAGAGCGTCAGCAAGACACTCGAGTATGCCTACGACGACTGGTGCATAGCCCAGATGGCCGAGATAGCCGGCGACAGCGCCACCGCCCGCACCTACTGGATACGCAGCCAGAGTTGGCAGAATATACTCGACAGCAATGGCTTTGCCCACCCCAAACGCAACGGCGCCTGGGTGACGCCATTCGAGCCTACCGAGGTGAATAACCATTTCACCGAGGCTAACAGTTGGCAATACAGCACCTATGTGCCGCACGATATAGACGCCTGGGTCGCCCACTTGGGCGGCAAGGATAAAGCCATAGCTTTCCTAGACAGCCTCTTCGAGGGCCGCAACAGCATGAGTGGCCGCGAGCAGGTCGACGTCACCGGCCTCATAGGCATGTATGCCCACGGCAACGAGCCCTCGCACCATGCCGCCTGGCTCTACAGCTTGTTGGGTCAGCCCCAGAAGACAGAGAAATACGTTCATAAGATACTCAACGAGCTCTACACCAGCAACCCCGACGGCCTGTGCGGTAACGAAGACTGCGGCCAGATGAGCGCCTGGTATGTGCTGGCATCGCTGGGTATGTACGAAGTTTGCCCCGGTAGCGACGTGTGGGTCGAGACAAAACCCCTATTCACTGTCGAGGGCTTCGAGCGTAAGCCGCACGTTGTGGCATTGACAGACCAGAAGTGCCCGAAAGAATACCGCATCACCCCCTGCCCGGTCTTCGCCGACTGGCGCATGCAGAGCACCCGTAATAAGGTGAGTGATACCACTGCCCAGTGGGATGGCCTGCTCCGCTCGCAAACAGTGCGCCACACCGAAGTTAAGGTGCAGACCGACAAGCACGTCACCTACCTGACCCAACCTGCCCCTCAGTACACCGAGAATGGTCCCGAGGGTATGGTCGACAATATCTTCGGCAACATCAACTACCGCATAGGTGGCTGGCAGGGCTGGCAAGAGGACTTTGTGGCTGTGGTCGAGCTGGACAAGGTACAGAATGTGAAGATGGTGGGCGTGAACTGTCTGGAAAACATGCGTTCCTGGATATTCTACCCCAAGAGCCTGAAGGTGGAGTACAGCCTCGACGGCGAGAACTGGCAGCCCTACGGTGACAAACTAGAGCGCACCCTCGCCCCGGGCGACGACCCGCAGGCCCATCAGGGCGAGAGCCACACTCAGCTATTTGCTGCAGTAAAGAGCGTGCGGGCCAAATACTTCAGGATAACACTGGAGAACTATGGTAAGCTGCCCGACTGGCACATAAGCGCCGGCGAGCAGGCTTGGTTATTTGCCGATGAAATTGTAATATTATGAAGAAGATAGTTCTATCGTTGGCGGCCGTTGTCGCCGTGTTGACCTTGGCGTCGTGCGACCAGAAGGTGTGCTATTGCTACCAGTCTACCAGCAGTGGTGTATACGAGGAGGAGGTGATGACCAATAGCGACACACCCTGCAATGCGCTGGGTAGCGCCACCCGTGGCTGCATAGAGTCGCACGAACGCGGCACAATGAACCAGGGCGGTATAGCCTATGCCCCTGGCCGCTAAAGTACAATAATGGCGTTGCTAACAGGTCGCTGCCCTTCGTGGTCGTGGCGACGGTTGTCGGAGGGGTAGTTGACTACCCCGTCGAACGGTTTACCTTGCACATACATTGTGGTGCTGCCGCCGCCGTCGAGGTTTATGGCATCGACGCAGCCCAGCCATAGCATCACTCGCTCCAACTCGGGCAGCGAGAGTCCTTCGGCCTGATGCTGGAAGCGTCCGTCGGCCACGAGCAGCAGCATGGTGCCGTCGGGCCGCAGGCCCAGGGCCGTGCGATTGTGCCGCTTGGTGACGAAGGTTCGGTCGTCGCGCTGTGGCACGAGGTTGCCGTTGCGCACCAGCATGGGGCCAGCCGTCATGATGTTTGCTTCGCTCAGCGTGTTTTCCCAAAGGCGATTGCTGTCGGGAAGCACTATCTGCGGGCGCCCCTCGCGCAGGCAGAGGGTGGCGTGCTGGTAGTATTTGCGCCGCACCGAGTCGGTGGCCGAGGGTGTGTTTTCTCCCACGGTCTGTCCGTCGATGCGTAGGTAGCAGATGGGGTTGCCGAGGTCCATGTCGAAGAATGTGCCGTTGATGGCGGCCAGCGCTCCGTTGCGTTGGGCCAGGGTGCTCACCTCGGTCGGCAGGCTGTCGCACACGAAGGCCAGCCGCCGTTGCGAGGTGGCGGGTATCTCGAGCACACATAGGTATTGTGCCGAGCAGAAGAGGGCTCCTTCTCCAAAGTGGTAGCGCTTGAGGGTGAAGCCGTCGAGCGAGTCGACCCTCCATTCGGCGCCTACCACTCGCAGCGAGTCGATCGTGTAGTCGACCTGGGCTCGGCCGGTGCAGCCCAGCAACAGTACCAGCGCCAACATTGCCATGGGCAGCAGCAGGTGCGGCCGTGAGGCGTGGACAGACCGTGTCCGCGGCGTGCGAAGTGCGGCTTGAGTCGGACCTGATACGGAGGGGATACGGAGGGGATACGGTGTTGATACGGTCATGGTGCTTTGTTTTTCGGCCTATTTGCGCTCGGCGAAGCGTTGCGTCACCTCGTTGGCATAGCTTTTGGATACGGGTATGTTGGGTACCCCTTCGATGTCGACCTCGGCCACCAGGCCGTCGGTGGTGCGGCGCAGCAGGCGCACTCGGCTCAGGTTAAGGTAGTAGCTGCGGTGGCAGCGTATCAGGCTGTGCTGCGAGCAGGCGTCTTCGATGCCTTTCATGGTGTTGCGCAGGCTGTATCGCATCAGGCGTTCGCCCTGCATGTATAGTACGGTCACGTAGTTGCCGGCCGATTCAATTGAGATTACATGTTCGGCGCCTACGACCAACTTGACGGTGCCTTTGTCGTCGGCCAGCCGCAGGGTGCCGCTGTCGTCCTCGTCGTGGTGTTGGCGCAGGCGCAGTATGGTGCGCTGGGCTTCGGCTATGCGCAGGTCGCGGTCCAGCCGCTCGGCCAGCAGCCAGTAGAAGGCATAGGGGTAGATGGCCACCGAGATATAGACCAGCAATACCAGAGGCAGGTTCTCGAAGTAGCCCAGATGGAGGTAGAGCGAGAGGAAGAGGTCGCAGAAAAGGGCCGCGACCACCACCTCGGCCAATTGCCACATCAGATATTCCATCTCGCGTAGGCGGGCCGTCCGGGTGAAGACCAGCAGCATGACGCGCGACAGGGCCGTGGTGCACAGCACGATGGCGCAGCAGATGGGGAGGCACAAACCCTTGTGCTGGTACCACAGGGCTATGGCGGCATTGCCTTCGCCCAGGTCGCCCAGGCTTGTGGCATCCTCGCCCAAGCCGTAGTTGGGCGTATAGGTGATGGCGAAAAACAGCACAAACAGCGTCAGGCATACCACGAACATCACGCTGCTCTTAGGGGAATATATTAGCTTCGGTATTCTCATTTTCGCTTCTTTTCTTGTGTCGACGTCGATTTCTTCTTGCGGCGGAACAGGTCGCCCCAGCGGTCGAAGTCTTTGGTCAGCTTCAGGCCCACGCCCTGCTTGTAGGGCAGGTCCATGCGGGTGTAGTCGTTTGTGTTGGTGCGGTTGTAGGCGTACAGGTGCACCAGAGGGCTGAGGCGGTAGCCGAGCAGTGCGTCGATGACGGTGCCGCCAGTGTTGCTGGCCTCCAGCTCGCGGCTCTCGCCGCCGTAGCCCAGAGTGCTTTCGATATACCAGCGGCCCCAGTCCTTGCTGATGTTCAGGTCGAGCTGCTGGTTGGTCATCTCGGTGGCGGCGCGGTAGTCGACGTTTATGTCCACTATGTTCACCATGTCGGCCATCATGCCGCCCAGGGTCGAGGCTATGCTGCCCAGACCGCTGGCGGCGGGGTTGCCCTGGTCGGTGCCCGAGACGTTGTAGAAGTTGCCCGACACCAGTAGCGACAAGGTCTGGTTCAGCATGTCGCGCTCGCTGTTGCGGTCTATGTATGCAAACACCTCGTCTTCCACGCTCTGGTCGGCGCCGGGCAGACGCAGGTCGAAGCTTATGGTGGGGTCTTGCAGGGTGCCGCTCACGGCTATCACGTTCTCCACCTGTATGTACTTCTGCGTGTTGTCGAGGGTCGAGAGGCTGCCCGTCAGTGTCGAGAGATTGACGCGCTGCGAGTACACAGCCCGCATATCGAACCGCGCGTCGGGCACCGACCCCTGGAAGCCGAGGCTGCTGCCGCTCTCGAGGGTGAAGTTCTTGTCGACCACCGAAAGAAGGCTCACCTTCATGGTGCCGTTGGTGATTTCGTAGCTTCCGAGCACCTGGGGCGTCTGCACGCCGTCGTAGTTCATGTGCAGGTCGCCGGTGCCGGTGGCGCCAACCGTCACGGCCACGCCGGTGAAGTCCATGGGTATGTTCAGCTTTACGTCGGGGTTGATGCTGAGGTCGAGCTCCACGTTGATGCCGCTCCGGTTGCTGCGCGAGGCGTCCTGCTCGCGAGTGTCGGCGGGTCTGTCGTCGACAAAGGTGATGTAGTTCTGGGTCTTCACCTGCCGCTGCTCGTTGACGGGTACCGAGAGCGAGCTGCCCGGCCTTGTGGTGGCCGCTACCTTGATGTTCAGGTCGTCGAGCTTGCCTCGCACAGTGCCACGGGCCGAGGCCAGCAGTGTGCCGAAGAAGCTGTCGCCATAGGGCAAGTCGAGCATCAGCAGGTTGTCTGTCTGCACGCCGAGGTCGAGTGTGGCGTCACTCAGGTCGCTGTACCTGATGGCGCCGTCGAGGTAGGCTATGTTGCCGCGCGGGTCGAGCACCTTGAAGCGGTCCAGGCGCACTGTGTTGCTCGCAAAGCGTATGCTGTCCGAGAAGTAGTAGGTTACACCTGTTGCGTCCACCTTCAAGGCTCCGTTCTCCACCAGCGCCTCGCCCACTACCACGGGCGCCGCGGTGGTGCCTCCGATGTCGAAGTTGCCGTGCAGCATGCCTTCGAAGCGGCTGGTGAAGGCTGTCATGAACGGCGCCGCCAGCGAAAGGTCGAAGCTGTCGAAGTCGACTGCGAAGTTCAATCCTGGGTCCTCCTTGCCTAGGTCGAGCCAGCCTTGGGCGGCCAGCTGGTCGCTACGCAGCTGCAGGTTGAGGGTGTTTAGTTCGGCGTTCCAGTTGCTTCGCACCGCCACGTCGCCCAGCGCCTGCCGGTTGATGTGGCAGTCGCCTACGGTGAGGTTGGCGTTGAAGTAGGGTGTCTCGGCGAGGCCGTAGAGGTTGAAGTGGCCGTCGACCTGTCCCGTGATGTCGATGGCAGCACTCTGGGCTAGCAGCCGGCCGGGACCGCCTATGTCGAAGTGGTCGAAGCGCAACTCCACGCAGTCGCTTGGCTTGCGCTGCAGGCGCACGGCGGCCTCTATCTTCTGTCCGGCGCTGTGCATCTCTATGCCGCTTCCGCTCAGGGTGAGGTATTTGTTGCGCTCGATGGCGAGGCTGTCGATGGCAAGGGTCCAGGGGGTGCTGTCTACTACGAAGTGCGACCGCTCGACGTCGATCAGTCCTTCCTGCAGCTTGAGCATCAGGTCGCCCCGGCTTGTGCTGGTGGCGTCGCCCCACTTCAGTCCTACGATGGCGCGGCGACTGTTGCTGTTCAGCGTGAGACCGGCGTCGCTTAGCAGTTCGAGCTTCCCGATGGTGGCGGTCTGGGTCTCCAACTCCACCACGTAGGCTTCGCTGGCCAGGCGGCTGCTCAAGCCTATGTCGTGCAGCGCCAGGTTGCCCATGCGCACTGAGTCGCTGCGCAGCACGGTCTTGAGCAGTTCGGCGCTGTTGTAGCTGCCGCTGATGCGGGTGCCTCGTGCCAGGACGACGCCGTCGGCGACGCTGCGCAGGAAGCGGCCGTCGTCGGTCCACTGGGCGTTGAAGTGCAGCGTGTTGTCGGCTATGGATTCCAGTTCCTGGGGGGTGAGTGGCTGTGCCACCTGCAGCTCGGCCGGCAGGGCGGTGGCCAGCAGGTGCTGTATCATGAGCGGCAGGTTGGCGTAGCTGAAGGTGCCGTAGGCCGTGGCTACCATCGGGTCGCTGTCGAGCCTCAGGGTCTTCTGCTGCCCGTCGGCGTCGACGTCGAGCCTCACCTCGTGCAGGTGCAGCGGCCCCACGTGGGTGTTGCGTGCCACCACGCTGCCGCTCAGGGCGTCGATGTCGTTGCCGGTGGCGGTGGCGGCTATGCGGGTGCCGATGGTGGAATACTTCTCGGACGTGAGCTTGAAGGCGGCGCCTTCGAGGCGGTCCACCCGTAGGTCGGCGCTGTAGCGGTTCAGGCTGTCGCCCAGGTCGGCGGCGCAGGCCAGGTCGAACTGCAGCAGGCTGTCGGTCGATGTGGCTTCGACGTCGGCATGGCCGCCTGCAAGTTTTATGTCGATATCGATGGGCATCAGCCGGTTGCCGCGCACCACGCTGTTGGTTAGCTCGACGCGGGCTGTGCCGTCGATGTCGGCCACTGAGTTGATTTTGTTTGGCAGAAAGGCTTCGGCACTGAGGGCGATGCCGCTGTGGGTGAGCCACTCGCTGCCGAGTGGCGCAAGGCCCAGGCCGTCGCTGTTGGCCTCCACCGTCAGGCGTCGTCCGCGGACCCCTACGCGGTTGGCTATGTCGGCACGCAGGTTGCCAAGGCTGCAGGTGAGGTCTACGCTGGCTGCCGCGTCGCTCCAGATGCCGCCCTGCCCTTGGACGTGCAGGTCCAGGTATTCGTAGCGGCGCAGTTGCTCGACGATGTCGACGCCGAGCTTCGCGGCCAGTCCCTCCTCCAGACGGCGCAGGTCGCTCTCTTCGCCCCTCACATCCAGGCGCTCCACCTCGAACACCGTCTGCTCGATGTCGGGCAACCCCATGATGCGGGCTGTGACCTCGGCCGTGGTGGCACCGCCGTAGCCGACCCAGATGCGGTCGACCACGATGCTGTCTATCTTGCCTCCGAACGAACCGTCGCATCGCAGCTGCACGTCGTTGCCCCAGAGCACCGGCGCCCAGTAGGCCACATCACTCAGGTTCACCGTGGTGCCTTCTTTCACCAGCGCTTCGTGCTGTACCACGTGCACGTAGTCGCCCATCCAGTCGGGGTACGTCATGCGCGTGTCGGCCATGATGTGGCTGTGCGCGGTCTCCACGTCGAGCCCTCGCACAGTGATGTCCTGCGGGCTCACATGCACGTCACCCGTCACGTTCTCCACCCTGAAGCCGCTCCGCTCCGTGGTGCTCAGCTTCACTATCTTCACCGTCACATCGGGACCCACCACATGCACATTGCGGAAGCGGCCGTGGATGTCAAGATACTCCATGTGCATGATGTCCACGCCCGGCGATTCCCACACCTCGCCGTAGTCCGGCAGGTCCATCTTGTAGTGCACATTGTCCAGCGTCAGGCTGCGCACATTCACAGCAAACGGCTTGCCCGGCGTGTCGTCGTCCTCGTCGTTGCTGCGACTGCTGTAATAATCTATTATGAACTGAAGGTTTATCCCACCTTCGCCACCATACTCCTCGTCGGTGTACTTCTCGAAGTGGTAATAGGCATTCTTCAGATACACGCGGTCCAGGTCGAGCCTGCTGCTCAGCTCGCCGTTCGAAAACGGAAACCTCCGGAACCTCACCCTCAGCGCCTCGCCCCTGAATATCGTGTCGCCGCGGGGCGCCACCAGCAGCACATCGTCCAAGATCAGGTGGTCCCAAGGCATGGCATGCAGCGACCCGATGTGCAGCTCGCAACCCCACTCGCGCGAAAAATAGCGGCTTGCCGCCGTCCCAAGATACGACTGCACCACCGAATAATTCAGCGCCGCCACGGCCACATACACCGTAAGCAACACTCCCAGCGCCACGCGCCCTGCTATTTTCAATGCCTTCTTCAATCCAACCTATAAAACGTCCCCCTGCCTTATATATTGTATATCCCAAATAAAATAATTTACCTCTCACCTTTCAAATCTCAATTCTCAATTACAGCCTTTCACCTCTCACCTTTCACCTTTAACCTCTCACCTTTCACCTTTCACCTCACACCTTTCACCGCCCCCCTCTCACCCCATCCCCTCCGGTTCCGGTGGCCTCGTTGTACTATCGTTGTACTATTGTTGTACTATCGTTGTACTATTGTTCTTATGTTTTCAATAGTACAACGA
>CACYZN010000021.1 GCA_902778925.1 uncultured Bacteroidota bacterium
GAACCAATGGTCGGCTTTGAATAGCGAGTCGGGAAGGTAGAACGTCTTGCGCAGCATGGGTGTCTCGGCCCAACCGCTGTCGGTGCGGCAGCCGATGAAGAGCGCTCGGCGACCTTGAGGAGCCGACTGCTGGGCTTGTGCTCCTTGCAAGAGGGTGAGGACGATTATCAGTATGAGCGTCTGTCTTTTCATCTTGGGGTGTCTATTTCAATATGCTTGTCAGGTGGTGGCGGCCGCTGCCGAGGGTATGTGTCTCCCATCCGCAATGGTTGGTGGGCAGCATCACGGTGGCCGTGGTGTTGGGCGGAATGACGATGTCCCACTCGAAGATGTTCCCATTGCGGCGCCAGTTGCTTTCTATCCGCCCGTACACAGAATTGTAGGAGCAGTTGACGTAGTCGAGCCCCTCGATGGGATGAGGTTGTAGCAAGAAGGAATTGTTGCCCGAGGTGCTGAGGAGGCCGCCGAGGTAGGAGTAGTACCAGATGATGAGGTCGCCGAGGAGCATCACATGGTTGCCGGAGTTCATCGCCGGGTCGCCCGTATCTCCATTCCACAGCTCCCAAATGGTGGTGGCTCCCTGCTTCACCATGTAGCCCCAGGAGGGGTAGGTGGTGTCGGTGGCCAGCTTCAGAGCGAGGTCACCGCGGCAATGATTGGTGAGGGTGCGCATGAGGTGCTGGATGCCGACCACGCCGGTGGCGACATGGCCGCCGAAGTCGTTCTCTATTTTGTCGACGATGTTATCGAACACCTTGCATTCGAGCCTCTCCGAGGGGACCATGCCGAAGGCCAGCGGCAGCAGGTTGGCGGTGATGGTGTTATTGCTGTAGCAGCCACGGGCGGTGTCGAGGTATCGGGCGTTGTAAGCCTCGACAATAATATCGTTCAGACGGCCGAAATAGTCCATGTCGTCGTAGCGTCCCAGCGCATAGGCGAAGTCGATCATGAGGTGGCAGAAATGGTAGTAGTAGGGAGTGGAGAGGTTGGCGGGCCAGGTCATGCGGTTGGTGTCCTTGGTATGAATAAGTTCAGGACTCTCGGGCGGCACACACCAGTCGCCGTAGGTGTCGCGGACGAGGATGCCGTCCTTGAGGTAGTATTTTTCCATGTGGAGCATCCAGCGCTTCATGGCGTCGTAGTGCTTCTCAATGGGGCGGAAATCGCCGAAACGCTCCCATAGCATGTCGGCCACCGTGATGAAGGCCCCTGGCCAGGTCATGTTGTCGGTGTAGTTGCGCCAGTAGGCAGGGGCCACGTCGGGAAGCGAGCCATTCTCCCACTGGCTGTCTTCGAGGTCCTGCAGCCACTTGGCGTAGAGGCGGTGGTTGTCGAAGATGAAGCTCTCGCCGTAGCAGCCGGTGGTGCGGTCGCCGGTCCAGCCCATGCGCTCGTCGCGCTGGGGACAGTCGGTGGGCATGGAGCGGTAGTTGCCGCGTATGCCCCACGTGGCGTTGCGGTAGACAGCGTTGATGACGCTGTCGGAGGTCTCGAAACTGCCGGTCATCGGCATCTCGTCATAGAAGACAAGACCGGTGAAGGAATCGGGAATCGGATTGAAGCGGATGCCTGAAACCTCGACATAGCGGAAGCCGTGGTAGGTAAACTCTGGGTACCAGTAGTCCCAGCTATCGGCGGCGATATAGCGGTCGGTGCATTCAGCGCTGCGGAGGTTGGCGGTGTAGAGAGTGCTGTCGGCATTGAGTAGCTCGCCATAGCGAAAGGTGATGGTGTCGCCATAATGCATATTGTTAAGTTCAACGGCTATCACTCCCACCATGTTCTGCCCCATGTCTACTATCCATTTATCCCCCTTGGGGAAGACGGACACAGGCTTTATGATATGCTGTACTGTGATGTTGGGATTAGGCTGCGGCGAGAGTAGCTGCATGGGATCGGGGCGATGGTAGTCGTCGGGCAGGGGGCTGCCCGTCTTCACCGGATATTCGCGAGCGACACGGTGGCGGGGATTATAGATGTCCTCACGGTACATATTCTCGCGGTCGTAGCCGACGACGGCCTCATCCCATTGACGGTCGTCATAGTGCGGCTGAGTCCAGTCGCCAAGGTTGAGGCGGGCATCGTAGGTCTCGCCGTCGAATTCATTGCTCTTGCGTATAGGACCATGGTTGGTTATCTTCCAGTTGTCATCGCTGACCACTGTGTCTGTCGTGCCGTCCTTGTAGGTCACCTCCAGCTGCATCAGCAGTTGTGGCAAGCCGTAGTGTGCGGCGTGAAGGATACCGCACCATTCCAGATAGTTGGTGTCGTGGCGAGGGGTGGTGAAGCGACCCCCTTCGAGGACGACGCCTATGGCGTTCATATCGCCAGCCCGTATGAGGTCGGTCACGTCGTAGGCGTTGAAATAGATGCGGCGGGAGTAGTCGCTAAGTGTAGGTTTCAAGATTTCGTTCATTCCCACTTCGGCACCGTTGATGTAGGCGGAATAGACGCCCAACCCGCTGATGTACAGACGCGCCTTCACGATACCGTCCCTCAGGGAGAACTCCTTGCGCAGATAGCGTGCGGCAATGGCGGTGTGGCCATCCAGATGATCATCCTCGTAGTCGCGCCCAATCCAATGTGCGTGCCAGTCGTTGGGCGAGAGGAGGCTGATTTCGAAGTGCTGCACATCGCTCTCGAGGGACTTCTTCCTATTGTGATTGCCATAGGAGACGGTGGTAAAAACCTTCCACCAGCAGCGGTCGCGGCTTTTCAATGGTGTTCCATTGTATGGAATATAGAGCATCTGGCTGGAGGCCACAGTGGTATCCCACAGGTCGCCGATGCCCTTCTTTGCGTTCTCCTCGCTGCTGGCCACGATGATGCGGTAATCCTCCTGCTTCACGTTACCTTCTGTGACGCCTCCCACTTCGGCATTGTATTGCCAGCTGAAACGCGGCTCGGCAGTGGCCAACGGCATGCTTCCATCCTGCATCTCGACGGTGCCGTTCACGATAGCTACCTTGGTCGCACAAGAGGAGAGCACCAGGACTCCGAGCAAGAGCGATGCGATGTGTCTGATATTCATTTTTTTTATCCCGTTCAGTTTTCTTCTATGGCATTCATCCGTCCTCCCCATAACCGTCGCCGAGCATATCAATCGGTTGCCGAATTTGTCTTTTCCGCGGATGAGCGGCGTTTCTTGCGGTCGTGGTATTCGGCTGTGGCGGTGAAGAAGGCGTCGCCGCTGCTGTTGAGGGCGGTCTCGACGCTGTCCTGTACCACGCCGACGATGAAGCCTATGGCTACGGCCTGCATGGCCACGTCGTTGGGGATGCCGAAGAAGGAGCAGGCCATGGGGATGAGCAGCAGCGAGCCGCCGGCCACGCCCGAGGCGCCGCAGGCGCCGAGGGTGGCCACCACGCCAAGGAACAGCGCCGAACCGAAGCTCACGTCGATGCCGAGGGTGTTGGCTACCGCCAGCGAGAAGACGGTGATGGTCACCGCCGCACCGTCCATGTTGATGGTGGCGCCCAGTGGTATGCTGACGCTGTAGAACTCCTCGTCGAGCCCCAGCTTCTTGCACAGCGACATGTTGATGGGTATGTTGGCAGCCGACGAGCGGGTGAAGAAGGCCTGCAGGCCGCTCTCCTTGAGGCAGGTGAAGAGCAGGGGATAGGGGTTCTTACGGAGCAGGAAGAACGAGATGAGCGGGTTGAAGACAAGGGTGTTGACCAGCATGCAGCCCACCAGCAGCAGCAGTAGGTGGCCATAGGTGGTGAATACCGTGAGCCCGTTGTCGCTGACGGTGCTGAACACCAGGCCCAGTATGCCGAAGGGGGCGAACTGGATGACCCACTTGACCACGCGCGACACCACGTCGCTCAGATCGTGCACCACCTGCACGGTGGCCTTCGAGGCGGTGGTCTTCAGCGCCACGCCGAGTATGATGCTCCAGAAGAGGATGGCTATGTAGTTGGCGTTGGCCACGGCGGCTATGGGGTTGCCTACCATCGAGGTGAGCAGGTTGGCAAACACCTCGCCCAGCGAGCCTGCTCCCGCCGCCGGCTCTACGTTGGCGGTGTCGGTCAGCTGTAGGGTGACAGGGAATGCGAAGCTGCCTACCACGGCACAGACGGCCGCGATGAAGGTGGAGAGCAGGTAGATGGCCACCAGCATGCTGAAGCGGCGCCCCATGCCGCGTCCGGCCTTGGCGATAGACGAGATGACCAGCACGGCCACCAGCACCGGTGCGATGCCCTTGAGGGCGCTGACGAACATGCGTCCCAGGATGGCGATGCCGGACCATTGCGGCAATGTGAGACCCAGCACGGCACCGATGGCCAGGCCTATAAGGATGCGCAGCACCAGGCTTACGGAGGTGTACTTCTTCAGCGCGAGTTTCGGATAGTTCATGGCAGAGAGGTTTCAGTTGAAGGTGAGGGGAATTAAATAATAGAGAAGGCCACGTCCATCATCTTGGTAAAGGTGGTCTGGCGCTCCTCGGCGGTAGTGGCTTCGCCGGTGAGTATGTGGTCGGATATGGTGCAGATGCCCAGGGCGCGGCGCTTGGCATAGGCGGCGTTCATGTAGAGCATGGCTATCTCCATCTCGATGGCCAGCACTCCCATGCTCTGCCAGCGGTCGTTGTGGGGGTTGGCGGAGTAGAAGGTGTCGCTCGACATCACGTTGCCCACCTGGTGGCGGTAGCCCATGCGCTCGCAGGCTTCGACGGCTCGGCGTGCCAGCGCGAAGTCGGCGATGGGGGCGAAGGTGCCGGGCAGCTCGTATTGGGCAGCGTAGTTGGAGTTGGTGCAGGCACCGGTGGCCACCACAAGGTCGCCCACGTGCAGACTCTCCTGTATGGCGCCGGCCGAACCGACGCGGATGATGGTCTGCACGTCGTAGAAGTTGTACAGCTCGTAGGTATAGATGCCTATCGAAGGGCCTCCCATGCCGTGGCCCATCACACTGATACGCTGGCCGTGGTAGGTGCCGGTGTAGCCCAGCATGTTGCGCACCTGGTTGAAGAGCACCGGATTGTCGAGGTAGTTCTCGGCCATGAATTTCACGCGCAGCGGGTCGCCGGCCATGATGACGGTATCCGCTATTTCGCCTTTCTTTGCCCCGATATGGGGGGTGGGGGTGGTTGCCATATAGTTATTTGTTTTTGATTTCACGCAGACTGACGGCGAAGCCGCCGCAGGGTGCCATGTGGAGTTTAAGCTTGCTTTTGCTGGTGACGGTCTTCTTGGTGATAGTGTAGCCATAAGGGTTGTAGCCCTCGCTGGCGGCGAGGCCAGAGGCGTCCTTGGAGTCGCAGTAGAGGGTGGCCTCGTATTTGGTGCCGGGTTTCAGGAAGTCGAGCTTCACCTCCACATCGCGGGCGTTCTCGTCGGTGACGCCGCCAATGTACCACACGTCGTGTGGCTTCGCTTGTTGAACGTCGAAGGTGGAAAGAGTGTCGGGTATGTTGTATACGAAGCGGGTGGCGCTGTTGAGCCCTCCCTGCTTGCCGTCGGGCAGCTGACTTACACCCTCGGCGGCCTTGTTGAGGGTCGCTGTCTTTGGGTGTCGGGCGGTCACGATATAGGCGCCGGGCTCGGCCATCAGGTAGAGGCTGGTGTCCCAGTCGACGGCCACGTCCTTGATGAACTGGAAGGCGTCCATGTAGGGCTCGTAGTGCTCGGGGAAGTCGGCAGCCATCTGCAAGGGTGAGTAGAAGGTGACGTATAGTGCCAGTTGGTTGCAGATGGTGATGTTCATCCTATTGCCTTTGGCCCAGGAGACGAACTTGCCCATGTCGGGCTCGAAGATGCCGGGGGTATAGTCCATAGGGCCGCCCTGCAGGCGGGTGAAGGGCAGGATAGTGGTGTGGCCGGGACGTATGCCGCCGCGGAACTCGGTGCCCATGGCGCTCTCGTTGCCAATCATGTTGGGCCAGGTGCGGCAGAGGCCGGTGGGGCGCACTGCCTCGTGGGCGTTGACCATGATGTGGTGCTTTGCGGCCTCGAGCACGGCGTAATGGTAGTGGTTGATGAGGGGCTGGCTGTAGTGGTGCTCGCCGTGGGGCACTATCTTACCCACGTAGCCGCTCTTTACTGCGTCGTAGCCATACTGGTTCATCAGGTTGTAGGCTTGCTCCATGTGGCGCTCGTAGTTGGTCGTGGCGGAGGAAGACTCGTGGTGCATGATGAGGCGCAGACCTTTCTGGTGGGCGTAGCGGTTCAGCGCGGGCAGGTCGAAGTCGGGGTAGGGGGTGACGAAGTCAAAGACGAAGTTCTTCTCCTTGCCGTACCAGTCCTCCCAGCCTATGTTCCAGCCTTCGATGAGGAGAGCGTCGAAACCGTTGGCGGCGGCGAAGTCTATGTATCGGCGCACGTTGTCGTTGTTGGCGGCATGGCGGCCGTGGGGCTTGCAGTTGGTGTAGTCGGTGGCAGACGGGGCCAGCGAGGGCGGGATGGCTGGGTCGCCCGGCAGGCGTACAGATGGGAAGTCGTTGGTGTAGGACCAGCAGTTCTTGTCGCTAATCATCTCCCACCACACGCCCATGTACTTCACCGGATGTATCCAGCTGACATCATGCAGCGCGCAGGGCTCGTTTAGGTTGAGGATAAGGCGCGAGCGGAGCACGTCGGTGGCAGAGGTGCAAACCTGTACCGTCCTCCACGGCGAGTAGCAGGGTGCTTGCAGCCGCCCCACATAGCCTGTGGCGTCGGGTGTGAGGTGTACCCTGAGGGAGTATTGTTTTCCCGAACCGGTACCGACGCTGTCGATGTTGAGGTTCATGGTTGGGAAGTCGAGCACCGCGGCCTCGTGGATGTTGATATATAGGCCTTCGTTGGACTTCATCTGCAGGGCTGTCTGCACGCCGCTCTCGGAGAAGCTCTTCCAAGGCCATCCGCCGCCTTGCTGCGATTGCCAGTGCAGTCCCTTCACCTGGCTCAGTCGGCTCTCGGTGTAGTTAAACTCCTGGGTGTCGTAGTCGCCGGGGATCCACCAGGCTGTGTGGTCGCCCGCCATGCGGAATTCCGTGAGTTCGTCGGTGAGCCAGAAGTACACCAGCGAGTTCTCGACGGGCCATTCGTAGCGGAATCCCAATCCGTCGTCGTACAGGCGGAAGCGTATGAGCATCACCGTCGTCTTGTCGACGCGCTTGCCCTCGTGGTCGAGGTAGTGATCCTGTTCCAGGGTGACGCATAGCTCGTTGTAGTGGTTGCGGATATTGGCCTCTTCTCCCCATACGGGCTGCCACACTTCGTCGAAGGAGGTGTACCGTTGGTTGGCGATGCGGAAGCCGCTGGCGAGGTCGTTCTTGCGCCACTCGAGGGTGAAGCCCATCTGCGACGGGAGCACCACGGCGCTGCCGTCGTGCCGCAGCTCGTAGGTCGGCCGTCCGTCGTCGGCCAGCCAGAAGCGAGCCTGCAGGCGGCCGTCGGGGCTACGCAGCGATAGGGTGTCGGCCTCGGCGGCCGAGACCGAGAGGGCTATTGCCAGGAGGCAGAAGGCGGTAGTCAGTCTTTTCATATATGTATGGCGTTTATCTGTTTAACAAAAAAAGAGGAAACGTTGCTTGTTTCCTCTTTCGTGGTGACTCCTGCAGGATTCAAACCTGCAACCTTCTGATCCGTAGTCAGATGCTCTATTCAGTTGAGCTAAGGAGCCAATCCTTGTTTCGGGCTTTCCTCTCCCCGAAAGCGAGTGCAAAAGTACGAACTTTTTTGATACCGACCAAATTATTTTTCAAATATTTTTCTGCACCCGTTATAGAGGTTTGATATGTAGTGCGTTGTGTGATGCCGAATTTTTTGTCTTTCCTACTTTATTCCGTACACTTCGCGGTATAAAAGGTCTTTTATTTCGTTAAATTCGTCGTCGTCGAGTTCATATTTCGACATTATTATCATCGGCACTGTGCGGTTGTCGTTGTGGTACGAGGGTTGCACGTAGGGCTGAGGGTTCTGGAAGAAGCCCATCGAGGCGTAGAACTCCACGCGGTGGTCGGCCTCTTCGGTGTCTGGGGGCTCCACTTCGAGCACCACTTGCTCTTGCTGTTGCGAGAGGAAGGTGAGGAATGCTGCTTTGCCAAGGCCTTGGTTGCGCAGTTCTTCTGCTACGGCGAAGTGCTCGACGTAGACTAGTTCGTCGAAGGTCCAGTAGGTGAGTATGCCTACGGGTTCGTCGCCGTTTTCGGCCACGAGGAAATGGAATTTGCCGGCATCGCGCTGCCGGAGACTACTGAAAGGGGGGCGTTCCTGTTCCGGGAATGCCTCTTCGAACAGCTCTTGCGCAAAGTGTGCGTGGTCGCTGTCGGCCAGTTTTGTAAATGTTATCATATCTTGAAGTTGTTCATTTCTATTCTAATGCCAAGCATGTGGTGCCATCCCCAGGCGGTGTAGCCTTTGAGGACGGTTTTGGTCTGGTAGCAGGTGTAGCCCACTTTGAAGGCTCCGATGCCGTTGACGCGGTAGCCGAGCAGCAGGCTGGAGAAGACGCCGTAGCCGATGCCGCCCTGCGGCGGGTTGTTTTCGTAGGCTGCCACCCCGGCGTCGGGGGTGCGGCCGTCCCAGCGGTCGAGTATGGAGTAGGTCTGGCCGCCGATCTGCATGATGTTGTCTTGCACCTGGGTGTTGACGAGTGTGGCGCCGAGGTCGAGCTCGAGTTCGAGGGTGGGGGAGAGTGGCACGGTGCGGGTGAGTGCGAGGTCGATGTTGATGCGTTTCTCGCGGCCCATGATTTCGCAGGGTATGTACTGGTTGGTGCCGGGCAGGCTGGCGCCGTTGGCGGCGCTGAGGTTGAAGCCGCCGATGGCTTGCAGGCGTGCCAGGTCGAAGCGCAGCAGCCATCCGAAGCCCGAGGCGTAGTCGTAGCGCAGGCCGACCCCTATCTGGTACGATGTGCGGTAGTACATGCGCTGCGAGTATTCGACTACCTGCAGCTGGTTGTAGCTGCCTATGGCCGAGGGCGAGATGAGGCCTTGCCCCACCAGGTTGTTCCAGATGGCGGTGCCGTAGGTGTTGCTGTGCAGCACGCGGTTTATGGTGTTGACGTTTTCCGGGCTGCCGTTGTAGAAGTTGGCTGTGATGTTGCTGGCCCAGTAGGCGCCAGCGTTGGCAAACACCGAGAGGCCTGTGTAGTGCGTACTACTCGGAGGCTTGCCGTCGTCGGCGATGGCCGATGTGGCAAGCAGCAGTGCGGTGAGTGTGAGTACGGTGTGTTTCAAATCAGGCTTTCTTTGTCGTGTTTCATGGTTGCCGCGAGGAGGTCTTTGGCGCGTGCCAGGCGCACCTTGACGGTGCCGAGGGGTATGCGCAGGCGCGAGGCTATCTCTTCGTAGCTGAGGTCGTCGTAGTAGCGCAGGCGGATGATCTGGCGGTAGGGCTCTTTCAGCTGGTCTACAATCTGCGTCAGGTTCTGGTCGCGCTCCATGCGTATCATCCGTTCTTCGGGGTTGGGTTGGCCCGAGGGTATCTGGTATTCCACGAAGTCGCCGTCGGGGTTGCGTTCGGCCGTGCTGAGGGGCACGGTGTCGACGCGCTGGCGGCGGCGGTGGTCGATGTAGGTGTTCACCCCGATGGTGTAGAGCCACGAGGCGAAGCTGCCCGTGGGGGCGTAGCGGTGCAGCTGGAGGAAGGCTTTGCCGAAGGTCTCTATGGTGAGGTCGGCGGCGGCGGTGGTGTTGCGCGTCATGCGCAGCAGCAGCAGGTAGAGCGGCTCGCGGTAGGTGGCCATGAGGTCGGCATAGGCCTTGTGGCTGCCTTGTTCGCGGGCGGCACAGACGAGCTGGTAGTCGTGCTGTATGCGTTCGGTTGTCGCTGCGGTTTCCACTGCTTATTTTTTGAACTTCCTGTTGCTCTGTAACGGCAAAAGTATCAAAATAGTATTTGCCACCATAAAATAAAGTTCAAAAATGGGAGCGGCGAAGTGTATGTAGCCTCCGTCGAAGCGGTGGGTGAGGCGCGAGAAGCTCACTATCTGCCATGCCCATTTCACTATGGCACAGGTGGCTACGACTATCCATGGCAGGCTGCCCTGCACCAGCAGCAGTGCCCCGGCGCAGTAGAAGAGCAGGTTGGCCAGCGGGGTGAGCTGTTCGTTGAACCGGCTGCCCAGCGAGTGGCGGCGGCGGGTGGCTACGCGGTGCACGCGGTCTTCGTGCCACAGGGCGAAGGTCTTCTTGGCCTCGACCGAGAGGCAGGCGTCGCTGTCGATGCAGATGGTCGTGTTGTCGCGGTCGGCGTTCTGGTACACGAACAAGTCGTCCGAGCCGTCGGCCACGTCGTAGTGGCGTATGAAGGCTCCTTGTTTGAAGAAGAAGGAGCGGCGGTAGCTGAGGTTGCGGCCCGAGCCGGTGTAGGGGTGCCCCAGCAGGGCGTTGCCCAGGTACTGCGAGCCGTAGGCCAGCGCGTCGTATTGCTGCAGGGCGCCCAGGAGGGTCTTGGTACGCTTCACGCCGCAGTAGCCCAGCACTATCTGCACGGGCTTCTGTGCCTGACCTTTGTGGCTTTTGGCGTCGGCGCGGAAGTAGCCGCGCACCATGCCGCGCAGCCACATCAGGTTCTTGGGCGTGCAGTCGGGGTCGGCCAGCAGCAGCACGTCGTTCTTGGCGCTCTTGATGCCTATGGACAGCGGGTATTTCTTGCCCTGGAACAGGTTGACGTCCTCCTTGAAGGGCACCACCTTCAGGTGGGGGTAGTAGTCCCGCAGGGTCTTCAGCACGTATGGCGTGTCGTCGTGGCTCAGGTAGTCGACCACCACTACTTCGAAGTCGGGATAGTCCTGCTCGAGCAGGTATACCAGGTTCTCTTTCAGCCACTCCGAGTCGTTGTGGGCCGTCAGCACGATGCTCACCGGCGGCAGGGGGTGCTCCTCGCTCAGGTTGTGGTGCTTCCACCGCCCCACGCGGAAGTGGTACAGACCATAGTAGATGGACAAATACGCCAGCCCCGCTAGCATGGCCACGGTAAGCACAATGGCGTATGTATCAGTTACAAAGTTGCTAAAGTCGAACATTGTTGCACATCAGTTTCAGCGTACAAAAATACACATTATTCCGCATCCCCGCCGGCCGCCGATGTTTAAAATATCAACATTTATTCAACACCTCCGCACTCCGCTGCCCCCGCCGCCCCCCGTCGCCGTCGGCCCGGCACCCCCTGCGGTGCCAGAAATGTGCCTTTCTTAATACTATTTAACTTAAACCTTAAAGGATTTAGGATTTCGGTCGGATTTTGACCCCTTCGTAACCGGTTGATACCCAGCTCTGCCAGCCTTCTTCTCCGGATCCCCTCCGGTATTTCTTATGTACTTCTTATGTATTTCTTATGTATTTCTTATGTTTTAAACATAAATACAACATAAGATATACATAAGAACGACATAAGAGAAGTTTTTTTTGCCGTGTCGGCGAAAAGGTGTATCTTTGCACACGAAAACGATACCGTATTACGAACATATCAACACCAGAATCATGACGAAATACATCGGCGCCCATGTGAGCGCATCGGGGGGCGTGGGCAACGCCATACTGAACGCCGAGGCCATCGGGGCCAACGCCTTTGCCTTGTTTACCAGAAACCAGCGTTCGTGGGTGAGCAAACCGCTGCCGCAGCTGGAGATCGACGGCTTCCGGGCCCTGCTCGTCGACCGCGGCTTCAGTCCCAAATACGTGCTGCCGCACGACAGCTACCTCATCAACCTCGGCTCGCCCGACGAGGAGACGCTGCAAAAGAGCCGCGCCGCCTTCCTCGACGAGATGACGCGCGCCCAGCAGCTGGGCCTCACCATGCTCAACTTCCACCCAGGCAGCCACCTCAACAAGATAAGCGAGGAGGAATGCCTCGACCAGATAGCCCGCGAGGTGAACCTGGCCCTCAGCAAGACCGAGGGAGTGACGGCGGTCATCGAGAACACTGCCGGACAAGGCACCAACCTCGGCTGGAAGTTCGAGCACATCGCCCGCATCATAGCCGGCATAGACGACAAAGCCAGGGTGGGCGTCTGCATCGACACCTGCCACACCCTCGCTGCCGGCTACGACCTGAGCACCGAGATGGGCTACATGTTCTGCTTCGAGGAGTTCGACCGCCTGATAGGGCAGCAGTACCTCCGCGCCATCCACCTCAACGACAGCAAGAAAAACGCCGGCAGCCATGTGGACCGTCACGAGGTGCTGGGCGAGGGCTTCCTCGGCAAAGCCTTCTTCAGCCGTTTCATGCACGACCCCCGCTTCGACGACATGCCCATCATCCTCGAGACCCCCGACCCCATGCGCTGGGCCGAGGAAATCAAATGGCTGCGTTCACTATGAAACTACACCACGATACCTTGCCGCACATGTTGGCAATAATAACGCTGCTGTTATGTTGCCACAGTGCCTCAGCACAGGGTATCTACACGCCCGGTCGTGAATTCGTCTATGGGGTGGTATATGTCAACGGTAACGATACTACCCGTAGTTTTATCAGCCTGCAAGCCATTGACAGCGTATGGGAATTCGACAACAGTCAACGTGTGCTCCGCTACAACCGATGGCCTTTGGACGGCGTTATGGAAACCACGGGATATATAGAGAACGAAAAGACTGTCTGGCTTCATCCTCCACGTAGCGGTTACTTCGCCATACTGGAGTACTTTCCCTTCCCCGAGGTGGCATTGCCAATCAAATGCAAACGTAGTTACAGCCGCTGGTTTATTGGGCATATCGATTTTCTCGACCGTTTTGCAATCCTGCGGTACAGGATGCACATTGAATGTCACGGCGACACCACCATAATCACCGCACGAAGCCAGTCGGGACGCTGGAAGGCCACCTACTGCTTCACTCCTACAGAAGGCTTCACCAATATGGAGTTTTCATTCGACAATACTACACTCATTATGACATTAATTGAAATATGTGAATAAATGATACCAACATTGCACCCCGACACCCTGCCCTTCTTGCAGGAACTGACAGTGAACAACAACCGCCCGTGGTTCAACGACCACAAGGACCGATGGCTGGCCATCAAGGCCGACTTCGAGGCTTTCACGCAGGCCCTCATCGACGAGATGGTGAAATACGACGACACCCTCGTGGGCCTCACGGCCAAGAACTCGGTCTACCGCATCTACCGCGACACACGCTTCTCGGCCGACAAGACGCCCTACAAGACCCACATCGCCTGCTTCCTCAGCAGCTGGGGGCCGAAGAACAGCGGTGTGCCCGGCTACTACTTCCAGATAGGCACCGAAGAGGCCTACGGCCTGAAGGGCACCTGCAACCTCGGCGGCGGCATCTTCATGCCCACACCCGAAGTCCTGGGCGCCATACGCCAGGAGATATTCTACTGCACCGACGAGTTCCTCGCCATCATGAACGGGAAGGACTACAAGCGCTACTTCGGCAGCGAGTTCTTCACCCTGAAGAAGCTGCAGCGTGTACCCAAGGACTACCCCGCCGACTGGGAGCACGCCGACCTGCTGAAATACAAAGACTACACCACCAGCTACACCATGCCCGACCGCTTCATCGGCACAGACAAGCTCTTCGACGAGGTGGTGAAAGTGTGGAAGGCCAGCGTGCCGCTGAACCGCTTTGTGCAGCGGGCTATGGAAGACTTACACTAACATTGAAATGATGAGTAAAATGATCAATACCAGCATTGTCGACGGCCGTCGTGTGGCGTCGGACCGTATAGCCGAGCTAGGCGAGAACGAGATATTCGTCTTCGGCAGCAACAAACAAGGTATGCACGGCGGTGGAGCTGCGTGGGTGGCCAGCCAGCGCTTCGGTGCGGAATGGGGAGTGGGCGAGGGCCTGACGGGCCGTTGCTACGCCCTGCCCACCATGGAAGGCAAGGCCTCGCTAGTGCATGCGGTGGAGCATTTCACAGCCTGTGCCCACGACAATCCGTCGCTTGTATTCCTCGTCACTGCTGTGGGCTGTGGAATAGCGGGATACACAGCCGCCGAGGTGGCTCCGCTGTTCAGGGAAGCCTCCTTGCTCGACAATGTCTATCTGCCGCAGACCTTCTGGGAGTACTTGTAGTCGTTTGACAAGGTGCAGGGCCGCGGTTAAATGCCTGAGAGATAAAAGAATGGTGGATATACACCAGGCGGTTGTTAAAAATTCATAAAGAAAAAGTTTGGTGGATTGAAAAAATGTAGTACTTTTGCAAAATAATTTTAAACAGCAAACACTATGCAAGAGCCAACCCGATTGTTCGACTTGCTCGAGTGGAGAAAACAGTTACATCCCGAGCGTCCCGTCTTCAAGTACAAGGAAAACGGCGAATGGAAAGAACATTATATCGACGAATATATCGAGAAGTGCAACCTCATAAGCTACGCTTTGATGCATCTCGGTGTGAAGAAGGGCGAAAACATCGGCCTCATCTCTGCCGGACGTCCCGAGTGGAACTATGTGGACTTCGGTGTGCAGCAAACGGGTGCCGTACTTTTGCCCATCTACCCAACCATCAGCGAGGAGGATTACGAGTTTATACTGAACGACGCGCAGGTGCGCCTGCTTGTCGTCGAGACACCGGCGTTGTATAAGAAGATTTGCAGCATCCGCGAGCGCTTGCCGCATTTGGAGAACCTATGCACCATTGTGCCCATGGAGGGTGTGAAGTCGTTGGACGATATTTATGAGCTGGGCCGTCGCTATGTGGCAGAGCACCCCGACGCCCCACAGCAGCTACAGGCCACCAAGGACTCGCTGACTACCGACGACGTGTGCACCATGATCTACACCAGCGGTACCACAGGCACCCCAAAGGGTGTGATGCTGGCCCATCGCGGTTTGATTATGAATGTGCAGGAGATCAAGGAGAGTCCGGGAAAGACTTGGACCAAGGCCCTCAGCTGGCTGCCCATGTGCCATATCTACGAACGTATGATGGGCTACCTCTATCAGTGGCTCTGCTTCACCGTAGCCTATGCCGAAAGCATTGCCAAGGTGGCCGACAACTGCAAGGAGATTAGTCCCAACATGATGGCCTGTGTGCCGAGATTTATCGAGAAGGTCTACGACAAGATATTCCGCAAGGGTGAGAAGATGACCGGCATAAGCAAGAAGATTTTCGACTGGGCCATCGACTTGGCTTTCAAGTACGACCTTGATGAGTCGAAACTCTCGTGCTGGTACAAGATGCAGAAGAAGATGGCCGATAGGTTGGTCTATAAGTCGATTCGCGAGAGCATGGGCGGCGAGCTGTACATGCTCGTCAGCGGCGGCGCCACCATCCAGCCGCGTCTGACGCGCTTCTTCTCGTGCGTTGGTCTCGACCTCTACGAGGGCTATGGCCTCACCGAGACGTCGCCACTGATTGCTGTTACCAACAGCAACAAGAAAGGCCGCAAGATTGGTTCGGTGGGCTTCGCCATGCGTGCGATAGAAGTGCGTATCGACAACGAGACGGGTGAGATACAGTGTCGTGGCGGCAATGTGATGAAGGGCTACTACAACGCACCCGAGCTCACTGCCCAGGCCATAGACCCCGACGGCTGGTTCCACACCGGCGACACGGGCTACTTCGATCCCGACGGATACCTCTTCATCACCGGTCGAACCAAGAGTATGTTCAAGACATCAATGGGTAAGTATATCAACCCAGAGGTGATTGAAGAGAAGATGAAGCAGTCGCCATTCATCATGGATATGATGGTGGTGGGTGCCGAGCAGAAGTTTGCCGCAGCCTTGATAGCACCCGACTTCGACATGCTGAAGGACTGGTGTGGGCGTCATGGCGTTGCTGCCCAGACCAAGGAAGAAATGATAGCCGACCGTACTGTCATAGCCCGTTACCAAAAGGTGGTAGACAAGTATAATGCCGAACTGGGTGTTACCGAACAAGTGAAACGCTTCGCATTGGTGGCCGAGGCCTGGACCGAGGCTAACAAGATGCTCACTCCAACCCAGAAACTCATCCGCCGCAACGTCGAAGCCGCCTACAGGCAGCAGATAGATGCACTCTTTGTGTGATTTGACGAAAAAGTCTTAAATGAAGAATGCAGCTGGTTCATCGAACCAGCTGCATTCTTTTATATGGCCCCTGTCTTATTCGGACAACTTGAACCGCATGCGCCAAACATGTCTGTCGGAGTCGTAATCATGGGAAATGATTTGGAAGCGGCCAATTTCCGACGTGTTTGCTACATGTGTGCCCACACATGCACACAGGTCATAGTCGCCGATGCGCACCAGCCGTAGTGTCTCGCTGGCATCGTCGGGGAGCTTCCATAGGTCTACCTCGGGCGGCACCTCTCCTCTCTTCACAAACTCATACGTCACAGGCAGGTGCTGTGCAATTACTTCGTTCACGCGGTGCTCTATTTCCAGCACCTGGGCCTCGGTGGGGCAAGCATCGAGCAGGTAGTCGCACTTGCTCTTCTTACGCTCGATGTGTGCATTGCGCGACCGAGGGCAGCCGAACATCCGCACCATCGTCTGATTCAGTATATGCTCCGCCGTATGCATCGGCGGATATTCCTCTTTGTTGTGGGCATTTAGAATGGGTTGTTCCATAAAAGAGAAAGGGAATATTATACCATCTGTTCGATGTTCCAGACAAAGGCTCGGATGCCTACTTCCTCGTTGCGTCGGTCGAGTTTGCGGACGGCGAGAAGCAGTTCTTCTACCTTGGAGTCGTCGATTACTGTCATGACGGCATTGTTCATCTCGGGCCATGTGTGGGTACCACGATGGGGGTCGCCGTTTTCGTGGCCTCGACCTTGCACGTTCTCCCAGAAAGTGAAACCCCGGATGGAAAGCATGTCGAGCATGTATTCCACGCGCTCGTTATTGGCTTGGTTGTATACTATAAGGACTGATTTCATATTTGGTCTGTTTACTGTTCATTAAGGTTGATATTCAGGAAAACAAACTTGCGGCGTTCGCGTTCCTTCTTCTCTATGTCGCCACGGCGGTTGAAGACACCGTAGAGCACGGGAACCACGATGAGGGTTACGAATGTAGAAACGGTAAGACCACCGATAACAACGAGTCCCATGGTGGTCCACATTTCGGAACCTTCGGACGTGGAGGTTGCCATTGGAATCATACCGAGAATGGTGGTGAAGGCAGTCATCATAACGGGGCGCAAACGGCTTTGGCCGCTCAAGGCAATAGCTTCGTTCAGCGCTATGCCACGTTCACGCATGAGATTGATGTAGTCGACCAAGACGATACCGTTTTTGACCACGATACCGATAAGAAGTATGAGGCCTAACATACCAATCATATCAATATTCTGACCGGTGATGAACATCATGAGAGCCACTCCGCTCAATGCGAATGGAATGGAGAACATGATGATGAAAGGCTTGGAGAAAGATTCGAACTGTGAGGCCATAACGATGTAGACAAGCATGAGGATAAGTGCGCCAAGCATCATCATGTCGCGGGTGGAATCCTGTTGGTCCTTGTAGTTACCGGCCAGTGCAACGTGTATCTCAGAAGGTATGTTCATCTGGTCTAGTTCCTTCTGGACGCCCATGGCCAACTCTTGCAATGAAGTACGATATGGCATCACAGTAAGTGTAAGGTAACGTTGGCGGTTCTTGCGCTCTATAGTTGGCGGGCACCAATATTCTTCAACTTTGGCCAACTCTTCGAGCTTAATGATTCGTCCGGTAGCTGTGGGGATGGAAAGCTGTTCGATGTCGGATATTGACGAACGATATTCCTCTTTTAAGCGGACTACAATGTTATACTCCTCGCCGTCCTCTTTAAGGAAACCTGCAGCCATGCCGTTGACCCGGTTGCGGACATATAGAGCCACGGTAGAGCCGTTCAGACCGTGCAGGGCAAGTTTTTGTTTGTCAAAAGTAATCTTCAATTCGGCTCGGTCCTCATCACGGCTTACTTTCGTGTCGCGGGCTCCAGCGACATTCTGCTCGACTCGGCGACGCAACTCGTTTGTAAAGGCTGTTGTTTGGTCAAAGTCATAGCCGTATATCTCGACCGAAAGCGAATTGTTGCTTCCTCCACCCATACCGCCACCTTGATTCACTTGGAATGTGATAAGTTCAGGGTATTGTGCGAAACATTGACGGAGGTCTTCCTGCATTTCAAAGATGGTACGGTCGCGTTCGTACTTCTTTGTGCAGCGTATGGTCATGGAAATCTTGTTGTTGGTAGTCGAGTTGAAGAGTGCTGCCATGCCGGCATCATCATTCGAACCAGCCGATGTGGAGATTACCTCTACATCGTCGCCGAGCAAACGGTAGATATCTTGCTCCATCTGGCGAGCGGTTTTGAGAGTCTCTTCAATGCGGGTGCCACGCTGTAGTTCAGCGTTTATAGAAATGCGGCCATTATCTTGCTCCTTCATGAAGTCCATACCAATCTTGCCCATCATAAAAGGCAGGAGGGTTAGAATGAAGAAAGCGAATGCGATAAGCAGGGTGATACGTTTGTGCCTTAAGCACCATCGAAGGATATTCGCATAGCCAGCCTCTATAGAATCGAATACACGACCAATTGTCTTGTCGAACGTAATCTTCTTCGAGGCTTGTTTCCTCTCGGCTTCCTCTCGTGCTGATTGGCTCAAGAAGAAAGGCTTCTCCTTGAGTATTTTCGAAGAAAGCATAGGAATAAGGGTGATGGCGGCAGTTGTAGATACGCAAACAACAATGGTTACAATCCAGCCCAACTCCTTCATGAAAATACCCATCATGCCAGGCAGCATGGTGAGAGGCACAAACACAGCAACGAGCACCAGAGTTGTGGCAATGACCGATGTCCATACCTCGTTTGTGGCGCATATTGCGGCTTCACGAGGATTCTCGCCTCGTTCGATATGTTTGGTAATGTTCTCTAGCACGACTATAGCATCGTCCACTACCATACCGATAGCCACGGTGAGCGAAGCCAGTGAGATGATATTGAGAGAACTGTCGGCCAGTAACAAGTAAATGAAAGATGTTACGAGTGAGATAGGAATGGTAAGTGCAATAATGATGGTAGAACGCCAGTTTCCAAGGAAAACAAGCACAACCAGAACAACAAATAGCAGCGCGTAGAAGATACTTTCAGTAAGGCCGTTGATGGCATTTACGATTTCCTCAGAACCATCACGAATATTGGTGATCTTGATATCTGGCGGCAGTGTCTTTTTTATTTGTTCCATCTCGGCTCGTACCTCGTTTGCAATGGCTACTGTGTTGGCGCCAGTCTGTTTTGTGATGATTAAACGAGCACCATCGTGTCCGTTGATCTTCTCGTCAAGGGAGAGGTCTTTGATAGTATCGCGTACTGTGGCAAGGTCGCGTACAAATATCTGTTTGCCTGTGGGCGTAGTGGTGACTACGATGTCGGAAATCTCTGAACTCTCAATATATTCACCCTTTACCCTCATCTGGTATTGCTCTTTGCCCATTTTTACGGTACCGGATGCTAAATCCAGATTGTTGGCACTAATGGCATTGCCCACAAGTTCAAGTGGTATACCATAAGCATCGAGCTGTTTGGGGTCTAGGTCAATGTAAACATATCGTTCTGGCGCGCCGCTGACGGTTATATTGCCGATTCCGTCTACACGGTTAAGGACGTTGACTACATTATCCTCCAGTATACGATCCAATCCAGGATAACTTTCTTCAGCAGTGAAACCGTATACCATGATTGGCATAGCACTCGAGTTGAGCTTAAGTATCATGGGGCGGGAAACGCCATCTGGGAGATTGTCATACAGTAAGTCGACATAGGAGCGAATGTCGTTGAGCGCTTCATCAATATCTGACCCCCACTCGAATTCAAGTGAGACAACCGAGATGTTGTCCTTAGAAGTGGATGTGATGTTTTTCAGCCCATCTACACTATTGAGAGAATTCTCTATCAATTTAGTGATGTTAGTCTCGATTTCGCTGGCATTGGCACCAGCGTAGGTGGTCATCACGGTTACATAAGGAGGGTCCATCTCTGGCATCTGGTCGATAGGCAGACGCGATAGCGAGAAAAGGCCCAACACAATCACAGCCACAAAAATGAGGCCTGTCGTGATAGGCTTGTTGATTGCTGTTTTGTATATTGCCATAACTTATTAATCTACTATTTCAAGTGTTGTTCCGTCGACAAGGCGAGCCTGGCCTGTAACTACGAGGCGGTCACCAGCCTTGATGGCATTGTTCTCTACGGGAATAATCTCTATGCGGTCGTCAAACCGTTGACCAAGTGTTACGGCTACACGGCGAGCGACGATACCATCGCCATTGGTATTGGCAACAAATACATATCGGTCGTTCGAACCTGTGAGTTTAAGTACGCTCTGATAAGGGACCACTATGGCATTTACCTCGCCCACGGCCAATTTGGTGCGCACGTACATACCTGGACGTATCTTCTCGGCAGAGTTGGGAATGTTGAGTTTTGCTTGGAAAGTGTGGCTCGAAGGGTCAATGGTTGGATATACAATCTCAATGGTTGCGGGGAATACTTGGTCTGGGTATATGTCGCTTTCGATGCTCACATGCATACCTTGTTTTACTAAAGGGAAGTATGTTTCAGGAATGTTGATTATGGCTTTTAACCGGTTAATCTGAGTGAGTGTAAGGATTGGAGCTCCTGTATACATCTCACCGTCTTCATAGTTTTTTGCGCTTATTACGCCAGCAAATTGGGCTTTGACAAAAGTGTTCTGGTCTTGGAAACGCTCGGTCTCTACCAATTGGTCGTATCCGGCTTTTGTTTGGTCATAGACTTGCTCACTTATAGAGCCACTTGCTTTCAATGCACTTACGCGGTCGAACTCGGTTTTTGTCGATGCTAGGTTGATGCGGGTAGTATTCAGTTGCGTTTGGTCCATACGTACCAGCATAGCCCCCTTTTGTACGCGGCTTCCAACCTCGACGTATATATGCTCGATATGACCGGTTATACTGGGCGAGATATTCATGGTTTCATAGCCTTCAAGTGTAGCACTGAGCTCTAATGTCTTGGATATTCGCTCGCTTTCGAGGATTTGCACTTTTACCTTTTCGGCTTCTTTTTGGGTAGTGGTTGCACCTTTGTTGCCGCCATTGCCTCCACAGGCAGTAAGGATTGCTGTGGCAAGTACGATTGTTGCTAATCGGGTTGTTCTATTCATATTGTTGTTTTTTTTATTATCTATTATCAATTCTCAATGTTGAGGAGGTTCTCGAGAGCCAACTGTGCACTTATTACGCTCATTACAGCTTGTATGTAGTTGCTTTGGGCCGATATAATATCCGTCGAGGCATTGGTTACTTCGAGGCTGCTGGCGCGTCCGTATTTGTATTTTTCGGTCAGGTTGTCGAATACTCGTTTGGTTACGTCGAGATTGCGGTTCTGTATATCGTAGTTTTCGAGAGCCGAGGCAAGGTCGTAGCTTAGTTGGTTGTACTGTACTTTTAGCCCATCTTCAGCTTGACGCTTGGTGTTGAGTGCTTCCTGATAGTCGATTTTTGCACTCTTTATATTTGCTGTGCGGGTGCCACTGGTGAAAATTGGCAGGCTCACAGATGCCCCAACCATGTTCGGGGGCGTCATGTTGAAGCCTTCATCCTTTCCAAAGTATGTCTTGGCGCTGTATTGATAATATGCCGAGAAGGTCGGTGTTAGGTCCATGCGGGCCATAGTTACGTTGCGGCGGGCTAACTTCTCGTTTTGTTCAAGCAGTTGGTAATTGTAATTCTGTGTAATGTCGAACCCTTTGCCGAGTAGTTGTGTCGCAGCATCGACGCTAAGTATTTCTTCTATTGGTGTGGTGAGTTCCAGATGTACATTCACATCAGCTCCAAGCTGCAGCAACATCGAGTTGCGCAAAGCCTGTAAAGAACGGCGAGTACTGTTAATACTACTTTTCATCGAGGCTACCTGTACCAGCAGTTTGTCTGCATCGACCTGTTCGGCAGCTCCAACATCAACGGCACTCTGACTTGTGGCGGCCAGTTGCTCGAGGTTTGCAAGGCTTGAGTCTAGTAGGCCCACCGTCTGTTCCATGACGAGTATGCTTACATATACGTTTTTTACGTTCGAACGGGTCTGCTGTTCTGTTTGGCGACGTGTTATGTCGGTCATCTGCATGGCAATGTTTTGCAGCATGGTACCAACAATCTGGGCACCCGTTATGGCCACCGAGGCTGTGATGCTGAAGGTGCCGCTGGGGTTCATCGCAATGCCACCGCTTTCACCGTCTTCCGTGGTGGTGGGTAAACTGAACGAAATAGGCATGGGACCCATGGGAGTGTTGATGATCATGCTGTCAGGTAGCATGCTGCCACCGCGGCTGCCAAAGTTCATTGTGTAGCCGCACATGTTTTGGTAGTCGAAGCCAGCCTTCACCTGCGGTAGCATGGTGCTGAGGGTCTTCCATCGGTTCAGTTCTGCTTTACGGGTCTCTAGGTTGGCGTTCTGCATTGCTGCATTGTGCTCCAAGGCGTAGTGCTGAGCCTCTTCCAGACTAAGTCTAAGGGTTTTACTCTCTTGTGCTTCGGCGCACATGGCAAGAGCCGCTAGAGCTATGACCAGAGTTACGCTTTTTAGTTTCATATCTTTTATTTCCTTTTTTTTCTCTCTTTTGTTTGTGTTTCTTTTTGCCCTTAGACAGTCTTTTCTGAGTTCCATCCAAGTTCTTCCAGCACTTGACGGAAGTGGGTCTCTGACTGCTCATAGCGTCCTATCGTTGCGGTGTTCATAAGCCCACGCAAGTAGGTGAAGCATATCTCGTTCAGACGGTATATATAGGCTTTGGGGTCGCTTACGTCAGACAGTCGGTGCTGTTGCATGAGGTCGCACAGAAAATCAACTGCAACATCAACATCGGCATCTGGGCGCAAGTAATTGTGGCTTTTTACATATTCCATGCCGTGTTTCATCATCGAATGCAGTGCTTCGGTATGGAGGTGAAAGAACCGGTCGTGTATTTCCGGGTAGTAGCGCTCTGCCTCTTCAATGAGACGGTGGTAGCGGTGGTTGGTGTCGGCGCCTACGCGCAACATGTACATAGCCACCAGCAATGGCTCGTCCACCTTCTGGTGTGCCTGTCGGTGCATGTCGTTTATTTGGTCGTGTACACGCATCAGGCATTCTGCCAGCAGTTCTTCTTTGTTGGCGAAAGTCTCGTACAATGTACGCTTCGACATGTGGAGCGCCTGTGCTATGTCGTCCATCGTTACGCCGCGGCACCCACGCGAATTAAACATCTGTAGTGCCGTCTCTACGATTTTTTCTTTTGTCTCTTCTGTCGCCATCTTTGGTCAATACATTGTCTTTGTGTGCCAAGCATGCCTATCTGGCCTATGTCTCGGTGTGCAAAAGCGCTGCAAAAATACAAAAAAAACTCCGGAAACCAACATAGTTTCCGGAGTTTTGTCTGTTAAATAATCTTAAAGCCTGCCTAGGCCATTATTTGCGCTCTGGTATTGGACTTAATGTGGCTATTTGGACTTTGATTTTAACACCCGGAGCTACTTCTACGGTGGCATAGGCGCCGTCGCGACTTACAAATCTTACATGTATCCCGCCGGCCGTCATCAACTCGTCTCCGGCCTTTAGCGAGTCGCGGTATGCGGCTTCTTTTTTGGTCTTGTCGCTCTGTGGTTTAATCAGGAAGAGGTAAAACACGGCTATCATTGCCACCACCATTATGGCGGTCTTCCATCCATTTGCAATATCGAGTAGTATCATGTTGTTTGTTGTTTTGTATTGTTGTTCGACGGTGCTTATAACGGCTTACCTATAACTTTATTGTGCGATGCCATCTTTTAATTGTTCGATTGTCCATGAGAAAGCTCTTGCCATGCGGCCAGCCGGGTTGTTGAAGTGGCCTCCTTGCTCCCATACTAGGGTGGTGCGGTTGGCCCCGAGTTGTGCCTGCAGACGGGCATGTTCCGCGCGTAGACGGTCGCCGCTGCGTGCCATAGTCTTGTTGCGTGTATACTCTTCACGGTCGCCGAGGCTGAGGTATACTTGCTTTGCCAGCATAGGGTGGCTGTCAGAGTATTGTGGCCAGTCGCCAGCCCACAACGATGGCGATGCGGCTGCGACAGCCTTGAAGACGGCAGTCTGGCAGGCTGCCCACATGGCAAACAGGCCCCCCAACGAATAGCCTCCAAGGACAGTAGGAATATCGTGAAGCGGAAGGGCAGGTAGCACATGGTCGGTGATGTAGCGAAGTGTCACTACGGCGCCACTGCCTACCTCTGGCCGGCGACTAACCACCTGCTCGGCCCAAGGCATCAACTCCAGTTCCCAGTCTACAATAGGCACTGCCACCAGTGCAAACGGTATGTTGGTGGCAGCGGCTATCTGCTCAACCTCTTTGTCCATATCCTCGCCTTGCCGTTCGCTCACAACCTGTACTAGCAGCAAGCGAGGTATACCAGACGAGTATACTGTGCACTCGCGGTCGCCAATGGTGTAGTTCTGTTTATCTATTGTCATGCGCCTTGTAAAGAGAACAGTTAAGGAGACAGCGGTTAAGCCATACTGTCTCCTTTAACTGTTATCTACTTAACTCCCCAGGGGAATCAATATTTGTAGAAGCCTTCGCCGGTCTTGCGGCCGAGGAGGCCGGCACGGACCATCTTGCGGAGCAGGGGGTGAGGACGATACTTGGGATCGCCAAACTCCTTGTAGAGCACTTCCATGATGGCGAGGTTCACGTCATTGCCGATGAGGTCGGCCAAAGCCAAGGGACCCATGGGGTGGTTGGCACCGAGCATCATGCACTTGTCGATGTCCTCGGCGGTGGCTATACCGTCGGCCAATATACCAACGGCCTCGTTGATCATGGGGATAAGGATGCGGTTCACCACAAAGCCGGGGGCTTCCTTCACCTCGACGGGCTGTTTGCCGATGCTGGTGGCCAGGTCGACGACGCACTTGCACACCTCGTCGCTGGTCAGCTGGCCGCGGATTACCTCGACCAGGGCCATGCGGTCGGCGGGGTTGAAGAAGTGCATGCCGATGAACTGGGCGGGACGTTTGGTGCAGGCAGCAATCTCGGTGATGCTCAGCGAGCTGCTGTTGGTGGCGAAGATGGTCTCGGGTTTGCAGATGCCATCCAGCTCGGTGAATACGTCTTTCTTGAGCTGCATCTCTTCGACGGCGGCTTCGATGACGAGGTCGGCATCGGCGAAGGTGGCGTAGTCGGTGGTGGTGGTGATGTTGGCGAGCAGGGCGTCGACGGCCTCCTGGGTCATCTTGCCTTTCTCGACGAGCTTGCCGTAGCCCTTGCTGATGCTGGCCATGGCTTTGTCGAGGCTGGCCTGGGTGCGGCTCTTCATGACGACGGGCATCTTGGTGGCGAAGGCTTTCACAATGCCTTTGGCCATAGTGCCGGTTCCAATAACACAGATTTTCATGTTTCTATCTTTTTAGTGTTAAACGATTATTTCCCTTGAAATTCGTACTTGCCTTTCTCGAGGAAAGCCTTCATGCCTTGCTTCTGGTCCTCGGTGAGGAAGCAGCGGCCAAAGATGACGCTCTCGTTCTGGATAGCGGCATCGGCATCCATGTCGTACTCGTCGTTGATGCACAGCTTGGCTGCCTTGACGGCGAGCGGGGCGTTGGCGGCAATCTGGTTGGCCAGTTCCATGGCCTTGTCCATCAGCTCGGCCTGAGGCACCACGGCGTTGACGAGCCCAATGCGCATGGCCTCGTCGGCTTTGATAGCCTTGCCGGTGTATATGAGTTGCTTGGCTATGCCCATGCCCACCAGTCGGGCCAGACGCACGGTGCCGCTGAAGCCGGGTATGATGCCGAGTCCCACCTCGGGCTGGCCGAAGCGGGCGTTGTCCGAGCAGATGCGAATGTCGCAGGCCATGGCCAGCTCGCAGCCACCGCCGAGGGCGAAGCCGTTGACGGCGGCGATGACGGGCACGTGCATGGTCTCTATCTTGCGGAAAACGGCGGCGCCGCGGGAGCCGAAGGCTTGTCCTTCAAGCATGCTGAGGTTGGCCATCTCGCTGATGTCGGCACCGGCCACGAAGCTCTTCTCGCCGTCACCGGTGATGATGAGGCAACGGAACTTGTTGCAGTCGAAGTGGCTGATGTAGTCGTCCATCTCTTTGAGGATGGCGCTGTTGAGGGCGTTGAGGCTCTTGGGGGCGCTGATGGTCAGGATGGCCACCGTGCCACGTTCTTCGGTTTTGAGGTATTGGTACATGGTTTACTTTGCTACTATGAGTTTGCGAGCCACCTGGCTGTCGGCGCTGCGGAACACCACGGTGTAGTGGCCGGCGGCGAGGCGGGCGGTGTTGATGTTGTAGACGATGGTGCCCTGGGCGTCGAGCGACGAGGTGTGCACGGTGCGGCCCATGGCGTCGACGATGCTGACGGAGTAGGTCTGGCCGTCCTTAAGGTCGATCTGCATGCTGGCGCGGTCGGTGGCAGGGTTGGGGTAGAACTGGCCGAAGCCCTGTTCTATGGCGGCCTCGTCGATGCCGGCCAACGGACGCTGGGTGCTGCTGTCAGCGGTAGCCCAGTCGCTGCCGAAGGTGAAGGTGATGTCTTCCATGGCCATCGGCATGGTGTCGTAGTCGAAGAACGAGCTGTCGAACACTATGTTGGTATCGGCAATGGTGCTGTATTGGAAGTTGTAGTAGCCACCCTGGCCTGCAGTCATGGGCTTGGTGATGGTCTTGCCGTTGTTGCTGGTGGCGCTGATGTAGTAGTCCACATTGACCACTGTGTCGGCCAAAAGCGGGATGGCGCCGTAGAAGCGGTTGTTGTTGGCGGCGAGGCTGACGGTATGCCATGTGGTGTCGGGGCCGAAGGGCATGCGCCACATCACTTCGGCGTGGGCGATGCCGCTTTGGTTGGTGATGATGGCGCTGACGGGCAGCGATGCCACGTTGCCGCCGGTATTGTAGTGGCCATATATGTTCTTATGCAGTATGCGGATGGGGTTCTCGGCGGGAATCTGCTTGGTGACGCAGTGGATGGCGCCGCCCGAGCCGTCGAAGGTGCGCACGTCGACCGGATAGATTGTGTAGCCGGGGTAGGCCTGATGGATGGCATCCATGTTGGCGCGGTCCCAGGCGGCCGAAGGCTCGCCGTTGACGACTTTGGAGAAGCAGGGCTGCAGTATGACGTTGTTCACGAACGTGTGGTTGGAGTAGGTGCGTGTGAACTGGCTATCGTACTCATCCTGGCTCTCGAAGTTGCCGCCGTTGTTGGTCGAGGGGAAGGGCAGGGTGGCCATGGTGTAGTAGTTGCGGCCGAAGACGCTCTGGTAGGAGCAGAGGGAGTCGATGTTGCGGGCGCCGGTCTGGTAGTCGTCCCACGACGAGTAGTCGTCGGGCATGACCGAGAAGACGAAGCCGTTCTCGTCGTAGGCGTCGGCATAGAGGTCTATGTGGCCGGTACCGCCGTCGTACTGGTAGGCGGGCAGTATGTAGGTGGCGCGCTGGCCTATGAGCGATTGCAGGGCCGCCTTCACCTGGCTCTGGTTGAGTGGTGTGACATGTTTGTAGTTGAGCGAGCTGATGTTGCGTCCGTTCCAGGTGAGCTGGCCGTACTGGTCGGCGTTGTTCGAGTAGAGGGCGTCGCTGGAGATGACCATGCCAGCGCCGTCGACCAGGCAGTTGCCGCCTTCCCACTCGATGTTGGTCTGCCAGTTGGGGATGCCTTTCTGCCACTGTATGATGGAGGGCAGCGAGTCGTCGAGGGCGCGACCGGGGTAGTAGGTGAAGTCGAGCATGCCGACCGAGTCTTGGTCGCCATAGTAGAAGCAGATGGGACCGCAGTCGCGGTACCAGAACGAGTTGCCGGGGCCGTAGAGGAATTTCACGTTGTCGTGGCGCAGGCCCATGCGCTCGAGGGTGCGGAGCACGATGGCCGAGTCGGAGGGACGCTCTACGCGCACCCATGCCTCGGCACCGCCCAGCTGTATGCCGTCCATGAGGTAGAAGAAGACACGGCCGAAGGACGAGGTGGTGTCCATCTTGGCTATGTAGTTGCCCATGCCGCGGTTTTGCCATCTGCCGTGCACGTACTCGTAGTATTCGGCATAGCCGTTGACCATGGGGTCGGCCGACCATGTGTAGCTGTTTTCGTGGCCGGGGACGGAATAGCTGTAGGAGGGTGTCACGACGATGGCCTGCACCTCTTCCCACTCGCCGGGGAACCACACGCGGTCTTCGGGCAGGCTTTTGGCGCCGCCCGCTTTGGCCATTTGCGGCTGGCCGAGGGGTATGTCGGTCTCGAGGTGGTGTTTGGACACGTCGCGTTTCTGCACTTGCTGGCGGAAGCTGCGTTGCAGCTCTTCGCGCGAAAGCTGTTCGCTTTGTGCCATGGTGCCGAGGCTCAGGGCCAGGGCTGCCAGTATGACGAGGGTCTTTTTCATTGTGTTTCTGTATTCGAAGGTGTTGTATTAGCGTTTCTTGAGGCTCAGTATCTCGCGGGCTTCGTCGCTGGTGGCGATGGGGCGGCCGAGGAGTTTGGCCATGCGCACCACCTTGTCGACCAGCTCGCCGTTGCTCTTGGCCAGCACGCCGCGTTCGAGGTAGAGGTTGTCTTCGAAGCCCACGCGCACGTTGCCGCCCATGACGATGGCGGGAGCGGCCAGTGTGAAGGCGTTGCGGCCGATGCCGGTGGCGGTCCAGGTGCTGCCGGCGGGTATGTTCTTCACCATCCACACCAGATTGTCGACCGAGGCCGAGGCGCAGCCGAGCACGCCGAGCACGAAGTTGAACTGCATGGGCACCAGGGGCAGGGGCTGGCCGTCGGGGCCGGCTACGCCGAAGGCGCTGGGCACCTGGCCTTTGCGGGCCATGTGGACTATGGTCTCAAGGTGTCCCATCTCGAAGCACTCGTACTCGGGCTTGATGCCTTTCTCGATCATACGCTTGCCGAAGGCGCGCATGGTGGGCATGGTGTTGTCGAAGATGTCGTCGCCAAAGTTGCAGGTGCCGCAGTCGAGGGTGGCCATCTCGGGCACGGGGGTGGTGTTGGTCGAGTCCAGTCGCTCGTCGGGCGTCATGCCCACGGCACCGCCGGTCGAGGGGATAAGTATCACGTTGGGGCACTCTTTCAGTATGGCCTCGGTGCACTCCTGGAAGCGCACGTGGCTCTGGGTGGGCGTGCCGTCGTCTTCGCGCACGTGCAGGTGCACGATGGCGGCGCCGGCGTCGACGGCGCTCTTGGCTTCGCGCACTATCTCTTCCACGGTGTAGGGCACGTTGGGGTTCTGCTCTTTGGTTACTTCGGCGCCGCAGATGGCGGCGGTGATTATCAGTTTCTCCATGTTGTTGTATGTTTTATTATTACTAATCCGAACAATTTTCAATCAAGCGGCAAAAATACAAAAAAAAATACAATCGCAATAAAAAAAGTACTCCCCGGCCATCAAAAAGCCCTCGCGCCCCCCTCGGCACCCCGTCCCCTCCGCTTCCGGTGGCCTCGTTGTACTATTGTTGTACTATTGTTGTACTATCGTTGTACTATTGAAAACATAAGAACGATAGTACAACGATAGTACAACAATAGTACAACGATAGTACAACGACCGGAGGAGGGGAAGGGGCTTTTTTTCTTACCGGATTAAGAATAATTTGTATTTTTGCACTTCGGATTTTGAACAACAACGACAGTATGAAGAAGGTAGTAATTACAGTGTTAGCCCTTGTGGCGGCGGTGGCGGCATGGTGCCAGAACGGCGAAGTGCAGCTCAACCGCGAGTATCAGGCCGCTATACGCGAGTGGTTGGAACAGGATGTGGCCGGTCGCGGCCGTGCCATGCAGGAACGTGCCGAGCGCATGCTGCTGGCGCTGCCCAACGACGAGAAGCTCTACGACGAGGGGCTGGTGGCCATAGGCTCGCGCATCGAGGAGGGCGTCGGCGCCGACGGGCAGCCGGTGCTCAACTTTGTGTACGACATATCCTACAACTGCCGACACATGGAGGGCTACACCGACGACTACCCGCTGGGCCAATACCGCTGGGACGTGTCGAACTCGGCACGCGCCATGTGCCAGCTGACCAAGCAGTTTGTCGAGGGAGTGCTCGACGACCTGTTCCGCGCTGGCAAGGATGTCACCATCCGCATCACCAGCTCGGCCGACGGCACCGACATCAGCGCCCCGATAGCCTACGGCGGCGAGTACGGCGACTTCCGCTACATGCCCACCGTCTTCAACGGCGAGCCCCTGCGCCTCTCGGTGAGCCGCCAGAGCGGCATAGCCAACAACGCCCAGCTGGCCTACGTGCGCGCCCAGTCGGTGCGCCACTACCTGGAGACCGAGGTGCGCAACCTGGCGCAGACGCGCAACCGCTACGAGTACATCACCCGGTCGTACATAGATACCGGCGCACAGTACCGCCGCTCGAGCATCGAGCTGGTGGTGCACGACGCCTTCCGCGAGACCATCGACCTGATGACGGCCGACAAGATACAGGACGACTATGTCGACTTCAACGTGCCGCAGGCCGCGGGCAGCTACGAGGAGGCCTATGTGCTGATACTCTGCAACGACGAGTACCGCCTGCCCTTCCTGCCCTCGGTGCCCTTCGCCATGAACGACGCCAACATGGTGCGCCGCTACTTCACCCGCGCCCTCGGCGTGCCCGAACGGCATGTGAAGATGCTGCATGGCGCCACCAAGCAGGCCGTGCTCGACGAGGGTGTGCACTGGCTCACCGACCTCTCGCAGGCCGTGGCAGGCCACAAGGGCGACGCCCTCGACCCCCAGATGGATGTCTACATTTACTACGTGGGCTTGGGCTACACCGACTACGACGGCAAGGGCTACCTGGTGCCCGACGGCTTCGAGGTGAGCAATATCAAGTCGCTGGCTGTGAACAAGAAAGGCAAGGCCCCCTACATGGGCGCCGACGGCCGGGTGAACTACGACATACCCCTCTCGGGCAAGGAGAGCGGCCGCCTGACCAAGGGACTGCTGGGCATCGACGAGCTGCTCGGCAAGTTCAAGGGCTTCCCCATACGCCGACTGACCATGGTGATAGACGCCAGCTTCGACGGCAACCAGCGCAACGGCCAGCCCATGCTACGCGCCGACCGCAAGATAGACACCAAGAAGAAGAAACGCCGCCGTATGAACCTGCGCAGCGACGCCGTGGTGCTCATGGCCGCCGACCTGGACCGCACGGCCTACGCCTTCGACGCCCAGCACCACGGTTTCCTCACCTACTTCCTGCTGAAGGAGGTGAAGGGCGCTGCCGGCCGCATGGACGAGTGCACCTATGGCGACCTGTACGACGCCATAGAGCGCAAGGTGAACAAGGAATCGGCCCTGCAGGGCCGCTGGCAGGAAGTGGGCGGCGCCGCCGGTGGCCGCTACAAGGATAGCTGGCGCGGGTTGAAGATAGAAAAGTAACCCTTTAGTTTATAGGCTGCACAAGGTTGCGCAGCTGCTCGATGTCGAGCTGCTGGTAGGTGATCACCTCGGGATTGGCGAAGTTGGTCTGGTTGGCCGTGTAGGTCTCGCGGTCGTACTCGGTGGCTTTGTCGAACAGGGCTTTGGCCACGACCCGGCGCAGGTGGTCGAAGTCGAGCCGTCCGGCCTGGTACTGCTCCACGTCGCTCTCCGACAGATACTTCTTCACCTTCTCGAACTGTGCTTCGGGCAGCTGGCCGTTCTCGTCCAGGCTGCGCTCGAGGGCCGGGAAGTCGACCCACGAGGTGATGGTGGTCTCGAGCAGGGCCAGTTGCTTGCGGTTGCGGTCGGTGTAGTAGCCCAGGTAGGCGTGGCAGGGCTCGACGAAGATGACGGGTTTGAGGCCTATCTTGCGCAGTATGGAGGCGAAGAAGACGCAGGCGTCGATGCAGTTGGCCTGACGCGAGGCCCACACCTCGTCAAAGAAGCGTATGTGCTGCACGTTGGCGCGCGGCGAGGGGTTGGAGGTGCACGAGATGGACGAGTAGGTGATGCCGCGGGCCAGGGCGTAGTACCACACGGCAAAGACCTGGTCGCGCACGTTCTGGGCACCGTTCTGGTAGCCCGAGAGGCGCGATACGTTGCCCTGTGCCACGATGTCGGTCAGTATCTGCTCGATCTGGGGGTGGTCTTCGTTGACGTAGGCGGCGAAGAGCCAGCGGAAGTCGTGGGTCTGTCCGTTGTAGGCCAGCGAGAGGGGGCACTCGTTGACGGTGCGGTAGGCGAGGTGCAGGTTCTTGATGTCGACTTCCTCGTCGTTGATGAAGCAGGTGAAGGTGAGGTCGACGGCACCGGGATGGCGCAGGTTGCGCAGCACCTGGTATTTCCACTTCAGCGAGGGTGCGAAGGTATACTGCTGGCCGCGGTGGGGCAGTATCTCCTGGAATATGGTAACGTAGTTGAGGGCCGACGAGTCGACGACCACGCGCAGCACGGCGTTGTCGGCTGGGGCGGTCAGGGTGATGGTGAACTCGGGCGCTGTCTGCTGGGCTGTGTTGGCCGAGCTGTTCTGGTGGGTCGAGTTGTTGAGGCCGAGTATGAGCGAGGGGTACAGCTGGCCGTCGAAGAGGGGGTTGTATTGCGCCGTGAAGCTCACCTGACGTGGGTCGAAGAGCTTGGCGCGCGGCGACTGGCAGGCGACGGCCAGCAGCGCGACGGCGACGCCGAGCAGTAAGGACCGTTTCATGTTCATAGTATTATATCGGGGTTTTGGTTTACGAAATCGGACCACTGCTGCTTGGCCGACTTGTGGGACTTCTTCTTGGGCAGCAGCTGGCTGCGCAGGTCGGCCAGGGGGTTGGAGAACTGCATGTGGCAGGTGTAGGCCACGGCAAGGGCGTCGGTGGCGTCGAGGTAGCGGGGTGAGTCTTCGAAGCCCAGTATGGAACGGAGCATGGCGGCGACCTGTTCTTTCGAGGCGTTGCCGTTGCCGGTCACTGTCTGCTTTATCACCGAGGGCTCGTATTCGGTGTAGCTCAGGTCGCGGCTCATGGCGGCGGCTATGGCTACACCTTGGGCGCGGCCCAGCTTGAGCATCGACTGCACGTTCTTGCCGAAGAAGGGCGCTTCGATGGCCAGGTGGTCGGGGTGGTAGGAGTCGATGATGCGGAGGGTGGTGTCGAAGATACGGCGTATGCGCTGGTTGAAGTCGGATATCTGCCGCAGATAGAGCACATCCATCACCGGTATGGTGATACGGTCGCCGTCGGTGTCGAGCAAGCTGTAGCCGAGTATGCGGGTGCCGGGGTCTATGCCTAGGATGAGCATCGAACGGAGTGGTTAGCTGTTGTGGGCTATGGTGAGGGTGAATTTGTTCTCCACGCGGTGACGGGTGTAATAGAGCGCCACGACATACAGTCCAAGCGTGGCAAAGGCGGCAAGGACGACGGCCCACTCGGGCAGGCCTGCTATCGAGAGACCCACGATGACGGCCAGCATGAGCAGGGCCGGCATCAGGTAGGCTATCCACACGGCCAGGAGGCCGCGGCTTTCGTCGATGCGCACGGTCACGGTCTCGCCGGCCTGGTACTGCTGCCAGTCGGCGCTGGGTATTTCGAGGGTTTTGTTTTTCGACTCGGCAAAGCCGCAGTGGGCGTGGGCCTGGCACGAGGCGCAGGCGCTTACCGACTCGATCTGTACTTCGACCTTGCCGTCGGCGACCTTGGTCACGATGCCGGCGTGGGTCGCTATTTCTCGATGTCTCTCCATGCTATTATTCCTTTACAGTTTTTTACACAACGACCTTTGAGGTCGACCTTGCTGGTATTGCCGTTGTAGACCACCTCGGCGCGTCCCCAGCGGAAGGGGGAAACGAACTCGAACACAAAGGGGAGGTATACGTCGCCGTTGGTGTCGATGTAGCCCCAAAGACCTTGATGGCGGACGGCGGCGAGCCCCTGGGTGAAGTGGTAGGCACGCTCGAAGTAGAAGGGGATGACGAGCTTGCCGTCGAGGTCGACGAAGCCAAGTTTGCCGTCTTTCTCGACCAAGGCGCGGCTGTCGTAGTAGGTGTATTTGGTGCCGCCGGGAAGGCTGTTGTCGTATTCGATGGGGAGGACGATGCGGCCTGTGGTGTCGACAATGCCGTAGTGGTCGCCGCGGCGCACCATGACGCGCCCCTCGCGGACGGCACCCACCTGGTCGTAGATGCAGGGGATGGCTTCGCGCCCATGTGCATCGAGGAAGCCGTAGCCGCCGTCGCGATAGACGGGTGTGAAGCCTTCGTAGTAGCCTTCAGTCCAGGTATAGACGAAGGGGGTGAGGGGTTGCATGGAGTAGTCGAACATGGCGAGGCCGGTGTCGTAGCCGGCGAAGAAATGGCCGTTGCTGTTGTCGGTCATGTAAGGGTATTGGGCTGGCAGCACTTCGCGTCCGGTGCTGTCGATTATTCCCCATAGTCCGTTGCGTCGCACTAGGGCATGGCCTTCAATCATGGGCTTGGCATTCTCGTAGGTGGTTCCGAAGAGGGGGGCGCCAAGGGTGTCGATGAAGAGGCAGTAGGGGGCGAAAGTGTCGTACACGGCCACCACAGCGATGCCGTTGTGGAAGTCGGCCCCTTGCCAGTACTGGGGCTCTATTACTTGGCGGCCGTCCATGTCGCAGTAGCCGGTGCGGTAGTCCTTGATTACAAGTATACGGCCCGACGAGGGGTAGTTGATGTCGCTATAGATGCAGGGTATTATCTCGCGGCCGGTACGGTCGATGAGGCCGCACATACCTTCGTCGAGATAGACTTTGCAGTACTGGCCGTGGAATTGGTCGACGTATTTGTATTTGTTTTCCACTATGACGGTGCCGTCGGCCAGTCGGAAGCCATGCAGGTCGCCGTCGCGGGTGGTCTGTATGCCGTCGACAAAAAAGAGTTCGCAGCCACACTCCTCGTCGTCGATGTATTCGACGGTCTGGGCTTGGACCATGGTCGTCAGGGCGGCGAACAGAAGTATGGTGGCGAGGCGTTTCATATACGTTCTAGAGCTTCGGCTTCGCACCAGCCGGTGGTGCCGTCGGCAATGCGGATCTTGTACCAGTTGGAGAGTTGGTCCTGTATCTCGACTTTGGTGCCTTCGTGCAGTATCAGCTTGTCGACGCTTTGCTGTTCGGGCGAGCCTTTCACACTGATGGCGGGCTCCATGATGATGGCGCTGGTGCGGGCGTTGTAGCGGTTGGTGGAGGTGATGAGGACGACGGTGGTGGCCACCAGCAGCACTGCCACTACAATGGCAGAGATGAAGCCTGTCTTGCGGAGCGAGAGGGTGCGACCGATGCGCAACAGTATGATGGTGGCGCCGAGCAAGGCAAAAAGCACAAGCCAAAAGAACCGCCAGGTGCCGGGCTTGACCTTGGTGCAGAGGGTGTCGAACCACCGTACCACAAAAAGCTGGGGCAAGGTGGCTATGCGGTCTACGGTGTGTACTTCGGCCAGGGCAAGGTTTTCTTGTGCATCTTTCATGGTGGGCTTGAGGCGCAGGGCTCGCTCGTAGTTCAGAATGGCCATGCCCATCTGTCCGGTGCGATAGTAGGCGTTGCCGAGGTTGTAATAGAGTTCGGCCGAGGTGTAGTTGGCGGCGAGCACCTTCTGGTAGCAGGCGGCTGCCGTGTCGTAATTGCCAAGGTGGTACATCTCGTTGCCTTCGGCAAACCATTGGTCAACATCCTTTGCATCGACGCAAAGAGGAAGAAGTATTATGCTTAGAAGTATTATGGTCTTTTTCATTTGGCAGTCGGTGTTATTCCAGTCCTACTATCATTTCTATGGCTTCGTCGTAGATATGCTGCATCTGCGAGTGAGCGTCGCCTGGGGTGAAGCGGGCGAGATCGACGTCCTGCAGCACCTGCATGATGCTGTTCTGTCGCTCGTCGGGGACCTGTTTCTCAGCCAGGCATGCGGCTACCGTATCGTGATTGAGGGTTGAGAGCGGTATGTTGTACTTGTCGGACAGGCAGCCCCAGATGGCGCGGTATATTTCTTCGTAGAAGGCTTCGGTGGCGCCTTTGCCAAGGTGGGCCGCCGCTTTCTTCAGTCTTTTCTGGGCCTTGCGGGTGGCATGCTTCCTGCGCATGCCAGCCACATCCTGCTCGGCCACCTTGCGGCGGTTGCCATAGATGATGGTGGCTACAGTAAGTATAGCAATCAATGCTGCTGCAAGCCAGAAGCCGAAGCCGCCGTGTTCTTCGCCACGTATGGCTTTAAGCTTGGTAGATGGGTGAATGTAGTTGATATCGTTGTTGAGCAGACGCACGTCGTCTTTGCTGCTTACAGATGCGGTCGAGGAGGCGTCGCCCTTGGCTACTTCTATTGTCTGCTCTGGGACACGCTTGGTGATATACTGGCCACTGTTTGGGTCGAAGTATACGAAACTGTAGGCAGGAATGGTATAAGAGCCTTTGCTGCGAGGAATGAGTATCCATTCATAGGTGCGGCTGCCGCTTACCCCGTTTTCAGATTTCTTTATATTATCGTCTATCTGCGGGTCGTAGACCTCGAAGGTGGAGGGGAAGTCGGGACGGGGAGCATCGATGAGCATCAGGTTGCCGCGACCCGATACGGTGATGCGGTAGCTCACAGCCTCGTTGGCTTTCACTTTGTTTATATTCAAGCCACCCTTCACATCGAACGAGCCCACAGCCCCACTGAATGTTTCTGGCGTGCGTGGTAAGGGCTTTACGTTGAGTGTAATCTTGTTGGTGCTCAGTGGACGCTCAACGGCCTGCTGTGCATTGAAGAAGGGGTCGTCGAAGAGGTCCCAGATACTACCGGTCCGGCGACGTTGGCGTTGCACCATGGCCAGTACGTTCAGGTCAAGTGGCTCGATGGTGAGTTTGCCACTCTCTTGTGCAAAGAGAGCACCACGACGTATCTCGGCCACCTGGTAGCGCTTGTCGCCTATGGTTTCTTCGTATTGCTTTATCTGTTGTCCTACGCTGAGGTCTTCGGCCCAGAAGCCTTTGTTGCCGGGCAGCTTGTCTATCGCGAACTGGCTTATCGGCACCTGGGTGTATATCTTGTAGGTGATGATTATTTGTTCACCTTGGTAGGGATTGCTCTTGTTGACCGAGGCACGGGCAAACAGACTCTTCTCGTCTATGTCGGCAACAGTCTCCGGTTGCTGCGACCATGGGTCGAAGGCCTGCCGTTGCTGTTGTTGCTGCTGGCGTTTCTTCTGTTGCGAGGCAGAGGCCTTTTCTACCTTGACGGTTACGCTTTTCGAGCTGATCTTCTTGCCTCCAGCCGTGCAGGAGGCTGGACCAATGGTGAATGTGCCTTCGAGGTCGGCGGTGAGAGTATATGAGAAGGTGGTGCTTATGGAGCGTGACATCTGTCCATTGACGATGCTCATGCTTGTGGATGACGATGTGTTTGGGCCGGAGCGAAGGCTGAAGCCTTTGAATGTTGGACCGCGGAAGTCTTTAGCCTGGTCGTTGACTACAAACCTAATCGTGAAGTTGTCGCCTTGATATACCGATTGTGGAGCCTGCACAGTTATCTCTTGTGCTATGGCGGCACTCAATATTAGGAGGCATGTCAATATGCTTAGCGTATGTTTCATTGTCTTTAGCCTTTGTTCTACCAGTCTTTGTCCGAGCGGTTCCTGCTGCCTATTTGTTCTTTCTTGACTTGCTCTTTTAGGGTCTGGCGCTCGTTGTTTTTCACAGCTTCGAGCATACGTTCGGCGTCTTGGCGGCGCTGGTTCTCAGCTTTGCTCGGTTGTTGCTGTTTTTGGTCTTGTTTTTGCTGTTGTTGCTGCTGGTTCTGTTGTTGCTGACCTTGTTGCTGCTGGTCTTGCTGTTGGTTCTGCTGCTGTTGCTGGTTTTGTTGCTTGTCTTGACCGCCACCGCCCCCTTGTTGCTGTTGCTGCTGTTGTTGCTGGGCTTGCTGCAGTAGTTTTTTGGCATAGGCCAGGTTGTAGCGGGTGTCGTTGTCTTTGGGTTCCAGTTTTAGCGACTCTTGGTAGGCTTCCACGGCTTGCTGGAACATCTGCATGCCTTGGCCACCTTCGTTGTTGGCTAGCCCGTTTTCCACAAGGCTGTTACCCTTATTGTGCAGTGTTCTGGCACGTTGATGCTTGTCAAGCTTTGGGTTGGCAAGGCTTTGGTCGAAATGGCGCACCGCCTCGTCGTATTTCTTCTGGCGATACAATGCGTTGCCAAGGTTGTACTGTCCGCGGTAGTCGGTACTGTCGCTCTCCAGCGCCTGTCGGTAGTTTGTCTCGGCCTGGTCGAAGTGCTCTTTGTTGTAGTTTCTGTTGCCCTCGCGTATCAAGTGTCGGTTGGCTTGGCCATGGGCGATGCCCACGGCGGCCATAGCGAGCATGAGTATAAGTGTTCTCTTGATGTTCATAGTATCTCGTCCAGTTTCCATTTGCGGTTGCGCCGTTCGAATATTAGCAGTTCGGCAATCAAGCACAATAGTGCTGCTGCCAGTGGGTATTGGAAGCGACTCTCGTAGGCGCTGAATACCGCCTCGCCGTAGTTTTCTTTCTCCAGGCTTTCTATGGTCTTGGTGATGTCGCTCAGACCGCTGCCTACATTGCTGGCTCGCACGTATACGCCGTCGCCGGCCGATGCTATGTCGCGCAGCATCTGCTCGTTGAGGTGCGTCATCACTACGTTGCCCTCGCGGTCGCGCTTGTAGTTGCCTTTTCGTCCTTCGGGAATAGGAGCGCCGTCTGGAAGACCCATGCCCACGGTGAGCACCTTCACACCCTCTTTGGCAGCACGGCGGGCGGCTTCTATGGCGTCGTCTTCGTGGTTTTCGCCATCGCTTATCACCACTATGGCGCGTCCTTTGTTCTTCTCCCATTGCCGGTCTTCGTCGCCGTAGCCGAAGGCCTGCATGGCTTTGTCGATGGCGTCGCCGATGGCGGTACCTTGAGTGCTGACCATGTCGCAACTCACTCCGTCGAGGAAGAGCTTGGCGGCGCTGTAGTCGTTGGTGAGCGGCATCTGGATGTAGCTGGTACCGGCAAACACCACAAGGCTGACGCGGTCGCCGGCAAAGGTCGACATCAGGTTGCTCACCGCGCGCTTGCTGCGCTCGAGGCGGTTGGGCTGTATGTCCTCGGCCATCATGCTATTGGAGACGTCGAGGCATATTGCCACGTCGCTGCCAGCGCGTTTGCCTTTCTCTATCTTGGTGCCAAACTGCGGGTTGGCGAGTGCCACGACCAGCAGTGCCATGCCTACGAGGGTGAGTATGCATTTGGCGGCGGGGCGCCACGGCGACTGGTCGGGTATGAGGCGGCCAAACATGCCACGGTCGGCCCATGCTTCGAGGCGTTTGCTATTGCGCCACTGTATGAAGAGCCATAGTCCGCCGACCACAGCCACTACCACCAGCAGCCACAAGTATTCTGTATGTTCAAAATGTATCATAACCTTCTATATCTTCATCACCCCCCAACGCAGCACCACTTCGAGCAACAATGCAATCATGGCGATCCACAGCCACCGACCCTGTTCGTCGCGGGTCTGGGCGTATTGTGTCACGTCGATGCGGCTTTTCTCCATCTCGTCTATTTGGTTGAATATTTGCTTGAGGGCGTTCTTGTTTGTGGCGCGGAAGTAGCGTCCGTCGCCGGTGGCGGCAGCCATCTGCTGCATCAGCGGCTCGTCGATTTCCACGTCGATATTCTGGTAGTGCACACGTCCGAACTGGTCGCGGAAGGGGTAGGGGGCTTTGCCGAGCGACCCCACGCCGATGGTGTAGAGGCGTATGTTGTACATGGCGGCGATCTCGGCCGCCGACTGCGGGTCGACGCTGCCTTGGTTGTTCACGCCGTCGGTGAGCAGTATGATGACCTTGCTCTTGGCCTCGCTGTCCTTGATGCGATTGATGGCGGTGGCCAGGCCGTCGCCGAGGGCGGTGCCGTCGCGCACAATGCCGCTTTTTACCGAGCCTAGCTGCTTGAGCAGTACGTGGTGGTCGATGGTGAGCGGTACCTGGGTGAAGGCTTCGCCGGCGAAGACCACAAGACCCATGCGGTCGTTCTTGCGCCCGTCGATGAAGTCGGCGGCCACCTTCTTGGCGGCTTCCAGGCGGTTTGGCTTGAAGTCCTCGGCCAGCATGCTGCCCGATATGTCCATGGCCATCACTATGTCGATGCCTTCCACTTTCATCTCCTGGCGGCTCAACTGGCTCTGCGGTCGTGCCAACGCCACCACGGCGGCACCGATGGCGATTACCCGCAGGGCGTAGGGCAGCCAGCGCAGGCGCACGCGCCAGGTCTTGACCACACCGTCGAAGACGGCTATGTTCGAATGCTGCAAGGCGGCTTCCTGCTTGCGGTAGCGCCAAATCCACCATGCCACGAGCAGCGGCACGAGCACAAGGCCCAACAGCATCCACGGATTGGCAAAGGTGATGTTATTCATTGCTGGCGGCCTCCTCTTCCTCGGGTTTCACTTTCTCCCACATCTTGCCCACGAAGTCCACGGCCTCGCTCATCGAGCGGTCGTGCTCGTGGGGCAGGGGCTCGCTCTTGGCGAACTTCACCAGGTCGGCGGTAGTGAAGATGTCGCGCAGTGCGGCGCAGTCGATCTTCCACTCGCTGTCTTCGAGTGCCGCCACGGTCTCGTCGCTCGTCATCTCGGTGGCGCGAATGGCGGTGCTCTCTTCGATGAAGATGCGCACTATGTCGGTCAGCTCGGTGTGGTATTCTTTGGTTTTGCCGGCCTGCCACAACTGGCGCTGGCGCAGCTGCTCCAGGTTGTCGAGGGCGCGCTGCTGCGGGTTGCGGGTGTCGACGGGCTCGGCTGTGCCGAGCATCTGCTGCACCTGCTGCCGGTGGGTGACAAGCCACCACACGGCGAATGCTATGGCTGCGATGCCTAGTGCCAGCAGTACCCAGCGGAATATCTCCCAGAAGGTGTATGGCATTTGCACGATGGGGGCTATGTCGCGCAGTTGGGCGGTGGCGCTGTCGATCTCGACATCGGTGACCACAAGCAGCAGCGAGTCGTCGGGGCCCAGGTGTATGTAGTGCTCGCCAGGCTCGAAGCAGGTGAGCACGGTGTACTGTGTGTGTGTGGCGGTGTCGAAGGTCTGCTCCAGAGCCACTATGCCGCCGGTGCCGAGCATGTCGGTTGAGGGGTAGTTGAGGGCACGGCTTATGGCGAGTGTAGTCTGGTCGCCCAGGGCTATGGTGTCGGCTTCGAGCTTGGCCACGGTCTGCGCGTTGGCAGCCGGCAGCCCCGCGAGGCCAAGGAGGCACAGCAGGCTTATGTATATGGTTTTCCTTAACATTGTATCAGCTTCTTCTTGCCAGTAGGTTCTTTAGTGGTTTCACGAAGTCTTCGCCAGTGTAGAGCGTTGCTACGTCGATGCCGTAGCGGCGCAGGGTGGCCAGGGTGCTGGCATCGTGCTCGGCGGCGCGGGCGTCGACCACGCGGCGCACCTCGGCGCTGCCGGTGTCGACCCACAGGGTCTCGGTGCTCTCGGGGTCGTAGAGTTTCACCAGTCCGAGGTCGGCCAGATGCTCTTCGCTACGGTCCACCAGGCGCAGTGCCACCAGGTCGTGGCGGCCGGCGGCCAACTTGAGGGCGTCGGTGTAGCCGCTGTCGTAGAAGTCGCTCAGCAGGAAGGTGGTGCAGCGCCGCTTGATGGCGTTGTAGAAGTAGCTGAGGGCGCCTCCTATGTCGGTGCCGTTGCTGCTGGGGCGGAAGGTGATGAGCTCGCGTATGATGCGCAGTATGTGCGAGCGGCCTTTCTTGGGTGGTATGAACTTCTCGATGCGGTCGCTGAAGAGTATCATGCCCACCTTGTCGTTGTTGGCTATAGCGCTGAAGGCTAGGGTAGCGGCGACCTCGGCGGCCAGTTCTTCCTTGAACTGCGAGTGGGTGCCGAAGCGTCCGCTTCCGCTCACGTCGACCAGCAGCATCACCGTCAGCTCGCGCTCTTCTTCGAACACCTTGACGTAGGGGTGAGCCAGGCGGGCGGTCACGTTCCAGTCTATGCTGCGCACGTCGTCGCCATACTGGTATTCGCGCACTTCGCTGAAAACCATGCCGCGACCTTTGAAGGCCGAGTGGTATTCGCCGCTGAACATCTGCTGGCTGAGGCCGCGGGCTTTGATTTCTATTTTGCGAACTTTCTTTATTATCTCTTCGTCCATAAGTCAGTTTTAGTTTTTAGTTTCAGTCGTTGATATAGCGCTCGACAGAAACTTATAACTTAAACTTATTTATTACGGCACGTCGACGCGGTTGAGCACTTCGTTCACTATTTCCTCGCTGGTCACGTTCTCGGCCTCGGCTTCGTAGGTGAGGCCTATGCGGTGGCGCAGCACGTCGAGGGCCACGGCGCGCACGTCTTCTGGTATGACGTATCCGCGGCGGCGCATGAAGGCGTAGGCTTTCGAGGCGGCGGCCAGGTTGATCGAGCCGCGGGGCGAGGCACCGTAGCCGATAAGCGGCTGCAGCTTGTCGAGTCCGTATTGGCCGGGGTAGCGGGTGGCGAAGACGATGTCGGTGATGTAGTTCTCGATCTTCTCGTCCATGTAGACTTCGCGCACCAGCTCGCGGGCCCGCATGATGTCGGCCGGTTTCAGTATGGCCTTCGGTGCGGCGTCGGCCTGCTGGGGCTGGCCGCCGTTCACCTGCTGGTGCACTATCTGGCGCTCCTCGTCGCGCTTGGGGTAGCCTATTACCACCTTCAGCATGAAGCGGTCTACCTGTGCCTCGGGCAGGGGGTAGGTGCCTTCCTGCTCGATGGGGTTCTGCGTGGCCATGACGAGGAAGGGTTCTTCGAGGGGGAAGGTCTGCTCGCCGATGGTCACCTGGCGCTCCTGCATGGCCTCGAGCAAGGCGCTCTGCACCTTGGCGGGGGCACGGTTTATTTCGTCGGCCAGTATGAAGTTGCTGAAAATAGGGCCTTTCTTCACCTGGAACTGCTCGTTCTTCTGGCTGTAGATCATCGTGCCGATGAGGTCGGCCGGCAGCAGGTCGGGGGTGAACTGTATGCGGCTGAAACGTGCGTCGATGGCGCGGGCCAGGGTGGTGATGGTGAGGGTCTTGGCCAAGCCAGGCACACCCTCGAGCAGCACATGCCCGTTGCTGAGCAATCCTATGAGCAGCCCTTCGACCATGTGCTTCTGGCCCACAATCTGCTTGCCCATCTCCATGGTCAGCATGTCGACAAAGGCACTCTCGCGGCCGATGCGCTCGTTAAGTTCTTGGATGTTTACCGTTTCCATATCTGTTTTTGCTTTTTTTTTATTTTGAATTTTCCAATAAACTTAAAAAGCCCCCCTTTATTGCCTTTTTAACAATCTTTTTGATTTCGCCGAAAACCACTGCCCCTGCAAGCGCCTCACTATCAGTCCCGCCACTGCTCCCCTCCGCTTCCCCTCCGGTAGTTCTTATGTACTTCTTATGTATTTCTTATGTATTTCTTATGTTTTAAACATAAATACAACATAAGAAATACATAAGAACGACATAGGGCGGGGAAGGGGTGGAAAACGGGGGCGTGGAGAGTGGGTAACAGGGTGGCTGTTGAAAAAAGTTGTGAAAAAAATACGAGAAAAATCATATATATAAAGAAAAAGTTGTATCTTTGTGCGATAAAAGTTTAGTGTGAATTTGAAAGAACTAACTAATTAATAATATCTTATGAAAAGAAGCAAAGTACTTTTCGGCCTATTTGCGGGCGTTTTGGCTTTGGTAGGGAGCACGGCGAGTGCCCAGAACAAGTTTTGTGAGCTTGGTCCGGCCAACCTCGGCGGTCAGGTTTCGTGCCTGGCGTTGGACCAGCAAGACACTATCCACACCACCGTTTTTGCCGGTGCCACCTCGGGCGGTTTGTTCGTGAAGTCGAACAATCGCGAGTATTTGCGTGGGTTGTACACTGCACGTCAGATGGATACCACGCTGTCGGCCGGTACCGACATGTGGCATTTCATCCCCAATCCCATCTCGGGTAGGGAGGATGTGCTTCCGGTGAGCGCCATCAAGCAGCTGCCCAACGGCTCGCTGCTGATCGGTACGGGCGACGATTTGTACCCCATGGGTACCAATGTGACCCGGATGTCGAACCTGGGCAAGGGTTTGTACGTCATGGACAAGAATACTTTCGCATGCGATATGGTGGCCGGCACACGTCCGTCGATGCCCGGCGACAAGTTTGCCGCCATCCACGCCATCGACTACGTCTATCGTAACGGCGTGCTGAACGTGTTCGTGGCTTCGAACACCGGCCTCTACCGTTGGCAGATACGCGACGGCCATGAGACCGACTGGAACCGCAGCCCCGAGACCGTCATCAGCGGTTCGGTCGACCAGTTGGTGGCTGCCGCACAGCTGAAGATGGTCTACTTCAGCATTGGTGGCAACCTCTATGCCATCGCCGACGCCACGGCCCAGACGCTGCAGTACATCGACCTCACGTCGACCAACAGCGCTTTCGGCCAGAGCAACAGCGTGCTGAAACTGGCTGTCTCCCCCTCGAATCCCTCGTATCTGTATGCGATGGTGATCCATGGAGGCATGATGCAGAACATCTACCTGACCCGCAACCTGCAGACCTGGTCCGAGCTGGCCACCGGCACGGTGATGCCGTTCAGCTACACCAGCGGCCAGACTTGCGGCAGCGTGGCTGTGGACCCCGCCCAGCCCGAACATATCCTGATTGGCGGCACCACGCTGTACAGCGGTACCGGCTATGTGGAAGGCAGCCACTATCAGTGGATGAAGATCTCCTCGTCGGAGTTCGAGACCAACTATGGCAACTATATGGCTATGGTGTTCAACAACTCCTCGTTCGTGCACTCGGGCATTCAGCAGATACTGCCTGTGTACCGCCGTGTCAACCCCGCTTCGGACGAGAAGGTGCTGACCTACTACTTCGCCACCAACGGCGGTGTCTACACCACCACCAATATGTATGTGTACGAGAATGTGAACCGCGGTCTGAACAATATGCAGATGAACAGCATCGCCGTTTCGCCCGACGCTTCGGTCATCAGCGGTTCGAACGACAATGCCTGCCCCTTCATCGAGAGTCGCGCTGCCCACAACGAGGCTGAGACCGAGGTGGCTTGGTACGACAATGGCCTTGTCGAGGGTCTGAACCACTCGGGTGTGATACTGTGGAACGGTTCGGGCGGACAAGTTGGAGCTTCGCGCTTCCAGCAGGTCAAACCCGAGCAGCGCCGCAACATCTATGTGTCGTCGAACCAGAGCCCCGACCGTGGCCGCGCCTACAGAAATTACTTCGACTATACCGACAACCAGGTGTGGACATACAACCAGGCCTTCACCACCAGCGAGCTGCGTGGCGGTAGCACCGACATCGGAAATATCTACACTTGGGAGACCGACCACAACACGATCTTCAACGACAGTATCAAGGTTACCTTCGACACACTGGGCTACTATATGCGTCTCAAAGCCGACGGCACCTACGACAGTGCCCGTATCTCGGGTGCCAACTTCAGCTTCAAGGCTGGCGACAAGTTGACCGTGCTGAGCCGTGCCAACTCGGACTATCCCTTCGAGTACACCTTCACCAAGACCCACCCGCTGAACAAGACCCTGAAGGTGCAGAACCCGCTGCAGGCCCGCGCAGTCATCATCGCCGTCGACTCGCAGACTCCCACCATCTGGGGTGTCTACATGTCGTGGCGTGCTTCCGACTTCACCAAGGTCTACGACGCCACCATGGCCAACGCAGGCTTGAGAGAAGGTCTCAACTATTGGCCGCGCGTGTTCTATTGCAACACCAACCTTGCAAGCGAGCGCTACTATCGTCCGTCGAAGGTGACGATGAGCGAGGATGGCCGCTTCCTGTATGTTGCCGTTCGCGACATCTCGACCGGCAAGACCATGGTGGTACGTTGCAAGGGTATGGAGACTGTAGACTTCTCCAACCCCGACCCCAGTAAGATAAGCGGTATGCTTCAGGACAGCCGAAACAACGATGAATCGCACATCAGCTACGATACCTTGAAGCTCACGAACGGCGATATATGGCTGCCGCGCAACATCAGCTCGATGACGACAGACGGCAACCGCATTATCCTCACCTTCGACGGCTACAACAACGATCCCGCCTGCCTCTCGAACATCGGCTGCATTAGCAACATAGACGACACCATGGCTTTCGCCGAGATTGCCAGCCCGAACAAGGGTATCCCAGCCTTCTGCTCGATGGTGGCTCACAATGGCAATATCTACATGGGTACCACCGATGGCGTGAGCATTTACAACGGCACCACCTGGAGCGACTATGCAAACCTTTCTGGCATACCTGTGATGCAGATTGTCCAACAGAAGGACACCCTGCCTGTGCGCCATCACTTCGGCCACAATGGTATCGAGGAGCTCAACTATGTGTTTGCAAAGACCAAATGGCCGTATGCCATGTACTTCGCCACCTACGGTCGCGGTATCTTCATGGATATGCAGTTCGTTACCGACACAGTGAACGAGATTTGCGACTCGGCCGACTACACCGAGGTCGGTATCCCCACCGTGCGTGGTACCGAGACCAATAGCGTCAGCATCTATCCCAACCCCGTGTCGGGTCGCGCCAACCTCCACATCGAGGCTGCCGAAGCCGGCAATGCACAGCTGCGCATCTACGACCTCAACGGCCGTTGCGTGGTCGACCGCCGACTGGGCTACGTGGCCGAGGGCGAGCAGACCTTCAGCGTGACTACCGAGGGTATGAATCGCGGCATGTATTTGGTGAATGTCATCATTGGCGGCCATACTGCGGCCACGAAGATGATGGTTCGCTAATACGGGCTACGACGAACGATAAAGGAGGTGCCGCCCGTGGGCAGTGCCTCCTTTTCTTGTAAAATAAAAGAATACATAAATATATTACTATAGTACCTATTGCTCCTATAGTACCTATAATACACCTTAAATGAAACAAAACCTTGTAGAGGAACTGAAATGGCGCGGTATGATACACGACATCATGCCTGGCACCGAAGAACAACTCAATAAAGAAATGACTACGGCTTATGTGGGTATAGATCCCACGGCCGACTCGCTGCATATAGGCCATCTGGTAAGCATCATGCTCTTGAAACACCTGCAGATGGCAGGCCACAAGCCCCTCGCGGTGGTGGGTGGCGCCACGGGTATGATAGGCGACCCGAGTTTCAAGGCTCAGGAGCGCAAACTGCTTACCGTGGATGAGATCCAGCACAATGTGCAGTGCATCCGCAAGCAGTTGGAACGCTTCCTCGACTTCGACAATCCCGTCAATGGAGCCGAGATATGCAACAACTACGACTGGATGAAGGACTACCTTTTCCTCGACTTCATACGCGACGTGGGCAAGCATATCACCGTAAACTACATGATGACTAAGGACAGCGTGAAGAAGCGCATGGAGACCGGCATCTCGTTCACCGAGTTCAGCTACCAGTTGCTGCAGGGCTACGACTTCCTGACTCTCTACCGCACCAAGGGCTGCAAACTGCAGATGGGCGGTAGCGACCAGTGGGGCAACATCACCACTGGCACCGAGCTCATACGTCGCATGGAAGGCGGCGAGGCTTTCGCACTCACCTGTCCGCTCATCACCAAGGCCGACGGCACCAAGTTCGGCAAGACCGAGGGCGGCAACGTGTGGCTCGACCCCGAGAAGACAAGTCCGTACAAGTTCTACCAGTTCTGGCTCAACTGCTCGGATGTCGATACGGCGCGCTACATCCGTATTTTCACCCTCTTTGGCCGCGAGGAGATTGAAGCACTCGAGAAACAGCATGCCGAGGCTCCCGAACAGCGCATACTGCAGAAGGCCTTGGCCAAAGACATTACAATCCGTGTGCACGGCGAGGAGGCCTACAATACCGCCATCGCCGCCAGCGAGCTCCTTTTCGGTAAAGCCACTACCGAGCAGCTGAACAGCCTGGACCGTGCAACCCTGCTTTCCGTCTTCGACGGAGTGCCACAGTACAATGTGGCTCGTGCCTCCATCGAGGCTGGTGCTTCGCTGGTCGACCTCGCTGCAGAAGTGGGTATGTTCGCCTCGAAAGGCGAGATACGCCGCGAGCTGAAGCAGAATAGCATCAGCGTCAACAAGCAGAAGGTAGGCGAAGGCGCCACCCTCTCGGCGGCAGACATACTTGCCTCGGGCTGTATTCTTGTCCAGAAGGGAAAGAAAAACTACTATATACTTAACGTCGAGTAAGCCTCGTCGCGAAGAAAGCAGTATCGGCCACTGTTAGAAGCAGTGGCCGATATTTATATACAAGTATAGCTTGTCGGTGCGGTTGCTGTAGCCGAGCCGCAGGTCGATGGGACCGAAAAGGGTATTGTAGCTGTAGCCAATCTGGGCTCCATAGATATCGGGCAGGTTGAACAGCTGCTCCAGTTGGTTGCTGTGTATGGCAGTGGCCAGACGAAGCAGCAGGTAGTGGTTCTTAAGTATGCGGTACTGTGCCTGTAGCTGTAGGGCTATAAAGTGGCGCTCAATGTATTCGACGTTGCCGATACCTGCGAAGGGCATTTGTTGTTCCAGTTGGTGGCCGAACCACTCGCTCCCTATGGCGTTGAGGTAGGCTGGCGGTATGTCGTCGGTCATTACTATTCGGCCGTAAATCATGGGCTGCAGGGTGAGGCGCTGGGCTATTGTAGCGTTGACGCGCCAGTGGGCGCTGACGTCGTTTATACCCACACCGCCGTTGTAGCCGAGCAGATTGTCGGTACGGTAGGCGTAGGATGCATGCAGGCGGGTGCCGTGTTGTGGAAAATACCAGTGGTCCTCGGTATTCACGTCGGCATCGGCGAAGTAGGCGAAGTAGTGGTCATCGGTCAGCTCTGGCACCTCGTTGCCAGCAGAGAGCAACCGTCCGTAGTAGTTGTAGTAGTCCCATCGTGCGCCGGCTTTAAGGGTGAAGTTTTTCACCTTAAAGTTGAATGGGCTGAAGTCTACGGTGTGGCGGCGATACTTTGTGTTGTAGGTGCGCAGGCCTTCGGTGTATATGTCGATGTCGTGCCGGCTATATGTGTAGCCCAGGGTGGGGGAGGTGAAGCTGCGGGGCAGCAGAGTGACCTCGGCTCCTGCCACAAGCCGACGTCCGAGGCGCAGTGTGCCCGAGAGTCCCAGAGGCAGGCGCGAGTAGATGGGTAGCTTGATGTTCATCTGCAGGGCTCCAGACTCTTCACTGTCGAAGCGGAATCCCACGCTGGCTATGGGGATGGCCGAGATATGGCCTGTAGGGATGGCGCGACGGTAGCGTGTGGCGGTGCCGTCGGCCCCACTGTCGGGTATCGAGGTGCGCCTATTGGCAAACACGTCGGGGGTGTATTGTATCCGTGCGCTCAGTATCAGCAATTCGTCGCGGTGGCGGGCGGCCTCTTCGGCTCCACGGCGCAGCAGTGTGTCTACAGCCGAGTGGGTAAAGCTGGCGGCGCTGTAGCCGCTCACGTCGACCTGCATCAGCACATCGCTCAGCTTCAGGTTCTCCTCGAACTTGTTGCGACAGTTGATGTCTATCAGCTGGTTCATCACATCGACGGCCCCCGTGATGTTGTCGGGCTTCAGCTTTGCGTCCTGTACCGAGACGCCGATGATGATGTCGGCCCCCATTCGCCGCGCTATGTCGGCGGGGTAGTTGTTGCTCAGGCCACCGTCGACCAGAATACTGTCGCCCATGCGTATGGGTGTGAATACCCCTGGTATCGCCATCGAGGCGCGCATGGCCTGGGTGAGGTAGCCGCTACGGAAGTCGACCTCGGTATTGGTAACTATGTCGGTGGCGACACAGGCAAAGCGTATGGGCAGACTGTCGAAGCTGATGCTGTCGAGGTATCCGGTGCAGAGCTTGCGGAAGAGGGCCATCAGGTTGCGCCCTCGGATGAGGCCGCCTTGGTCTTTCCGCTCAGGACTGATGCCGCGTATCAGGGCGTAGGTGTTCTGCTCGCGACGCTGCTGCAGCGATAGGGAAGAGGGATCGGCGCGGTCGCTCAGCAGTGCAGTCCAGTCCTGGGCGCGCACCAGCGAGTCCAGGAAGTCGGTCGAGTAGCCTATGCTGTACAGTGCACCGATCAGGCTGCCGATGCTGGTACCGCACACTATGTCTATCGGTATGCCAGCATCTTCGATGGCCTTCAGCGCCGAGATGTGGGCCACACCCTTGGCGCCGCCGCCGCTGAGCACCACCGCCACCGTGGGACGTTGTTGTGCAGTGGCTCCCATACCTATGGCCACTGCGATTAGTATACAGAGCAGTTTCTTCATATAGCTTGTGAGTAAATATCCTTTCGGACCCGTAGTCCCTGCAGCAGTCCACGCAGGGTGAGGTAGACCATGAATGCCATCCACAGTATGTTGTTCCACACGTGCTCGTCGTCGGTGCCATAGTAGTATTTCAAGCCGTAGTATACCGCAAAGAAAGCGGCAGTGGCCACAAACATGGCGTTGCGCATGGTGCGGGTGGCTGTGGCGCCGATGAAGATGCCGTCGAAGAGAAATGCCGCAAAGCCGCAGACGGGTATGACGAGCACCCAGGTCATGTAGTTTCCGGCGGCGGCAATGACGTCCTGCTGGTCGGTGAAGATATGCAGGAACTGGTTGCCGAAGGCTGCGTACAGGCCTGTGAAGACCACCGTCAGCGCCATACCCCACATGATAAGTAGGCGCACGGCGAGCTTCAGGTGCCGTTGTTGTTTGGCACCTATGTGGCGGCCCACGAGGCTCTCGCCTGCATAGGCGAAGCCGTCCATGATATAGCTGAAGAGGGTGAAGAACTGCAGCAGTAGGGCGTCGACGGCCAGTATCTGGTCGCTGATGTGGCTCGAGGCCGCAGTGATGAAGGTGAACACCCCCGAGAGGCACAGTGTGCGCAGGAAGATGTCGCCGTTCACCTTGAAGAAGCGTCGCATCTCGTCCCAGTGCAGTGCCTCCTTGAAAAGTGAAAGGTGAAAGGTGAAAGGAGAGAAGTTCTTGTCACGGCGGAGACGTCGGCGCAGGAAGAGAATGCCCAGGACAAGGCCTGTGTAGTTGGCCAGCACAGTTCCGAGGGCCACTCCGAAGATGTCCCATTTCAGCACAATTACGAAAAGCAGCGACAGAGCAATATTGACGCAGTTCAGGGCTATGGCTATCCACATGGGTGTCTTCGAGTCCTGCATGCCTATGAACCACCCCTTGATGGCGTAGAGCCCCAGGGTGGCTGGTGCCGCCCAGATGCGCACGAAGAAGTAGGTCAGTGCGAGGCCCAGCACATTGCTGCTGCCCTCAAAGATATAGGGTACAGCCAGCGATATGGGCCATTGCAGCGCTATGAGCAGCACGGCTATGGAGAGGGCGATGGCACAGGCGCGAATCAGTATCTTCACGGCCTCGTCCCATCGTTCGGCGCCGAAAGCCTGGGCGGTGAAGCCGCTGGTGCCCATGCGCAGGAATCCGAAGTTCCAGTAGATGAGGTTGAATATCTGTGTGCCGATGGCTATGGCGCCTATGTGGTCGCTCGACAGATGTCCCACAATGGCCATGTCCACCATGCCGAGCAGCGGCACGGTGATGTTGGTCACTATGTTGGGCAACGCCAGCCCCAGTATGCGCCTATTCATCAATAGTGCACTCTTTGCTGTTCAGTACGTGTAACGACGCTTTGTCCGACACCATCGCCACCACGTGGCATTTCTCCACCTTCACCCCTTCGGGCAGCGTGTATTTGAACTGTGCCTTGCGGCATTCACCCTTGGTTCCGGTAGCGTCGATGTCTATTCCCCACACGTCGGTGATGACGTCCCTCAGCATGTGGTTGTGCGCATAGTCCTTCTTCAGGCCTGTAGTCGAGATCTGCCAGTACACCAGCGAGTCCTCGGTCAGTGCCAGCGTCAGCGTCAGCGGCTGGTCGACATCCTGCAGAAACTCGATACCGACCTCGATGGTCACCTTGTCGCCCCTGGTGGCCTTCACGTCCAGTGCCACTGCGGCCTCGTCGGCCGTGGCGGCCTCGATGTCGGCCTCCAGGCTGTTGAACGCCGGTGCGCCCTCGTAGCTCTTGGTCCGGTCAAGCATGCCGTAGGGCAGGTTGCTCGCTCCGAAGCGCTCCACCCACTGCTCGCCGTCGTCGGTGCTCATGTCGGGGTTGCCATCGTACGGCACCCCCTGTCCACTACGCGGGTTGATGGCCATCACCACCATGCGGTCGCCCACGCGGCTGTGCATGTCGTTCAGTATGTCGTCGGCCGTGGGGCAGTTGTTGCACTGCGGACCCGTGTACTTCTCCACTATCGAGCGGTGGGTGTGGTCGGCCACCGCGGTGCCGTCGGTCCACGTGGCCACGCTGCCGCCGTAGACGGTGTACTCGCCGTTCTCGCCGGGTTCTATCTTGTCGCATGCCACCATGCTCACCAATCCCATCAGGCCCATCAAGCCTATCAGTATCTTTTTCATAATCGTTTAGAAGCTAGTTGTTAAACTTACCGTCAATCCGTTGCTGGCGGGCACCATGCGGCACACACCGCCAATGCAGAGCAGGCCTTCGCGCTGCTTGCCGTAGCCCACCTGCAGGCGCGTGGCGCCCTGGGTGTAGCCCACCGAGAGGTTGTAGTAGTTGCCAATGCCGTAGTTGTAGGCGTATTGGTCGCTGGCCGAGACGAACCAGTGCGAGCCTATGTTCCACTCCACGAGGCCCATCACCCAGTCGCCGGCGCGGCGGTCGGTGTGACCCTCGGCGGGGGCGTAGCGGCTGTCGCTGCCCATCCACTCGGCCTCGAAGCGCAACGAGTGCTTCTTGTTGACCTTCCACGCCACATCGGCAATGGCCACGTGGTTGTGATACAAATCGCGCTCATGCCCCTCGACCACCGGGTTGAACAACTGGTAGGCGTAGGTGGCGGTCAGCTTCACACTCTTGCTCAGCTTCTTGGCCACCTCGAGCGAGAGGTCGGCGTAGTAGGTCTCGCCCAGCCCCGAGGCCACGGTGTAGCCCTCGGTGCCGGCGCCGCCTATGACGGTGGTGTCCAGCCCGGCCACGAACGAGCCGTTCAGGTGCACGTCGGTGCCGTATTTTCCGCCCAGGGCGGTGCCCTTCTTTATCTTGTACATCACATCGCCCTGCAATCCCTGCTCACCCATCACCTGTGTGGCATAGGGGTACATGGTCAGGAAGGCGTACGAGTGGTTCTTCGTGATGGCGGGCAGGTAGTTGATGTAGAGCATCTCGCCGCCTTGTGTGCGCACGCTCTTGAAGCCCATGTTGTCGACCCGCTTGGCCTGCACCCCGGCGCTGAAACCGCGCTGCGAGTAGTTGAGGTTCAGCACCAAAGCATTGCCCATGCGGTAGGTGTAGTCGTTCAGTGCCGACGGGTCCTGCCCCTTCACCGCGTACTCGGCCTGCAGGCTCCAGCCCTTGTAGCCCAGGTCGGCCCGCACGGCGCCCGCACCCACGTTCAGCGGCAGCTGCAGCCGGTACTCGGGGTCGCTGGCCGACGCTATGGTCTGGTCGCCCTCGTACTTGCTCACAAAGCCTGCCCCCAGTGTGGCACGCACCCCGCTCTCCTGCAGCGACGGGATGAGGGTGGCCAGGTTGGCCTCGGCGTCGATGCCGCGCACTATGCCCTCGCCGTAGCTCCAGTAGAAGCGCTGCTTTCCGGCCAGCGCCTTCACCGTGATGCCGTCGACCGGCCGCAGGGTGAGGTTGAGGCCCAGCAGCGCGTTGTCCAGACCCAGGTAGCGGTCCTCGTAGGCACGCAGTATCAGACCCGAGCCGAACTGCTCGTAGAAGTTACCGGCCGTCACGCTCAGCCGACGGCCGTTGTAGGCCACGAAGTAGTTGGCCAGCCCCTGGCCCTTCCACTGTGGGTCGAAGCCCAGCATGGGGTTCTGGTACATCTCGAACCGCAGGCCCGCCGTGAAGTCGCCGTTGGTATACATTATGTCGGCACGCGCATTCATCAGCAGCCATTCCGGCACATTGCTTGCACCTATCACCGTGTCCTCGCGGCTCATCTGGGCGTCCATCTGCACGTTGCCCGTCACATGGCCGCCGCCGATACCCTGTGCCCCTGCACCCGTCGCGACAACCACCGCAACGGCCAAAAGCATGATTTTCTTTATCTTCATCGTTGTAACGTTTGGTCTATTCCACTGCAAAAATACACAAAAAACTCAATACATGTAATAATTCTAAGTTCTAAGTGCTAAATTCTAAGTGCTGAGTCTCACCTTTCACCTTTCACCTTTCACCTTTCACCTCACACCTCTCCACTCTCCACTCTCCACTCTCCACTCTCACCTCTCCACTCCGAGCCATCCTCTCCGGCCGTTCTTATGTCGTTCTTATGTATATCTTATGTCGTATTTATGTTTAAAACATAAGAAATACATAAGAAATACATAAGAAGTACATAAGAACTACCGGGATAGAAAGTGGTGAAAAACCGGGGTTTTTGGGTGGAATGTTAAAATAGTGTTAAAAAAAGGTGGCTTTTAGTTAAAATTATGTTATGCTGGCCAGCTTGGCGCCCTTCAATCTTTTTACTTTTAACTTCCATTTTTTAACTTTCCCGCCCTCTTGGTGCGCAATAATTGCGGGGATGTGTCGTTACTAAAAAGTCAAAAAACAGAACGAGGAAATTATAGTTTAGCGATGAAGATACACATAGTACAACACGATGTCCGCACGTTGCGGATGGAAGAGAATCTGGCTTGGATACGTGAGGAGCTGGAGTCCGAGGCCTCGCGCGAGGCGATGCTCACCGTCTTCCCGGCCTGCACGGTGTGCGGCTCGCCGCTGTTCGCCGCCGCCGGACAGCTCGACGTGCAGAAGCGTTCGCAGGAGGTGCTGCAGCAGCTGGTCGAGATGTCGGAACACCGCGCCTTTGTGGTGGGTCTGCCGCTGGCGGTGCAGGACAAGGGTCTGTGCAACGCGCTGGTGTTTGTGCAGAACGGCGCCATCAGGGCTGTGGTCACCAAGAAGTACCTGGGCGTAGACGAGCAGAAGTATTTTGTTCGTGGCGAGGGCGTGCAGGTGGTCGACTTTCTCGACGAGCGCGTCGCCATAGGCTTCTACGAGGACATGAAAGAGCTCTCGAAAGGCTTCCTGGGCCGCCCCGACGTGGTGCTGTGCTGCGGATGCCAGGTGTTCGACTACCGCAGGCCCTATCGCGTGCGCTACCGCATGACCAAGACCGTCGAGACCCTCGGCGCCAGCATGGTGTATGTGAACCGCATCGGCGGCGAGGGCAGCTACCTCTACGCAGGTGGCTCGGTGGCTATGAACGCCGCCGGCGGACTGCTGTGCCAGCTGCCTTACTTCGAGGCTGGATGTGCCACAATCGACACGCAGCTGATCGACACCGTTGAGGACGAGCGCCCCGAGGTCGTCGAGCTGGTGTACAAGGCGTTGGTGTGCGGTTTGCGCGACTACTTCGGCAAGAACGGCATGCGGCGCGCCGTGCTGGGCCTCAGCGGCGGCATCGACTCGGCGCTGGTGGCCACCCTGGCCGTCGACGCGCTGGGTGCCGAGAACGTGCACGGTCTGCTTATGCCGAGCGAGTATTCGACCGACCACTCGGTGAAGGACGCCGTCGACTTGGCCAACAACCTGGGCATGAGCTACGACATAGTGCCCATCAAGCCTGCTTTCGACACTCTGCGCTCCATGCTCAAGCCCGTCTTCGGCGAGCGCGCCGAGGATGTGACCGAGGAGAACATGCAGGCCCGCATACGCGGCACCCTGGTGATGAGCTACGCCAACAAGTTCGGCGCACTGGCCCTGAACACTACCAACCGCAGCGAGGCCGCTATGGGCTACGGCACGCTGTATGGCGACTCGTGCGGGTCGCTCGGCGTGATTGCCGACCTCTATAAAACCGAGGTCTACGAACTGAGCGAATGGCTGAACCGCGACGGCGAGCGCATACCGCGCAACAGCATCGAGAAGGCACCGAGCGCCGAACTGCGCCCCGGCCAGAAGGACAGCGACTCGCTGCCCGACTACGAGGTGCTCGACGCCATACTGACCCTCTACCTCGACGAGGCTATGTGCGAGGACGAGATAGTGGACGAGGGCTACGAGCGCGAGCTGGTGCACCAGATTCTGGCGAAGACCAACCGCAATGAGTGGAAGCGCCTGCAGTTTGCCCCGCAGCTGAAGGTAAGCCCCATGAGCTTCGGCCTGGACCGCCGCTGGCCGATATCTTGATAGTTGGTAGCCGATAGTTGGTAGTTTCAGTTTTCAGTTTTGAAGACACAGCTTGAATTAGCCTGGCGGTATGTGGAAAATACCGGAACCAGCCTCTTCCTGACGGGCAAGGCCGGTACCGGCAAGACCACCTTCCTGCACGAGGTCGACGAGCGTAGCGTGAAGCGGCATGTGGTGGTGGCGCCGACCGGCGTGGCCGCCGTCAATGCCGGTGGGGTTACCATCCACTCCTTCTTCCAGCTCCCCTTCGAGCCCTACCTGCCCGAGGTGAAGGAACTGGTCACCGAGTACCAGGCCGGCCAGCGCAGCATGACCAAGAGCAAGCTGGCCACGATACGCTCGCTCGAACTGCTGATTATAGACGAGATCTCGATGGTGCGGGCCGACCTGCTCGACGCCATCGACATGGTGCTGCGCCAATGTCGGCACAGCAGCCGCCCCTTCGGCGGCGTGCAGCTGCTCATGATAGGCGACGTGCACCAGTTGCCACCCGTGGTCACCGAACACGAGCGGCCCTACCTCGAGCGGGTATACCGGTCGCCGTTCTTCTTCGAAAGCAAAGCCTTGCATCAGCTGCCCTATGTCACCATCGAGTTGCAGCATGTCTTCCGCCAGCAGGACGCCTGTTTTGTCGACCTGCTGAACGCAGTGCGGCAGGGACGTATGGACCCGCCGGTGCTGGCGGCGCTCAACAGCAGGCTGGGGCGTGCCCCCGAGGGCGCCATCGTGCTCACCACCCACAACCGGCAGGCCGACGCCATCAACGCGGCCCACATGCAGGCGCTGCAGGGCGAAAGCAGGACGATGGAGGCGCTTGTGAGCGGCACCTTCCCACAGGGTTCGATGCCGGTCGACGAACACCTGGTGCTCAAGGTGGGCGAGCGGGTGATGTTTGCCAAGAACGACTCGTCGGGCGAACACAACTACTACAACGGCAAGCTGGGCAATATCGTCGGCTTCGAGAGTGGCGATGACGGGGAAGAGGCGCGTGTGCTGGTGGTCGACGACGAAGGCGACACCGTCGAGGTGGGGCGCGAGGTGTGGGAGAATGTGCGCTATGTGACCGATACCAAGGACGGCACCATCAGTCAGGAAGTGGAAGGCCGCTTCGTGCAGTATCCGCTACGTCCGGCATGGGCCGTCACCATACACAAGGCGCAAGGCTTGACCTTCGACAGGGTGGCAGTGGATGCCGCCGAGGCCTTCGCCTTCGGACAGGTGTATGTGGCGCTGAGCCGTTGCCGCACGCTCGAGGGGCTGACGCTGACCTCGCCGTTGTCGGCGGGGGTGGCGGTGGGCGATGCCGGCGTGGAGGCTTTCTGCCAAAGCTGGCCGACGCTGCAGCAAGTGGAGGCCGCCGTGGACGACTGCGAGCGGCAGTACTACTATGAGCGGCTGGCCGAGACCTTCAGCATGGCCGGCGTGCAGCACGATGTGGAGCACGTGTACGAGGCCTACGGCAAGGTGCGCGGCATTTTCGAGAAGAAGTATGCGGCCATGCAGGCGCTGTACAACCATGTGTTGGAATTGGCTACCGTAGGCGAGAAGTTCGTAAGGCAGCTGATGTCCACCACACCCGAGCAGCACAAAGAACGGGTGCCGAAGGGAAGCGCCTATTTTCTGGAACAGCTGAAAGGGGTGCAGATGGCGCTGACGGCCCTGCTGGATGTGGACATCGACAACAAGGCCCACGCCAAGTTGCTGCGCGAAAGCGGTGCCGCCGCCCGCGAGACTATAAGACAGAAGATACTTCGTATAGAAGGTCCCGGCACCGACAACAAGGTCGAGAAGCCCAAGGCCGCCAAAGTCCGCAAGGAGGCAGCACCCAAGGCGCCCAAACAGCCTAGGGCTCCCAAGGAAACCGTACCGGTCGAGACAGACGCCCGGAGCGAGGAGTTGGTGCGGCTGCTCTCGCTGTGGCGCCGCAGCAAGGCCGAGGAACTGGATGTGAAGCCCTTCATGGTGCTGCACCAGAAGACGTTGGTGGCCATAGTGGAAGCCCGCCCCAAGACCGAGGCCGAATTGCTGAAGATAGACGGCATAGGGCCTACCAAAGCACGCCTTTACGGCACAGAGATACTCGATATAGTAAATAGTTAAACCAGCTCGTCGAGTTCGAGCCAGCGCAGCTCCTTCTCGTCGAGGAGGGCTATGATTTCGCCTATGCGGTTGCTCATGGCGAGCAGCCGGTCGGCGTCGGCGACGGTGCCCGACGAGAGCAGTGCTTCCAGTTCGCTGCGCTCGGCCCCGAGGGCGGCAATCTCCTGCTCCAAGGCTTCGTACTCCTTCTTCTCCTTGTAGGTGGCTTTGCGCTTCTCGGGCTGTTTGGCCTTTTTCTCGGCGTACTCTACCTTGCGTTCGCCACTCTCCACACGCCGCTCTTCGTTTTCCACACGTCTCCGCTCCAGTCGGTACTGTGTGTAGGAACTGTGGTAGTCTTTTATCCTGCCGCTGCCTTCGAAGACGAAGATGTGGTCGACGATATGGTCGAGAAACGAGCGGTCGTGCGATACCACAAGCAGGCAGCCACGGTAGGTCTGCAGGAACTGCTCGAGGATTTGGAGGGTGTAGATGTCGAGGTCGTTGGTGGGTTCGTCGAGGATGAGGAAGTTGGGGTTGGCCATGAGCACCAGCAGTAGGTAGAGTCGGCGGCGCTCGCCACCGCTCAGGTTTTCGAAGTAATTGTACTGCGTGGTGCTATCGAAGCCGAAGTAGGAGAGGAACTGGTGGGCCGACAACGAGCGGCCGTCGTCGAGTTCTATCTGTTCGGCCACGTCTTTCACAATGTCTATCACACGGTGGTCGCCAGCTGCCTTCATGCCACCTTGGGTGTAGAAGCCGAACTTGATGGTCTGGCCTACGACCACACGTCCCGAAGTGGGGCGCAGTTGCTCGGTGATGATGTTCAGCAGGGTGCTTTTGCCCACACCGTTGGGTCCGACAATGCCGACCTTCTCGCCGCGTTTGAATACGTAGCTGAAATCGGATATAAGGGGGGCGGTGGCTGACGTGCCGTTGTAGCAGATGTTGTACAGCTCGAGTATCTTGCCGCCGATGCGCTCAGTCTTGACGGTCAGCTGGGGACGCTTCTCGTCGAAGCGGGTGTGGGCTTTGGCCTCAAGTTCGTAGAAGGCGTCGATGCGGGCTTGAGCCTTGGTGCCGCGAGCCTGTGGCATGCGGCGCATCCACTCCAGTTCGGTGCGGTATAGGCTGCGGGCCTTCTCGACTTCGGCACGCTGGTTTGCCTCGCGCTCGGCTTTCTTCTCGAGGTAGTATTCGAAGCCGCCACGGTAGTGGTAGAGGTGGGTGTCGGCCAGCTCGTAGATGTTGTCGCACACATGGTCGAGGAAGTAGCGGTCGTGGGTTACCATAAGGATGGCCAGCCGCTGTCGGGCAAGATAGTCCTCGAGCCATTCAATCATGTCGATGTCCAAATGGTTGGTAGGCTCGTCGAGGATAAGCAGGTTGTCGGCCGAGCCGGCATCGTAGCAGCTGTCGAGTAGCATGCGGCACAGGGCAACCTTTTTCTGCTCGCCGCCACTCAAGGTCTGCATCTGGCGGTCGAGCATGGAGTCCACCTTCATGCGGCTCACCACTTCGTCGCGGCGCTGTTCGAAGACCCAGGGCTCTTCGGCCTCGGGGCGTTTGAGGTTGTAGATATATGCTCTTACTGTGGAATCGAAGTTGCGCACTGCATCCTGTGGCAGATAGGCGATGTGCAGTTTCTCGCGTTTGGTGATGCGGCCGCTGTCTTGCAGGGTCCGGCCCATGATGATGTCGAGCAAGGTTGATTTGCCAGCTCCGTTGCGGGCTATGAGGGCCGACTTCTGGCCGGCGTTGATGCCAAACGAGATGTCTTCGAAGAGGAGCTTCTCGCCGAAGCTCTTGGTAAGGTTTTCTATGGTGAGTAGGGCGTCTGCCATGATGGGGAGGGTTAGTCGCAGAGTACGTAGAGGTCGTCGCGCTGGTTGAGTAGCAGCAACGGGGTGTGTGAAGGGTGGGAGAGAAGCCGCTTCTCGGGAACTCCGAGCAGCCAGTCGCCCACGTCGCGGTCGCGGCGGTCGGTGGTCATAGCTATAAGAAGTTCGGGCTTCAGCTGGTCAAGGGTTGCCACGTCGGGGCTGCCAAAGGCGGAAGTGGCCACGGTGGCGGCCGTATACTGTACGCCCAGTGAGCGATACATCTTGTCGAGGAAACTCATGTTGTTTCGCCAGCGGCGGCGCAGGTCCTGGTCTTTGTAGTCGGGACTGGCTACGGTGAGGTCGGTCTTTAGGAAACGGGCCATATAGGAGCCCCAGATTAGTTTCTCTTTGCTCTCGCGCCGGTGGTCGAGGGTGAGGGCCGTTGTGGCGGGCCAGTGGTCGGGGTCGGGTGTGCTGCCAGTGGGTACGACGAGGTAGGCCGACTTGCAGTTCGAGAATTGGCGCAACATGGTGCCGGGATGGGCCAGGCTGGTGCGAGGTGCCGAAGGCGAAATTGCCGTAACGGCCAGTATGCCACCAAAAGCGGAGGGCAGGCCTTCGATAGCGGTAGACCAGTTGCCTCGCAGTGCCACATAGGGTACGCCATATTCTTTTACCCATTCGGCTTTTGTGTCTTTGCTTACATTGAGCAGTATCACACCTTTGCCGTTCAGAAGGCGGGCACAATGAGTGGCGTAGGCAAGCACTGTGGCGGCGTCCTCTTGCCTGTCGACGCAGGCTATCACATGTTGGTCGGTCTTGGTCATCGTATGAGAGTTATATCACCTTTGAAGTCGTTCTCTTTGTCAGCATGACAGCGTATGTGGCAGGTGTAGGTATAGACTCCTTGTAGGCATGGATGGTTGCGATAAGTGCCGTCCCAGCATTCGGCAGGATTGGTGCTCTGGTACACGCATTCGCCCCAACGGTTGAAGATGGCTATGCTGAACTCTGTCAGTTCTTCACCGTTGAAGCACAGCCGGTCGTTGATGCCGTCGCCGTTGGGAGTGAATATATTGGGAACGGTGAACATTGGTGCACCACATATTACTTCGGAGCAGTGTACACAGACTTCGGCTGTCGAAGAGCATCCTGCGTCAACAGCCAGAACGGTGTAGCAGGTCAGAGTGTCGACGGGCGATGCTATTGGGTTCTGTGAGTAGGGATTGTTGAGGTCAGTGTAGGGCGACCATGAGTAGACTACATTGGAATTGTTGCTGTCGATGGCGGCATGCAGTTGAACGCTCTCGCCGATGTATACCTCGTCGGCGTCGGCCCAGGCATGCAGTCCGTCGAGGGAGTGGTTGCGTACAACAACAGTGGTATCGTTCAGCGGACATCCATCCGAGGTGGTTAGATTGGTGATGTAGACACCCTCGCAGAGGCCGTTGCGCAGCGTGTCGCGACAAGGTTGTTCCGGCACGGCACTGTAGTCGTAGCGCAGGCGTACCCATCCGGTGCAACTATCGGAGCAAAGCATGGTGGACGCTTCCTTGGTGTATATGGGGAGCGGTTTATTGTTTACACGGAAGTCTTGCTCGTAGAGACAGCCATAGCCGGTCACTGTGAGGTGGTAGGTCTGGTCGGGCACCAGACTGTCGACCCTGAAGTACCAGCGTCCAGACTGCAGAGTAGGAACTCCTATTGGCGCAGTTGGGTAGATGGTAATGCTTAGCGAGTCGGGCTCAATAGATGCTCCCATGCGGAATACAGCCGCCGCATCGATGCTATCGTGGCAGCTGTTGGCTATCGGGTTCCAGTCGTCGACCAAGGTGAAGTTCTGTACGTGGAAGGTGTCGGTCTGGGCGCAGCCAGTGGCGGAAGTGTGCAGCACGTAAGTGCCTGTATTATATACCCACGGGTTGGCTACCGTGGGGTCGCTCACCGGGTCGCCAGTCCATATGTAGGTGGCTCCAATGACGGGTGCCAGCCCTATCTGTGTGCCACCGTCGCCACAAGCTACTTGGGGTGTGTGGGTATGGCTGCTGTTGCTTAGCACAAGTACTGAGTGACGCTGAGTGTCGGCATCGGTACATCCGCCAGGCATACCTGCCACGAGGGTAACGGTGTAGACACCGGCATTGATATAGGTGTGCTGCGGTGCGCGTTGGGTCGAGTAATTGCCGTCGCCGAAGTCCCATAGGAAAGCGTCGCCGCGGCCGGTATTGTTGAATTGTATGGTGTATGGAGCACATCCTGCGGCCGGTGCATTGAACTCGGCCACAGGGAAGTCGTCGGTTACATTGAAGCGGAAGAGGGCGTTGTTGCAGTTGTTCGATAGGTTGCTGTCGCTCCAGGCACCGGCAGTGGTGGGGAAGTTCTGTGTGCGGCCGCACGAGGCGCACACAGATTGGTATAGAGTGGCCAAGCGGTCGAAACGTGAAGTGCCGCCGTCGACATGGTCGCCTCCACCGTGGCTGTATGTCGACGTGCCTTGGTGTAGCTCGCCGAAGAAGGTTGCGTACTCCATGTTGTTGGCGTCGGCGTCGAGGCTGATGATGTAGAAATCCTGGCCGTCGGTAGAGTCTTGTTGGGCTGTTGCTGTGGTCTCCATGCCATGGGTGCCCAAGGTATACCAATGTACGCCATTGTAGCCGACGAAGTCGCGCCCCCAGCCGGCGGCATAGATGCGGTTGCAGATGTCGGCCGCGAAGGCAGTGGGCGAGAGGTTGATACGGCCTGTGGTGCCGAATACGGTGCTCCACTGTCTCTGTCTCAGGTCGGGTGAGAGGCGTGCCAGAAGCATGCCCGAACCGTAGACGCTGTAGCCTGCGTTGTGGATCATGGTGCTGCCGGTGGCTGCGGTTTGGCCGAAGAGGAAGACGTCGTTGTGGCGACCGGTGCGCACAAAGTATATCTGGTCGTATTGCTGTGAGCCGAAGTAAGTGCTGGCCATGAGACGTCGCCCGTTGTACGAAAGCAGGCTTACGAAGCCATCGGCAGAACCGCCTCCATACGTGGTCTGAAATGTGCTGTCGCTCACAGGGAAGTTCAAGCTGCTGGTACCGCCGCACACCACCACGTTGTAGGCACTGTCTATATCGACAGAATAGACGGCGTCGTCTTCCGTACCGCCAAGGTAGGTGCTCCAGATGAGGTTGCGCAGGTTATAGTCGAGCTTGAACACCACACCGTCCTGACGTGCGCTCCAGTTGGGCTGTATGCAGCCGGTGGTGGTGGGGAAGTCGCTGCTCATGGTGGTAGAGCCAACATACACGTTGCCTTGGTTGTCGGTGATGAGCTCGCCGCGTGCCCCGTCGCCATAGTTGTGGTAAAGCGAGTCGTTGCCTTGCATCACTATCTGCTCGGCATTGTAGTGCTGGCGGAAGTTGAGCCCGTCGTTGCCACTGCCGCCGATGTAGGTGGAGGCCTGCAGGCTCGTGCCGTCAGCGTTGAAGCGGCACACGAAGATGTCGCTTCCAGCGTCGAAATGTATTATGTTGGCCTCGTAGTCTATCGGGCTGCCACCGGCATGTGTGCTCTGGTAGGCTCCGGCAGTGATGGGGAAGTCGGTGCTGCCAGTGGTGCCAAATAGAAGTAACTCGTCGAGCGAGTTGACGAACATGCTGTGCGGCATGTCGCTCGAGGCACCTCCCAGGTAGGTGGCCCAAAGTCGAACTCCGCCGCTGGTGTCGAACTTGAAGATGCCTATATCGACGCCGCCGTTGAAGTCTGTGTCGTAGGCGCCGAGCGATACAGGATAGCCGATAGCGAATACCAGACCTGCCGTGTAGGTGTTCTTGTACGAGTCGTAGGTGGCTGTTGTGCCCCAGTTGTCGGCCGTCGAGCCGGTGTAGGTGCTGAAAATAAGTGTCGGGTCTATTATCAGGTCCCGACTGTGGTCGTAGTCTCCGACCTCTACCCATACCACATAGTCGTCGCCGTCGCGCTTCACACGCCACCGGCTTGTCACCTCGCGGTCGCCTTGATACACATAAGGCTTCATCTCCACCACCTCGCGTACGCTCGTCTTCACATGTAGCATACCTTTGTGGTCCACGCTCACTCCCTCTGTACCGCTGTATCGCAGCGCCACCCGGCTGGCGTCGGCACCGGCATGTACCACGAAGTTGTATTTCGCTGCCCGCTGTGCAGCATACAGCTCAAGGTCCACTCCGTCGTACACGTCGGTGCATCGTACCACAGCATAGGAGTTCACCCGTGAGCGCCAGGTCCCGGGATTGTTGCCTCGGAAGTAGTTGCTGTAGCCTTGCATGATACCTTCGCCCACAGGGGTTAATCCATCGCATCCTTCCACAACCACTCGGTAGGCATGATAGCGTGGCGACTCGGTGCTGTATGGGGCAGGGTGGGGTACAGGTGTTCGTAGTGCGACCGTCCACCCGCGTTCTTCTATAAAGAGGGCGGCGTCGTTAAGCTGTGCTGCAAAGCGCACATGGGCGTCCCACTGGCCGATATTCTCGGTCAGCGCTGCCGCACGCCCCACGCCAGGCCCACCGTCAGTGGTGGCAAAAACACAGCCTGGCGCAAGTAACAATAGCGTCAGTGTCAGTACTATATGCCGTACCTTGTACATTTATTCCGACTACAAATTTACTATTTTTTCCCGATATGCAAATACAAATCTTCCAAAAACAGCCCCCATAGTCGATGTCCATATACAAACAATAGCCGCAGGCCAGTGCCTGCAGCTATTGCTTGTTGTACTATTTGTGTGCCGCTATGCTTTCAGCAGGAAGTCGATGTTGCTGCGGAGGCCGTACTCTTTGGTGTTGGCCATGTTGGTCTTGAAGACCTTCATCTTGTTGGCCTTGCCTATGAGCTTCAGCTTGCCGTCCTCAAGCAGCAGGGCGGTGGCTTCGCGTATGGCGGCGACGGTGGCCTTGGGGTTCACCATGATGTATTCCTTCAGTCGGTCGTCGCGGGTCTCGCCGCCGTGCTTCGGGTCGAAGAAATCGGTGTAGTGCGGGTTGATCTGGAACGGCACCAGACCCATGCAGTCGAACGAGGCGGGCATGACGATGGGCATGTCGTTGGTGGTGCACAGGGTGGGACCGGCCACATTCGAGCCAGCGCTCCAGCCCATGTAGGGCATGCCGTCGAAGGCGCGTTGGCGGATAGCCTGCATCAGGCCCGTGCGCTGCAGCTCACGCACCAGGTGGAAGGTGTTGCCACCGCCCACGGCCACGCAGTCGGTGTCGTATACGGCGTTGATGGGCAGCGCCTTGTGGTGCACCGAGGTGAGCTTCACGCCGAACTCTTTGTACACGGCAGCCACCTTGGCCTCGTAGGCGTCGTAGCTCTTGGTCAGTCCGCCTTCGGCCAGCGACACGCCGGCGTAGGGTACGAAGAGCACTTTCTTCACGTTGTGCCGACGGCAGAAGTCGGCGATCATGTCCTTGCACCAGCCGAGGTATGCCTCGCCGCGCATGGTGCTGTTGCTTATCAATAAAAGATTCCGTTTATCCATAATTATTTCAATTCTCAATTATCAATTATCAATTTTCAATTACCCTATGCGTCGATGTTGGCGTAGGTGGCGTTGGCCTCGATGAAGGCGCGGCGGGGCGGCACGTCGTCGCCCATGAGGAGCGAGAAGATGCGGTCGGCGCTGGCGGCGTTCTCGATGGTCACCTGGCGCAGCTGGCGTCCTTCGGGGTCCATGGTGGTGTCGCGCAGCTGGTCGCTGTTCATCTCGCCCAGACCTTTGTAGCGCTGCACATGTATGCCCTTGTCGCCGAACTCCAGCAGGGCGCGTTCGCGGTCGTCCTCAGTCCAGCAGTAGACCTGCTTGTTGCCTTTCTTGACGAGGTAGAGTGGGGGAGTGGCGAGGTAGACGTAGCCGTTTTCGATGAGCTCGGGCATGTAGCGGAAGAAGAAGGTGAGCATCAGGGTGTCGATGTGGGCGCCGTCGACATCGGCATCGGTCATTATGATGACCTTGTGGTAGCGCAGCTTGCTGAGGTTCAGTGCCTGCGGATCTTCGGGGGTGCCCACGGTGACGCCCAGTGCGGTGTATATGTCGCGGATGGCCTCGCTTTCGAAGGCGCGGTGGCGCATCACTTTCTCGACGTTCAGAATCTTACCGCGCAGCGGCAGGATGGCCTGGAATCGGCGGTCGCGACCCTGCTTGGCGCTTCCGCCTGCCGAGTCGCCCTCGACAAAGAATATCTCGCATTCGGCGGGGTCGTTGCTCTGGCAGTCGGCCAGCTTGCCGGGCATGCCGGCGCTGCTGAAGACGTTGCTGCGCTGCACCATTTCGCGGGCCTTGCGGGCTGCCTGGCGGGCACGGGCGGCGAGGATGACCTTGTCGACGATGGTATGGGCCTCGTTGGGATGCTCCTCGAGGTAGTTCTCGAGCATCTCGCTGACGGCCTCGTCGACGGCACCGCGCACCTCGGCGTTGCCCAGCTTGGTCTTGGTCTGGCCCTCGAACTGGGGTTCGGCCACCTTGACGCTGATGATGGCGGTGAGGCCTTCGCGGAAGTCGTCGCCGGTGATTTCGACCTTGGCTTTCTGCAGCAGGCCGCTGCGGTCGGCATAGGCCTTCAGCGTGCGCGTCAAGCCGCTGCGGAATCCGGCCAGGTGGGTGCCGCCCTCGTGGGTGTTGATGTTGTTCACATAGCTGTGCAGGTTCTCGCTGTAGCCGGTGTTGTACTGCATGGCAATCTCGATGGGGATGCCCTTGCGCTCGCCTTCGATGTAGATGGCCTCGGGCATCAGCTTCTCGCGGTTCTCGTCGAGGTAGGCTATGAAGTCGCGCAGACCTTTCTCGCTGTAGAAGTGGTCGGCACGCAGTGGTGTCTCTCCATCTTCCTTGAACTCGCGCAGGTCGGTGATGTTTATTTCGATGCCCTTGTTCAGGTAGGCCAGCTCGCGCATGCGGTCGAGCAGGGTGTCGTATTTGTACTCGGTGACGGTGAAGATGGTGTCGTCGGGGTGGAAGGTGACCTTGGTGCCGCGCTTGTCGGTGGTGCCAACTTCCTTCACGGCGTACAGCGGTTTGCCCTTGGAGTACTCCTGCTGGTAAATCTTGCCGTCGCGGTAGACGTTGACAATCATGTGGTCGCTCAATGCGTTGACGCAGCTCACGCCCACACCGTGCAGACCGCCCGAGACTTTGTAGCTGTTTTTGTTGAACTTACCACCGGCGTGGAGCACAGTCATGACGACCTCGAGGGCCGAACGGTGTTCCTTCTCGTGCATGTCGACCGGTATGCCGCGGCCGTTGTCTTCCACTGTGATGCTGTTGTCGGGGTTGATTTGCACGTCGATGCGCGAGCAGTAGCCTGCCAACGCTTCGTCTATCGAATTGTCAACCACCTCGTACACAAGGTGATGCAAGCCGCGCTCGTTGACGTCGCCTATGTACATGGCCGGGCGCACCCGCACAGCTTCAAGTCCTTCGAGTACCGTAATATTACTCGCACTGTAATTAGTCTTCTGTTCTTCAGTCATATATATGTTTGCTTATTTCAAGATTAGATTGCAAAGATACAACCTTTTTTTCAATTGGCAGTGCTTTTTTTTGAGCCATGTTTCAACATTTTTTCAACCACCTTCACCCCGTCCTCACCTCTATCGCTCCCCATCCCCTCCGGTAGTTCTTATGTACTTCTTATGTATTTCTTATGTATTTCTTATGTTTTAAACATAAATACAACATAAGAAATACATAAGAAATACATAAGAACGGCAGGACCGGAACCGGTGGGGAACGGTAGGGGTGGCAGGGTGGCGGGCAATAAATCGGGCTGTGTCGCGTTATGGTGGATGAATATGAAATACTGCACGATATGAAGATATTGGGACTGATGTCGGGCACCTCGCTCGACGGGGTCGACCTGGCTTTGTGCGACATCGACGAAAAAAGCTACTCGATCGAGGCGGCGCAGACCGTGCCCTATCCACCCGAATGGCGCCAGCGGCTCTCCACCCTCGAGCATGTCTCGGCTGTCGACTATGTTCAAGCGCATGTTGAATTGGGTCATTTCTTTGGGCGGATAATCAACGATTTTGTGCAGAGCAATAACCTGCACGTGGATGCTGTGGCCTCGCATGGGCACACCATCTTCCATCAGCCCGAGCGGAGCTTTACAGCCCAGATTGGCGACGGCGACGCCATCGCCGCCGAGACCGGACTGCTGGTCGTCTGCAACTTCCGCTCGCTCGACGTGGCACTTGGCGGCCAGGGGGCACCGCTCGTGCCCATTGGCGACGAGTTGCTTTTCGGCGACTACGATGCCTGCCTCAACCTCGGTGGCATTGCCAATGTGTCTTATCGCGTTGACGGCAAGCGCATTGCCTACGACATCTGCCCGTGCAATATGGCATTGAACCGCCTTGCTTCCGAGTTGGGGTTCGACTACGACCGCGATGGCGAGAATGCCCGTCGAGGACTGTTGGACTATTACTTGAATGAAACGTTGAATTGCATTGAGTACTATCGTGTTGCTCCACCAAAGTCGCTTGGCAAAGAGTGGTTTGTCGAGACCTTCTGGCCGGTGGTCGAAGCGTCGAGCCTGTCGGTGGTCGACAAGTTGCGCACCGTCACCCAGCACGTGGCCGTCCAGATTGCCGACGTGCTGACGCGCAATGGTGTTGGGCGTGTGTTGGTTACAGGTGGTGGAGCCCTCAACCGTTTCCTTGTCGAGCGTATTGCCGCCGAAGCCCCAGCGGTCGATGTCGTTGTGCCCGACTCGCTGATTGTGAACTACAAAGAGGCGTTGATCTTCGCACTGCTGGGCTACCTGCGCCTGGGTGGCAAGGTGAATACGCTGAGCACTGTGACCGGCGCACGTTGCGATTCGGTGGGTGGCGATGTGTGCGGCCTTGTGCCACGGCAGCAAAAGTAGGCCGAAATTGGCAGTCTTGGCTGCCGTCTGCGGCGGAAAATCGAACGGCGTGGGGTGCAGTGTTGAAAAAATAGTGGCTTGAATAATAACCCGTTGCGATAAAGAATGCAAAAATATTTTGCCGTATCGGAAAAAGTTACTACTTTTGCACCCGCTTTTGAGGAGAGAAAGCCGCAAAAGATGGCGGGATAGCTCAGCTGGTTAGAGCGCTGGATTCATAACCCGGAGGTCATCAGTTCAAGTCTGATTCCCGCTACGAAACAGAAAGGCATCCACCACGGTTGGGATGCCTTTTTTATTTTTACCGCTATGGACGACAAGCATTTGTACAGCAACTTCGACTACGAGTCGGCCCTCTCGACAGGCACTGGCGCCACGCCTCGCGACACGGTGAACCACGAATACCTGGAGCGTATGCGCGCGGCTCGACAACGTGGCCCGTCGACCGAGGAGCTGATAGCCGGCATATTGCATGGCGACCGCATGCTCCTGAGCCGCGCCATCACGCTGGTCGAGAGTTCGTTGTATGCCCATCAGCAACAGGCCCAGCAGGTTATCGAACGCTGTCTGCCCTACAGCGGCAAGTCGGTGCGGCTGGGCATCACCGGCGTCCCCGGCGCTGGCAAGAGCACTGTGATCGAGGCTCTTGGCAAGATGCTTACCGCCCACGGTCACAAGGTGGCGGTGCTGGCCATCGACCCCAGCAGCGAACGCACCAAGGGCTCGATACTGGGCGACAAGACCCGCATGGAAGAGCTGTCGGTAGACCCCAATGCTTTCATCCGCCCCAGCCCCTCGGCCGGCTCGCTGGGCGGCGTGGCCCGCAAGACACGCGAGATTATCACCCTCTGCGAAGCGGCTGGTTTCGATGTGGTTATCGTCGAGACTGTGGGTGTGGGACAGAGCGAGGTGGCCGCCCACTCGATGGTGGATTTCTTCCTGCTGCTGCAGCTGGCCAACACAGGCGACGAGCTGCAGGGCATCAAGCGCGGCATTATGGAGATGGCCGACATGATTGCCATAAACAAATGCGAACTCGACCGCCAGCGCTCTGAGCTGGCAGCCACACAGTTCCGCAACGCGCTGCACCTCTTCCCCATGCCCGAGAGCGGTTGGACGGTCAAGGTGTCGCTCTGTTCGGCCTACACAAAGGAGGGGGTGGAGGAACTGTGGAACTCGGTGATGGAGTATGTCACCTTCACGAAGCAGAACGGCTTCTTCTACCATAAGCGTCAGCAGCAGAACTTGCGCATCATGAGCGAAGCCATAGAGAACGGTCTGCGCGAGCGTTTCTACAATGCTCCCGGCATGGAGGAGCGCATCGAGCAGCTGCAGCAGGCCATACTCGACAACAAGATAAGCCCCTACGCGGCTGCCGACCAGTTGCTCGGATGATATACGTTCACGTACCTTTTTGCCACCGCAAGTGCACCTACTGCGCCTTCTATTCCACGCCCTCGGCGCGGCTGCGCGAGGCGTATGTCGACGCAGTGTTACATGAACTGGAGTTGCGTAAATGTGAGGTTGCCAAGCCGATACGTACAGTCTATTTCGGTGGCGGCACGCCGTCGTTGCTGGGACTAGACCAGCTGCAGCGCATGGCCGATGCGCTGGGCCACGCGGTCGACCTCGAAAGCCTCGAGGAGGCTACCCTGGAGTGCAATCCAGAGGATCTCACACCCGACTTCCTCGCAGGCATACGTCGGCAAGGCCTTTTCAACAGGATAAGCATAGGGGTGCAGAGCTTCGACGACACGCTGTTACGACTCATCGGGCGCCGGCACACCGCCCGGCAAGCCGTCGAGGCCGTCGAGGCTGCAGCCGGGGCCGGCTTCGAGAATATCACCATCGACCTCATCTACGGACTTCCTGGTCTCGACGACGGCGCCTGGAACAAGGCTGTGCAGCAGGCTGTTGCGCTGCCGGTAAAGCACCTGTCGGCCTATTCGCTCACCGTCGAGGAAGGCACGGCGCTGGCGCGGCAAGTGGCGACGGGACGAGTGTTGATGCCCGACGACGAACAGGTGGTGGGGCAATACAGGATGCTTTGCGACGCGATGCGGTCGGCAGGATACGAGCACTACGAGGTGTCGAACTTCGCACGGCCGGGCTACGCCTCGCGGCACAACAGCCGCTACTGGGACCGGACGCCCTACGTGGGCCTCGGGCCGGCGGCGCACAGCTTCGACGGACACCGCCGACGCTGGAATGTGGCCGACGTGGAACGCTACGTGGCTGATGTGTTTGAGGGACGTAAGTACTATGAAGAAGAAGCGCTTACCACGGCCGATGCCCACAACGAGACCGTTATGACTGGCCTGCGCACTGCCGCCGGCATACCGTCGCAGTTGGTTTCGCGACAGCAGATGCAGCCCTACATCGAGCGGGGGTGGATAATAGAAAATGCCGACCGTTATTGCCCCACTGAGCAAGGCATGCTGTATGCCGACGGCATGGCTTCCGATTTGTTTGAATGATAGTTACAGACGGCGTCCGAGTTTGGTGACCATCGAGGCCTTCCACGTGGCGTAGTCGCCCTCGACGATGTGGCGGCGGGCTTCACCCACAAGCCACAGGTAGAAGCGCAGGTTCACGATGGAGCATATCTGCAGACCAAGTATCTCTTCGGCACGAATCAGGTGATGCAGGTAGGCGAGGGTGTAGTCCTTGTATACCGGCTCGAAGCAGGTCTCCCACTTCTTGTTCTTTATATTGATGGTGCCCTCGGCGGTGAACAGCAGTCCGTTGCGGCCGTTGCGGGTGGGCATTACACAGTCGAACATATCGACGCCGCGCTCGATGGCTTCGAGCAGGTTCTGCGGTGTGCCGACGCCCATCAGGTAGCGAGGCCGGTCTTTGGGCAGTATGGCGTTCACCACCTCGATCATCTCGTACATTACCTCGGTGGGCTCGCCCACGGCCAGGCCGCCGATGGCGCAGCCCTCGGGGTCTTTGCTGGCTATGTATTCGGCTGATATTCTACGCAAGTCGGCATACTGGCAGCCCTGCACAATGGGGAACAGGGCTTGGTGGTGGCCGTAGAGCGGTTCGGTCTCGTTGAAACGGGCTATGCAACGGTCAAGCCAGCGGTGGGTGAGGTTCATGGCTTTCTCGGCGTAGCGGTGGTCGCTGTCGCCGGGGCAGCATTCGTCGAAGGCCATCATGATATCGGCGCCTATGACGCGTTGTATCTCCATCACGTTCTCGGGGGTGAAGAGATGCTTGCTGCCGTCGATATGGCTGCGGAAGGTGCAACCCTCCTCCTTGAGCTTGCGGTTGGCGGCCAGCGAGAAGACCTGGAAACCGCCGCTGTCGGTCAGCATCGGGCGGTCCCATGCGTTGAAGCGGTGCAGGCCTCCGGCCTGCCGCAGTATGTCGCATCCAGGCCGCAGATAGAGGTGGTATGTGTTGCCGAGAATTATCTGTGCACCAATATCATTGCGTAGCTCATCTTGATGTACTGCTTTAACAGTGCCGGCGGTGCCTACGGGCATGAAGATAGGGGTCTGTATGTCGCCGTGGTCGGTGTGGATGACACCAGCCCGGGCATTGCCGCAAGTGGCGTTGAGGTCGAAGGTGAGACGGTCAATCATTTATCATTATTACTTATCAGTAGAATTTCCGACACGCAGAGGTCGTCGTATTTCAGACCTTTCTTGGTGGCGGTGATGCGGAAGTGCAGCTCGGTGAAGTAGTCGTCGCTCCAAGGGTATCCTAAGTTGAATGTTGAGGCATTGTCGAGCAGTGGCTGCCAGCTGTAGCCATTGGGCTCTTCCGAGGGCACATTATATGCTATGGGCTTGTTGTTCTTTCTCCAATCACTGCCCCCGAATACCATATCGCCTTTGGAATACGAAGTATCTGGAAAAAAATGGTGTATGCTTGAATAGTCGGCGCTGATCCACATGCTGTCTATCCGGCTGTTGTTCTTCCAGGTATCGGCGTTCTTGGTGTATCCGTTGAGCATCAATATGCCTTCAAGGTTGACTGGCTTGCGGAAACGGATGGTGATATATATATTACCATCCTTGTCGGGACGCAGCACCGTGGCGGTGGAGGGGTCGAGGTCGAAGAGGTTGGCGGCGGGATACTTACGGTCGGCACCGCTCACCTCGACGGTGAACTGCGAGGGGTCGATGTGGTGGTTGAAGATGTCGTCTATAGGTTGTTGCGGACAGTCCTTCAACTTGTAATCGACGATGAACGGCTTGGCGGCGGCAAGGTCGAAGTGGTAGGCTTCGTAGTGCCACAGGTCGCCCTCCTGTTTCATAGGCAGGCCGCTGATGCCTTTGCTCCAGCTCTCCCAGCCTCGGAGGTATGACTTCTCGTTTATGATGCGAACGTTGGAGGCGTCGAGCTGTACCAAGAAGTGGTCGGCGTGGCCGTCGCCCCAGTAGGCGGCAGGGGTGAAGTCGTACATGAAGCGCAACTCCCAGTAGTAGTCGGGTGTATAATAGTAATAATGGTTGCGACGGTAGTAGGCGCCCTCGCTGAGTGGTGTCTCTACGGTGTAGCGCACCTCGAGGGTGGCGAAACTCTGCGCCGGAATGTCGAGGTAGGTGTAGTACCAGCGGCGCGACACGGCTTTGGTGTAGGCGTAGATATTTTCCCCGTAGATGGCATAGAGGCTGTCAACTAGGTGCTTAGAATAGCCGTCGGCGCTGTCGGGCAGCGCATCCAATTCTAGGGTGTAAAGGTATTTCTGCGGTGGGCGTATGACGCTGTCGCGCGAGTGCTGCCACTGTAACTGTCGGTTGCCGAGCATAAAACTCACGTTGCGTATGTATCCGTCGCGCCACCCCACCTCCTGTTGTGACTCGGTGAAGTCGTCCAGACTCACCCATTCTGCCTCACCGCTGCCCCAATAGTCGATAGGGAAGCCGTATGGCAGGCTGTCGAACGGGCGGTTGCTGTGGTTGTGCAGCAGATAACGCACCACGACCTCGGTGTAGAGACCGCGTGGCACGAACGATACATGCTCATCAACCAACTGCACTTCGGGCACGTGTATCGCCACCGGGGTGGGCGAAAGTGTGAGCGCCGAACGTACAGCCACAGGGTCGCCGTTGGCCCGCACCACGACAGCCGACGCCAGCATCAGTGCCAGCGTCAGGAAGCCTCTGCGAATCATCGTAAGGCGCTGTTAGAGAGCTACGCCTTCAATCTTGGCGCGAGCCTCGAGGATGGCCTTGTAGTCGTTCATGGCGCGCATCTGCAGGTCGTAGATGCTGCGGGGACAGTCGGGAGTGAATGTCAGCTTGCCACTGTCCCACAGTTTAAGGACAGCCTCAAGGTTCTCCTTGCGGTTCAGCAGGTGATAATACTCGCCTTTCATTCTCTCTTTGTAGTCGCTGGAAAGCATCAGCGAGGTGATTGTCTGGAGATCCATAATATGATTGTTTAAGGGTTTGTCTCTTTCGTTTATTTAAGCCAGCAGCTCTTTGGCGACGCGGAGGGCGTTGTCGAGGCCGTCGGGGTTCTTGCCGCCGGCGGTGGCGAAGTGGGGCTGGCCGCCGCCGCCACCCTGTATCTCCTTGCCGAGGGTGCGCACCATCTGGCCTGCGTTGAGGCCGGCGGCCACACGCTGGTCGCCGAGCACTATGAGGAGGGCGGGTTTGCCGGCGGTGACGCTTCCGAGCACCACGGCCATCTGCGGCCGTTCGGCGCGCAGGGCCATGACGGCGTCCTTGAGGGCGTTGACGTCGGTGTCCATGCGCTGCACCAGCACGGGGTCGGCGTCGAGGCGTGCCGCCAGGTCGCGGGCCACGCCGGCGGCCTTCTCTTTCTTGAGGGCTTCCACCTCGGCCTTGAGGGCGGCGTTGTCTTCCTGCAGCTTCTGTATGGCGGCTATGGGGTCTTTGCCACCCTTGAGGCACTCGCCGATGGCGGCCAGCTGTTCCTGCTGGCGGTCGGCGTAGTCGGTGGCGCCCTGGGCGGTGACGGCCTCGATGCGGCGCATGCCGGCGGCGACGGCACCTTCGCTCACTATGCGGAAGGATCCTATCATGCCGGTATTCTGTACATGTGTGCCGCCGCAGAACTCGACGCTGGGGCCATACTTGACCACGCGCACGCGGTCGCCGTACTTCTCGCCGAAGAGGGCCATGGCGCCGAGCTTCTGGGCTTCGGCGATGGGCATGGCGCGGTGCTCCTCGAGGGGCAGGCATTGGCGTATCATCTGGTTCACACGGCGCTCGACGTCGCGTATCTCTTCGGGGCTCAGTTTGGCGAAGTGGCTGAAGTCGAAGCGCAGGCGGTCGGCGTCGACGCTGGAGCCTTTCTGCTCGACGTGAGCGCCCAGCACCTGGCGCAGTGCGTAGTGCATGAGGTGGGTGGCCGAGTGGTTGCAGGCCGTTGCCTGACGTCGGTCGGCATCCACGCTGGCGTGGAAGGTGGCCGTGAGGTCGCCGGGCAGTTGATCGACGATGTGCACGGTCAGTCCGTTCTCCTTCTTGGTATTATTAATTCTTAGTTCAGAATCCCCAATTCTCAGGTTTCCTGTGTCGCCGGCCTGGCCGCCGCTCTCGCCGTAGAAGGGGGTGCGGTCGAAGACCAGCTGGTAGAATTCCTTGTCCTTGGCCTTCACATGGCGGTAGCGGGCTATGTGCACGTCGGCCTCGAGCTCGTCGTAGCCTATGAACTCCTGCTCGACGCCGGGCATCAGCTCCTGCCAGTCGTCGTTCTCTACCTTGGCGGCGCCGCGGCTGCGTTCCTTCTGTGCGGCGAGGCCGCGCTGGAAGCCTTCCATGTCGACCGTGAGGCCTTTCTCGGTGGCCAGCAGCTGGGTGAGGTCCACGGGGAAGCCGTATGTGTCGAACAGTTCGAAGGCGAAGTCGCCGTCGACCACCTTGCTGTTGCATTTGGCGGCATAGTCGTCGAAGCGCTTGATGCCGCCGGCGAGGGTGCGCAGGAAGGCCTGCTCTTCCTCGAGGATGATGCGCTGTATGAGCTCCTGCTGCTTCTTCAGTTCGGGGAACTGATGCCCCATCTGTCCCACGAGGGTGGGGACGAGGGTGTTGAGGAAGGGCTCGGTGAAGCCGAGGAAGGTGTAGCCGTAGCGGACGGCACGGCGCAGGATGCGGCGTATGACGTAGCCGGCCTTGACGTTGGAGGGCAGCTGGCCGTCGGCGATGGAGAAGCTGACGGCGCGCAGGTGGTCGGCGCATACGCGCATGGCCACGTCGGCCTGCTCGTCGCGGCCGTACTGCTTGCCGGCCTTGGCGGCGAGTTCCTGTATGAGGGGCTGGAAGACGTCGGTGTCGTAGTTGGAGCGCTTGCCCTGCATCACCATGCACAGGCGCTCGAAGCCCATGCCGGTGTCGATGTGCTTGGCTGCCAGGGGCTCCAGCTTGCCGTCGGCCTTGCGGTTATACTGCATGAACACGAGGTTCCATATCTCGATCACCTGTGGGTTGTCCTTGTTCACCAGGTCTTTGCCCGGCACCTTGGCCTTCTCGGCGTCGGGGCGTATGTCGACGTGTATCTCCGAGCAGGGACCGCAGGGGCCTTGGTCGCCCATCTCCCAGAAGTTGTCCTTCTTCGAGCCGCGCAGTATGCGGTCTTCGCTGATGTGGGCTTTCCAGAAGTCGTAGGCTTCGGTGTCCATGGCCAGGCCTTCCTTCTCGTCGCCGCCGAAGACGGTGACATAGAGCCAGCTCTTGTCAATCTTCATCACCTCGGTGAGGAACTCCCAGGCGTAGGCGATGGCTTCCTTCTTGAAGTAGTCGCCAAACGACCAGTTGCCGAGCATCTCGAACATGGTGTGGTGGTAGGTGTCGTGGCCCACCTCTTCCAGGTCGTTGTGTTTGCCGCTGACGCGGAGGCACTTCTGGCTGTCGGTGGCGCGGGGCCACTGGCGCTGCTGGTTGCCGAGGAATATGTCTTTGAACTGGTTCATGCCGGCGTTGGTGAACATCAGCGTCGGGTCGTTCTTGATGACCATGGGGGCGCTGGGCACCACATGGTGTTGTTTACTCTCGAAAAAGTCGAGGAATGCTTTGCGTATTTCGTTGCTTGTCATAGTCTTTTTAATGTTTAGTGTTTCACCTATCACCTATCACCCTTCACCTTGTTTAGAATTCTTCGCGTTCTACCATCAGTATGCCGCTTTGGGGCACTATGTAGTATTTCTCGCCGTCGTATTTCAGCTCGATGGCGTTTTTGAGCAGGAAGATGGCCATGTCGCCGGGGCGCACTTGGAGCGGCAGGTAGCGCGGCTCGCGGTCGGAGGGGTTCCAGGCCTCGTCGCCTCCGTCGCCGGGCAGCGGGTAGCCGGGCCCCACTTTCACTATGTAGCCCGTCTGCACCTCCTCCTTTTCCTGGTATCCGGCCGGGAGCAGCAGGCCCCCTTTGGTTTTGTGGGTGGCCACCGCGGGCTCTATCAGCACTCGGTCGCCAATCACTATCAGTTTGTCTATGTTGTTGTTCGCCATTTGGGGTTGCTTCGTTTGAAAATGCAAAGATATGCTTTTTATTTATTATGGCAAAATAAATAGTAAAAAAGAGGCAAAAAACACCCATCCCCGCCGCTTCCCCTCCGGTTCCGGTGGCCTCGTTGTACTATCGTTGTACTATTGTTGTACTATCGTTGTACTATCGTTCTTATGTTTTCAATAGTACAACGAGTTTTCAATAGTACAACGATAGTACAACAATAGTACAACGATAGTACAACGACCGGACCGGGAGCGGAGGGGAAGGGGCGCCGATGGGTGGGAGAGGGGGCAGCGGTGGGGTGTTGAAAAAAAAAGAGCGTCGTTTCGGAAAAAGTGTGTATCTTTGTAGTCCGAAATTTGCCCTCGAAAAATGGCCCTTACCGATACAAGACGCACTAACAGAATGACCTACGACCAGGCGTTTGCCCTCAACAGCAACACGCCGCCGCAGGCTGTGGCGCTCGAGGAGAGTGTGCTTGGAGCCCTGATGCTGAACCAAGCCGCCCTGATCAACGCCATTGAGATATTGCATGTGGAATACTTCTACAAGCCTGAGCATCAGGCAGTGTACCGCGCCATCCGCAAGCTTTTCGAGCAAAGTCAGCCGGTCGACATGCTGACGGTGGTCGAGCGCCTGCGCCTGGACGGCGAGCTCGAGGCCGCCGGCGGTGCCTATGCAGTGTCGAAACTGACCGAGAACGTGGTGTCGGCGGCACACATAGAGTACCACATCCGCGTGCTCAGCGAGAAGTTCATACAGCGCGAGATGATACGCATCAGCACCGAGACCATCAAGGAGGCCTACGACGAGACCACCGACGTGGTCGACCTGCTCGACAAGACCGAGACCCGGCTGATGGACATCAACGACAAGAACTTCCGCAGCGACTACAAGCCGCTGGGCGACTTTGTGGGTATGGCCATGGACCAGATCGACGAGGCGGGACAGAAGGAGGACGGCCTGAGCGGCCTGGAGAGCGGCTTCATAGGGCTCGACCGCATGACGGCGGGCTTCCAGCCGGGCACACTGATCATCCTCGCCGCCCGTCCCGCCATGGGTAAGACGGCCTGCGCCCTCTCGATGGCACGCAACATGGCCGTCGATTTCCAGAAGCCCGTGGCTTTCTTCTCGCTCGAGATGAGCGGCCAGGAGTTGGCCATGCGCCTCATCAGCAGCGAGGCACGCCTCGAGGGCGACAAGCTGAAAAAAGGCCGGCTGGCAGCCTACGAGAAGGAACAGCTCAAAGGCGGCGCCCAGCGTCTGCACGAGGCCTCGAACCGCATACTCATCGACGATACCCCGCAGCTCACCATCTTCGAGCTACGCGCCAAAGCCCGCCGCCTCAAGCAACGCTACGACATACAGATGATTTTCATCGACTACCTGCAGCTCATGTCGAGCGGGTCGGCCGACAACCGCAACGGCAACCGCGAGCAGGAGATAAGCATGATAAGCCGTCAGCTGAAGGCCCTCAGCAAGGAGTTGAACATACCGGTGCTGGCCATGTCGCAGCTGAGCCGCGCGGTCGAGAACCGTGTGGGCAACAAGCCGCAGCTGAGCGACCTGCGCGAGTCGGGCGCCATCGAGCAGGATGCCGACATTGTGATGTTCATCTACCGCCCGGAATACTATAATATCACCGAGGATGACCACGGTTCCACCATCGGCATGGCCGACCTGATCGTGGCCAAGCACCGTTCCGGCGGCACCGGCGAGGTGCGCCTGCGCTTTGTCAAGGAGTTCGCACGCTTCGAGAATCCGCCGCAGGACAGCGATTTCGGCGGCGCAATGGCCGGCCTCAGCCCCAACGCGGGCTTCGACGGAGGCGGCGCCATGATAGTCGACTCGAAGATGAACGAGGACCAGGGTCTGGCACCCGACGGCGATGTGCCGTTCTAAAGGTGAAAGGTGAGAGGTGAAAGATGAAAAGATAAACATGGAATAAAAAAATAAAAACTATAGAACAATGGAAAAGAAAGACCTCCTGAAAGAAACCGTCAAGCACATTGACATCAAGAAGTACGACAGCACCGAGCTTATCGACGCCATGCGCCACATGAGCTTCACCAGCCGCGACACCGCCCGCGCCGCCGACATCCTCTGCCAGATGCTGGCCGAGAAGGACTGCACCAACATCCTCACCATCGCCGGCTCCACCAGCGCTGCCGGCTGCATGCAGGTGTACGTCGACATGGTGCGCAACAAGATGATTGACGCCGTGGTCAGCACCGGCGCCTCCATCATCGACATGGACCTCTTCGAGGCCCTCGGCTACAAGCACTACATCGGCACCAAGGAGAACGTCATCCCCGACACCAAGCTCCGCGAGCTCTACATCGACCGCATCTACGACACCTTCATCGAC
>CACYZN010000022.1 GCA_902778925.1 uncultured Bacteroidota bacterium
GGGTCTCGACTTCATCTACACCGACATCTGGGTGTCGATGGGCGAACCCGACAGCGTGTGGAAAGAGCGCATCAAGATGCTGATGCCCTACCAGGTCAACGCTGCCCTGATGAAAAAGACCGGCAATCCCAAGTGCAAATTCATGCACTGCCTGCCCGCCTACCACAACCTTGAGACCAAGGCCGGCCGCGACGTGAACGAGAAGTTCGGTCTGAACGGCATCGAGGTGACCGAGGAGGTCTTCGAGAGCGAGAACAGCATCGTCTTCGACGAGGCTGAGAACCGCATGCACACCATCAAGGCTGTCATGGTGGCCACCCTCGGCGACTAATTCCGATTTCAAGTAGTGAATGTTGAATTTTGAAGGGTTTGACGCCTTTCGAAATTCAACATTCCTTTTCAGCATTGTTCGAAATACAACATTCACAATTCATAATCAATCAACTGTGTGGTTTACTAACTTACTGACAAACGGCGGTGTGGGCACCACGGTGCTCATGCTCTCCGTATCTATCTTCGCCGGCCTGCTGCTCGGCAAACTGAAAGTGAAGGGCATCACCCTTGGCATCACCTGGGTGCTCTTCGTGGGCATCCTGCTCAGCGCCTTGGGCATCAAGTGCAACGGCGAGATGCTGCACATCATCAAGGAATTCGGCCTCATACTCTTCGTCACGGCTGTCGGCCTGCAGGTAGGCCCCGGTTTCTTCAAGAGCTTCGCCAAGGGTGGACTGAGCATGAACATCATGGCTTTGGTCAACGTAGCCCTCGGCGTCGTCATCACTGTGATTATCGCCAAACTGGCCGACCAGGAGCTCGCCGACATGGCAGGTGTCTACACCGGCGCCATCACCAACACCCCAGGTCTCTCGGCTGCCCAGCAGGCTGTCACCGACCTCAATATCGAGGGCGCCTCGGACCGTCTGGCCGCCGGCTATGCTGTGGCCTATCCGCTGGCAGTGGTGGGTATGATTGTATGCTGCATCCTGCTGCGTCCGCTTTGCCGCATCGACCTCAAGAAAGAGCCCTCTACCGAAGACACGACGCCTGTTCCCGCCGCGAAACAGGCCACCCCGACCTCGCAGCGTCACAAGATAAACCTTGTGCCTATCTTTATCATCATCGCCCTCGGCATCATCCTGGGCTCCATTCCCATCCCCGTGGGCATGAAGGCTCCGGTGAAGCTCGGCCTCGCCGGTGGCCCATTGGTGGTCGCCCTCATAGGCAGCTGGCTGGGTGTCAAGAAGGGATGGTTCACCACCGAGTTCACCGACAGCCACGGTGTGTGGATGCTGCGCGAAGTGGGCATCGCCCTCTTCCTGGCAGGTGTGGGCTTGGGAGCCGGTGGCAAGTTCGTCGAGACCGTCCAGGTACACTACATGTGGGTCGTCTACGGAGTAATCATCACCATGGTGCCGCCACTGCTGGTGGGTCTCTTCGGCCGTCTGGTGCTGAAGATGAACTACTACACCCTCATGGGCTTCATCGGTGGCAGCCACACCGACCCGCCGACGCTGGCCTTCGCCAATACCGTGGCCCCCGAGGGCTGCAAGCTGCCCAATACCGGCTACGCCACCGTCTACCCCCTCACCATGTTCCTCCGCATCTTCACCGCTCAGCTACTAGTGCTATTGGCATGAAGCGTCTGACGCTTATATTGATGACTCTGATATGCGTATCGGCTTATACACAGAAGCCGATACGCATTTATAGTCTGTATACCGAGCATTATGCCGCATCACAACTTGACTCTCTGCTCCGAGCAGGTGGTTGCAAGACTACTTTCGGCGGCAAAAGCACGGGACGAACCATCTATGTCGGTGTACCGCCGTGGATGAAGAAGAAGTACAAACCGCTGGTCGACAGCCTACGCAATGACGGATATTTCATAGTCAGCGACGGACGTGACGTGGTGCTGCAAGGCAAGGGTGAGAAGGGTACACTCTACGCCGTCTATGCCTTTCTTGAAAAAATTGGTTACCGTCTCTACACGCCCGAGGCGATGGTAGTGCCCGATCTGGGCAATAATCTTCGACTTTCCACTTTCCACTTTCACATCATAGAGAATCCAGCCTTCGATTGGCGCGAAGTCTCCTACTATTACCCCAACCACAGTCAACTCTATGCCGACTGGCACCACCTGCACACACAGGCCGACCGCAATCAAGATTGGGGTATGTTTGTACACACCTTTCAGTGGCTGATTCCTCCGAGCCGTTATTTCGACAAGCATCCCGAGTGGTTCTCGCTCAATAACGGCCGCCGCTCGCGTGACGGACAACTATGCCTGAGCGACCCCGAGGTTCTGGAGGAACTGTGCAAACGCCTGACCGACACGATGTCGTCGGCACCACAGAAGAGGATTTGGTCTGTCTCGCCCAACGACAACTATAATGCCTGTGAGTGCGACAACTGCCGTCGGCTGGATAGCCTCTATGGCGGACAGAGTGGCACTTTGCTATGGTTCATCAACCAGGTGGCACGTCGTTTCCCCGAAAAGACCATCGCCACCTTGGCGTATCAATACACACGAAAGGCCCCAGCCAGCAACATTTGGCCCGAAAGCAACGTACTCATCATGCTCTGTCCTATCGAGGCAGGCCGCGAAGCCCCTGTCTACCAAACCGACCCGGCATTCCGGAAAGACATGGAAGACTGGGGACGCTTGACCGACAACCTCTTCATCTGGGACTATGTCGTCCAGTTCCGCAACTTCTGGAACCCATTCCCTAACCTCCACGTCCTACAGCCCAATCTCCAGTATTTCTGCAATCACGGTGTGCGCATGATGTTCGAGCAGGCCTCAGGTGCCAACAACATCACATCCTGGATGGACATCCGCTGCTATATGATTGCTAAGCTGATGTGGAACCCCGACGCCGACATGGACTCCATCATGGCCGACTTCTATCAAGGCTATTATGGTAACGCCGGTACTTATATTAAGGGAATTGTCGACAAAATGACCTCGGCACTCAAACAGAGTGGCCAGCGTCTCGACATCTATGGTTACCCTGTCGATGCTGCCGACGGCTACCTTTCGCCGGAGCACCGTAGACAATACTGGCAACTTATAACAGATGCTTGGAATGCAATCACTGACAGCACCGTGGATTCCCGCTTTTACTATTTCTATACTTCATTGCTTTTCGCCGAGGTGGAGCTGGCAATTAACGAAGGCACCGCCAGCAAAGAAGATCTCCTGTCGTGGCTCGACCGGTTGACCGACTTGCTACACAAGTTGAACGTGCCACAGATGATGGAAATGGGCATCACTCCGGAAGAATACCGGACCGCCATTCTACGCTACTTGGAGAAAAGAGGCCCGGACAACAAGGCACGACACAAGACTGTCACCCTGCGTAAGCCCGCTTCTGCGCCATACAATAATGCCGGCCTTGCAGACGGCAAAGCCGGCATCATGGACTACCGCCACGACTGGCTCGGTTTCTGGGGCGACACGTTTGACGCTGTCGTAGACCTCGGCGAGCCACAGCCCATCAACTATATCGGCATCGATTTCTTCTTCTACCCCCTCTCGTGGATATTCCTGCCGCAGTGGGTGCGGTTCGCCGTGTCGGAAGACGGCGAACATTGGGAGTGGCGCCCCATGCAAGAGAGCGAGAACCCCGAGGTGCTGGCCACACCAGAGATATACAGCTACATATCGGAAACAGCGTGTACCATAGGCGGCGAGCCCAACAAGTACCGCTACGTGCGTGTGGTGGCTGTTCCCCTGCCAGAGATACCCGCATGGCACCGCGCTGCCGGACAGAAACCTTGGATATTTACCGACGAAATAATCGTAAAATGAACAAAACATCTTTAATGGGTCTGATGGGCCTGATGTTTATCGTGAGCAATACAGCATTGGCGCAAGACGACAGCACCAAGGTTAGCATCAAGCCCTACGGCTTTATCCGCAACTACCTCACCTTCGACAGCCGCCGCACCTACACCGTCACTGGCGGTGAGTACAATCTGCTGCCCTACGACGAACAGTGGAACGAAGACCACAGCGAGGACCTCAACGCCGTGCCCCAGATGCAGCTACAGGCTCTCACCTCGCGCTTCGGGCTCAATGTCACCGGTCCCCGCATCTTTGGCCGAGCCAGCAGCGCCAAGCTGGAGGCCGACTTCGGCGGCTTCGGCACCAACAACCACGAACTGCGTCTGCGTCTGGCCTATCTCAAACTGAGTCACGGAAGCAGTGAATTACTCGTCGGCCAGGACTGGCACCCCATGAGTGGCAACATCATGCCCGAAGTGCTGGGCATGGCAGCCGGCGCTCCCTTCCGTCCCCACAGCCGCGCCCCACAGGTCCGTGCCACCTGCTACTACAAGTCCATAGGCTGTACCGCCGCCCTGATGTGGCAACTGCAATACATGAACAACGGTCCCAAAAGTCCATCAGACCCGACAAGCACCAACAGCACCGCTTTCGCCCACAACGCCCTATGGCCCGAGGCCTTCCTTGGCCTCAACTTCAGGCGTGGTGCGTGGTACCTCCAACTGGCCGTCGACGCACAGATCCTAAAACCTCGCACCCATGCCCTGCTAGGCGGCATAACCCAGAGAGTAGACGAATCGGTAACCTCGGTCTCGCCAACCCTCTACGCCCAGTATGTAACAAACAGCTGGAAGGTGAAGTTCCGCACCCTGTTGGCCTCCAACACCAGCCACCTAAACCAACTGGTCGGGTACGGCGTTACCGCCGTCAATGCCGACGGCTCGTGGAGCTATGCGCCCCTGCGTGCCTCCATCAGCTATCTCAACATCGCATATGGCACTAAGGTGCGCGCCAACCTCTTCCTCGGCTACATGAAGAACCTCGGCGCCGGTAGCGACCTGCACGACTTCGGTGGCGGGAACTACCTTATCTACATGAAGGGAGGCTCCAACTTCACCAATCTCAACAGCATATGGCGTCTGGCGCCCTCGGTCAGCTACAACGTGAAAGCCTTCAACCTTGGCCTTGAGTACGAGGTGACTGCAGCTACCTATGGCGACCTTGCAGCCAATGGCAGCATAAAGCTCGATGCCAACCTGCGCAACGTCGTGAACCACCGCATCTGCGCGCTGGTCAAATACAATTTCTAGCAGGATTTCTATTCCACCTGCAGCAACAGCCCTTTGAGGTATTCTCCCTCGGGGTGACAGATGGATACCGGATGGTCTACAGCATGCGGCAGTTGGCGCACTATCCTCACCCGGCGGTGCGCATTCATGGCCGCCGTGAAGACCATGGTCTGGAAGTCGTCGCGACTCACCGCCTGGCTACAGCTGAACGTCATAAGCAGTCCGCCCTCCGGCAGTACCTCGAGGGCACGCTGGTTGATGCTGCGATAGCCCTTCAGCCCTGCCTGCAGTGAACGGTGGTTCTTGGCAAAAGCCGGTGGGTCGAGGATGATAAAGTTGAACGGCGAAAGGTCTGATGCGAGATACTTCAAGACATCGGCCACGGTACCCTTGTGCGGCGCCTCGGGGCCGAAGTTAAGCTCCACATTGCGGTTGCAGAGGTCTATAGCCTTGCGGCTGATGTCGACCGTCTCGACAAACGAGGCCCCGCCGCGCAATGCTGCCAGCGAGAAGCCTCCTGTGTAGCCGAAGCAGTTGAGCACCCGCTGGCCGGCCGCGAGCTGCATCACCAAATGCCTGTTCTCGCGCTGGTCGACAAAAAAGCCCGTCTTCTGACCTTCATAGAAGTTGATGAGCATACGGTTGCCATGCTCGCATATCTCCCACTCCTGGGGCTCTATACCCCACACATAGCCGTCGGTGGCGCCCCCGGGACAGGTGGCGCTGCTTTTGTCGAAGACTGCTTTTATGCCCCATGGAGCAAGCAGCTCGACGAAAAGTTGCGTGAGCATAGGGACCAGGCGGTGCATGCCCACGGAATGGGCCTGCACGACGAGCACTCCGTTGTACCAGTCGCACACCAAGCCGGGCAGGTAGTCGCCCTCCGCATGCACCATGCGGAACACACCGTCGCCACGCAGCCCCATACGCCAGCGGTAGTCGATGGCCGACGCCAGTCGCTGGCGGAAGAAAGCCTCGTCGATATTGGGTGTGTCGAAGCTCAGCACCTTGCACACTATCGAGTCGTTCTGGTAATGCCCCGTGGCAACCCATCGGCCGTCGGGCAGCAGCACGTCGACAAGGTCGCCCTCCTGCGGATTGCCATCCACACGGCGCACGGCACCCGAGAAGACCCAAGGGTGGTGGCGCAGCAGGGCTTTCTCCCTGCCCGCCGCTATAGTCAGTGTCGGACGGTCGTATGCCATAGCCTCCACTATGCGTTTTTCATCTGGTGGATGGTGGCCACAGGGTCGTCGCTCTTGAAGACGGCGTTGCCGGCCACCAGCACATCGGCGCCGGCCTCGTATAGCCTGGGGGCATTCTGCAGGTTGACGCCGCCGTCGACCTCGATGAGGCACTGCGGGTTCTTGCGGTCGCAGAGGGCGCGCAGCTGGCGCACCTTGCCGTAGGTGTTCTCTATAAACTTCTGGCCGCCGAAGCCGGGGTTGACGCTCATCAGCAACACGAGGTCGCACTCCTGGACGATGTCCTCAAGCAGGCTGACGGGCGACGAGGGGTTGAGCACCACGCCGGCCTTCATGCCCGCGTCGTGGATGGCGTGGAGCACACGGTCGTGGTGATGGCAGGCCTCGTAGTGGATGGTGAGTATGTCGGCGCCGGCCGCACGGAAGTCCTCCACATAGCGGCCCGGGTCCATAATCATCAGGTGCACGTCGAGGGGCTTCTGCGCGTGCTTCTTGATGTGTTTCACTATCGGCTGTCCAAACGAGATATTGGGCACGAAGATGCCGTCCATCACATCCACATGCAGCCAGTCGCACTCGCTGCCGTTCAGCATCTCGATGTCGCGCTGCAGGTTGCCGAAGTCGGCACTCAGCAGCGAGGGGGATATCATTCTCATAGTTTCAGTTTTTCAAAGTTCTTGCCATATACGCCCTGCGCCTTGCTGACGCTGATGAAGGCGTTCTCGTCGATGCGGTGTATAATCTGCATCACATGCGACTTGTCGGTGCGGTGCACCATCATAAGCAGCACCTTCTGCTGGTTCTTGGTGTAGCAGCCCTCGGCGTCGAGCAGCGTGGCGCCACGTCCCACCTCGCGCGTCACAGCCTCGCCAATCTCGCTGTTCCTCTGCGAGAAGACCATCACCTGGTACGACTGCTTGTTGCCGTCGAGCACCATGTCGAGCACATAGGTCATCACGCCCATCACCACATAGCCGTACACCACGTTGCCCACCTTGCCCGACACGAAGTACGAGCAGCCCACGATCACTATATCGATGAGCATGATGATGCGGCCGGGCGAGACATTGTGGTACTTGCACACGATGAGGGCTATAATATCGGTGCCGCCGGTATTGCCACCCATGATGAAACTCAGGCCTATGCCCAGTCCGCACAAGGCACCGCCGATGATGGCGCACATGAACGGGTCGAACTGCATCGTCCCGTCGGGGTTCTGGAACAGGTTCTCCACATGCAGACCCTGCTGCCACATGATGAAGAAGGCCGAACTCATGGCTATGCCGTATATCGTGTTGGCGCCGAACTTCGAGCCCAGCACCTTAAACCCGATAGCCACCAGTATGCCATTGAAGATGAGATTCAGGATACCGATGGGGATATGTATACCCACGGCATAGTAGAGGATAGCCGAAAGGCCGCTCACCCCGCCGCCCACAATCTGCGCCGGAAGCATGAAGGCCGACCAGCCAAAAGTATACGTCATCAACCCCAGTGTGATTATCACATAGGACACGACGATCTCCCTGCTTTTCTTGAATATCTGCATAACTCTATCTTTATGTTTTCATCTTTCAATTTCCACATCTCACCCTTACGATGAGTTTCGAAATTCGAACTTCAAAATTCAAACTTCCCCTTTCACCTTGCCATAATCCCTTGCCCCGAAGATGGAGCTGCCTATACGCACCAGCGTGGAGCCCTCCTCCACGGCCAGCCGCCAGTCGTGGCTCATGCCCATCGACAGCGTGTCGAACTCGGGTCGGTCGGCAAAGACCGTCTTCTTCAACCCGTCGAAGATGCTCTTCAGCACGTGGAAGTCGGCCCGCACACGGGACTCGTCGTCGGTGTTCGACGCCATGCCCATCACCCCGCGCACACGCACATGCCCATAGCCGGCACCACGCAAATCGGCGCCCGTCAGCTCGTCGGGGGTAAAGCCGAACTTGGTCTCCTCGCGTGCCACATGCACCTGCAGCAGCACGTCGACCACGCGCCCCACCTTGGCGGCCGCGCGCTCCACCTCGTCCAGGTGGGCCACACTGTCGACCCCGTGTATCATGCTCACAAACGGCATGTAGTACTTCAGCTGCTTGCCCTGCAGATGGCCGATGAAATGCCACTCTATATCCTTTGGCAGCACCGCCGCCTTGTCGCGCAGCTCGGTGGCGTAGTTCTCGCCAAAAGCCCGCTGACCAGCCTCGTAGGCCTCCATGATGTCCTCCACGGGCTTCGTCTTCGACACCGCCACCAGCTTCACTCCGGCCGGCAACGCAGCACGTATCTTCGCTATGTTCTCGGTAATCATAACACTTTTTCAAACGTAGCAAACCGGCTTTTATTATACCCCACCCCCATTTTTTTCACCCAACAAAACACCCTGCCAACCCCTTCACCTCGCGCCCCGCACCTCTTCCCCTCCGCCCGTTCTTATGTACTTCTTATGTATTTCTTATGTTGTATTTATGTTTAAAACATAAGAAATACATAAGAAATACATAAGAACGATATAAGAACGATCCGGAGAGGAAGGCTTGCGGAGCTGGTATACAGGCGGTTACAAACAAGGCAAAAACATCACTTCCTCAACCAGTGACACTTGCCGCGCCACAAAAAGTTTCACAGAGGGTCACGGTACCACAATAAAAGCGGCACGACGGCGTTACGTAGGCAACGAAACAAAAACAAAACAACCTATATGAAACATTTATTACCACTTATGCTCACCTTCGTACTGTGCGCCTCGTGCGGCAGCAGCCGTCAGCAGTCGGCGGCCGACGCGGCACAGGAGCGCGTAACAATACTGTGTGTGAGCGACTTTGCCCAGTTGGTGGACAAGCACGAAATGCGTGTAATCGATGTGCGCACACGTACCGAGTTCAACACCGGCCACATCAAAGGGGCCGAGAACATCGACATGAAGCAGCCCGACTTCGTGGACCGCGTCAACGCCCGCGGGCCCGTGGCCGTCTACTGCCGCACCGGCAACCGCAGCTACCAGGCTGCCTTGATGCTCGCCGAACAAGGCATCACGGTCTACGACCTCGGCGGCGGCATCGCCGCATGGCGTCAGGCCGGCAAACCCACAGAGAAGTAGGCGCCACCGTCGCGCATACAAAAACGAGCCGGTGCCCACAGGCACCGGCTCGTTGCATTGTGGCTGGACCGTCAGTCCTTGTAGGTCTGGCGGTAACGCGTCGTCGACCGGCCGAAGTTGTAGATGTAGCCCACGGTGAGCGACGGGATACCGACGCCGAACGAACTGCCCGACGGGCCCGTGCTGCCAGCCATGCTGGGCGGCAGCATCACATACTTCAGGTCGGCGAAAAGGTCACTGTGCGGACCCACATAACGGCGGCACACAAGACCGAAGTCGAGCGCCATATCGAAGCGCAGGTCGTCGTAGCGCCACACCATACCGGCACCAAGATAAGGCATGAAATTCCACTTCACACCGCGCTTGAAAGCCAAGGCATTGCTGACATTGACCATCACATCGGCATGCAACATCGAGAAATGGTAGTCGTGCAACGGGGCGGCGGTCACGGTGTCGTACTGCTCGTGGGCCGTCAGACCGGTAAGCTCGACGCGCAGCGTCCAGAAGGAGCTTAAGTTGCGGCCCACCATGATTTCGGGAGCCACGCCCAGCATGGCCCATCCGCCACGGTTCTCGTTGGTGAAGATGTCGAAAGCCGAATAGTTGGGGCCGATGCCGAGACCGACAAACCAGTCCTCGCCAATCGAGCGCGTCTCGTGCTCGGTACGGCGATGGTAGGGATCGTTACGCTTCAGCAGGTTAATGCCGAGGCTTATGGTGTGCAAGAAATTGTCGTTGGGCGAGTTGTCGAAGCCCTGCGGCAGGAAGAAGACCTTGTACTCGAGCTTGGCATCGAGTCTGTTGCTGACGCGCACCGGCACCTGCAGGCCCAGCATGGCCTGGAAGGAATGCTCGGTGGCGGCGCTCTCGTCCTCGAAGTCGAAGTGCCACATCAAACCCATACCCACCAACGGGTAGAACGGAAGCGGTTTCATGAAGCGGCCGCTGTAGACGTGGAAGAACGTGCGGTTCACGTCCCATTTGAACTCGGCGTCGGCCAGCAGCATCATGGCGCTGTGGCCCTTGGCATTGTCGGTGAACACACCGTCGACGCCGATTTGGAAGGCCAGCGGGTCGGATATCCAGCAGCCGCCTGCCAGTCCGATGGCGGGCACACCGACCGACATCGAGCCGTTGTGGCTATAGATGGCAGCCCCTAAGTCGAACGAGCCATAGAAGGCATCGGGATGGACCACTTCGCGGCCCGACTGGGCCCACGTGCCCGTGCAAAACGCCGCGAGCAGCAGGGCGAGTACAAACTTCTTCATACTATCTTATTGGTTGGCACGCTCGGCAAAGTCCTTGGCCGAAACCTTCTCAACGGTGGGCTTCAGCTGGTCTTTGAAGAGCTTGGCGAGGTTATCGGCATACAGGCGGTCGATCACTTGCTGCACATTCTTGCGGTCGGCAGCAATCGAGCGGGCAGCTTTCTCCAGGCGGTCCTCGGTCTGCTCCTTGGTCTCTCCGGCCTCGGGCTTGTCGTTACGGCGCAGTATGTCTTTGATATAGTCGACAATCTGGTTGCTGGTGGGTTCCACCGGCTGTATCTCTTCGAGTTTGCTCTCGATGAGTTCCCACTTGAGCGAAGGCACATACTTCTCGGCCCAGTCGGCCTCGATGCTCTCGGGGGTCATGTCCTTCTCGCCGCGCGAGGCAAACCAGCGCTTCAGGAAGTTCTCGGGCAGCGGGGCGGTGAAGTTCTCGACCAAAGCCTTGCGCACTTGGTTCACGAACAGATAGTCGCTCTGTTCGCCATTGGCCTTCTCGATTTCCTTCTGTATTGCCTTGCGGAAAGCGGCCTCGTCCTTAATCTTCTGGCCGGGGAGGACCATCTCGAACAGTTCGTCGTTGATCTCGTGGGGGATGATGCGCGAGATACCGCTGAGGGTCAACTCGACATCGGATTTAAACTTCTTGGCAGCGGCGTTGTCGACATGCAGGGCGCGCTCGATGTCGGCCACGGGGAAGGCTTTGTACAGGTTGAAGACCACCTTGTCTTCGGCCTTCTTGCCCTCGAAGAGGGGCATCATCTCGGCATCTTTCAGGTTGAGCAGATTGAGGCTGACAAAAGTCTCGACGCCACCCTCTTTCTTGGCACCTTTCTTGTCGAGCTCGACAAGCTTGCCGTACATGATATCGCCAGCAGCGACAGCCTCGGGGGTCTCGAACTTGCCGTAACGGTTCACTATGTTGTTAATCTCAGTATCAACATCCTTAGCGGTCACCTTTATCTGGTTGTAGACAACACTCACCTTGTCCCACTCGACACTGAATTCGGGAGCCACAGCCACATCGAAATAGAAAGTGAAAGCGGTCTGCTTTTCGAAGTCGACAGTGCCAGTCTTCTCGTCGTTGGACATAGGCATACCCAGGATATGCAGTTTCTCGTCGTCGATGTATTTGAACAGCGAGGTATTGAGTGTATTCTGCACAGCGTCGCCGACAATGGCGCCCTTATACATGCGCTGTATCAGTCCCATCGGGGCCATTCCTTTGCGGAAACCAGGAACGGTAGCCTTCTTCTGGTAGTCTTTCAGCTGCTTGGTTACAGTCTCTTTGTAGTCGTTTTCCTCAATATCAACTTTGATACAGAGTTCCAAATCACTTAATTTCTCTCTTGTGATGTTCATCTGATTGATTAATTTATTGATTGTTATCCTTTTTAACTTTCTTTAATGAAGTTGCAAAAATACGCAAAAATATTGAAACTGAGCAATATTTTTTATACTTTATATCATATTTATGCCCAAGTTCATCAGGAAATAATAGAGACCGACATTGTTCACATTGGACGAATCGCCAGGAACCGTTATGTAGAGATGGGTACGTCGTGACCCAAGCACTCCTATGCCGTTGTCGATATTGGAATAGACTTGACGCATGTCCACGTCGCTGGAAGCCACCGATTCTGTCGACAGGTAGGCATTTAGTTCTTCTGAACATGCCATAAGGTATATGTCGAACATGCGCAAATACACCTTCTCGCGAGGGTCATCTTTCAGGCGCTGTTGCAGTTCCTCGAGGAATGTGACGCGAGGATAGTAGAGATAGTAACTACTGGCAGTGCTGCCCGGTACATTGCCGCACATAAAGTCTTCGTACATTACAGTGTCGTCGATAGAATAATAGAAGCGTACCACTGGCTGATAGCGGCGGGCATTTTGCAATGCCGGCCACTCGATGCGACAGAATGCCGACGACGAGCCATTCCTGTCGTAGAAACCAAAACGTCCTGAAGACCACGGCTTTGTTATCACCTTTTCGGCAGTTTGCACCACCAACGACACTGGCTTGCTCGAAGCAATCAGCGTATTGTCGGAGTTGCGCCACACGTGGATAACATACTGACAGTTCTCTTTCAGCAAATCCTTTGTACGGCAATAATACATAGGCTGTGCCTCGTTGGCGAACTCGCCTTCGCGACGGGTCCTTTCTGTATAGGTGAACGGTAGAGAGTCTTGAAGCACACTGTTGTGGTAAGCCAAAAGGGCTACCCGAATGGCACCCGGCTGGTAGTTGAACGAATCGCTCACAGAGGAATAGGTATGTATATCGGCATTGCCAAGGTAACAACGCTCGACCCTTGCCCAGGTGGTGTCGTCGTCCTGATCAAGTACACAGTATACCACCGGAACATCCTTCCATTCTGCGTTGGGCGAGAAATCAACCTCGCACGAAACAAACAGCACCACAGCGAACAACAGCAACAGTATCGACAGGTTTTTCTTCATTCTATTCTCCATTTTCATTTTTGGATGCCATGCGTTCCGACACACTTATCTCGTCCATCAACAACCAAGGCTTAAGCCCTTTGGCACGATGCCACACAGGTATCTTTTCGACGACCAAAGGTTCTATTTTTACATATCCCACGCTGTCAAGGTGTATTGGTATCAAGAGCTCAACAACACGTGCCTCGGCATTATCCTGACTGGCTGGGTCAAACGGTATTTCACAGACTTTCTCGTTGCTGTAATTGGTACCGTCGGACGAGAATGTGAGGCGTACCTGCTTCGGAGCAAAAGCCCATGTGGCAGGCACATGAGCAAACCGCAGCGCGATGGTCTCTATATCGACATTCTTAGACAGTTCCACAATAGTAACCACACTGCTGCCTGAAAAGCCCACCCAACCATGCGTGAGGTCATCGATTGAGCCTCGCTCGCCATCATTAAGTATGGTATCGGCACCTACATTATAAGGGGTGTTTGGCTTGCGCGAGAAGGTTGTCTTTACAATATAGTCGTAATAGAAACGGCGGGTTGTTGTGAACGACGAAGGCGTTCCCTCTGCGAACTGCTTGGCCTTTATAATAGTAGTCGCGGTCAAAACTATGGGATCGCCATAAATAGGCGAATCGCTGGTAGGCTCGGTACCGTCGAGTGTGTATCGTATGGTTGCATTGGGGGCGCCTTTTATTGTTATTGTCAGTGGCTGCGAAAAACGAGCTGCCGACGACTCGATAACTGGCGGTTCAAGCGCACCTGTCGACATCGGCGGATAGTCGGTAGACAATATTTCTGGGACATCCTGACGAGAGTATCCATTACCGATATGCAGACGGAAATTGTTTTGTGACTGAGGAGCCACCGTCAATCGGTCGGCATCGATAGTCACACCACACAGTCCATCGAGAACACGGACAAATGTGCTACTTTCTTCCCCATAGACAGCAGCCCAACGCACTTGCTGGCGCGTCATGTTAGACTTTGGCCTATAGTATGTACCTATTACTCCAGAGTTACTATTTTGGAATACGACCTCTCGGTCGAGGCCAAACCAAGCCACACTATCGCCACTGCAACCCGTAATATCAATTGTCGGCTTCAGTTGTTCTTTCACTCCATCTGCTGCCGATACCGTATATTCTACAACGACATCGTTACCACCGTAGAACACATACGTCGTCCTAACATCACACATGGCCGTTCCCACTTCAGAGACATAGCGCCACAAAGCGTCGACACACGTAGTGCCTCGGTTTGGATGGCGTACCACGCTGTCCACCATCTCCGCCGACCATCTGTCATGCCCCTCAAAACGAAGCATCAGACGATGTATGGTTGATGAAATCATACCGTCCGACTGCTCTTCCCTACCAGTTTCAAGTCTGTGCTTTGGGGCGGTCGGTTGGTTTAACCGGAATATCATCTTACCAACTTCGGAACGGTTATTGCCCCTGCGGCTAAGGTTGAAACGGATAAAGAGTTCCTCTCCAGCTGTAAGATCGAGTTGCGGGATACGCATACTCACCTTGTCGACACCGCCACCGGAAGCTGCCACCGGAAGGTCACCAGCTATGATATTGGGACGAAGATTGGTATAGATTGTATAATCTAACGAATAATGGTTCAATCCCGAGAAGTCATTACAGTTGTATACTATGAACTCTCCTTCGTCTGGCGATATTTTTGACAGGCTGACATCAAAAGGGCTATAGAGTTGTCGCAGTTCAGAGAGCAAGACACTACCAAGCGGCCAAATATCCACAAACCCACCTTGAAGGCTTCTGTTGTTTTTAACGAGCTGCCACAACGGTTCTAACTGGGCGAAATCATCTCGTCCAACCGATGCCAACATCAAAAAAGGCCTCGTACTTGCTTTAGCCAGCGATTGTTCTAATACTGATACCGATGGCTTAATCGGTGCAATTATATCAGTTGCATCACCATAGTCGGCACCGGAGAAAATAACCGGCCTACTTCGGTCAAGGGCTTTCATCCGACGGTACGCAGCAGTCATACAGACTCCGTTATCCATGCTATTACCCAGCGACCATGCAATAATACTACTATGGTTTTTGTATTTGCCATACAAGTGCTCCACACGTTGCTCGAATGCCGGAATAAAGTCGTGTTCTGTAGCCAAAGCCCTGCGCTGTGTCGAGACTGGCAACAGATTGGCGTCAGCCACCACATAGAGACCATATTGATCGCACAACTCATAGAAGTAAGCATCCATCGGCGAAAAGCGGGCTGTACGAACCGCATTGATGTTATTATTCTTCATCGTTACCACGTCGCGCAACATCTGTTCGCGCGACGCGTAACCCTCAGTATGTTCTATTCCATAGACCACACCCTTAACTGTAATAGGCTTGCCGTTGAGTTGAAGCGTACCATCCTTTACCTCTACACGTCGGAAGCCAAACCGAGTGGCCACCGTCTCTTCTTCCTCCATTTTCTCGTTCCGCAAGCGCACCACGGCAGTATACAGCATAGGCTGCTCGGCATTCCAAGGCAACACACCACTCCACGTACGACTCATGTCGACCAATTCTTCCGACTTTTTGTCGAATATTACCCAACGCCCCATACGATCCAGCTGCTGTCCTTTTGGATCCCAGACCTCAACCTCAACGTAATACCTTCCCTTACGACGGCTATTGTACACCTGCACATCTATTCCCAACGTACCGTTACCTGCCTCGTAGTCGGTCGAAACAGCCATATCGGATATGCAAGGATCGGTCTTAAACAGAAGATATGGTTCTCCGTTTAGTCCAACTGTCAGAGTACTGTCTTCAAGCAATGCCCCCTGAGGGTGTAGCATAGCCTCTATAGTCAACGTATTAGGTTTGCCGTATTTAAGATACTTGTCGAGCGAGAACTCGTGCCACAGACGAGAGTCATCCTCATAACCCACTTCCTTATCGTTAACATATACACGACATGCTCGCCCACATCGAACATTGAGGAATACAAGATACTCTTTCCACACCTTGTCGACATCCAGTTGCCGGCGATAAATCACCGAACTGTCGGTATGTTGCTGTTTCCAACTACCCGACAGTTCAAGGTAGTATGGCGACTCACGATAGGCCAGACGGTCTATACCCTCATCACCGTCGTATGCCGCGACATTGGCACGTGGAGTCATCACTGGTTGGGACTCCATAGCAAACATCGGCCACAAGAGCACTACCATTGCCAACAACCGGCGCATAATCGTCTTGTTTTAGAAGTATAAACATGCACCGATGAAGAGCATGTGTAACACCACAGCATCCTCAAGGTACGGCACTTCGTCGCCAAATTCATTAATCATCGAACGCTTCAGCTTGTTCGATTGGAGCAGCTTATAGCCCACGTGACCGCCCACGGCGAAGTTGCGGTTCAGGGCATAGCGGGCACCTAAATCGAGGCCAAAATAGAGGCCACCCTCGGTAATCTCGATGCTAGGAGGTTCGCTCGACGACCCCAGAGGCATCGTATAGCCCACCTGCAATGCAGTATAGGGTGTCAGCTGTCCTCGACTGAGGTGACTCCGTAATTCAACATATACCGGCAATTGGGTATAAGCACCTGACGGGTCGGCCAAATAGGTAAAACCCACACCGACACCCGCTTCCTTGCTAAACTGGAAGCCAGCGCTGAACCCCATGCCTAACATGCCTGCCGTGTCGGCCACCCCATTAAGGCCCTCGCCTCGGTTTAGGTTAAAGCCATACGACATGTCGAGAGTTCCATAGAATCCTCGCCATCTATATTCCACATGTCGCTGTGCGGCTGCTGTGCCTATTAGGCACAGCAGCGCTACAGCAGCAATGATTGTCTTTTTCATAGACTCCAGTTAAGCATTCATCTTCTTGAGGGTGGGGCTAACAATAAGTGTAGCCTCAGTGGCAGCCTGCACCTGTTCGACGGTGAACTCGGGGTTGATCTCGGTGAGCACAATACCCTTGGGGGTAATCTCCATCACACCCATCTCGGTGATAATCATGTTCACCTGGCCCTTGGCGGTCAACGGAAGGGTGCATTTCTTCAATATCTTGGGGTTGCCTTTGGCTGTGTGCTCCATAGCAAGTATCACCTTCTTGGCACCCACCAGCAGATCCATGGCTCCACCCATACCGGGGGTCTTCTTGCCAGGAATCATCCAGTTTGCGAGGTCGCCTTCTTCGTCGACCTGCATAGCACCGAGAACACTCACGTCCACGTGGCCACCACGAATGATGCCGAACGACGTGGCACTATCGAATGTCGAAGCGCCAGGCACATGGGTGATGTATCCACCGCCTGCATTGATGAACCAGGGGTCTTCTTTACCATCTTCGGGAGTGGGACCCATGCCAATCATACCGTTTTCACTCTGCAACACCACATGTACTCCCTCGGGCAGATAGTTAGGAATAAGGGTCGGCAGACCGATACCAAGGTTTACGACATCGCCGTCGTGCAGCTCCTGAGCCGCGCGCTTAGCAATAAAAGGTTTAATTTCTTCTTTTGTCATAACATTATTATTTTTTAAGTTTCTTTTTCTCCAATGAAGCCATTATGCTTTTTATTTCCATCCACGGTTCACCATCTCCTGTGCCACAAACGATGCAACATCGTCGGCATAGGTATTGGCGCCGAAGCCGGCATCGTACCCCAGTTCCTTGGCCAACTCATGGCTGATGCGGGGACCGCCGCAGATAAGGATTACCTTGTCGCGCAGACCTTCTGCCTCGAGCATCTCGACCAACTCGGTCATATTCTTTATATGCACATCCTTCTGGGTGACAGTCTGGCTTACGAGCAATGCGTCAGCATGTAGTTCTATTGCCTTGGCTATAAACTCGTCGTTTGGCACCTGACTGCCGAGGTTGTAGGCGTCAATCATATCGTAGCGCTCCAGACCATAATGGCCGGCGTAGCCCTTCATATTCATAATGGCGTCGATACCCACAGTATGCGCATCGGTACCGGTCGAAGCTCCCACACAGACAATCTTACGGCCTATATGCTCACGGATATACTCGTCACACTCTTTCATCTCCATGGTGGTGCTCTCCACCTTGGGTACATGTATGTTGGTATAATCGACCGTGTGTGTCAATGAACCATAGCAGTTCATGAAGCAGAAGCCCCCGGTCAGCTCTTTCTGGTATACCACCAGCGGGTTCTCGAAGCCCATCTTCTTCAACAGCTGCTTGGCGGCCTCTTCGGCTTCGGCACCGGCAGGCACCGGCAGAGTGAAACTCAGCTGCACCTTGCCATCGTTCATTGTGTCGCCATATGGCTTTATCTTGGTGAGGTCAAGGGTTTTATCGTAATCCTTTGCCTCCATCGAATACAATCCTTCGCTCATATTATTTCTTTCCTTTCATTAATTCAACAAACGGATTAAAGTAGTGCTCGCCCTTGAGGGTGACGCCGTCAAGGCCCTTGCCGCCGTTCTTGGGACGCTTCACGTTTGCGAAGATACCCTTCTCCAAGGCGGTGAAGAGGCCTTCGCTCTCCATGGCTTCAAGCAGCTTGGTGGCATCGTGCAGCACCTTCTGGGCACGACTCTTGATGATGCCACCGTCCTTAAACTCCACCTCCTCACCAATATCCTTCATATTGTTGAAGATGTACTTGGCGTTCTCGATGCTCAGGTAGCGGTCACTCATGAAGGGCGTATGTATAGCCTCGGTGGGCATACCCAGCAGCTGCAAACCCTGGTGCGTCCACTGGCCGATGACGTTGAACAGAGCATCCTGTATGTGGCCGCGGAAGATGTTACCGGTCATAAACTTGGTCGGCGGCATATACTTAAGCGGTGCATTGGGGAATATCTCGCGCAACATCTGAGCCTGTGCCAGTTCGTAAAGGAAGCCGTTCTCGAGCATGGGGTCCATCTCGAAGGCGTGACCGAGACCCTGCTGCTCCGAAGGCAGACCGGCCATGAAAGCCAACTGTTCATTGATGAAGTCCGATGCCAGCACAGTGTGAGCCTCCTCGTATGCGTCGGCGGTGGTCAGGTAGTTATCCTCGCCGGTGTTGATGATGACGCCTGCAAAGCCGTTGATGATGCGACTGAAGTACTGGTCTATCAGCGTGCGCTGCATGTTGATATCGCGGAAGAGGATGCCATAGAGTGCGTCGTTGAGCATCACATCGAGGCCTTCGAGTGCGCCCATGGCGGCGATTTCCGGCATGCAGAGGCCCGAACAGTAGTTGCAGAGGCGGATGTAGCGGCCCACTTCCTCGCCCACCTCGTCGAGTGCCTTGCGCATGATGCGGAAGTTTTCCTGGGTGGCGAAGGTGCCGCCGAAGCCTTCTGTGGTGGCGCCATAGGGCACGTAGTCTAGCAGCGACTGACCGGTAGTGCGAATCACAGCTATAATATCGGCACCCTGACGGGCACCGGCCTGGGCTTGCACCACATCCTCGTAGATATTGCCCGTGGCCACGATGATGTAGAGGTAGGGCTTCGAGCCTTCGCCTATGGTCTCGATGTATTTCTCACGACGCAGACGGTTGCCGCGCACCTTGTCGATGGTCTGTTTAATGACAGGCTCCAGAGCCTTGTCGATTTCGGCCTTTGAATGCACAGGCAGCTGGGTGATGTCGAGCTTGCCGGCGGCAATGGCCTCGGCTATCTGCTGCGGTGTTTTGCCGGTCTCTACCATGGCATTGCCCACATAGAACATCACGCCTTGGCCCAGCACGCCTTTGCTCTTCAGTTCCTCGACCACCACATTGGGCATCGGCACCTCGTTCTCGTCGATACCGTCGATGCCGAGGAAACGGCATAGTGTGCGCTCCACAGCCACAGTGGTGTAGTCTTCCACGAAGTCCTGCACTTGTCCGGCTATGTTGCGGGCTACAGACCGTGCATGTTCAACTTCCACAAAATCAAGTCCTACTTTACTCTCTTGCATTGTTTATTATATAGTTTTTTTTTGATATTTTTATACTATAATTCGGACTGCAAAGATACAACTTTTTTTCCATTCGCCCATAAAAAAGTTGCCGGACCCACCCAAATCGACTATTTTTCCGGTATTGACACACCTCGCCGGCAAAAAACAATCCGCCGTGCGACAATCGTCGCACGGCGGAGCATAACTTCCTTGCCATGAAGCCCCTATTTACTTGCCGTAGTGTCGTTCTTGGCGGCAGCAGCGGCAGTGGCGTTCTTTTTGGGCTTCGGCATCTTGATGTCGCTCAGCGAATGGTTGCGGTGTATGCGGATAAAGTCGACATAACCCTTGATGCCCGAGCAGTGCCCCGTCTCGGTATACTGCCACAGGGTGAAGCGCGTCTTGGGGTAGCCGCGATAGTTGGCTATGAAGATGTGGTACTTCGAGTACTTCTTGTTGGCGAAGTGGGTCTTGTACACGCGCTCGCTGGTGTAGATTATTGGCTTCACGCCGTACTCCTTCTCCATGAGTTCGAGCAGCTTGTCGACACGTTCCATGTTGAGGCGGCCCGAATGATGTCCCTCGATGTCAAGCACCGGAACCAGGTCTTGCTCTTTCTTCTTCACCACCGACCGTATATTGCCCATCTGCTGGTAGGCGGTGGTCTTGCTGCTGTACAAGTGGTAACTGCCCACCAGCAGGCCCGCCTTGCGCGCACCCTTGATATTGGCGCTGTAATAGGGGTCCTTTATCGAGGTGCCTTCGGTAGCTTTCACATACACGAAGCGTATTGTACTGTCCTTGGCCACCTTGGTCCAGTTGATATTTCCCTGGTACTTCGACACATCGATGCCACGGGTCCGTACCTGAGCCTGCAGGACGGCAGGCGACAGAAGCGTTGCACCGAGCAACAGCACGGCCAAGAGCCATTTGGTCCTACAGCTCGATTTCGTCGCCATTGGCATTGAGGTATTTGAATTCCAGCAGTCCCATGCTCTCCGACTTCTTGACGGTGAGCCACATGCGGTACTTGCGCATCCACTGCCAGCGCAGGCTGCGCAGGCCGCCCTTGGTGATATAGGCGTGGATGTAGGGGTGTGTGACGATGGTATAGCGGTGCTCGTTTTGCGAGACGCCCAGGAAGTTCAGGTTCGACTCTATCTCGTCGACCACCACGAGGCTCTGCTTAATATGGCCTGTGCCGTCGCACATGGGGCACTTCTCCTGCACATCGACCTCCATCACCGGACGCACACGCTGGCGGGTGATCTGCATCAGGCCGAACTTACTGAGCGGCAGTATCGTGTGGCGTGCCTTGTCGGGACGCATGGCCTCGTTCATCACGTCGAACAGCTTCTTGCGGTTCTCGGCCTTGGCCATGTCTATGAAGTCGACAATCACAATGCCTCCCATATCGCGCAGACGCAGCTGACGTGCAATCTCGATGCCGCTTTCTATGTTCACCTGCAGGGCGGTGTCTTCCTGTCCGGTGCCGGCCTTGATGTGGTTGCCGCTGTTCACGTCGATCACATGCATAGCCTCGGTATGCTCTATATAAAGGTATACGCCCGAGCGGATGGTCACTATGCGGCCGAAGGCGCGCCGTATGTCGCGCTGTATGCCGAAGTTCTCGAAGATGGGAGCCTCCATCTTGTAGAGCTTCACAATGTCTTCCATGCCGGGGGTGATGGCGCCTACCGCGCGCCGCACCTCGTCGTACAGGGCTTGGCTGTCGACCGTTATCGAGTTGAAGTCGTCGGTCAGCAGGTCGCGCAGCAGTGCGGTGGTGGTGTCGAGTTCGGCGTGCACCTTGCAGGGAGCCGAGACATGTTTCAGTTTCTCGGTCATCTCCTTCCAGCATTCCTCCAGGTGGTGCAGGTCGGCATCAAGTTCGGCCACCGTCTTGCCCTCGGCCACAGTGCGCACTATGATGCCGAAGTTCTGGGGGCGGATGCTCTGCACCAGCCGGCGCAGCCGGTTGCGTTCCTCCGAGCCTTTGATCTTTTGCGAGATGGATATCTTGTTGCTGAAAGGAGTGAGCACCAGGTAATGCCCCGCTATCGAGATGTCGCCCGACAGCTTGGGGCCTTTGGTCGAGATAGGTTCTTTGGTCACCTGCACCAGTATCGGCTGTCCCACCTTGAGGGTCTCGGTCAGGTTGCCCACCTTCTCGAGTATAGGTTCTATCTTGAAGTTGGCGAGGGTCTTGGCCCCGCCGTCGCCGTTCATGGCCAGCCGCAGGTATTTGCTCACCGAATTGTAGTCGGGCCCGAGGTCGAGGTAGTGCATGAAGCCCTCCTTGTCGCCCCCCACATCGACGAAGGCGGCGTTGAGGCCCTGCATTATCTTCTTTACCTTGCCAAAATATATGTCGCCCACGGCGAAGTTGCCGGCGGGTTGTTCTTTATGCAGTTCGACGAGCCGCTTGTCTTCCAGCAGGGCTATCTGCACCCCTTGCTCGTCGCGCGAGGAGATTACTAAGTCTTTTTCCACTAATCGTTCCTGGTTAATATATAAAATAAACAAATTACATACCAACCCCTCTGGGTGGTGTGTAATTTGTTTTAGTAGTTTTAGTCCGGAAACAGGCAGGCCTGTGGCCTACTTATTTCTTCTTATGTCTATTCTTGCGCAGGCGTTTTTTACGCTTGTGCGTCGACATCTTGTGACGTTTGTGCTTTTTTCCGTTAGGCATTGCTACAAAATATTTTTAGTTATTTGACTTTCTTTTTCACATCCTGCATGAAAGTCTTGGCGGGCTTGAAAGCGGGAATGTTGTGTGCGGGAATAATGATGGTGGTGTTCTTGCTGATGTTGCGGCCGGTCTTCTCGGCACGTTTCTTCACGATGAAGCTGCCAAAACCACGCAGGTAGACGTTCTCGCCCTCGGAGAGGCTCTCTTTGATGACGGTCATAAACTCCTCGACGGTGGCCTGGATGGCGACTTTCTCGATACCGGTTTTCTGAGCTATTTCAGCTACGATTTCTGCCTTTGTCATTTTTCTATTATTTTTTTATTGTTATTGTTTGTTTTCCAACCAAAAATCGGACTGCAAAAATACTACATTTTTTTCAATCAGCGAACTTTTTTTTGCCCCGACATTCTTTTTTAACAATTTACACCACCTCAACCACCTGTAACTCAACCCTATACCTTTCAGCAATTATTTGCATTTTAAGACCACGGATGATGCTCCGAAGCCGTCCAGGACGGCCATTCTAGTCCCTATCTTTTAATCTTTTACCGAACGAGACAACCATAAGTGTGACGGCGGCCAGGGTGGCACACACCGTGGGCAGCAGGCCGAAGTCGATGGGGGCCTCGGGGTCGAGGTCGAGCACCCCGCGCGCCACAAGCCAGTAGAGCACCACCACCACGGCGTTGTTTACGAAGTGGGCCGTCACATTGACCAGCAGCGAGCCACCATAAATATATAGGTATCCGAGTATCAGGCCCAGCACCAGACGTGGCACAAACGAGAACACCTCGCCGTGGCCGAGGCTGAAGATGACGGCCGTGGCCACGACGGCCAGATGGGCTCCCACTCCGGGCCGCCCGCCGTCGACCGACGAGGGGCTCCACCAGCGCTGCAGCAGGTTTTGTATGCCCGCCCGGAAGAAGAGCTCTTCGCTGAGGGCCGGCACCACGGCCACCACCAGCAGGTTGACCAGCAGGCCGCCCACGCTATCGACCGCGAGGAACTGCTCGACGATGCCCTCGGTACTATCCTGCAGCCGCCGCAGCGTCTCGCCCACACGTCCCAGGTCCCAGCTGTCGTTCCACTCGGTAAGCACCTCGTTGACAGGCACCACCAGCATCATGACCGCCACACCCGTCAGCACCGCCATCCAGCTGCGACGCGAGAAGTCGAGCCGGTAGTAGGCGCGCTGACTGCCACGGTAGTAGATGAGCGTCGTGATGAGCACCGGTGCCGCGAAGACCAGCAACTGGGTGACCATCTGCATCCACAGCATGTTTGACATCGACAGCATGTCGACCCCAGAGAAAGTGAACATCGCCGACACAATCGACACGACGATGGCAAGAACCAGCGAAATGGCCAGCATGACAAGCAGCTGGAGGAAGGGATGGGTAAATCGTTTCATAGCTTTAGTGACCCCGGCGGGATTCAAACCCACGACTTTCGGAACCGGAATCCGACGTTCTATTCAGCTGAACTACGGGGCCAGATTTCGCTCTATTTAACTCCACCATTCCGATATTATTGTGCACCCCCACAATTTTTTTTCAAAATTTCTCACCTCCCACTCTCCGTTCTCCTCTCTCCACTCTCCGTTCTACACTCTCCACTCTCCGCTATCCTCTCCCCTTCCCCTCCGGTCGTTCTTATGTACTTCTTATGTATTTCTTATGTTGTATTTATGTTTAAAACATAAGAAATACATAAGAAGTACATAAGAACGACATAAGAACTACCGGACCGGAAGGCTACCGGAGGACGTCCGGAAGGCGGTGCCTTGGCCCCCACTTCGAGCCTGCTATACATGGCTCTGCCCTCCTACGAGGTGGCCGAACGGGTAGACATCTACTCGGCCGACGGACACCTCCCGGGCTCAACACAATACACCACCATCGACTTCGGCTCCCTGCCCGCCGGCATCTACATGCTCCGCGTCCTCACCAACCGCAATACCTGCACGGCAAAAGTTATAAAAAGATAAACTTGAAGCACTCCGTACAATAAAAAGGGTCACTCTGCGTTTAGCACTATGCTAAACATTAAGGTAAAAGTGACCAAAAGACTATTGGTATATATCGCCCTCGTGGCGGCGGCCGTATGCGGCACGCTGCAGGCCACGGCGCAGCAGTCGGTGCTGGCCGACGGCAGCTGGTGGCGGCTCGAGGTGACGCGCACGGGCGTCTATGCCGTGGGCGTGGCCGACGTGCCGGCGCTGCAAGGGGTGGCGGTAGACCGAATAAATATGTACGGTATGGCCGGCAACCAGTTGCCGACCGACAACCGGCGGGTGCCCACCACCGGGCTGACGGCCATTGCCATCGACGTGGTGGACCGCAACGGCAACGGCACCTTCGACTCGGGCGACGAGGTGCTCTTCTTCGGCGAGGGATGCGACGTGTGGCGCTACCACACGGGCGACGCCCGCTGGGAGATGCAGCGCCACGCCTACGCCTCGGCCAACTACTACTTCCTCACCACCACCTCGGCGGCGGCACCGCACCGCATTGGCAGCGGCACCGCCACGACGGCCGACACCACGGTGGCGTCGTACACTGCGGTGGCGGTGGTGAACAACGACATGACCAACATCTACAAGACCGGCCAACTCTGGATGGGCGAGAAGTTCTCGGCGGGCAACACCTCGCGCAGCTTCACCCTCGCCCTCCCGTCCACCGCCACCGGCATACGGATGCGCTACGCCCTGGCGAACAAGAGCACCGCCAACGGCCGCTTCGACGTGAGCACCACCGGCCTCAGCCGCACCCACTTCATCTCGGCCAGCAAGGTATACACCACCGTGCTGGAGTCGACCACGGCATCGGCCCAGAGCCTCACCTTCGGCATCACCTACACCCCCGGCGAGAACTCGGCCGAGGGCTACCTGGACTATATCGAGTTGACGGGCCATGTGCCGCTCGCCTTCACCGGTAGCCAGCTGATGGTGCGCAACGACCAAGGCCTGGGGCACGCCACCGTGGGCTACACCCTGAGCGGCGACAACGGAGCCCGCGTGTGGGAGGTTACCCATGCCGGCGCCGAGCGCGAGCTACAGCTGACGAACGGGCGCTGGACAGACAGCATCGGCGGCGAGGCTCGGCAATACATAGTGTTCGGGGCCAACCGGCTGCTGCCGGCATCGGTGAGCGCCGTAGCCAACCAGAACCTGCGCGGTGCCGCACAGGCCGACTACATAGTGGTGTGCAACCCGCAGTTCCGCACCCAGGCCGAGCGCCTGACCGCACTACACGCCATAAACGACGACTTGTCGACCCTAGTGGTCACCGACAGACAGGTATACAACGAATACTCGGGCGGCAAGCAGGACCCGATGGCCATACGCACCTTCCTGCGGTCGATGCGCGAGCGCCACCCCGACGCCCCGCCCCGCTACCTGCTGCTCTTCGGCAAGGCCACCTACGACAACCGCGACCTGCTGGGCTACAACCTGCCCACGGTGGTCACCTACGAGACCGAAGCCTCGTTCGACGACCAGGGCGCCTCGTACTGCAGCGACGACATGATGGGCTACCTGGACAGCGCCGAGACCGGTGCCTCGACCCAGAACCTCGACATAGCTATAGGCCGTCTGCCGGCCCGCAACGCCGCCGAGGCCGACCATCTGGTCGACAAGATAGAAGGCTACCTGATGCGCAGCGACCTGCACGACGAAAGCCAACGCGGCGACTGGCGCAACTACATAGCCCTGCTCTCGGACGACGCCGACCCCTCGCACCCGGGCGACACCGCCTTCGTCCACTCGTCGGAAGCCACCGCCAACCGCATCAAGCAGCAGTTCCCGGTGTTCAACATCGACCGTCTCTATGCCGACTCCTACCACCAGCAGAGCGGCGCCATAGGCTCGTTCTACCCCGACCTGAACAACGCCCTGCGGCAACGGGTCAACTACGGCTGCCTGCTGCTCAACTACATCGGGCACGGTTCAATTAAATACATAGGCACCGAGCGCTACGTGGAGCCCGGCGACATAGTGGCCTACTCGAACATAGGCCGAACCCCGTTGTTCGTAACCAGCACCTGCTCCTACGGCTACCACGACCTGCCCGACGACCAATGCGGAGCCGAGCTGTGCGTGCTGGCCCAGGGAGCCGCCATAGCCGTGGTCAGCGCAAGCCGTCCGATAAGCCACATCGAGCGCTTCAACACCGACGTGGTGCTCTTCGCCCTCGACCACGACAACACCATAGGCGAAGCACTGCGCATGGCCAAGAACCGCACAGCTGTGTCGCCATGCATAGGCCTCACCGGCGATCCCGCCCTGCGGCTCTCGCACCCACAGCACGAAGTGGTGGTGACCCACATCGACGGCCACGCCGTAGACGACGGCAACGACACCGCCACCGCGCTGTCGCAGGTCACGGTGAGCGGCGAGATACGCGACGCCAACGGACAGCGGCTCGACGACTTCGACGGTACCGTATACCCCATCGTCTTAGACCGCGAGAGCCAAAGCACCACGCTGGCCAACGACAATCCCGATACCGAAGTGCGCTTCGCCCAGCAGAAAAGCATACTCTACAAAGGGGCCGAGCCCGTCAGGGGCGGCCGCTTCGAGTACACCTTCACCGTGCCTCGCGACGTGCCCTACCAGTTCGCCGCCGGCAAGTTGAGCCATTACGCAAAAGGTGGGAGCGACGACGCTGCCGGACAGTACGGCAGGCTCCTCTTCGGCGGACTGAACGAGGATGTAGACATACATGAGACACGGCCCGTGATAGAACTCTACGTGGGCGATACCAACTTCCGCAACGGCGGCCTTGTAGGCCCCACCCCCACCCTGCTGGCACGTCTCTCGGACTCGATAGGCATCAACGCCTTCGGCTCGGGTTTGGGACACGACATCACAGCCACCCTCGACGGCAACGCCGGCAGCACCATCGTGCTTAACGACTTCTACGAGGCCGACCTCGACGACAGCCGCCGCGGCAGCGTGCGCTACACCCTCGAACAGCTCGCCCCCGGCCGCCATACACTCACCCTCAAAGCCTGGAATATCTGGGGCTACTCCAGCACCGCCACCATCGCATTCCGCGTGGGCTCGGTCGACGAGACCGACTTCTCCACCCTCGCCATGTATCCCAATCCGGCCAGCTCCCAAGCCTGCTTCCACATTGAGACCAACAGCCCCGAGACCATCGCCGAAGCCGTGCTGCACATATATTCACCACAAGGGGCACTGATCTACACCACCGCCGCCACCATCACCGACGGCAGCTACGTGGTAGGCCCCGTGCGGTGGGACCTCTCCAATGTGAAGGCCGGCATCTACATGGCACGCATGCTGATAACCACCACCGACGGAGAAATACACCAGTCGGCGACAAAATGTATAGTACGGTAACACAATAAACGACCTTCCCCTGCGTTATAAACACCGAAAATGCAAGTAAGACAAAGAATGAAAAGACTCACTCTGTGTGCAATACTCGTCGCCATGGCTGCCAGCGCCATCGGACAGAACGATTACTCTGAGACTGGCCAATACAAGAACTATATCTCGACAGGTATGCCGATACTGCTGATAGCCCCCGACGCCGTCAGCAGCGGCATGGGCGATGTGGGCGTCGCCACCACCCCCGACTTGTTCTCGGGCCACTGGAACAACGCCAAGTTCGCTTTCATCGAGGGCAACATGGGCGCCGGCCTCACCTACACCCCCTGGCTGCGCAACCTCAACGTGGGCGACATGAACCTCTTTTACCTCAGCGGCTACTACCGCATCAACAGCCGTAGCACCGCCGCTGCCGGCCTCACCTATTTCACCCTCGGCGACATAGACCACACCGACGCCGACGGCAACAAGCTGACTGTGATACACCCTAACGAGTTCGCCTTCGACATCACCTATGCCTTGAAGCTGACCGACAACCTGGCCCTCGGCGCCAGCGGCCGCTTCATACGCAGCGACCTCACCAACGGTGCCACCATCGAAGACGGCAGCGGCCACACCGAGACCCACGGCGCCAACTCGCTGGCCGCCGACATCGGTCTCTACTACGAGAATACCATCGACAAGGAGCAGAGCTTCGCTCTCGGTGCCTTCATCTCGAACCTCGGCGCCAAGTTGTCGTACTCGGACGACGACAACGACAAGGAATTCCTGCCCGCCAACCTGCGCATCGGCGGCCGCTATACCAACCGTATAGACGACTACAACAAGGTATCGCTGATGCTCGACATCAACAAGCTGCTGGTCCCCACCCCTCCGCTGCGTGGCGACACCACCGGCGCTTGGGTCACCTACAACAACATGGGTGTGATGCAGGGCGCCTTCAGCAGCTTTGCCGACGCCCCTGGCGGCATGAGCGAAGAGCTGCAGGAGCTGCAACTGTCGGGCGGCGTGGAATACTGGTATGCCGAGACCTTCGTGGCCCGCGCGGGCTACTTCTTCGAGCATGCCAACAAGGGTGGCCGCCAGTACGCCACCGTGGGCTTTGGCCTCCGCTACAACATCTTCCACTTCGACTTCGCCTACCTCATCCCCACCACCAAGATCTCCACCTCGCCACTGGCCAATACCATCCGCATCGGCATGACGATGGAGATGAAACCCGAGACGAAATGATTCGGGTAGGTACAGGCTACGACGTACACGCGCTGGCCGAAGGGCTGCCCCTCTGGCTCGGCGGGGTACTGGTGCCGCACAGCCACGGACTGGTGGGACACAGCGATGCCGACGTGCTGCTGCACGCCATCTGCGACGCCCTGCTCGGCGCCGCCGCCCTGGGCGACATCGGCAAGCATTTCCCCGACACCGACCCACAGTATCGCGGCATAAGCAGCCTGAAACTGCTGGCACATGTGGGGACTCTGCTCGCCGCCAACGGCTACACCATCGGCAATATCGACTCAACCCTTGTGGCACAAAAGCCCAAGGTGGCCGCCTACATACCACAGATGCGCCAGAACATAGCCGACACGCTGGACCTCGACGTGGAGCGCGTCTCGGTGAAAGCCACCACCACCGAACATCTCGGCTTCGAGGGACGCATGGAAGGTATCTCGGCCCAGGCCATAGCACTTATAGAACACTCTTGAAAGACGATTTCAACATAGAGAAGCCCCTGGTCGACCCGCAGGTCGACAACGAGGCCGCCGTACTGGAAGACAGCGGGTGCTCGCTGGTGCTCTTCAACGACGATGTGCATACCTTCGACTACGTCATCAAAGCCTTGGTCGACATCTGCCGCCACACCGTGGAGCAGGCCGAGCAGTGCGCCATACTGGTCCATTGCCACGGCCGCTGCACCGTGAAGCACGGCTCGTACAGCGACCTGCTGCCCATGCACACCGCCTTGCTCGACAAACAATTAACCTCTGAAATACAATGAACACCACCCTTCTTATCATCTCGCTGGTGCTGGGCATAGTGCTGCTCACCCTCGAGATTGTGGCCTTGCCGGGCGGCATAGCAGGCTGCTTCGGCGTGGCGCTGATCGCATTCGGCGTCTGGCAGACCTACGCCCTCTTCGGCTCCACCACCGGCACCATCGTGCTGCTGTGCTCCATAGCCCTGTGTGTGCTGCTGCTGGCCTTGTTCATGAAGAAAAAGACGTGGAGCCGCTTCAGCCTGAACGAAGAAAGCGACAGCAAGGTGAACCAGCTCTCGCCACAGGTGAAGGTGGGCGCCCGAGGCACCACCATCTCGCGCCTGGCCCCCACCGGCAAAGCCCTGTTCGACGGCGAGCCCATCGAGGTGCACGCCGTGAACAAATTCATCGACCCCGACCATGCCATCGAGGTGGTGGCCGTCGAGGGCTACCGCATCGACGTGGTGGCCATCGACGACAACCGCTTTGCCGACCAATAAGCAATCAACTTTAAACAATAACAATCATGGGAACATACCTTATCATCGGAATCTGCGCCATCGCGCTCATTCTCTTCCTCTATCTGGTGCCGATAGGCATCTGGTTTCAAGCTCTTGTGAGCGGCGTCTACACCTCGCTGGTGCAGCTCATCTTCATGCGCTTCCGCAAGGTGCCGCCTTCGGTCATCGTGGGCAACCTCATCTCGGCCTCCAAAGCCGGCCTGAAGATCAAGCAGAACGACCTTGAGGCCCACTACCTGGCCGGCGGGCACGTCGGCTCGGTCGTCAACGCCCTTATCAGCGCCGACAAAGCCAACATGAACCTCGACTTCAAGACCGCCACCGCCATCGACCTGGCCGGCCGCGACGTGCTGAAGGCCGTGCAGACCTCGGTCAACCCCAAGGTGATCGACACCCCGCCGGTGGCCGCCGTTGCCAAGGACGGCATACAGCTCATAGCCAAAGCCCGCGTAACCGTGCGCACCAACATCAAGCAACTGGTGGGCGGCGCCGGCGAGGAGACCATCCTGGCCCGCGTGGGCGAAGGCATCGTGACCAGCATCGGCTCGGCCACCTCGCACAAGCAGGTGCTCGAGAACCCCGACAGCATATCGAAACTGGTGCTCACCAAAGGCCTCGACAGCGGTACCGCCTTCGAGATACTTTCCATCGACATAGCCGACATCGACGTGGGTAAGAACATCGGCGCCCAGCTGCAGATGGACCAGGCCAACGCCGACAAGAACATCGCCCAGGCCAAGGCCGAGGAGCGTCGCGCCATGGCCGTGGCCCAGGAGCAGGAAATGAAAGCCAAAGCCCAGGAAGCCCGCGCCAAGGTGATACAGGCCGAGGCCGAAGTGCCGCTGGCCATGGCCGAAGCCTTCCGCAGCGGCAACCTCGGCATCATGGACTACTACCGCATGAAAAACATACAGGCCGACACCGACATGCGCGCCAGCATCGCCACGCCGGCAGCCACCCCGACCAAACCCGCTACCCCCAAAGCCGACAAATAAAAGTCGACTACACAACATCCAGGATACCCCTCGCACGTCCGGCCAACCCACATTCGTTGGCCGGACGTGTTTTTTTATACCCCTAACCCAATAATACGCTATACACCTCATTCTGAAAGCATAACCACATCAACCGTCATTTTTCGCCCAGCGGAAACAACGCCCCCAAAAACACCCAACAACTTGTAATCCAATGCCCCACAACCGCCGACAGCTCCTTACAGCCTGATAATCAACTCCTCAAGCCATCCTCTCCGGATCCCCTCCGGTAGTTCTTATATCGTTCTTATGTATTTCTTATGTATTTCTTATGTTTTAAACATAAATACAACATACGGAGAGGACGAGGCGAGCAAAGAGTGGAGAACGGGAAATGAAGCGTGGAATATATGGGTACAAAAATAGGCTGACGCACCATTATAGCACGTCAGCCGCTTTCATTTTTCAATTATGATCTTTCAATCAGTACTGCTCGCGGTCGTTGGGGAAGGAGCCGCTCTTCACGTCGGAGATGTAGTGGCGTATGGCGTTGGAGATGTCCTCGCCGAAGGTGCCATAGGTGCGCAGATAGCGGGGTTTGAACTGCTGGGTGATGCCAAGCATGTCCTGAAGCACCAGGACCTGGCCGCTGACGCCGGAGCCGGCGCCGATGCCTATGGTGGGTATCTTCAGTTCGTCGGTGACTTCGGCGGCGAGGGCTGCGGGTATCTTCTCGAGTACCAGTGCGAAGCAGCCGGCTTCCTGCAGTATGAGGGCGTCTTTTTTCAGGCGGTCGGCCTCCTCGGTCTCGGTGGCGCGGACGGCATAGGTGCCGAATTTGTTGATGCTTTGCGGGGTGAGGCCCAGGTGGCCCATGATGGGTATACCGGCCGAGAGGATGCGTTGCACGCTCTCGAGTATCTCTTCGCCACCTTCCATCTTGATGGCGTCGGCACCGGTCTCTTTCATGATGCGTATGGCGCTGGCGAGGGCCTGCTTGGAGTTGCCCTGATAGGTACCGAAGGGCATATCGACGACCACGAGGGCGCGTTTGATGGCACGCACCACCGAGGTGGCGTAGACTATCATCTCGTCGAGTGTGATGGGCAAGGTGGTCTTGTGGCCTTGCATGACGTTGGCGGCCGAGTCGCCGACGAGGACGACGTCGATTTTGGTGCTCTCGAGGAGCGACGCCATGGAGTAGTCGTAGGCTGTCAGCATGGCAATCTTCTCGCCGTGCAGCTTCATGTTTTGCAGCACGCGAGTGGTAACCTTGGTTACATCGGTTTGTAGGTAAGCCATCTTTTAAATGTGTTAATGCGTTAAAGCGTTAGTGCGTTAGAGTGTCAGTCTTCTATTAGTTCTTCGGGGTTGATGTTCTTGCTGTCTTTGGTCTGTTCGGTGGAAGAGGATTCCTCCTGCTCGGGGATGATGCGGAAGAGGTTGCGCAGTGGTTTTTTGAGCTCGTAGGTGCCGTTCTTGCCGGCACGGTAGGCCACATAGTAGCGGCCGGCGGCGCGGAAGGCTGCGGCCTCGGTGGGGCCGTCGACCTCGTAGAAGTACTTCTTCAGTTCGTTCTCCTGGATGCGCTTGCCGACGTACACGGTGTCGAACTGCGAGATATTGATCGGAGCCTGCAGCACGAGGGTGCCCTTGCCGGGCAGTTTGCGGGTGGGCAGCGACTTGTACTCGATGCCGCGCGAGGTGCGCACCTTGGCGAAGAACTTCAGTTTGGCGTCGAGTTGCTCCTGGGTGACGGGGATGCGGATGAAGATACTGTCTTTCTGCGGCAGCGGGCAGGTGTCGACCCGCGCGGCCCAGTTGCTCGAGAGCACCACATAGCCGGCCTGCACTATGATGTGCTTGCGGTGGGGCACCAGTTGGTACTGCTCGACGATGGTCTTGTAGTCGAGGCGGTCGTCGATGGTGATTTCGAGGCCCGAGGGGCAGGTGTCCTTGGTGCCGTCGACCGAGTAGACCGAGCCGCGGCTGAGGAGCATCGAGGCATAGTAGCCGTAGACCATGCTGTCGGCAGCAGGCACATAGCAGCCGCGGGCCGAGCCGACACACTCGTCGGGCTCGTCGCGGAAGGTTACAAGCACGCTGTTGGCCAGCGAGGTCCCGCCGGACAGACGGCGGCGTGCCTCGGGCAGCAACGAGGTGTTGTAGACCGCCAGGGTGGTTGGCACCTCGAAGCGGAGGGTCTCGACGGTATCGCCGTTGCACGAGCAGTGTATCGGGTTGTGGGCATAGCGCACGGGGAAGGCGCTACCGCCACGCATGGCGAAGTAGCGGTAGACGGCGTCGACACGCTCCTTGGTGAGGTTCTCGTCGTCCGAGCCATAGCCCTCAATGGTCATGGTGTAGTATCGGGGATTGTCCACGTCGAAGGCGATGCGGTAGGCCGAGTCGAGCATATCGAGGTCGCCGACGCTGAACGTGGCCGACTCGCCGCTGTAGACAATAAGCAGTTGGAACACCTCGGGGTTGGTCAGGGCACGCTTTATGTCTTTCACCGGCTTGACCGATGGGACATAGAGGCCGGTCTGCGCCGCGAGGGGCTGGCAGCACAGCAAGGCGGCCACGGCGATAGCAAGCAGTATGGACAGTCTTTTCATCGGGAGTTAAAGCATCTTGTCGCCCGAAGCGAGGAGCGAGTCAATAATCTGGTCGGTACTTATACCTTCGGCCTCGGCATAGTAGTTGCGCACTATGCGGTGGCGCAGCACGTTGTGGGCCACGGCGCGCACATCTTCTATATCGGGCGAATACTTGCCGTGCATGGCGGCAAAGCTCTTGGCACCCATAATGAGGTACTGCGAGGCACGCGGGCCGGCACCCCACGAGATATACTTGTTGCCACCCACGGCGGGGCGAGTCGCTCCGACAAGGCGCACGGCATACTCCACCACGTTGTCGGCCACAGGCATGCGGCGTATGGAGTGCTGCACAGCCATAATCTCGTCGGCCGAAAGCACGGTCTGCACCTCGGCAGTCTGATCCACGGTGGTCTGCTTCACGATGTCGACCTCCTCCTGAAACGAGGGGTAGTCGAGGCGCACGTTGAACATGAAGCGGTCGAGCTGGGCTTCAGGCAGCGGATAGGTGCCTTCCTGCTCGATGGGGTTCTGCGTAGCCAACACGAAGAAAGGAGCCGGCAGGGCATAGCTCTTGCCGCTCACGGTGACCGACTTCTCCTGCATGGCCTCGAGCAATGCAGCCTGGGTCTTGGGAGGTGTGCGGTTTATCTCGTCGGCCAGGACGATACCTGCAAAGACCGGACCTTTGATGAAGCGGAACTGGCGGCTCTCGTCGAGTATCTCGCTACCGGTGATGTCGCTCGGCATGAGGTCGGGGGTGAACTGGATGCGGCTGAAGGTGAGGCCCAGAGCTTTGCTGAGAGTATTTACCATAAGGGTCTTGGCCAAACCGGGCACACCGAGCAGCAGGCAGTGGCCACCGGTAAACACCGACAGCAACAGGCTGTCCACGGCCTCGTGCTGGCCAACTATCACCTTCCCTATTTCACTCTTCAGCGTATTGTATTTCTCAACCAGCTGGTCGAGCTGTTCTTTGTCGGTCATACTATTACTTTAGGTTTTCAAACACACAGTCTTTGTATTCGTCGCTCAGGCGGATATAGGTAATCGAGGCCTGATGGCGGGCCCACTCGGCCAGTTTGCGCTGGCGGGCGGCGGCCAGGGCGGCGTTGTAGATATTGTCGTAGTCGTCGGTGAGGTTGGCGCGGTGGGCGGGATAGACCTTATCGAGCCGCACCAGGCGGTAGGCGCTGTGGTTATCGGCCGTCTTCATGGCAGTGGCGTTGCTCACCTGTCCTTCCGACATGCCGGTAATACCCACGTTGTAGTAGCTCTCGTCGATGGCGGCCTTGTCGAAGCGCGGTGTGCCGTCGGTCTTGTTGGTGGCCTTGCCGCCCTGTTTGGCGTTGGCGGCCGTGCTATAGCGGCGCGCTGCGTCGGCGAAGGTGATGTGACCGGCACGTATCTCGTCGGCTATGCTATCAAGCTTCATACGGGCCTGCAGCATATCCTCGCCCGACACCTGCGGCGTGATAAGAATGTGGCGTGCATTGACAGTATTGCCACGACGTTCGATAAGCTGTATGATGTGGAAGCCGAACTGTGTCTCCACAATGGGCGACACTTCGCCGGGCTTCAGTGCGAAGGCAGCCGACTCGAACTCACTCACCATCTCGCCGCGCGAGAAGAAGCCCAGTTCGCCGCCTTTCTTGGCCGAGCCCGGGTCTTGTGAATAGAGGGTCGCCAGCATGGAAAACTTCTCTCCCTGCAACACACGCTCGCGCAACTCGGCCAACTGGGTGCGCACGCGGTCGCGCTCCACCTCGTTGATAGTAGGTTCTATCACTATCTCCGACAGCTCGTAGCGCTCGGGCATCATGGGCAGACTGTCGGCCTCGATGGAGGCGAAGTAGTCGTTTACCTCACGCGGCGTTATTGTCACCGACTCGGTAAGCTGGTACTGCGCGCGGCCGGCGAGCATCATATTGCGTATCATGCGCTCATACTGTTCCTTCAGCTCGTCGTAGGTGAAGCCTGTAGCCTCGCGCAGAGCCTCGCGGGTGCCGTACTGCCGCAGGTCGTTCTTGAGGTAGTACTGCACATTTTGGTTCACCTCGTCGTCGGTAACCTCGATGCTGTCCACCTCACCCTTGTGTATAAGTAGTTGGTTGAGGATAAGATTCTCGAGTATGGCGCAGCGGTTCTTCTGTGCATCGGCCACGCCCTGGCGCATACGCACCTGGGCGTAGGAGCGCTCTATGTCGGAGTACTTCACTATGTTGCGGCCTACCACTGCGGCCACGCCGTCGACCACCGTTTCTTGCTGTGCAGCCAAAGGCAACGTCGAGGCCACTAAGGCTGCTGCTATCAATAGTTTCTTCATCTTCCTTTGTTACTTGCGTGTGATATATCCACCGCGCTCGGCCTCGGCCATGAGGTCGTCCTGCAGCTTGGCCAGCAGTTCGGTCTTGCGGTGATTTAGTATAATAGCCTTTATATTCTCCCGCTGCAGCTCGAGCGGAGCGATCTCGTCGCTTATCTTGTAGTCCACAATGCGCACGTAGTAGCGCAGCGAGTCGTCCTGCAGGGTGATGCTTCTGTTTTGCTTCAGGTACATGCTTTCATTGTATGTAGTGATAGGCACCACGGTCTGCAGCGTGTAGAATGGTATCCAACTGTCGATGTCGTAGTAGCCCTGCAGGTGGTAGCGTGAAGCCAGCTCCTCGAGGTCTACCACGTCGGCCTCCTGGAAGTTGCGACGGGCCACTATGGCCTTCAACTTGGCGTCGATAGGCGACTTGAGGGGCGCCATAACGTAGGTAGCCTTGACAATGGGGTTCTTGAGCAGGAACTCGTCCTGGTGCGAGCTGTAGTATTCTTCCACCTGATAGTCCGACACGGCAGTATCGAGCAGCTGTTTCACAATCTGCTGCTCGTAGGTGTAGGTGAGCAGACTCTTGCGGTAGAGGTCCAGCTGGCGGCTGAAGTCCTGCTTCACATTCTTCTCGGCCTTGTCTAGCATCACGGTCTGGCGTATCCACTGGTCGACATAGTTTGCCACTATAGCCACGCTGTCGTCGTGCGCCACACCCTCGCCTACCAGTCCCTTCAGGTCGCTCTGCCTGAGCTCGTGGCCATAGACGCTGGCCACCAAGGGCGACTCGTCGACGGGCTGCCGGCAGGCTGCCACGGTGAGCAGGAGTATACTAAAAAGCCACGTCTTTGAGGACATCGCGATGTATCTTGACATTGTACTTCTCGCGCAGGCTGCTGTTGAGGTTGCGTTCCACCTCGTTCTGGTACTCGTTGAGGTAGTAGCCGCGTGCTTCGAGCTGTGTCTTGAGGGTGCGGGGCATCACCTCCTCCACCACCACGGCACGGTAGCCGTTGCCGCGGGGGGCGATGTATACGCCACGCTGCCACTGACCTTCGTCGAGCACCTGCTGGCGGGTACGTTCCACGAGGTCCACCTTCACCTTGACGGCCTTCTTGTCGACGTTCTTGCCGATGGCCTTGTCGAGGTTCTCTTTCATGGCCGAGCTGCCTATTTTCTTCTTCAGCGCCTTGTCGAGCACCTTCTGCACCTTGGCGCGGGTGATGAGGCTGCTGTCGGCGATGTCGAGCACGACGATGCGGGCCCGCTCGTGCCAGAAGTAGACCGAGTCGGATGGGTTGTCGAGGCGCTTGGTGACGCTGGTGCGTGCATAGAAGTCGGCAAAGCCGGTGCTGTCGTATATGGCCTTCGACCAGATCATCTTGTCGTTATAGTCGAAAATCATCAGTCCGCGGCGGTAGTCCTCGACCAGCGCAGCGAAGTCTGGATTCTCGCGCTCGAGCTGACTGTCGGCATAGACGACAACCACGCTGTCGATGAAGGCGTCGAGATGACGGCGCACATAGAGCTTCTTGTCGACGAAGTCTTGCAGCTTTTGGTGCTTCTGTATGTACGTGGCCAAGTCGACGGCGTTGTAGGTGCGGCCGGGCACTGCCACCAGCGGACGCAGGTCGGTGAGGCTGGGCATGGTACCTTTCCAACGGCCACCGAACACCGAGTCGGGCAGCTGGGCTTCCAGCTCGGCGGTCGAGGCCATGAAGGTGCGGCCCTTGCGGTCGGCGGGCACCACGGTGTAGTCCACCACGCCGTACTTCTTGCGGCAGCTGGTGGCGAAGGCCTTGCGCGAGGCGTCGCCGCGCTGGTCACGGGTCATGCGCTGTTTGTAGTAGTCCTTCATCTCGTCGAACGAGGCCAGCGTATCCTTGCGTATCAGCTTCACGATGTGCCAACCGTACTGCGTGTGGAAAGGCTGCGACACCTCGCCCATGCGCATGGTGCTTATCTTGTCGACATACTCTTGTGGCAGACTGGAGAGGCTGGCGTCGGCCATCAGGCCACCGTTGTCGCGCGTGGTGCGGTCGTCGCTGCTGCGGGCCACCTCCTCGAAGGGGACGCCGGCCTGCAGCTTGCCGTACAGCAGGTTGATGCGGTCGTGGCCCACCAGGGTGTCGCGGTTGCCAATCCAGATATGGGCCATATCGACGCGGCCATGCAACGGCACGCGGTCGAGCAGCTTGATGATGTGGTAGCCGAAGCGGGTACGCACGGGCTGGCTCACCTCGCCGGGGCGCAGTGCGTAGGCGGCACTCTCGAAGGGGTAGACCATGTCGAACACCGAGAAGTAGCCGAGATCGCCCTCGTTGGGGCGGGCCTGTGCGCCGGGATTGCGGCGCTGCTCTTCCTCGGTAGCCACGGCGAAGAAGTCCTCGCCCGAGACTATGCGCGAGCGCAGCATGGCGGCGCGGTTGTAGGCCGCCAGGGTGTCGTCGGGCATGGCGTCGGGGCTGCACCGCACCAGTATGTGGGCGGCGTGGAGCGAGTAGTGGTTGCGGCCATAGGCCTCGCGCAGCAGGTAGTCGAGCACCGTCGAGTCTATGAGGTAGGGGGCGGCCAATTCGCTACGGTATTTGGCCAGCTCGTCGCGCAGGGACTTCACGGTGTCGAGGCCCATGCTCTGGGCGTCGAGCATCTTGGAGCGGAAGGTGGCGTAGAGGTCAATGTACTCGTCGAGGGCTTTGCGGCGCTCGGCCTTGGTGGCGTCCTTGGCCATGCGGCTGCCTACGCTGACGTCGAACTCGTGCATGAACTGCGAGCGCGTCACCTTCTCGTTGCCGATTTCCATCAGCACGGGGTCGGTCTGGGCAAACAGCGAGCACTGGAAAGCCAAAGCCACTGCGGCCAACAATATCTTTTTCTTCATGTCTACTCTACTTATCTACTTAACTACTGTCTACTTAACTACTGTCTATTAGATTATCTGCTGTAGTTCGGGGCCTCGCGGGTGATGGCTATGTCGTGTGGATGGCTCTCGGTGCGGCCTGCGTCGGTGATGCGTATGAACTTGGCCTTCTGCAGGTCGGTGATGGTGGCGCTACCGGTGTAGCCCATGCCGGCCTTGAGGCCGCCGACGAGTTGGTAGAGCACCTCGCTGAGGGTGCCTTTGTAGGGCACACGTCCCACGACGCCTTCGGGCACGAGCTTCTTGGCGTCGGTCTCCTTGTCCTGGAAGTAGCGGTCCTTGGAGCCGCTCTGCATGGCCTCGAGCGAACCCATGCCGCGGTAGCTCTTGAACTTGCGGCCTTCGAAGATGATGGTCTCGCCCGGAGCCTCGTCGACGCCGGCCACAAGGCTGCCTACCATGACGCTGTGGGCGCCGGCGGCGAGGGCCTTGACCACATCGCCGCTGTAGCGTATGCCGCCGTCGGCTATGATGGGCACGTCGTAGCCTTTCTGCTTCAGGGCGCCGGCCACCTCGCAGATGGCGGTGAGCTGGGGCACGCCGATGCCGGCCACGATGCGGGTCGAGCAGATGCTTCCGGGGCCGATGCCGACCTTGATGGCGTCGGCGCCGGCTTCGGCCAGCATCAGGGCGGCGTCGCCGGTGGCTATGTTGCCCACCACGACGTCGATGTCGCTGTATTTCTCTTTCACCTTCTTCAGGGCCTCGACCACGCGGATGCTGTGGCCGTGGGCGGTGTCGATGACGATGGCGTCGGCACCGGCGCGCACCAGCGCGTCGACGCGGTCCATCATGTCGGGCGTGATGCCCACGCCGGCGGCCACGCGCAGACGGCCGTTGCTGTCCTTGCAGGCGTTGGGGCGCTCCTTGGTCTTGATGATGTCGCGATAGGTGATGAGGCCCATGAACTGGCCCTCCTTGTTCACCACCGGCAGCTTCTCGATCTTGTGCTGCTGCAGTATGTCGGTGGCTTCGGCAAAGGTGGTGCCCTCGTGGGTGGTGATGAGCTTGGTAATCATGATCTCGCTCAGGGGGCGCTCCATGTCGCGCTCGAAGCGCAGGTCGCGGTTGGTCACCATGCCTATGAGCATGCGGTTGTCGTCGACGATGGGAATGCCGCCTATACCGTACTCCTCCATCAGGTGCAGGGCGTCTTTCACCTTGGCGTCCTTCTTGAGGGTGATGGGGTCGATGATCATGCCGTTCTCGGCACGTTTCACCTTGCGCACCTCGTTGGCCTGGCGCTCGATGCTCATGTTCTTGTGCAGCACGCCGATGCCGCCCTCCTGGGCCATGCCTATGGCCATGGCCGCCTCGGTCACCGTGTCCATGGCGGCCGACACAAGGGGCGTGTTGAGGGTGATGCGCTTCGAGAAGCGCGACGCTACCGTAACCTCGCGGGGAAGCACGGCCGAATAAGCTGGGACGAGCAGCACGTCGTCGTAAGTGAGGCCTTCGCCGATAAACTTAGTGGTGTCTGTATACATAATTGCGCAATGTTTTGTTTCGGTCTAAAATTGTGCAAAAATACAACTTTTCCGCGAACTGAGCAAAAAAACTTCTCGGCGAGCCCCGTCGAAGAACCTAATACCCAACAACACAAGACATTGCGGCCGCGCAAATTTTCACTCCTCCTGGCTCCGACCAACGGCAACCGGGCTTCCCATTCGATGTCGGCACAGCGGCATCTACGCCACGACCACCCTCACTGCCTGGCGACGACACGGGAGAGTGTTCCCTTGTCGGTGTGCACCAAAAGGAGGTACAGTGCCTGGGGGAGAGACGATATGTCGAGGTCCAGGGCTGTGCTGCGGTGTGCCGGCTGCGCGAGGAGCAGCTCGCCGTGCAGGGAGTATACCTCGACGGCGGTAATAGCCGCGCTGCAGTCGATATGGAGCGCGCCGGTCGTGGGGTTGGGGCTTACCGTCAGGGCGTCGGGGCCGCCGTCGGGGGCCTCTACGGCGTTCAGCGCCACCGGCTGCGCCTCGCTCCAAGGCGACCACTGCCGCCAGCGGATGTCCTTACACCGGGCACGCACGTGGAAGACCATGTCGCTTGCCCCTACCACGTTACCCACTACGGCCTGCGGCAGCGGGCAGTCGACGATGGTGCCGTGGTCGGGG
>CACYZN010000023.1 GCA_902778925.1 uncultured Bacteroidota bacterium
AATTGATGCTGATACATTTGAATGGGATTCCAACATTCCTAATGATGTGACGTATTATCCTATACTGGTATTTGAGGATGTAAAGCTTGTGCAAACAGGTATATTATCCATCGTCAACCGGTGGTTTTATGAGGAGCTGGGAAAGAAGAAAGAATTGGTGTTGTCGGAAGCAATCATGCCAATAATGGTAGTGTCAATTAATACCTTATATCTTTATGATAGTTTGTTGGCAAAGAAAGGCATTTGTAATATGATAGACTCTTTTGTGAAGGAGAATGCTACCTATGATAAGAATTCAGGTGTGTATCACATTTCTGCTGTCGCAGACTTTGACCAATATTTGAGGTATAATCCTTTTAAGAAGGCAAGAGAAGCAGCCAAGTGGCTTAGGAAGATAATGAAAGTCAATAATTGAGGCAGGATGGTTCGACAAGCTAGCCATTCCAAATAATTAAAGAAAACAAAAAAACAATTATAAATTATGTCAGAAAGAAAACGTATTTATCTGTGCCTTGCGCACATGTCAGAAGAAGGTTTAGAGCAGAAATACATCAAGGAAGCATTTGATACCAACTGGGTGGTGCCGCTGGGCCCCAACGTCAATGGTTTTGAAGCCGATTTGGAGCAATTCGTAAATAACCGTGAACCCATAACCGTGAACCATGAACCGCTGACGAAGCGAGTAGTCGCTTTGTCAGCCGGTACCGCTGCAGTACACCTGGCGCTGATTGCTGCCGGAGTGAAGGCTGGAGACGAGGTGATTGTGCAGAGTTTTACTTTCTGTGCTTCGTCGCACCCGATTACTTACCTTGGGGCAAAACCAGTGTTTGTCGATAGCGAGAAAGACTCGTGGAACATGGACCCGGAACTGATGGAGGAGGCCATCAAGGACCGTACCGCCAAGACGGGTAAGAAGCCTGCGGCTATCGTTCCTGTGGCCCTCTACGGCATGCCGTACCAGATCGACCGCATCATGGAGATCGCTAACCGCTACGACATCCCCGTCATCGAAGATGCCGCTGAGGGCTTCGGCAGCCGATGGAACGGTCAGGTGCTGGGTACCTTCGGCAAATACGGTGTTCTGTCGTTCAATGGTAACAAGATGATCACCACTAGTGGTGGCGGCGCTCTTATCACAGCCAACGAGGAGGAGTGGCGCGAGATAATGATGTACGCCACACAGTACCGCGAGAGCTACCCCTACTACCAGCACGAGAAGATAGGCTTCAACTACCGTATGAGCAATATCTGCGCCGGCATCGGCCGCGGACAGATGACCATCGTGAATGACCATATCGCCCACCACAAGCACGTACAGGCTCTGTATGAGGAACTGCTAAAGGATGTGCCAGGCATCAAGGTGCACGGCAATCCCGACAGCCGCTACGACTCCAACTTCTGGCTCTGCACCATGACCATCGACCCCGAAGTGCGCATCAAAGGACAGGAGAACGCCTACAAGACCATCGTGACGGGTGCCGTGGGCGGTGCCGCCGGCGTTATTCATGCTGCGGAAAGTGCCCATACCGACTGCGAACCCAACGCCAACGTGGAAGCACTGCGTGTTATTATGGACCAGGCCCAGATTGAAGCACGCCCGCTGTGGAAACCCATGCACAAGCAGCCAGTGTATAAGAATGCCCCAGCATACGTCAATGGTGTGAGCGAAGCATTATTCAAGATTGGCATGTGCCTCCCCGCCGGCCCGTATGTGAGTGACGATGATGTAAAATATATCGTGGATACGATAAAGAATGCGATAGTGGATTAATAATTACCTTAAAAACTTCCAAAGGAACATTATATTGTCAAGAATACGGCATCTGCGGCGAGGATATTCCCAAAGGTGTATGGCACAAACTCAAATCCCTCCAACCCGGCAGCGTCATCTTCGAATGCAAAGCCGGCCCGTATGTCCCGCATGACCTTTTCGTAAGAGCGAGCGCAGAGAATACAAGTTTTCTTTGCCAAGCCACAGAAAAGTGAACGAAGTTAGGTGGAAGGAATTCTTGATATAAAGGTTAATGGTTCATGATTCACGGTTTAGGGTTAATGATTAAGGAATAAAGGCGAGAGGTTTTAAGATATAATGATATGGAAGAAATAAAGAATACAATATTACATGATTTGTCACTACTTAAAGAGTCGGAAGACCATATTGAGTTCAAAGAGGCAAAACACAATTTTAATTTTGATGGTGGTTCTCATACAGATCCGGCAAAGCGTAGGCATTGCATACTTGGGCTGCATTAGCGAACGAACGTGGTGGCAGATTAGTGTTTGGGATGAAGGACCATTCCCCTCATGAGGTGGTGGGAACCTCATTCGAGGAGGGGAACCTTGGCGCTTTAGAGGACGAAATATATAGGAGAATGCGTATCCGTGTTACAATAACAGAGTTATATGAGCCGTCAGTAGATGCTGAAATAAGAAAAAGAGTGATTGTGTTCAATATACCTTCTCGTCCGATAGGTAAGATGCTAAAATACGAGGGCGTACCTCTTATGCGTACAGGTGAGAGCCTGCGAGAAATGTCAGATGAAGAAATGTTCAAGATATTATCCGAACAGGAACCAGACTACTCGGCAAAAATATGTGAAGGGCTGACTATGGACGACTTGGACGCAGGGGCTATTAGAGTGATGAAATTGAAGTATGCGGAGAAGAATGATAATCCTGGGTTTGAGTCAGTGTCTGATAAACAGGCTTTGAGTGACTTGGAATTGCTTGTGGATGGAAAACTGAACTATGCTGCATTAGTGTTGCTTGGAAAACAAAAGGCTATTAAGAAGTATATGCCACAAAATAATGTGGTGATAGAATATAGAAATGATCCTGCAAGCATTCAATATGATGATCGTATAGAAATTCAACAACCGCTATTCTTGGCGGTGGATGAGATTTGGTCATATATCAACCAGCCAACATTGAATCCGCAGGTGCATATCAGAGAGAATGCCTATATTTTTGACATAAAACTATTTAATGAGGAAACGATACGAGAGGCTGTGCTGAATGCTATTGCTCACAGGTCGATGATTGTGCAGAATGATGTTGTGATTAAGCAGAGTCCTACTGAACTGACGATTACGAATGCTGGCGGATTTCCTATAGGTGTGGATAAGAGCAATGTGCTGACAGTTAACAGTACTCCTCGGAGTAAACGATTAGCAGAGGTGTTACAGAAAACAGGATTGGTGGAGAAGTCGGGGCAGGGTGTGGACAAGATGTTCACAAACTGTATTATGGAGGCCAAACCGCTTCCTGATTTTTCTGCGACAGACAATTATCAAGTTAGCCTTACATTCAAAACAGAAATAAGAGATGTTCCGTTTCTGGTTTATATTAGACAAGAGCAGTCTAAACGCCCCCAACACCATAAGTTGAATGTATTTCATTTGATGGCTGTTTACAATGTATGCTTTGATGATGGTTTGGTGGTTAAAGATTCCATCATTGATGAGTTGGTGACAGATGGAATCTTGGTTAGAACTAAAACGGGGAAAATTACATTGTCTAAAAACTATTATAGAATATATTTTGAGATTCACTCGTTAAAGAGTATAAATTGGCTAGACGCACTTAAATTGTGTGCGAATAAATATAACGATGTGATTACGCGTAAGACATATATGGAGTTTTTACCAGATAAAGTCTCTGTGGATAGGGTTAGATATGTCCTTGCTAAATTAGAATTGGCTGGCATTCTAACTAGAGAAGGTGTTGGTAAAGGAACAAAGTATAGGGTTGCTAAAATGCCTGATTATTTTGAATTGTAGATTCCCCCAAAAAACATTAAAATTCCCCATAAAGGGAGGCTGTTTGGATTTGTCTATATGGTATAATGTTTTTGTTGTCAGTGTGTTGGTGTGATAATTATGTTCCCCATAAAATTTGCCATAATTCAAAAGAAAAATCAAATTCAAAATAAAGGTTGAATATATGAAAAGTGACGGCAGTGAAAGCTGACCGTCATTTTTCTTTTATATTCACTATTCCCGTATAAAGTATTAGACAACAATCAATAATAAATGAATATATGTTCGTGGAAGTTTGTGATTTTAGCAGATGTATTCGCAAAAATTTGTATTTTTGCAAGAAATTCTAACAATGGAGAGAGCAGACCGTAATAATTACCTTCAATTTTGGGTGTAGTTTCGGCTGGCGAATAGTTTATTAATGATGAAATTTCGTACAGTAAAACGATATTTTTTCGTTTAACTGTACGAAATTTTGTATATTTGCAGTGCGAAAAAAGAATGAGATAATGAAGGAAGGTGCTTTAAATCAGGTGGGTAACATTCCATTTACTCCGTCGGTGCTGCTGTGTTTGTTCTCCAAAACGAAGCAAATCAGCGATAAGGCGCGGTATCTGGAACAGGACGGCCGTATCATCAGGCTGAAAAGAGGTCTGTATGTGCGGAGTGCGGAAGATGGCGCCATGCCGGTGCCATTCCTTATCGCCAACCATCTATATGGTCCGTCGTATGTCAGCTTCCAGACAGCGTTGCGACATTATGGACTGATCCCTGAACGGGTATACGAAACACAGTCGATGACCATCAAGCACAACCGTAGCTTCGACACCCCGCTGGGGAGGTTCACCTATCGCAGCTGTGGCGTGGATTATTTCCCCATCGGCATCCGCCAGGAAAAGGAGGGGCAAGACACCTACCTCATCGCCTCTCCAGAGAAGGCCTTGTGCGACCTGCTCCTCAAGACCGCCGGCATCGCTGTGTCAAGTTCCAAGAAGTTGGAGGCTTATCTTGCCTCTGATTTGCGGTTCGAGATGGATGCATTGGGAACTTTCGATACCAAGTTGCTGGAGCAATGCCGCGAACACGCTGCGGTAAAGGCCGAGCTGATAACCCATTTGATAAACCTTGTACGATGAACAGAGATGTATTTGAACAGATGTTGTCGCGATACCCGATGGACAGCGTAGATGCGCGTCGCAACGCCACATACGAGGTATTGCAGCAAGTGGTGCTTAGTGGCCTATACCGTGGAGGCTTTTTTAGCGAGGCCGCTTTCTATGGCGGCACCTGCCTAAGGATCTTCCATGGCTTGGAGCGTTTCTCGGAAGACATGGATTTCACATTGATGAGAAAAGACCCGTCGTTTTCGATGGAGAAGTATTTCCCCGCCATCATAGACGAATGCCGTCTGCTGGGACGCGAAGTGGAGATTACCCTCAAGGACAAGCAGTCGTTCGGCCAAGTGGAGTCGGCCTTTTTGAAGGACAATACCGATGTCTATGACCTCTCGTTCCGCACGGAGAAAAGCATAAAGGTGAAGATTGAGGTGGACACGCAGCCTCCGCTGGAGTTCGACACCGAAGAGCGACTGCTGCTGCAACCCTTCTCGTTCATGACACGCTGTCTGACGCTCCCAAATCTGTTTGCCGGCAAGATGCACGCCTTGGTGTTCCGCACTTGGAAGAACCGCGTCAAGGGCCGCGACTGGTACGATTTCGAGTGGTATGTGCGTAACAGTGTCCCACTGAACTTCCATCATCTTCAGGTGAGGATCAGAGAATTTAACGGCAGGGAGTTGGGCAAGAAGCAGTTTGCCGAACTGCTCAAGGAGAAGTTGGCTTCAGCAGACATGTGTCAAGTGAAGAGCGACGTCAGGCCCTTTCTAAAGAACGCCCATGATATTGACGTCTGGAGCAACGACTATTTCCTGCAACTTGCTGACATGATACAGTACGCGTAATTGTATAGTTGCAAGTAGTCTTTACGGTTAACTCTTCATTTCCCAAAAAGTCGTAATTTTGACTTCGTCTGCGTTACTTCATTTCGGATATGTCAAAAAATGTCATATCGCTCAACTTTTGTAATTTCGCAATTCAACAAGAAAAAATATTATGTCAGAGAGAGAACGTATTTATCTCTGGTTGGCTCACATGAGCGAAGCGGGCTTTGAACAGAAATACATTAAAGAGGCTAGGCGTCTGGTACAAACTTGAATCCCTCGCCCCCGCCAGCGTCATCTTCGAATGCAAAGAAGGCTCTTTAATACCACACGAACAAGGTGGTGTCCTGACACTGTGCAATTGAAGGAACTCTATGCATAAGTGACAGGTCGATAAAAATAGCCTCGTCTACACTAACAACGTAGACGAGGCTTTCTTTAATGTCGGTATGGCTCGGTTGCGCCCTATACATACTCGACATTAGCAGTAACAATGGCGATATGTAATAGGTACATTATATGACAGTCCCACTCCCGATATAACTGGAGTTAGAACAATCTCCAGGCGCAAGCTTTATACCATACTCCTCAATTTCTGTCACTAGTGTTACCGATGTCCGAACAAAACCCCAGATATGAATGGTCTTGCCTCGCCAACTCGACGGCACATCGATGGTCACTTGGTCGTTAGAACGAGCAGCAATGCCCATGGCACTCTGCCTGAGGTCAGGACTGTAGGCTATAGCATAGACTGCGTCTTCCTCTAATGCTCCAGGACAGTCATCGTTGCCATTGAAGGATACAGATACTTTCAATGACTCCGCAAATGTCGGCGCTTCGAAGGTCACAAATGGAATGTCGCCCTCTGAGAGTTCGATGGCTTCGTAGTCGGGCGTCGCTAGCCCTGTGCCAGCATCGTATGTCGTGTGACGCAGGTTGTGGGTCACGAAAAGGTTGAAGGGCGATTGTAGGTGTTTCTTTGATGCACTTTCTTTCATGCCAATCTTGATGGCTCCCTTCAATGGCTTGCCCATCCTGACTACCGCCGAGAATCGCGCACGGTATTCTTTCTGTTTGGGTGTCGCATTGCTGCCTCTGGGACCGGGAGCGGCTGAGTACATCTGCTCCCCTTCTCGCACGCGGCCTACCACTTTACCAATTTTACCTCTCTGGTCTCCGAGAATGTTTTTACTTGTTTTTGACATTTTGTTTTGTTTTTAGGTTGTTAATTCGTTTTTTTACGTCGTCGTCCTCGAGGTTGACTTGAACGTTTCAATTATAATTTAAGGCCTTTTCTGAGGAAAGGGCTTTTTCTTCTGCGTTTTTCCGCAAAAATACCAATTTTTCCGCTATTTCCCGTATCAGCCAGCCTCTCGACAGACCTCTAGTTTCCCCAGTTTTGTTATTGAACTATCCCCACTATATCTCCAACATATCTACAATATATCTCCAATATATCTATTCTATATACAAAGCATATAGAATAGATATAGCCGACATATAGAAATGATATAGAATGATTATAGAATGGTGTTGGACTTATGTTGGAATTTTGCCACAACTGAGTCGTTATGGGTCTTGAACGAATATGCATCAAATAAGTGCCTGATAAATACTGAGTGAATAACATTTTGTAGTGGCTATTGACATTAAATGAAGCGCCTCGGAAGACCTCCCGAGGCGCTTCTTTGTTTGTGAATTTGTTCAAAAAGGGAATAGTTGCCTGATGAAGACTGTTTTTGTTTGGTCATCTCAATAAATGTGTGTATCTTTGCACACTGAAATAAAATGTATATGTCACCGGCAGCAGATACATCTATCCCCCAACGCTCTGCGGCGGATTCCTTTGCAGAAATGCACTTGAGGGATGTTGATACATACCCAGTGGCCGAAGTGCTGCGGTGCGAGGTGTCGCTGTTCAGCAGCGTATATGGTCACAAGGCCAAGCGATACCCGTTGGGCGGTGTGTTGAAGAGTTTCGCCTCGGGGCGGTATGCAAAAACTGTACGTGAGGCCCGAGGATATCTGGAGGAGGGTGACGCGGAAATGTACAAGGCTTGCAAGTCGATGTTGCCTGTTGTCGCCTTCTGCGGCGTATTTGAAGGTGGACACTCGAAGGCTGACTTGGTCCACTATAACAACATCGTTGTCATCGATATTGACCACCTGCCGGAAGAGGCATTATCGACCGTCACAGAGCAGCTGCTGCAGGACAAGTATATCTTTGCCTACTGGAAGTCGCCATCGGGGCAGGGAATCAAAGGCCTTGTGAGAATCAGCGGCGGTGACGAAAGTCGGTTGGATGAGCATCACCGTCAGGCTTTCCGCCAGCTGACAGACTATTTCAAGACAGAGTATGCCATCGACATCGACCAATCGGGTTCGGACTATTCGCGCCTCTGCTACGCTTGCTGGGACGAAGGGCTGGTGGTCAAGGAGACAGCAGGGGTGTTCTATGTCGAAGAGCCTGCAGGTGGTAGTGTGCCACAGTGTAAGTCCGCAGAGAAACTACGGCAGTCGTACGTTGAGACCGCTACCGCGCGTAGGAGAAAAGTGAATCGGAAGGCTGATATCGATACCGTAAAAGACATCATTCGTTACCTTCAGGATACGGGTCGCTCCATTACCTACGAATACGAGAACTGGATGCGTGTGGCGTATGCCATCGCCGCCACATTTACCGCCAAGACTGGTCTCTCGCTATTCCTGCAACTCAGTCGGCAAGATGCCGACAAATACGACGAGGATGCCTGCCGCAGGATGCTCGACTACTGCTATGCACATACCAATGGGCAGGTTACCCTTGGCACCATAGTCTATCTGGCCAGACGGGCAGGCTATCAGATGCCCGAGAAGCTGTTGCCTGTCTCGCAAGAGGCTATGCTCACCGCTGAAATAAATACAGTGCTGCGAAAAACCGAAAAGCATACTAAAATGACTGTAAAAGAAGTATTCGACCTGCGGAAGCAGGGTAGGATAGAGGAGGCCTACGAGGCCATACGTCCGATGTACGCTGTGCATCAAGGCAAATACACCACGCTGTGCATGTTCTGGACGGCGCACGACATACTGAAGAAACGCCTGCAGGAGAAGCATCTCGACGAGGCCGAGAAGATTTTCAAGGCATTGTTGCGCATCCTGCCCAATATAGAGGATAAAGACGGCAGTGCCCGCAAGAGCATGCTCCACTATGCCCTTGTGCTTGGAAAGGAATGCAAGACATTCTCTGTGCTCGAATATGTGGGGCAGATTAAGGTTGAACAGCTGTCCGACGAGGATTGGCAACCCATCACCTCGAAACAGGATGGCACCGCTTTGCCGCACCCTATACCTTCGGATGTGCGTCAGCTGCTCACGCAGGCATTCCACGAACTGCAGGAAAAGCCCACTGCGGAGAATGCACAGGAGGTTATGCCCCTGTTGCAGGAGGCTCTGCGACGTAATCCGCGCGACAAGCACTGCCAGCGCTACCAGGCGGTGGTGTATGCTCTGTTGGGCGAGAAGGAAAAAGCTATTGATTGCTACCGGCAGATGCTCCGCCGTGCACACGACAGCTACCTCTACGCTGAATTGGCCGAGTTGACCGATGACCCCGGACACAAGGCAGCACTCTATTGTCAGGCCATCATGAATCAGCGGCAGGAGAAGTTCCGCACCGGCTACCGCATGCAGCTGGCACGCTTGCTTGTGGACCGCGACAAGTCGCGTGCCGCCTACGAGCTACAGAAATGTCTCGCTGCCCGTAAGGCCGCTGGGCTTCATCCAACCCGAGATCAGCAGCAGATGCTGAAGAAGCTCGTCGGTGTACAGCCTGCCACTGACGCTACCCAACGCGACTTCTACCGCAAGATGGCGGACAAATACTTGTTGAAGTGAAATACAACCGGAACCAATGGCTTTACTGAAGTTTCACACACAGAGAACAGATACCCGTACCCAGGAACAACGGCGAAAGGCTTTGGAATTCGGCCAGACAGGTGAACAGATGGCGGCACGATTCCTGACGGACTTGGGTTATAGTATCCTTGAGCACAACTACCGTCGTGGGCATCTGGAGATTGATCTCATTGCCTTGGATGGGGACGAACTGGTCATTGTGGAAGTGAAAAGTCGCGCCTACGACAGCATCTTGCAGCCTGAAGAGGCCGTGGACCATAAAAAGAGACAAGCGCTTATAAGGCTGGCCAACGAATACGTTAAAAATCACAACCGCAGGGAAAATGTACGATTCGATATTGTAAGCATCGTTTCCAATACCAACGGTACCGAGATTAGGCACCTCAAAAATGCTTATAATGTGATGAGTTTTTAGGACTCATCTATATTGGATGCCATTTTATGGTTACCTTCCCCAGTTGTCGCGGTCGAGGCTGCGGTAGGTGATGGCTTCGCGGAGATGGTCGGGGTTGATGTCTGGGGCGGCTTCCAGGTCGGCAATGGTGCGGCTTACACGCAGTATGCGGTCGTAGGCTCGGGCACTGAGACCGAGGCGGTTCATCGCCTGCTCCATAATAGCGCGACACTCGTCGGTCAGAACACAGAATTGCCGTGTGAGTTTGCTGCCCATCTGGGCGTTGCAGTGGACTCCGACGGTATTCTTGAAACGTTCTGTCTGTATGGCACGGGCGGCAATCACGCGCTCGCGTATGGCGGCACTGCTCTCGGTTTTCTCTTCTCGGTTCAGCTGGCTGACGGGTACTGGTGTCACCTCGATATGGATGTCTATTCGGTCCATCAGTGGGCCACTGACTTTATTGAGGTAGCGTTTCACGGCCCCGGCTGGACAGGTGCATTCTATGGTAGGGTGGTTGTAGTAGCCGCAGGGGCAGGGGTTCATGGCGGCAATTAGCATAAAGGCCGCTGGGTAGTCGATAGTCATCTTGGCTCGACTTATGGTCACGCGACGCTCTTCCATGGGTTGCCGCAGCACCTCGAGTACGGTGCGTTTGAATTCTGGAAGCTCGTCGAGGAAAAGAACTCCGTTGTGCGCCAGCGAAATCTCACCAGGTTTGGGGTTTGTACCTCCGCCCACGAGAGCGACATCCGATATCGTATGATGTGGTGCCCGGAAGGGGCGTACGGCAATCAGGGCATCCTCCTTACGCATAAGACCTGCCACGGAGTGTATCTGTGTGGTCTCGAGGCTTTCACTTAAAGTCAGCGGAGGCAGGATGCCCGGCATACGCTTGGCGAGCATGGTCTTGCCACTACCCGGTGGACCTATCATGATGGCGTTGTGTCCGCCAGCGGCGGCAATCTCGAGGCAACGTTTGACTGTAGCCTGCCCTTTCACATCGGCAAAGTCATATTCATAGTTGTTCAGCGAACGTGCGAACTCGGCTCTGGTGTCCATGACAGTCTGCTCGATGGTGCCCTCGCCGTTCAAGAATGCAACAACCTCCTTGAGGCTGGTGGCACCATAGACCTCTAAGTTGTTGACAATTGCGGCCTCGCGGGCATTCTCCGCAGGCACTATAATCCCTTTGTATTTTTGTTTCCGGGCTTCGATGGCGATAGGCAGCACACCTTTGATGGGGCGCAGGTTGCCGTCAAGTCCCAACTCGCCCATGATGACATAGTGCTCTAATTCGTCGGGTTTCGTTGCCCCAATGGCACCGAGTACACCGACGGCTATCGTGAGGTCGTAGGCTGTGCCTTCTTTTTTCAGGTCTGCCGGTGCGAGGTTCACTACGATACGCTTGCCCGGAATGCGGAAACCGGACTCTTCGAAGGCCGACGAGATGCGTTGAGCACTCTCCTTCACGGCGTTGTCGGGCAGGCCTACCATGAAAAAGCCCACACCGTCACCGACATTTACCTCCACGGTGACCGTTATCGCGTTTACGCCAAGTATGGCACTGCCGTAGGTCTTGACCAGCATGATGAGAATGTGTTAACGTGGAAATGTGTTAGTGTGTTAGTGTGTTAGTGGTTTGGGCAGGATTGGTTTACGCAATAACACAATCACGCAATAGCGCAATAATTATAGTCGGTTTTCCACAACTGCCCAGTCGACAATCTGCCAGAGGGCTGTGAGATAGTCAGCACGGCGGTTCTGGTAGTCGAGATAGTAGGCGTGCTCCCACACATCGAAAGTCAGCAGAGGCGTTAAGCCCATGGTGACGGGGTTCTCGGCATTCTTCTGCTGTGTGATGACCAGTTTGCCGTCTTTATCAGCCGAGAGCCACACCCAGCCGCTGCCGAACAAGGTGGCACCTTTCTGCTCGAACTCTTTCTTGAAGGCTTCCACCGAGCCGAAATCACGCTCCAGCAGCGCTTTCATCTTGTCGCTAATGGGTTTCGGGCTGTTGGAGAACTGCTCGAAATACATTGCGTGGTTCAGCACCTGTCCGGCATTGTTGAACATGCCGCCCTCCGATTTGCGAACCACCTCGCTCAATGGCAAGTTCTCCAATCCGCTGTCGGGCAGCAGTTTGTTGAGATTGTCCACATAGGCTTTCAGGTGTTTTCCATGATGGAAACCGAGGGTCTCCTTGCTGATGATATTGCCCAACGCTTCGTAAGGCAGAGCGGGCATCTCGAATAATCCGTTTACAGGCATGATGTCTTTCATATTTTTGTGTTTTAATGTTTGTTTATTGATTACAGCCTATCTTGAACCCTCCGCACAGCGTATTGATAATATATAGTGTATGCTATACGCAGCGCCGACACGCCTGTTGTCAGATACATCGGCCAGTCTTCGTTGCGGTAGGCCTCGCGTTTGCGCTTTTTGGTGGGCTCGACGTATACGATGTCGCCCGACTGAAGATAGTAGTAAGGCGAGTCGAAGAGAGAGCGACTGGTGAGGTCGACGGTGTCGACGGTGTGGCCGCCCTCGACGGTGCGTATGACCGTGACCATGGAGCGTATGCCGGTCATGGTGATGTCGCCACAGCGGGCTATCGCTTCCAGGATAGTCATGCGGTTGCCGTTGCCGACTACCATCTGGGGTCTCTTCACTTCGCCTATGACAGTGACGCGGAAATTCATCAAGCTGGCCGATACGATGGGGTCTTTGACGAAGAGCCCTTCGACGAGGCGGGTCTCAATATCGTGTTCCATTTCCTGCAGTGTCATGCCTGCGACGTGTAGGCGCCCCAATGACGGAAAAATGATTTCTCCGCTGGTCGAAACCGTATAGCCTGGAATACCGTTCCTAGATGCACTGCTTCTGTTCTCCGAGACATTCATATTCGTCTCCTGGTTGAATGGCACCACAGACTCAAGGTTCTGGCTATAGACATAGATATAAATCTTGTCGCCTGCCACCAATTTTTGCTGGTCGAGATTTCCGATTGTGGTCACCTCATTGCGTGGGGCGTCGCTGACATAGGCGTAGCGCTCCTGACGGCATCCCGCCAGTAGCAGCAACGTCGCCGATAGCAGCATCAATAGGGTTTTGTATCTCGGGTTCATTGTTTCTTTTGCCATGGCATTGTGGGAAGTTCGACGCTCTTGAAGGCTGAGAAGAAGCTTGACTGTGAGGATCTTTCGCGGCCGTAGATGTCGGCCACCAAGTCTTTGTATTTCTCCATGAGCGGAGCGCGGCGCAGCTTTAGGGTGGGCGAGAGCAACCCGTTGTTCTGGTTCCAGTCGTCGACTACCAAGCGGAATTGTTTGATTTGTTCGTGTGGGGCCAGATTTTTATTGTATTCGTCGAGCACCTTGCGCATCTTGTCGTGAACCTGAGGCAGCCCAATGAGTTCGGCGTTGTCTCTGTAATGCAGGTGGTACTTTAGAGCCCAATAGTGTAGGGTATTGAAGTTGGGGCTGATGATGGCTGCAGCCTGTTTCTCGTTTTCGCCTATAACCATTACCTGCTCGATGTATTCTGAGCCGCGAAGCATGTTCTCGATAAGCTGAGGTGCAACATACTTGCCTGCCGACAGTTTAAAGATGTCCTTCTTGCGGTCGGTGATTTTCAGGTAACGTCCACCTACCAGTTCACCTATGTCGCCGGTGTGGAACCAACCGTCCGGGTCGATAACCTGGGCTGTGTATTCCGGGTCTTTGTAGTAGCCAAGCATGATATGAGGCCCCCGGGTGAGGATTTCGCCGTCGTCGTCGAAGCGCATCTCAACGCCGTCGAGCACGGGTCCTACGGTGCCAATCTTGACTTGATGGTGGGCAGGGTCGTTGACGGCGATAACGGGGCTTGTCTCGCTGAGTCCATAACCCTCGTAGATATTTATTCCAGCGGCGGCGAAGAGCCGTACCATCTTGGGTTGTATACTGCTGCCACCGGTAATGACGGTGAGCCGGTTGCCTCCGAATTTCTCGCGCCACTGCCTGTATACCAGTCGGTCCAAAAGCCACTGGTTGAAGCGGTAGAAAGGCTGCACTTTGACCAATCCGGTGTAGTCGTAGCGCTGACCGTGGCGGAATGCCCAATCGTAGATCTTTTTCTTTATGCCTTTGAAGTCTTTGCCGGCAGCATACAGTTTGTCGTATACCATCTCGAGCACGCGAGGCACGGCACAGAAGCCGTCGGCATGAATCTCTTGCATGTTCTGCTGTATGGTGCCAAGGCTTTCGGCATAGTATATGCTTATACCTTTAAACTGGTAGTGGTAGTTCATGGAGCGCTCATAGATGTGGTTGAGCGGCAGGAACGACAGGAACTTGTGTCGGTTGTCGCAAGGGTTGACCAGAGCGTGGGCCGTGAAGTTGCTGCACAGGTTGCGGTGGCTGAGCATGACGCCTTTGGGCTGGCCGGTGGTGCCGCTGGTGTAGATCATGGTGGTCCAGTCGTCGGGCTTTATTTCCCGTTTGCGACGCTCTATCTCGCCCATCCATTTGTCGCGGTTGGCTATGCCGGCTTTCAGTATTTCCAGCATGCGGTGTTCGCCATCGATATTGGCCAGTGTGTATATCTGGGGCTTGCTCTCCATCTGGTCCAGCGCACCACGCAGACGTCCCAAAAGCACTTTGGTGCTCACAAAGACGGCTGCAGCCTCGCTGTGGCGCAGTATATGCAGGTAGCTGTCGGTGTTCAGGGTCGGGTATATCGGTACGTGGATTATACCGCTCATGGCCAAAGCCATGTCGATGAAGTTCCACTCGGGACAGTTGGCGCTCATGGTTACCACGCGGTCGCCCTCTTTCAATCCAATCTCACACAGGCCATAGGCCAGGTAATGAGCGTACTTATAATAATCGTGCGAAGAGTATTTCACCCATTCGCCGTTCACTTTGCCTGCCAGCATGTCGTCTTTGGGGTACTGCTCCACCAAGTGGTCCAGCAGGTCGAATGTACGGGTTATTTCTGCCATTTGTATTATTTATGATTAAAATGCAAAAGTACGTACTTTTTCTTTCTTGGAGAATTATTTAACATTTCAGCATGCCCGACTCTTTGAGAAATCCGAGTAGGTCAGCGCTTACCGACTCGTTCATTGCGCGGGGGTAGCGCTTGGTGGTGAATATCTCGCAGTAGTTTCTTGTGCCGTTTTCGGCAACCATGCGCTTGTTGAACTCGTCGTCGTCGCGCACGCGGTGCATCTCCACCACCTCGTCGTCGGTGGGTATATGGTACACCTCATGGTGCACCATGGCGTCTTGACCCAAGCGCTCGCTGGTGCGGCCGCTTTCGTCGGGGTGTCCGATGGCTATTGCTATGACAGGCACCACGCCTTCGGGGCATTGCAGCAGGTGCGCTATCTGGGCTGTGTTGTAGTTTACGGTACCCAGGAAGCAGAATCCGAGCCCCTGCTCCTCGGCAGCGAGGCAGATGTTTTGGGCGCAGAGGCTGGCGTCGACCAGCGCCGACACAAACCACAGCAGGTTGCCGTAGGGTTGGTCACAGCCGTTCACTGCGCAGTAGCGGTGGTAGCGGTACACGTCGGTGCAGATAGTGAGCCAGAGCGGGGCGGTGGCGCACTGCCCGAAGTGTAGCTTGCACAGCTCCGAGCGCAGCGGCTCCTCTTGTGTGGCTATGATGGAGTAGAGCTGCATGTTGCCGGTGTTCGAGGCTCGCAGGCCGCAGTCTATTATCTTGTGCAGTGTCGGCTCGTCGATACCTTCCGGGGTGAACTTGCGTATCGAGCGATGCTGCATCATTGTCTCTATGGCTGTTCTGTTCATGGTATTGTTGCTTTTTTAGAAGGTGAGGCTTAATCCTACGCATGCCAGTATCGGCAACTGGTCGATGCGCTCGTTGGTGGTGCGGTTGTAGTAGAAGATGTTCTGTCGGCTGTAGACGTTGGTGACGCTGACGTTTACTTCCAGTACAGAGCGCTTGCTCAGCGAGAACTTGCGTTTGGCTCCGAGGTCGAGCCTGTGGTAGGATGGCAGTCGGCCTTGATACAGTTCAGCATAGTGTATGTTCACCGAGCCGTTTTCGTCCATGTAGTCGCTGTTTATGCCGTTGCCAAAGGGCAGACTCTGATAGATGCCTTGGGTCTGTGTGAAGGGAAATCCGCTACCGAACGTCCAGCGCCCGCTGAGTTCCCACTGGCGTTGGTCGCCGAGGGCATACGATGCCAGCACGTTGACGGTGTGGCGCCGGTCGTAGTGGGGGTTGTAGGTCTGCACCTCGTCGGTACGCTCCACATAGCCGAGCGAGTAGGTGCCCCAAAGGTACAGTCGCTCCAGGTCTATGGTGGTGCTTATGTCGAGTCCGGTGGCAAAGCCTTTCTCGATGATGAAGTCTTTCATCAGGTACTCCGCCTTGGCGTAGGGACCGCTGGTGTAGGCGGGGTCATCCTCGTCGTACATCTTGTTGCGGTTGGCGTTCAGCAGCATGTCGAAGCTCTTGTAGTATACCTCGGCGTTGATGGTGATGTGCTCGGTGATGTCGTATTCGGCGCCAATCACGATGTGTTTTGCTTTCTGCACACAGGAGGTTACTTCCTTGCCAAGGAACGTGGACGGCAGGTTCAGGTCGGAGGTGCCGGTGAGGAAGCCCGAGAAGAGGTTAACTATATCGTTGTCCGAGCGGGCGTCGAGGAATATCTGGCTGTACAGTCCGCCGGCAAGCTTGAAGCGGAGCTGGCTGGTGGCGTTCAGCTTCGCCGCCAAGCGGGGCTCGGGGCTCAGGTTGTTGAGCGAGGCATAGTATTGCAGGCGCAAGCCAGGCTCGAGCAGCAGCTTGCCGAGGTTCCACTTGTAGGTGCCGAAGAGCGACATCACGCTTGGGGACTCTGCCTGCGAGGTGCGTTTGCCGTACTGGTTGGTGAATTTGTAGTCGGTATTGTAGCCTTCCATGCTGATGCCGTACTTCAGCTTGTCGCTGCCCACGAAATTGGTTATCTGCATCGAGGCATTGAACCCACCGATGTCGCTGTATTTGTCGGCAGTGCTCCCGTCGTCGAGGTTGATGCGGTAGTTAGACCACGCCACCGAACCCTCGAGGATGGCCGACGAGCCGGTCACTATCGAGAAGTTGCCGCCGGCGCCGTAGTTCTGCCAGTGGTAGTCGGCAATGGCGTTGTAGCCCAGCACCTGGTCGTCGAAACGGAAGCCGAAGAAGTTGGCCTTGCTGCCGGTGCCCGAGTTGAGGGTGATCTTGCCGTACAGGTCCAGGAAGTCGAAGGGCAGCCCGTTCTTCAGGCTCGGGAATGAGGACTCGGGATAGAGCGGAGCGTAGATGAGCGGCCACGATTTGGAGAGGTACGAGTTCTTGGCCGTCAGCAGATAGGTGATGGAGGTCTTCGAGCTCTCGCTTTCGCGCTTTATGGGGCCTTCGAGTATCAGGCTGGCACCGAAGGTGTTGAGGCCCACCTTGCCGCTGTGGTGCCTCTTGTTGCCGTCGCGCGTGGTGATGTCCATCACCGACGACATGCGGCCGCCGTATTCGGCTCCGAAGCCGCCGGTGTATATGTCGGCGTTCAGTATCACATCGGTCTCGAAGATGGAGTAGAGGCCGATCGAGTGGAACGGGTTGTATACTATCATGCCGTCGAGCATGCAGAGGTTCTGTATCATCGAGCCGCCGCGTATGTAGAGCTGGCCGCCCTGGTCGCCGGTCGAGTTCACGCCGGGCAGCACCTGCATGTACTGTGCCAGGTCGGCCTGGCCGCCGATGGCCGGCATCTGCTGTATCTGCGCCGCCGTCACCTTCTCGACGCTCACCTTGGTCTCCAGCCGGCGCTCCTCCACTTTGCTGTCCTTTATCTCCACCGCCTTGAGCATCTGCGACGACGGCTTCAGCCTGATGGTGCGCGTCATGGTCTTGCCGTTGGCGACGGTGATCTGTTCGCTGTACTCCTCGTAGCCCATGTAGCGCACACGCAGGGTGTAGTTTCCTGCCGGTATGCGGTTTATCAGGAAGAAACCGTTCAGGTCGGTGGCGCAGCCGTAGCCCGTGCCGTCGAGCACCACGTTGGCATAGGGTATGGCCTCGCCGTTGCTCTCGTCGAACAGGGTGCCGCGCACCGTCCCCTGTCCATATAGGGTGAAAGGTGAAAGGTGAAAGGTGAAAAACACCGCCACCAAAATACAACCTTTGAGTATATGTTTCATCATTATCGTTTGTCCTTTTTTTTATCCGGTTTCACCTCTCACTTCCCGTTTCCCACTTTTCACCTTCCACCTTTCACCTCTCACCTTGTTTAGTGTATGATTTTGAACACCAGCTCCTTCAGCAGCTCGCCGTCGGTGGTGTTGCCCGAGTTACGCACCCCTTTCGACCGCAGGTCGGTGTCGTAGAGGTAGCCTATGCACGAAGCCAGCTTGCCGAGGCTATAGTTGGCTGCGGCCTGGGCGTAGTCTTTCACAAACACCGGTGCACAGCCCAGCACCTTGGGCGCGTCGCTCTTGTTCTCCAGCTGGTGGTACCACATTATCTTCAGGAAGTAGCCGTAGAGCAGCGCCAGCACCGGCTGTATGGGGTTCTTCTTGGGGTTGGCGGCGAAGTAGTTCACTATGCGGTTGCACATCACCACGTCGCGCCGCCCTATGGCGTTCTGCAGCTCGAAGACGTTGTAGTCCTTGCTGATGCCTATCTGCTGCTCCACCAGCTGCTCGTCGATGGTGCCGCCTTCGGGCAGCAGGGGGTATAGCTTCGACAGCTCGTTGGCCACCTTGCTCAGGTCGGCCCCCAGGTTCTCGGCTATCATCATGGCCGCCTTGTCGCCGACGTGGAAGCCGTGGGCCGCCACGTCACTGCGTATCCACTGCGGCACCTGGTTGTCGTACACCTTCGGTGTCTCATACACCACGCCCGCCGCCGCGATGGCCTTGTAGGCTGCGGTGCGCTTGTCGAGCTTCTTGTGGCGGTAACAGAACACCAGCATCGACTGCGGCGACGGCTGCTTCAGGTAGGTCGCCAACAGCTCCCACTGCCGCGTGTCGATGTCCTGCGCCTCCTTCACCAGCACCAGATGCACCGGCGACATCATGGGGTACCGCTTGGCCAGGCTTATCACCGTCGCCATATCGGTATCCTTGCCGTAGACCACCGTCTGGTCGAAGTCGCGCAGCGTCTCGTCCACTATGTTGTTCTCTATCCAGTCGCTCACCACGTCGATATAGTGGTTCTCCTCGCCCATGAGCAGGTAGACCGCCTTGCGCTGTCCAGCAGCAAGGTCTGCAATCAGTTGTTTTTCAGTCAGTGCCATCCGTACTGCATTGTCGTTCAAAAAGGCAAAGATACGAAAACTATCCGACATGACAAGAAAAAATCCACCCCTTTTGCAACATTCCTCTCTCCGTTCCCCACTCGTCCCCCCCCCCGTTCGCCACCACTGCCCATCCTGCTTCGGTCCGGTCGTTATTATGTGTTTTTTTGTTGAAAACATAAGAAGTACGTAGGAAATACAGGAGGGGAACTGTAGAGGAAGGTCAGGGGAGCTGGTTCTCAGTCGGCTGGAAAGATGGCCCGATTTAATGGCGAAAGGTCGCGGTTCCCCGCAGGGAACCGCGACCTTTCTGTATGTGTCTATCGTGCTGTGCGGTAGCACGGTATGGGGAGGCGAAACTAGCCGATGCGTGTCCAGTCGATGGCTGCCTGGCCCTGGGCCTCGAGCAGGGCGTTGGCCTGCGAGAAGTGGCGGCAGCCGAAGAAACCGCGATAGGCCGACAGGGGCGAGGGGTGGGGGGCGGTGAGCACGTGGTGCCGTGTGGCGTCGATCAGCTTGCGCTTGGCTATGGCATAGCTGCCCCATAGCAGGAACACCAGGCCGGTGCGGCGCTCGTTGAGGGCCTCGATGGCGGCGTCGGTGAACTGCTCCCAGCCGTGGTGCTGATGGCTGCCGGCCTGGTGGGCGCGCACGGTGAGGGTGGCGTTGAGCAGCAGCACACCCTGGTCGGCCCAGCCGCTGAGGTCGCCGCTCGTGGGCGCTATATCGGTACCGAGGTCGGTGTTGATTTCCCTCACTATGTTCACCAGCGATGGCGGCATGGCCACTCCCTGCGGCACCGAGAAGCAGAGGCCCATGGCCTGGCCGGGCTCGTGGTAGGGGTCCTGGCCCAGGATGACCACCTTCACACGGTCGAAGGGTGTGCGGTCGAAGGCGGCGAAAATCTTGCCGCCAGGTGGGTAGCAGGTGTATTGGCTGCGCTCGGCCACGAGAAACTGCTTCAGCTCGGCGAAATAGGGTGCTTCGAACTGCGGGCGCAGCACCTCGTACCACGTGGGGTCAATCTTGACACTCATACTAGGAAACTGTTGTATTTGCGCTCTTTGCCTATAAGGCTTTCGATGCCGTGGCCGGGCAGCACGCGGTAGTCGTCGGGCAGGGTCAGTATGCGGGTCTTCAGCTTCTCGATCAGGGTGGGGTAGTCGCCGCCGGGCAGGTCGGTGCGGCCTATGCTGAAGTGGAACAGCGCGTCGCCGGTGAGCACCGTCTTCTCGCTGTGCACCACGAAGCACATCGACCCGGGGCAGTGCCCCGGCACGTAGCGGCATTCCACGTCGATGCTGCCGACATGCACTACGTCGCCGTCGGCTATCTCGTGCACCTCGAGGTCGCCCATGTTGTCGACCGCAAAGCCCATCACCGAGCCGTAGGCCTCGGCCTGGCGCAGCAGCTTGCGGCCCTCGGCGTGCATCGTGACGGGCAGGCCGTACTGGGCGCAGCACTGCCGCAGGCCGGCTATGTGGTCCACGTGGGCGTGGGTGAGCAGTATGTGGGTCACGTGCAGCTGCTCCCGCTCGATGTACTGCGTCAGTTGTGCGTCCTCGAACGACGCCTCGCAGGCGGGGTCCACGATGGCACACTGGTGGGCACTCTCGTCGACGATAAGGTAGCAGTTGACCTCGAAATGGTTGAAGGTAAAACGCTTAACCATTTATCCAGGCTTCGATCTGGTCTTTCTGTACGGCTGGTATGTCGAGCTTCAGCTTCTTGCGCAGACCGCCCAGGTCGTTGAGCAGTTTGTTGGGGTTGGCGGCTTTCAGTTGCTCGATGGTGTTGATGCCGGCTTTGCGCAGGGCGGGTACCCACTCGGCGGGCACTCCCTGGCGCACGAAGTCGTCGTCGGTGGCGCCGGTGGCTTTCTTCTCGGGCTTCATCAGGGGGAAGAGGAGCACGTCCTGAATGTTCTGTTCGTTTGTCATCATCATCACCAAGCGGTCGATGCCAATGCCCATGCCGCTAGTGGGTGGCATGCCGTACTCGAGGGCGCGCACGAAGTCCATGTCGATAAACATGGCCTCGTCGTCGCCTTTCTCGCTCAGACGCAGCTGCTCCTGGAAGCGCTCCAGCTGGTCGATGGGATCGTTCAGCTCGGAGTAGGCGTTAGCCAGTTCCTTGCCGCAGACGAAGAGCTCGAAGCGTTCGGTGAGGTTGGAATTGTCGCGGTGGCGCTTGCAGAGGGGCGACATGTCGATGGGGTAGTCTGTGACGAAGGTGGGCTGTATCAGCGTGGGCTCGCACTTCTCGCCGAAGATGGCGTCGATCAGCTTGCCTTTGCCCATCGTCTCGTCGACTTCAATGTTGAGGGCTTTGCAGGTGTCGCGCAGCTGCTGCTCGTCCATGTTCTCCACGTCGTAGCCAGTCTGTTCCTTGATGAGTTCGCACATCGGAGCGCGGCGGAAGGGACCGCCGAAGTCAATCTCGTGACCCCACACGTTCACTTTGGTGGTGCCGTGTAACTCTTGGGCGATGCGTCCCAGCATGGTCTCGACGAAGGTCATCATCCAGTTGTAGTCCTTGTAGGCCACGTATATTTCCATGCAGGTGAACTCAGGGTTGTGTGTGCGGTCGATGCCCTCGTTGCGGAAGTTGCGGCTGAACTCGTACACTCCGGCATAGCCGCCGACGATAAGGCGCTTGAGGTACAGCTCGTCGGCGATGCGCAGGTAGAGCTCCATGTCCAGCGCGTTGTGGTGCGTGATGAAGGGGCGCGCCGCAGCGCCGCCGGGGATTACCTGCAGCACCGGTGTCTCCACCTCGAGGTAGCCCTGCTCGTTGAAGAAGGAGCGCATCGTGTTGATTATCTTGGTGCGCTGCACAAA
>CACYZN010000024.1 GCA_902778925.1 uncultured Bacteroidota bacterium
CATCGCCAAGGGCTACCTGAACAATGCCGTCAAGTATTGCCACATCGTCACCACCACCACCCACAAGACCCTCCGCGGACCTCGCGGCGGTATGATCCTGATGGGTCAGGACTTCGACAATCCTTGGGGCAAGACCACCCCGAAGGGCGAGATCAAGAAGATGAGCGCCCTGCTCGACAGCGCCGTGTTCCCCGGCACCCAGGGCGGTCCTCTCGAGCACGTCATCGCCGCCAAGGCCGTCGCCTTCGGCGAGGCCCTCACCGACAGCTACGACCAGTACATCCAGCAGGTGATGAAGAACGCCAAGGTGATGTGCGAAGCCTTCGTCAACAAGGGCTACAAGGTCATCTCCGGCGGTACCGACAACCACCTTATGCTCATCGACCTCCGCACCAAGTTCCCCGAGCTCACCGGTAAGGAAGCCGAGAACGCCCTCGTGGCCGCCGACATCACGGTGAACAAGAACATGGTGCCCTTCGACAGCCGCAGCGCCTTCAAGACCAGCGGTCTGCGCGTCGGAACGCCCGCCATCACCACCCGTGGCCTGAAGGAGGCCGACATGCCCGTCATTGTGGACATGATCGACACCGTCCTCTGCAACCCGACCGACGAGGCCGTCCGCGCCAAGATCACCGGCCAGGTCAACGAGATGATGCAGAACCGTCCGCTCTTCGCCTGGTAAGATTGTTAGAAAACAGGTCCTTAAGGTCCTTAAAGTCACAAAAGACCTTAAGGACCTTTTTTATTGTGCTATGACCAAAGATTATGACGAATACAAAGCCGATAAAGGCAAACACAAAGCCCTAAAGACAATACTGAAGGCCTTCGAGATTGTCATTATCGTTGGCTGTGTCCTCGCCGGCGTTTTCTTCCTTTTGATGGTCGCTTTCCCGAAAGGACTTTGGGTAGATGTGTTCAAGTAACAGATTCCGATGGCACTGATTAAATCATACAAAGGTAAATCGCCCCGTTGGGGCAAGGACTGCTACTTCAGCGAGAACGCTACGCTGGTGGGCGGCGTGACGCTGGGCGACGAGTGCTCGATGTGGTTCAACGCTGTGGTGCGTGGCGACGTGGCCCCCATCACCATCGGCGACCGCACCAACGTGCAGGACGGCAGCTGCATCCATGTGACGCATGAGACAGGCCCCACGCATATAGGCTGCGACGTCACCATAGGCCATAATGTCACCCTCCATGCCTGCACCATCCGTGACGGCGCCCTTATAGGCATGGGTGCCACCGTCCTCGACGACTGCGAGGTGGGGGAGGGCTCCATCGTCGCCGCCGGCGCCCTCGTGCTGCAAGGCACCAAGATACCGCCTCACGAGATCTGGGGCGGTGTCCCCGCCAAGTTCATCAAACCCACCCGCCCCGGCCAGACAGATAATGCAGCCCACTACGTCGCCTACGCCAAAGAGTATATGAAAGAGCAGTAATTGCGTAAGTTCTGCGGCAAATATCCGAATTATTCTCCGCACATCCGCATTGATGCCTTCTTGGTGAGCTCTTTGTGCCTTCTTTGTGGGCTCTTTATGTCAATGCCAGAATCGCCAACAAAAGGGGGCAAAACCTTACTGGTTTTGCTCCCCTCTTACTTCCATTATTTTCACCTATAGCCTCGGTACTGGGTGACAATAGGGATCCTTCGACGATGTCTCGACGGTCTTTCGGCGGCCTGCATAAACGAAGAGCGCGCCTTATTCCATATGGCGCGCTCTTCGTTCGAAATAGGATAACCTTATTTTACCACAACAACCTTTACGGGTGACAGTGAACCTACCTTGACCAGGTACACGCCTGAGACTGGAACATCAAATCTATTTTTACGTCCGCCATCCACCTTATGTCCGACGATGTCGTATATGCCGATTTCTTCTTTTAACTCGGTTTCGACAACAATCCGACCGCCGAGTGTATAGACGTTGACCACATCGGCAATCACATTGTCTATGCCCTGCATTGCTGCGAAATATGCCACATATGTTGCATCTTGTGTAACATTAAAAGAACGTGGGTTTTGCGTATTATTGTCCTGCCAGTGGTCAAATTGATAGCCAGAATTCGGAATCGCCGTTATTGTACAAGTTGCGCCTTCAACAAATTGGCCACCTCCCGACACAGAACCCATAGAAGGATTGGCAGAGGCAACATTTACCGTATGTGTTGAAAGAAAAATTGCAGTTAATGACATGTCATTTAATACCGCAAACGTATATGGGTTTGATGTTTCGCCATTGCTCCATTGTACAAATTGATACCCCGTATATGCAGAAGCAGAAACAGTTGTTGCTGCACCGTATGAGAAGCTACCACCGCCTGTAGTATTTCCATACGCAATGTTATTGGCTGTTACCGTCACCATGTGTGTGTCAATGGCAAATGTTGCTACAATGTTTGCAGGCCCATTCACGATGTATTGTCTTGGATTGTCAGTATTTCCATCACTCCATCGAATAAAATGATAGTGAGCATTTGGAAATGCAATCATCTCTACCGTATCGTGAAACATATAGGTGCCGCCTCCTGTAACATATCCATACGATGGATTATTGCTACTAACATTGATTTGACACATATTTGCCGCGAAGTATGCGGTGACAGTTGTATCGCACGTCACATTAATACTTCTTGGATTATTGGTATCACCATCACCCCAATAGGTAAACCGATATCCATTAGTGGGAATGGCATTTACTATTGCCGCACTATCACAGCTCGCAGGTCGACTAATCACAGCCGTGCCATGGTTGTTATTGCTCGAAAGCGCAGTTAGGTTATTTATGTTTACGGCATACACGGGGTTAGATGTGGAATAGTTATTGTAAATGGCATTTCTATAAAAAGGAACCATGCCACAAGGAACCTCAAACCTTATTTGTCTATTTTCAGAAGTATGTTTGAAACAATATTGAGAGCAAGTCCAGTAAGAACTGGCCTCTGGCGGAAACTCTGAACGTCTGAAACGTATTGTATCATTGTTAGCATTGTTGGCAAATGCATAATTTTCAATATAGTTTACATTCTTCCCTAAGGTCACATGTTTGAGAATAGAACAATAGCGAAAGGCTTCGCTTCCTATTGTCAGCACATAATCTGGGATTACAATATCTGTTATGCTGGTACATTGAGCGAAAGCATTTGCTCCTATGGCTGACAGAGACTGTGGCAATAAAACGGTTGCAAGCGATGAGCAGGACTGAAAAGCACCATTTCCAATGCCAACGATACCCTGTGGAATAGAAATAGCGGTCAAAGAACTACAGCCTTGGAAAGCTGCTTCCCCAATGGAGCCGGACATTGTAGATGGCATTGTGACAGTTGTCAAACCACTACAATTTTGAAACGTACCACTCCAAATTCCATCTAGAGAATTTGGCAGAGAGATGGTAGTTAAAGAGTAGCAATTTGCAAATGCGAACGTATAGATATGCTGAACAGTGTTTGGAATATTTATAGATGATAATAAGGTGCAGTTATAAAATGCATAAATGCCAATGAAAATAAGATTGTTTGGCAATGTGACGGATGTAAGTCCAGTGCATTTTGAAAATGCATAGGAATCTATTCCTGCAACACTATATAATGTTCCTCCCCACGATACTGTATTCGGTATTATTAGAGAGCCCGTTGGTGCCGGATATACATCACTCATATCGAATGGATATGGGGTAAATTCCCAAGATTCTTCATAAGCACTTTTTGTTGTGGGCGGACATACAATAACACTTGGGCTACTAAATGTATTATCAATTCTGTAATACAAAGTATGTCCACTTGGGGAAACTACAGAAAAATTATAATTCTGAGCTATTAGAGCCTGACTAAACAATAGTACCCCCCCCAAAAAAAATAATATTCGTTTCATAATTATGTTTAGCTTAATTGATTAATCGTTTCCAGTTATTGAACCAAAAATCATTGAAAAGATCGCTTTCTGTCATTTCATCAACATTCCAGTCAGGGAGTTCCTCAATAGACAGAACACACCAGCCGTCAGAACCATTGAGAAACTCTTTGTATGCTTTGTATCCGTCGTAATCACCTTCGTTATATGGTTTAGGGGGAAAACATGTAACCAACACCTTATGCAGTTGATAATTGTTGCGATATTCGGCATACTGAGGATAATTATAGTATGCTTCTTTTACGATTTCTGGATATCTGTCACGCTGCTTCATGCTCATTGGTGTATATGCCTTATCTTCAGTCATAAGCACATGAAGTGTTCTTACTCCATTTTCAACCAAATAGATATCAGCAACAAGGTCAATATACTTCCATTGTTTCCAAACATGGACTTTTTCAATTATAATGTCTTTGCCTTTATCAATTCCTAATAATTTGAACAAAATGTGTCGGCATTGATAATAAAGTTTGGGGTGTTTTTCTTTGCAATCACCGTCTGCCGCCATGCGTAATACCCACGACAGTTCGTAATCAAGGATTGCTTCAAGGCCATGGTCTCCTTCGGAGTGGTCGCTCATAAATTTTGAATCTACTGGTTTAATCATATCTGTGAGTTTTAAATGATTATCGGCTCCAGGCCATTGAGCCGGAAGCCGATGTTTCAGTAAAGGGCATAAAGAAAGGCGTAAATCCTTTCAATATATGGCCACTTATTTCATAGGATGGTGTCTGGTAATACCATGTAAACAAATAAGTGGAAAAGAATTCACGCCATTGCGCGAACTATCCGCTTACTTATTCTCGTTTACAGGTGAGTTTACCAGACTTTTCCTATGGAGAACAAGAGCGTCAGCTCAATATGTTATGCTTTGTTAGCTTTTTTATACCATGTTTTATTCGTTTTGTTTGTCGGTGCAAAATTACGACATTTATTTCATTCGGCAAAATTTATTCTCTACAAGGTTTTGTGAATGGCTTCAATTTGTCCGATGGATGTGGCGTGGGTGTATCGACAGCGCTGTCTACCCCATGCTATCACTATATGTACACTATGGTTAGAATGACATTACACTATGGTTACCATAGAGTCAGGCAAAAGGGGAGTAGTAGGGGAGCAGTAGGGGAGCAAAACCAATAGACTTGTTGTTGGTAAAAAAATATTCGTCTATGTCGCGGAAATTTCGTATCTTTGCAAATTGTTTGAGATACGGAAGTGGCCGAGGAACCGGCAGAAATAAATACACAGAAAACCACTGGAGGTTCACAGAAAAGTTCGGATAAAAATGGAATAGGTTCGGAGAAAGGGCAGAAAAGTTCGGAGAAAAAAGTGGGCGTTTGTATGTGGTCGCAAAGTAAGATATAAAGAATGATATAATGAAGAAACTCTTTTTGTTTTTGACGTTGTCGTTGGGTTTGACCTGCGGTATTCAGGCACAAGCGCCGAAGGTCTATGACGAGGGCATCGACGCTATGGAGCAGATACAGAAGGCTGTCGAGGAGGCACATGCGAGCGACCGTTATGTGATGTGCCAGGTGGGCGGCAACTGGTGTCCGTGGTGCCTGCGCTTCGCCGAGTTCGCCACCAAGGACAGCGTTATCGCGCCACTGATGGAGGAGAGCTACGTCTATATCCACGTGAACTACTCCAAGGGCAACAAGAACCTAGAGGCTATGAAGTACCTCGGCAACCCCGGTCGTTTCGGCTACCCCGTGTTTGTGGTGCTGAATGAAAAAGGGGTGCCCATCCATATACAGGAGAGCGAGAGCCTCGAAGAAGGCAAGGGCTACAGTCGCAATAAGGTAGAGAAATTCCTGCGCCTATGGAACAAAAAAGCCGTAGAAGCCGAAGTTAAATAACTCCACTCCCTCAATAACGCATTAACACAATAACGCATTTTATGAATATATTGGTTACCGGCGGAGCCGGATTCATAGGTTCCCACACATTGATTGAACTCTACAAGGCTGGCCATACCGCCGTTGTGGTGGACAACCTCAGCAACAGCAACCCTGAGTCGTTGCGCCGCGTGGCGGAAATCATCGGCGTACCAGAGATACCTTTCTGTAAGGTGGATATCCGCGACCGCGAAGAACTCGAACGTGTATTTTCGGCGCATAAGTTCGATGCCTGCATCCATTTTGCTGGCCTGAAGGCCGTGGGCGAGAGTGTGGAGAAGCCGTGGGAATACTACGAGAACAACATCGGCGGCACGCTCGTGTTGGTCGACGTCATGCGCAAGCACGGCTGCAAGAACATCATCTTCAGCTCCTCGGCTACCGTCTATGGCGACCCCGTCGAGATACCGATAACCGAGAACTGCCCCAAGGGCCAGTGCACCAACCCCTATGGTTGGACGAAGAGCATGCTCGAGCAGGTGCTGATGGACATACAGAAGGCTGACGCGGAATGGAACGTCGTGCTGCTGCGCTACTTCAACCCCGTGGGTGCGCACCCCAGCGGCCGCATCGGCGAGAACCCCAACGGTATACCCAACAACCTGATGCCCTACATCACCCAGGTGGCTGTAGGCAAGCGCAAGGAACTGGGTGTCTTCGGCAACGACTATCCCACACCCGACGGCACCGGTGTGCGCGACTTTATCCATGTCTGTGACCTCGCCGCCGCCCATGTCGCCGCCCTCAAGTGCTTTGCGACTAATTTTGAATTTAGAAATTCGAAATTCGAAATTCCGAATTCAACATTCATATATAATATCGGTACCGGCAACGGCTACAGCGTGCTGGACATGGTGAAGGCTTTCGTGCGCGTCAACGGTGTCCCGGTGCCTTACAGCATCAAGCCGCGCCGTGCGGGCGACATCGCCACTTGCTACTGCGACCCTGCCAAAGCCGCTGCAGAACTCGGCTGGAAGGCCCAATACGGCATCGACGACATGGTTCGCGACAGCTGGAACTGGCAACGACAAAACCCCGACGGTTACCCTCAATGAGCCGATACTTCCTACATCTGGCATATAACGGTGCTGCCTACTGTGGTTGGCAAACGCAACCTCAGTTGCCTACCGTGCAACTCACCATCGAACAAGCCCTCTCGACACTCTTGCGGCAGCCCATCGCCGTGGTTGGATGTGGTCGCACTGACACTGGCGTGCATGCCAGCGACTTCTACGCCCACTTCGACTGTGACACCCCTGTGCAACTTGACGACCTGGTATTTAAGTTGAACAACATTCTCCCCCCCGACATCACTATCTTCGAGGCGATGCCGGTGGCCGACAATGCCCATGCCCGTTTCGATGCCACAGCGCGCACCTACCAGTACCATGTAAGCGACCGCAAGCTGCCCTTCCGGCAGGGACAGTATTGTCGCATTTACTACAGCCCTGATATTGACCTGATGAACCGTGCGGCACAGGTGCTGATGCAGTACAACGACTTTACCAGCTTTGCCAAGCTACATACGCAGGTGAAGACCAATATCTGCCATCTCTCGCTTGCCGAGTGGACTGAGGAAGAAGGTGGATGGGTGTTTGCCATACGCAGCAACCGGTTCTTGCGCAACATGGTGCGTTCGGTGACGGGCACTCTGCTCGACGTAGGGCGTGGCAAATTGTCGATAGACGGCATGCGCGAGATAATTGAAAAGAAAGACCGTTGTGCTGCCGGAGTAAGCATGCCCGCATGCGGTCTCTTCCTTACCAAAGTAGAATATCCATACCTATGAAATACATTGAAGTAACCTTTACGATGGACGAAACCGGCCTGTTCCGCGACATGCTGGTCGATACGCTCGGCAACGAAGGCCCCTACGAGAGCTTCGTGGAAATCCCCGATGGATTGAAAGCCTATGTGGCTGAGTCGCAGTACGACCCGCAGTACTTGGCTGCGGTGGTACAGTCGTTTCCTTTGCCGCTGAAGTATCAGGTGGCCGAGATGGAGGATCGTGACTGGAACGCCGAGTGGGAACGCGGCCATGAAGCCGTGCTGGTGCAATACGACGGCGGCTCGATATGGGTGCGCGCTCCCTTCCATTCCCACCGCACCGATGTGGACTACGAACTGGTAATCGAGCCTAAGATGAGCTTCGGTACTGCCCACCATCCCACGACATACATGATGCTCAGCTATGTGGCTGAGTTGCCTGTGATGCGGCAGCGTGTGCTCGACATGGGCTGTGGCACTGCCGTGCTAGCCATCCTGGCCAAGATGCGCGGTGCCGCCTATGTGGAGGGTATCGACGTCGACGAATGGGCCTACAACAATGCTATCGAGAATGCCGCCACTAACGGCGTGGAGCTGGACTTGCGCCTGGGCGATGCCTCGCTGCTCGAGGCTGCGGGCGTGGAACCCTTCGATGTGATTATTGCCAACATCAACCGCAACATATTGTTGTCCGACATGCACCGCTACGCCGCTGTGCTGAAGTCGGGCGGCAGGTTGCTGCTCAGCGGTTTCTACCAGTCCGACGAGGGAGTCCTGATAGCTCGTGCCAACGAGCTGGGTATGACGTTGCAGAGTAAGAAGTCGCGCGACAACTGGTCGGCATTGGAGCTTGGGAAATGATAGTCTGCATTGCTGAGAAACCATCGGTGGCCCGCGAGATTGCCAAAGTGCTGGGCGCCACGTCGCAGCACGACGGCTACCTCGAGGGCAATGGCTATCAGGTGACGTGGACCTATGGCCACCTTTGCACGTTGAAGGAGCCGCAGGACTACACCGACCGGTGGCGGCCGTGGTCCATCTCGGCGCTGCCTATGATACCGCCCCGCTTCGGCATCAAGCTCATCCCCAACCAGAGTTACGAGAAGCAGTTCCATGTAATAGAACGTCTGATGCAAGCCGCCGACAGCATCATCAACTGCGGCGATGCCGGCCAGGAAGGCGAGCTTATACAGCGCTGGGTGATGCAGAAAGCACGGGCTACATGTCCGGTGCAGCGTCTGTGGGTGTCGTCGCTCACCGAGGAGGCTATCCGCGAGGCTTTCGCCAACCTCAAGCCGCAAAGCGAATACCAGAGCCTCTACGAGGCTGGCCTATGTCGTGCTATCGGTGACTGGCTGCTTGGCATGAACGCCACCCGCCTTTACACCATCCGCTTCGCCCAAGGTTACGGCAATGTGCTGAGTATCGGCCGTGTGCAGACACCTACGTTGGCCATGATAGTGAAGCGCCACTACGAGATAAAGAATTTCGTGCCGGAGAAGTACTGGGTGCTCTCCACTATCTACCGCGACGTGGTGTTTACCTCGACCAAGGGAAAATTAAAGGACCCCAAAGCCTACGACCTTGAAGCCCTCAAGGCGAAGGACTTTGAGGTGGCCGATGTGCAGCAGAAGGCCGGTACTGAGGCACCGCCCCGCCTGTTCGACCTCACCTCGCTCCAGGTGGAATGCAACAAACGCTATTCCTTCTCGGCCGACGACACGCTGCGCTACATTCAGAGCCTTTACGAGAAGAAACTGACCACCTATCCCCGCGTCGACACCACCTACCTGAGCGACGATGTCTACGCCAAATGTCCCGCCATACTGCAGGGCATACGCCCCTACGCCCCGCTCGTGGAACCTTTGATGGGCAAGCGTCTCAAAAAAAGCAAGAAGGTGTTCGATACCAGCAAGGTCACCGACCACCATGCCATCATCCCCACTGGTGTCGACCCTTCGACGGTGAACATCTCGCTCGACGAGAAGCGTGTCTTCGATCTCGTGGCCCGTCGCTTCATAGCCGCTTTCTACCCCGACTGCAAGTTCTCGACCACCACGGTGTTGGGCAATGTGGAGAAGGTGGAGTTCAAGGCTACCGGCAAGCAGATACTCGACGAAGGGTGGCGCATTGTGTTCGGCAGCAGGGGCGCCGATACGGAAAAGGCCGACCAGGCTGACGAGCAGGAGCAGACCCTGCCCGACTTCAAGAAAGGCGAACACGGCCCTCACCAACCCTCGCTTGCCGAGAAGCAGACCACTCCGCCGAAACCCTATACCGAGGCAACCTTGCTGCGCGCCATGGAGACCGCAGGCAAGACGGTGGAAAACGAAGAGCTGCGCGATGCCTTGAAAGCCAACGGCCTCGGGCGTCCGTCGACCCGTGCCGCTATCATAGAAACCCTCTATAAACGGCGGTATATACAGAAGGTGCGTAAAAGCCTTGAGCCGACTTCTACCGGCATCGCTTTGATTGGGGTGATACAGGAAGACCTGCTGAAGAGTGCCGAGTTGACCGGACAGTGGGAGAAAAAGCTGCGTGACATCGAAGCCCACCGCTACAGTGCAGCACAGTTCCTCGACGAGTTGAAGCAGCAGACCGCACAGCTGGTGCAACAGGTGGTCGCCGACGGCACCCGCCGCATGGTTCTGTGAACAGGTTTGCGGGAACCTGACGTCCGCCTCCGAAAAAACAGGTGTATGGTCCTGGGTTGCAAGCCATTCCCACCGTATCCCCTCCGTATCCGGTCCGTATCCCCTCCGTATCAGGTCCGACTCCCGTCGCACCGAACACCATCTCTGCCCGAATGTGTCATGCCCGATATACGGGTCGTTCCGCAGGCGGTTTTCAAGCCGTATTAGATTCGTTTCCCTGCAGCAGAGAGGTTTGTTTTGTGTCAGTTCAGTCTTTTTTCTGTGGTTTTTGGTTGGAATACGGCAAGGGGTGAATGTTAAATTAATTTTGCTAATAGGCATTGAACCAAGGTGCTGCTTGTGTTAATAAGAGCGGATGGCATACAAATATTTGCATAAGCCGTTTTTTTTACATAGTTTTGCAACAATAAAACTTAAACACGTAAAACAAGGCAAGACCGCCGAAGCCGAAAGAGGCGGATTCATTAAATCATTTTATCATGACAGGTATTATTATTGTTGTTATTGTGCTCTTGGTAGCATGGTATTTCCTTAAAGGACGCCGCAAATCGAAAGCCACCGAGGTGGAAGAAACTCCAGCCACCGAGCGTCTGGCACGCACTCCAGAACAGAAGAACTGCATCAAATACTTCACAGCCTCCGGATGCCTGGCCGGCTTGTCGAAGATGAAAGACTCCGAGTATGATGCCCTCGTCGAGCGGAAACTGGCCCAGTATGGCGACATGCAGACCGCCCTGCACAAGCTGTGTATCGACGAGTCGATGGTGAACGAGGTGAAGCCGATGTTCATCCATGGCTACGACTATGCCGACAGCCGCTACATACGTCTGGGCAAGGACGACAAGTGGCGCGCCAGCGACTATCAGCTCACATGGGTGTTCTGTGGTGGCGACCAGGTCTACTTCTACAGCATGACCTTCAGCCTCACCAATGGCAACACCGTTGAGACCACCGACGAATACTTCTATCAGGACATTACCAACTTCGAGCACACCACTTCCATCGTGGAGCGTCTGTGGAAGAAGAAAGGCTGCTTCAGCGGCTACGAGCGTAAGCCCGTTGTGGCCGACTCGTTCCGCCTCAGCGCCATGGGCGTCAGCCGCACCTGCGCCATGGAAAGCGGCGCCGAGACCGAGCAGAAGATTCAGGGCTTGAAAGCCAAGCTGCGCGAGAAGAAGAACGCCTAATCGTGGATACCCAATCACGAAGCGATAGGGATATTGGTGCCGCCGACGGCACCAATATCCCCTTGCCCACAATCGACACCGACGAGTACAACCGGGTCCGCGACTACGTAATAAAGCGCGACCTGGTGAGGCCGCGGTATGCGTTGCCTCGTTTCCTGCTGCGGTTGGTGGCCGTGGCAGCGGTTGGGCTGGCGGCAGGCTATGCCGTACACCGTCTCTCGCATGGTGCCGTGGAGCTGCGCCTGGCGCTGTCTATAGCCACGGGGCTGGTAGTACTGCTCCAACTCCGATGGTTGATTATTGATTTGGTGCGTGTCTACCAGCGCTATGCGTCAGACGACATACGCCGCAACTGCGTCCTGATGCCCACCTGCTCGGAGTATTGCATCTTGGCGCTCAAGAAGTATGGTGTTGTCCGTGGTTGTTGGAAAACGGTGTACCGCTTGTTCCACACCTGCAAGGGCGACGTCTACCATGAAGATTGGCCATAGGCGGGCATGGTGCTAAAATATAGCCCGCACCGATAACAAAGTATAACAAACTACATACACAATAGATATATGGGACTTTTCAATAACCGTAATGCCAACGAAGATGCCTATGTTGGTGGCAAGAAACACTGGGTGGACATCATTAAGGACTCCGGTCCGGAGGACCTTCTCATCTGGCGTCAGCCCGAGGAGGATTTCAACACCAACTCCACGCTTATCGTCATGCCCGGCGAAGAAGCCATCTTCGTCAAAGGCGGCAATATTGAGCAGGTCTTCACCAACGGTACCTATAAGCTCTCGACACAGAACTACCCGTTCATCAGCCGTCTGCGCAATGCTTTCTCGGGTGGTGTGTCGGCCTTCAACTGTGTAGTCTACTTTGTGCGGACCGCACCCAGCAAGGAGACCAACTGGGGTACTATGAACCCGATACAATATTTCGACGAGACCTACCAGGAGTTGCGCATCAAAGGCTATGGCTCGTACAAGACATCGGTTACCAATCCGTCGTTGCTTCTTTCAAAGCTGATAGGCGCCAATGTGGCCTTTGCTTCGACCGACGACCTTAACCAATACTTTGCCAACCAGTTTCATCAGCACATCAGCGATGCCATCAGCAACGCCATTGACAGGCTGAAGGCTGCAACCGGCAAGCCGGTGTTTGCACTGGCCAGCGGCCATCGTGCCGAGATGGCTGCCATTATCGAGCCGATACTGGGTCCCATCGTCGAGGAGTACGGCTTGGGCCTCGAGGCTTTCTCTATAGCGCACCTGAAGATTGAGGCCGCCGACCCCGAGATGGAGAAGGTGATACGTCAGCGTATGGCAATGGACGTGATGCAAGGTGCACAGGTAAATCCCGCATGGCAGGCCCAGCAGCAGGTCGACATTATGAAGAATGTGTCGCAGAACCCAGGGTCGGGCGGTATGGCCGCCGCAGGCATGGGTGTTGGCATGGGCATCGGTGCCATGGGTATGATGGGCGGTATGATGAACGGAATGATGAATGGTGGTGCCATGGGTGGTTGGCCCAGCCAGCAGCCACAGCAGCAACCACAACAGCAGCCCCAACAGCCTGCAGCGGACGACCCGATGGCCAAGCTGCAGAAGCTGAAACAGATGCTCGATATGGGCCTCATCTCCCAGGCCGACTTCGATACCAAGAAACAGGAAATCCTCAATACCCTTTAATATTATGAAGAATATTATTCCTTGGCTGGCAGTTATGGCTGTCATTTTGGTGGTGCTCAATGTCTGCTTCTTTACAGTAGTCTATGGTGCTACCAACATTGCTCCTTCGGTGTGGGTGAGCTATGCTTTTGTACACCTCGCTTTCCTGCTTACACTCTGTACGCCGCTGATGGTGGAGCGCGGTAATAGTGCCGAGGCCGACTACCGCAGGCCGCTCTACGCCATAACATGGATATATTTCATTGTGGCTTTGTTGGTGAACTTGGCGTTCATCATAGTGTCGCTCAACAGCGTCGTCATGCAGCAATATGTCGAGCTGCAACTCTCGCCCCAGGAAGGTTTCCTCCCCTGGTTGGTCCAGCACCTTTCCGGTCAAGAGGGGGTCGTGGCCGCCTGGTTGCTCAAGTTGTTGGGTACCCCAATCAAAGTTGGTACTGCCATCATCACCAATGTGGTCTTGCTTGGCGCTGCTGTCGTGCTGCTCATAGTCAACGTTGCAGCCAATGCCGACACTGCCGCCCAGCAGGAACGCCACGAACAGGAATTACACTACGTCAAGGATAGTGCTTCGCGCCTGAAATACATAGCCACCTCGGCTACGGACAAGGCCTTGGACCGCAAGGTGAGCCTGCTGTGCGACCTTGTGTCGAGCAGTCCGTTGCGGTCGTGCCCAGAAGCCGAAAAACTCGAGCGCGAGCTTATGGGACAGCTCAATGCCCTTGAGGACGCATGTGGCGCTTCTGACGAGGCCGAAGTCACGCGCCTCTGTGCCGAGATGACCGATAAGGCTCGCCGCCGCAACCGAATAGTATCCGAAAAAGCATAATAAACTATAAACAACAATAGTTATGTCAGCGACAGTATTTCTTTGCCCTTGCTGCGACAAGGCCCTCGAACCCGGTACCAAGGTGTGTCCTCAGTGCAACCAGCCTGTTACGGTGTCGTCCAGCACACTGGCTACAATGGAAATGCCTATAGTCAACAAGTACCTTAAAGGATTCAACAAAGCCCTTGCAACCGACCCGGAGAATCAGGAGGTGAACGGCTATGCCGCCATGTGCTTCCTCAAGATGAAGCTCTACGACAAGGCTATGCCCCTCTTCGACAAGGCCATCGACAGCAACTACGACTCCGCCGAGCCCTACTTCATGGCAGCCATATGCCTGTTGCGCGGCAAGAAGCCTTTCCTTGCACAACGTGCCGATATCAATAAGGCTATTGAATACCTAAACGCCGCCAACATGATCGAGCCACGCGGTATACAATACCAACTGCTCGGATACATCAAGGAAGACTATTTCGAGCGCAAGTACCTAAATGTTAGCCCCACGTCGGCCGAGGAATACTCTCAGGCCCAGCAACTCGGTCTCTCCGACGCCGATGTCGCCACCCTCAACAGCCTCTTGGGACAATAATGCTCAGAATTAACGATTAAATAGTAAACAATATGAAACAGATAGCAACACTATTGTTGGTAGGCCTATTCTCGGTGGTCCTGCCTGGTACCTGCAAGCCAGTCGCATATCTCGATGGATACTTTGCGGCTGACAGTTACAACAGTTACAACAAAAAAGTGGTAAAGGCATACAAGAAGTATGACAAGCAGTTCTTGAAAGACTTCAATCCCGAGGATTATTCTTCACGTGCAGCCGTTAAGGATGTATATCTCAATGGTCGGCAAGCTTACTTTGAAGAGACTATTTTCCCAAAACGCGATAAACTTAAGGAACGGGACGAAAAACTGGAAAGCAAGTATTATGGTGCGTCTAGTTCCTATAATGCAATGATAGAGGCGTATCGGAAGTTCTATAAGGAAGACTTACTGACCGATATTAATAACCTACATGAACATGTCTCACCCCAAATTGAAAAAGCTGTGTCGCAGATACCGTGCAAGTATCCCGACGAGGATGAGGCTTTGATTAGGGAGGTTATGGCAGATAGATATTTCTCTGAGGATATCGACAACTGCTGGGTTGATTTTAATGGGTCGCAGTATACCATCACGGACTTAAAGACTGAGGCTACCCCCAATTCTGATGCCGGTTATAGGGTTGATGCCATAATGAGGCTGAAACACAATACAAGCAAAGACCGTGTTATCGATGCTAAGATTGTCCTTTACTTCAAGCCAGGCAACACTGTATGGGAGTGCTGGAGGTTTACCAGTTGTCGGGCAGAAGAAATGCATTTTGTCCCCTCTGAGACTTACCGGAATTATGTGAGTCTCACAAATACCAGCGACGGTTACATTGTGCAAAACGACAGCGACGAGAGGTTGATGGTTATGCTAAAAGTTTATAGTGAGTACAGTGTTTACCATCGTGCTGTCTATTTGGATCCTAATAGTCAACATCAGGAGCATGAGTGGATAAAGTACAATTACGAGATTGAATATGTGGTTACAGCTTAAACACTACGGGGCAGCAGAGCTGCCCCGTAATTGTATTACAGCGGAAGGTAGATAACCTTCTTGGTCTCGAAGTATTCTTCGGCGAAGAAGTCGCCTATGTCCCAGGTCTTCACCTTGTGGCGGAAGGGAAAGAGTTCGCTGGTGAGGTCGCCCCCTTTCAGGTATAGTATGCCGTTGCGCAGGGGGTGGTACTGGCTCTTCGATATTTTGCCCTTTACCCAGGGGACGAACTCGCTGAGTGTCGTGACGGCGCGCGACACCACAAAATCGAACTCGCCGTCGAGCTGCTCGGCGCGTATCTGCTGGGCTTTGGTGTTGGTTAGGCCGAGGCTCTCGATAACACTTGAGACCACCTTTATCTTCTTACCTATGGAGTCGATGAGCATGAAACGGCTCTCGGGGAACATGATGGCCAACGGTATGCCGGGAAATCCGCCACCCGTGCCCACGTCGAGCACCTCGGCCATGGGTTTGAACTGGATGACCTTGGCTATGGCCAGCGAATGCAGCACGTGGTGTTCGTAGAAGTGCTCCATATCCTTGCGCGAGATGACGTTGATCTGGGCATTCCACTCTTCGTACAAAGGCAACAGAGCGGCCAGTTGCTCTCGCTGCCGCTCTGTTAGTGTTGGGAAATATTTCAGTATGGTATCCATCCTACAGGTAGGCCTTCAGGTGTTTGCTCTTGCTACTTGTCTTCAGGCGCTTGATGCCCTTCTCCTTGATTTGGCGCACACGCTCGCGGGTGAGGTTGAACTTCATGGCTATCTCGTCGAGGCTGAGGGGGTGGGGCAGGCCGATGCCGAAGTACATCTTGATGACCTCGCGCTCATATTCCGTCAGGGTCGACAGGCAGCGCTCTATCTCTTGCGAGAGGCTTTCCTGCATAAGCTTGTTGTCGGTCGGCGGCGTGTCCTCGTTGGGAAGCACGTCGACGAAGTTCACATCCTCGTCGCTGGCCAAGGGGGCGTCGATAGAGACGTGGCGACCGCTGATGCCCATGATGGCCTTGATCTTGTCTTCAGGTATGTCGAGCATGTCGGCCAGCTCTTCTTCTGAAGGCGGGCGCTCCAGCTGCTGCTCCAGCTTGCTGATCTCTTTCTTCAGCTTGTTGAGAGCCCCGAGCTGGTTGCTTGGCAGGCGCACGATGCGCGAGTTCTCGGCGATGGCTTGCAGTATGCTTTGGCGAATCCACCACACGGCGTAGGAGATGAACTTGAATCCGCGAGTCTCGTCGAAGCGCTTGGCGGCTTTAATGAGGCCCACGTTGCCTTCGTTGATGAGGTCGGGCAGCGACAGACCCTGGTTTTGGTACTGCTTGGCCACCGAGACCACAAACCTCAGGTTGGCTTTGGTCAGGCGCTCCAGTGCGGCCTGGTCGCCCTGCTTGATGCGTTGCGCCAGCTGCACCTCCTGCTCCGGCGTCAGCAGCTCCTCGCTGCAGATGTCTTGCAGGTATTTGTCGAGCGACTTGATGTCGCGGTTGGTGATAGAGTGGGTAATCTTCAGTTGTCTCATACTCTTACGCTAAATTATCGCCTTGGTTTTCCCCATTAACGCAAAAAAATATGTTTTGTTACATGGGCGGCAAACTTTTTTTGGAAAAATATTTGCCGCCTCCGGAATTTTATCGCTGCAGATGAAGTAATTTTGCACCGACAAAACAATAAAGGGACTAAGCTCTCCGTTATTGGCGAAAATGAAATACTAACAAATAAAACAACAAGATATGAAGAAAACGATTATGCCTATCATGGCTGCCATTTTGATGGCATTTGGTTTCTCCTCGTGCGAACACCAGACGATGGAGACGATGGAGGTCGTTATCACGGCCAACGATTGGGTGCTGACCCAGTCTGGCATGGATGACGGCTACTTTATCTGCACTGTAGGCTGGGATGCCCTCACCGAGCATGTGGTGGACTATGGCCACGTCAATGTCTACCTTGTCGAGGCTGGCCGCCAGCACCCGCTGCCCTATGTCTACCCTGTGGACTACAGCACCTATGACGAAAACGGCAACCTTGTCGGAGACCCCATCTATGTGACCGAGAACCTGCGCTACGACTACGGCTATGGCCGCATCACCTTCATCATGCAGGACTTCGACTTCAATGTTCCCACGGGCAGTATACCCACGATGACCTTCCGCGTGGTCGCCGTCGGCGATTGACGTAAAATTAGGAATTAGCAATTAGAAATTAGGAATTATCCGGGTACGGCATTAGTCTGTGCCCGGATAATTTCTAATCCCTTTTTTTGCACTCTTTGTTATACTGCTCAAAAGCGAAAGAAGCTCTTTGCAGTCATTCGACAGCGAGTCGAATTCTTGTTGTGTGATATAATCCGTTCTATACAAAAGGCGCAACCAGAACATCGTCTCGTTGCACTCTTTGAATGATATATACATCTTGGCCAGGAAGTCCTTTCTGCTGAAAGCGCAGATTGCCTCGTGTATGTTTGCCCCTATACTTGTACCCGACCTCACTATTTGCGACGACAACTCGAATTCATGCTTCTTCTCAGCCAAGTATTTCCGCAGATTGATTATCCGAACTGCAAAATCCTCGCTTTTCTGAAGCACGATATTGTCGTCCCGCATAATTCCTAATTACTCATTCTTTTGTAGGCCTGCAGTGTGTTCTGCAGCAGGCTTACTATGGTGAGGGGGCCGACGCCGCCGGGCACCGGGGTCGTCCAGCTGCACTTGGCGTCGACTTCCGAGTGCTTCACGTCGCCGATGATGCGGTAGCCGCTCTTCTTTGACTCGTCGGGTATGCGGTGTATGCCCACGTCGATAACCGTGGCGCCCTCCTTCACCATGTCGGCGGTGACGAACTCGGGCTTGCCGATGGCCACCACCAGTATGTCGGCCTGGCGCGTCAGCTCGGCCAGGTTGCGGGTCTTGCTGTGGCACATGGTGACCGTGCAGTCGAAGCCTTTGCGGCTCAGCAGGTTGGCGGCCGGAGTGCCCACTATGTTCGAGCGGCCTATGACAACGCAGTGTTTGCCGGCGGTCTCGATGCCGTAGCGTTTCAGCAGGGTGCAGATGCCCATCGGGGTGGCGGGCACGAAGCACTCCTCGCCGAGCACCATGCGGCCTATGTTGATGGGTGTGAAGCCGTCGACGTCCTTGTCGGGCGAGATGGCGTTGATTACCTTCTGCTCGTTGATGTGTTTGGGCAGGGGGAGCTGCACGATGAAGCCGTCGATGTCGGGGTCGTTGTTCAGGAACTCGATGGTCTCTAGCAACTGGGCCTCGGTGGTGCTTTCGGGCATGCGGTACACGCTCGAGGTGAATCCCACCTCGTGGCTCGACTTTTCTTTGTTGGCTACATAGGTCTGGCTGGCACCGTCGGTGCCCACGATTACGGCGGCCAGGTGGGGGGCGCGGTGTCCCTGGGCGGTCAGTGCGCGCACCTCGTTGGCTATCTCGTCTTTGATTTGCAAGGCCATGGCCTTGCCGTCTAATATCTGTACCATCTTTTAGGTGAAAGGTGAAAGGTGAAAAGGTGAAACGAGTCCACGGTTCCCCGTTCGTGTTATTATTCTTTGTTTATTGTTGCTTGTCGGTATTATCGTCTCTTTCTCATCGGCATCTTGCCGCCGTTTTTGCTCACCATCTTCATCATCTTGCGGGTGTCTTCGAACTGCTTGAGGAAGCGGTTGAGCTCCTGTATCGAGCGGCCGCTGCCGGCGGCGATGCGCTGTTTGCGGCTGCCGCTGAGGCACGAGGGGTGCTGGCGCTCGTAGGGCGTCATGCTGCCTATCATGGCTTCGATGGGCTTGAAGGCGTCGTCGCTGATTTCCACGTTCTTGGTCAGCTTGTCCATGCCGGGTATCATGCCTATGAGGTCCTTCATCGACCCCATCTTCTTGATTTGTGCCACCTGCGACAGGAAGTCCTCGAAGTTGTATTCGTCGTGTATGAGCTTCTTCTGTATGCGGCGGGCTTCCTGCTCGTCGTATTGTTCCTGGGCGCGTTCCACGAGGCTTACCACGTCGCCCATGCCCAGTATGCGGTTGGCCATGCGGTCGGGGTGGAACACGTCGAGGGCGTCCATCTTCTCGCCGATGCCTACGAACTTGATGGGCTTCTGCACCGTGTAGCGTATGGTCAGTGCGGCGCCGCCGCGGGTGTCGCCGTCGAGCTTGGTGAGCACCACGCCGTCGAAGTCGATGCGGTCGTTGAAGGCCTTGGCCGTGTTGACGGCGTCCTGGCCGGTCATCGAGTCGACCACGAAGAGGGTCTCCTGCGGCTGCAGCTCGCGTTTGAGGGCCGCTATCTCGTCCATCATCTGCTCGTCGACGGCCAGTCGGCCGGCCGTGTCGACAATCACCACGTCGGCACCCCGCTGCCGGGCGTCGCTCACGGCGTTCTGCGCTATCTGCACGGGGTTGCGGTTGCCCTCTTCGGTATACACCGGCACCCCTATCTGCTGGCCCAGGGTCTGCAGCTGGCTGATGGCGGCGGGACGGTAGACGTCGCCGGCCACCAGCACCACGCTCTTGCCCCGTTTGCTCTTCAGCATGTTGGCCAGCTTGGCGCTGAAGGTGGTCTTACCCGAACCCTGAAGGCCCGCGATGAGCACCACGGCGGGGCGGCCCTTGATGTTGATGTCGACCGACTCGGAACCCATCAGCTTCGTCAGCTCCTCGTGCACAATCTTCACCATCAGCTGGCCAGGCTCGATACTCGTTATCACATTGCGCCCCAAGGCCTCGGCCTTCACGCGGTCGGTAAACTCCTTGGCTATGGGATAGCTCACGTCGGCGTCGAGCAGGGCCTTGCGCACCTCCTTCACAGTCTCGGCCACGTTAATATCGGTGATGCTGCCCTTGCCGCGAAGGGTATGCAATGCTTTCTCTATCTTGCTACTAAGGTTCTCAAACATCGTTGTCAGTGCGTTATAATTGCGCTGCAAATTTACAAAAAAAACTATAATTACACCCAGCTGTAATAAAAAAAATCGCGCGAGGCACTTTTTTCACCCCTCGCGCCGCCCGTCCCCGCCCCCGTCCGCAGCCTGCCCGACGGCCGTTTTAACGCACTTTAACTTAAAACCTAAAGAAATTAAGATTTGGTGCCGATTTTGCCCTTTTCGCAACCGGCTGATACCCAGCTCCGCCAGCCTTCCCCTCCGCTTCCCCTCCGGTATTTCTTATGTACTTCTTATGTATTTCTTATGTATTTCTTATGTTTTAAACATAAATACAACATAAGATATACATAATGGGGTGTGGAAGAGGTGAAAGGTGAGAGGGGAAGGTGAGAAGTGAGAAATGAGAAGTGGGATTTTGCAGAATTGGAAAAAAGATGTATATTTGCAGCAGTGTATCATTAACCATTAAATATGCAAAACGTTATGAAAAAGCGTCTTAGCCATACAATAGTCCATCTGCTTGGCCGCCATTGATAACATGCCATAAAACAAATAGTGCCATGAAGAAATACATTGTTCTGTTGCTGTGCTTGATTGCCTGCCGCCCAATGGCCGTTGCCCAGGATGAAATAGACACCATCCCAGAGTATTACCAGCATTATATGTTCCAGTGGGTAGACGACAGCGCCGATAGATGCTATCATGACGGGACCTTGTGTATGCGAGAGTGGAATGATTTATGTTGCGGTGGGGGGTGTCCAGCGACGCATTTTGACACATTTAATTTTACGGTAAGACCACATGTATTGAAAACATACGCGGCACAGTATGAAGTATCGGACTCGACAAAAGTTATCGGAATTGCTGCAGTGTTAAGTGATTTTTATACAACAGGTGGTGCGTATAGTTACAATCCTGACACTATTTTTGCTGTGTTAAATCTGTACAAACCAATTGGACTTGATATGCAGCTACTGAAAGACGATACTATAAGCCTTGCTGATGTTGCGCGAATAATCAGGCTGCCAAATATATGGATTACGACTCAACAGTGGGATTCTCCCTATGAGGATTATGACTATTTTTTTAGCACCTATGAAATCTATTTCGACGAGCCGGTAGTGGTAACCGACTCCTTCTGCATCGGATGGTCTCCATTATACGATTGCTTTAAAACTGCTTATCTTCCGGTTAAACAAACTGAGCGCCATCGTGATTGTGGAGTGAAGACCCTTAGGATGCCGTTGAACAAGATTCGCTATAGACTGAAGAGCGACCCGCCCGATGCGCCGTGGCACCTCACGCAGGAGCATGTAGTCCTGTGCCTGATGCCCATCGTGGAGCGGCCGTGCGACACCTGCGGCGTGGTGCGCGACTTCAGGCAGCAGTGGATTGCCGACCAGACCCTCTTCGTGCAGTGGGACACCCTGCCCAACCACACCTCGTGGCAGCTCAGCTACTGTGCCGCCGGCACCGACCCCGACCACGGCACCATCGTCGACTGCCCGCTGCCGCAGGCCGTAGTGGGTAACGTGGTAGGG